>CANPYX010000024.1 GCA_947588955.1 uncultured Oscillospiraceae bacterium | reverse complement strand
GACTTGTCACGCTTGGGGAGAGATTACGTCTCTGTCGGCAACTACACGGACACCTACTTCCCCGACCACGGCATACGATTCATCGCTGTCAACGACGGCATCGACAGCGAGGAGGGGGAGAGCGAGATTGCGCCGTTCAAGAATATCCTCAACGAGATGTACGCGCGGGATATTTCCAAGAAGATCCGTTCCTCCCACCGCCTGCGGGGGAACGCCGGCGAACCCCTCTCCCAGCCGCCCTACGGGTACAGAAAAGACCCTCAGAACAAGAAAAAGTGGATCATCGACCCGGAGGCGGCGGAGGTTGTCAGGAGCATCTTTAAGATGTGTCTGGAGGGGAAAGGCAATGAGGTCATTGCCGGAATACTCCAGGAACAGAAGGTACTGGTCCCTATGGCCTACTGGCAGAGTAAGGGCCTCCCGCGGGGCGGGAAGAACACTCAGCCAAACCCGTACAAGTGGTGCAAAACGACGGTTCAGAAAATCCTCTCCCAGCAGGAATATTGCGGGGATGTCATCAACTTCAAGACCTACTCCAAGTCCTTCAAGAACAAGCGGAGGATGGAGAACGACCCGGAGAATTGGGCGATTTTCAAGAATGTCCACGAGCCCATCATCGTCAGAGAAGATTTTGAGAGGGTGCAGACCCTGACTGCCAGGACAAAACGCCGCGCTCCGAAGCCGGAGAACGGCGGAAAGAGCATCTTCTTCGACCTTCTCTACTGCGGGGACTGCCACAAGAAGATGCACTACCACACCCTCTCCAACAACAAGGAAATCCACTTTTTCTCCTGCTCCAACTACGTCTCGGACTACCGAGGGAGCTGTCCCACGCGTCACTACGTCCGGGCGGACGCCATTGAGCAGGTGGTGACGCTGGAGCTCCGGCGGATGGCCGAGATGCTGCGGAACGACGAGGCAGCCTTTGCAGAGATGCTGGCCCGGAAAACCGACCAAGAGCTTCTAAAGGAGCGGAAGCGGGATGAGGAGGAGCTTCAGAAAGCTTTCGTCCGCAACGACACCGTTTCTAAGCTCTATGAAAAGCTCTACGAGGATAACGCCACAGGCAAGGTAAGCGATGAATGGTTCATGCAGCTCAGCCACAAGTATGAGGTGGAGCGGATGGATCTGAAAGCGAAAATCTCCGCCCTCCGCAAAAAGCTGGCCGAATCCGGCCAGCACCAGCGGGAGCGGGACAGCTTCATCAACGCTATCCGCCAATTCATGCGCATGGACCACCTGACCTCCCCGCTCCTGAGGGAGCTCATCGACCACATTGACGTTTACGAGACGGAAGGCGTCGGCAAAAATCGCACCCAGCGCATCGTGATCTACTACCGCTTCGTAGGCTACATCGAGTGGCCCAGCCCACGCGCCAACTACAAAGCCGACACCCGCAAGGGGGTGGCGGTGGAGTACCTCACCGACAACATCCCCGCATAAAAAACGAGCAGGCTCCGCCTGCTCATACATAGAAAAACAAATCGAGTGTCCACAAGGTCAAACACCTTATGAACACTCGAAATGGTCCGGGTGACAGGATTTGAACCTGCGAAATCTCTTGCTCCCAAAGCAAGCGCGATACCAAACTTCGCTACACCCGGATATTTAATTTTCGGTTTTCACAGTTGTGGTCAACTATGTGGTCAAGCCCCTTTTTACGGGGGATTGTGCGGGGAAGGGAAACGGAAAACCGCTTAGAGCCGTGCGGCTTTTGAGAGGTTGACGTTTAACAGACCTCCGCCGATGTTACCCGCTCCCAAATGTCGCGCCCTACCAACTGGGCTACACCCGGATATTCGGCTTTCATGCCTCTCCTTGCGGGGGGGGGAAACGGCAAAGCGCATAAAGCAGTGCGGATTTTTAGAGGCAAGCCTCGCACTTTGCCAACCTCGCCGTATCTTCGCGCTCGGTGTGACCGATTGAGGAGGTTTTCGAGCACTGAAAAATTATATAATAGTTTCGCCCTTTTTGCAAGGGGTGAGGGCGGATTTTTTGCCGGGGTGCGATGCTGACAACAACCGGGCGGGACCGGTGACGGTCCCGCGGTCACTGACATGCCAGCGTGTCCTGGTAAAATTGATCCATTTCCTCCCGTGTGGGGAAGACGGCGATATACATCTGGTCGCCCATTGCCCCCGCAAGCACCTGCGGGATGCGGCCGACGAGCTTCATGCGGGCGCCGTATTTTCGCATGAGGTCCTCATGCCCCATGGCGTATTTCTTGCCGTCCCGCCTGCCGAGATAGGCGCAGAAGAAGCGATCCTCTTCGGGTATACTTGTCTTGTCAAAGGCGACCATATCGGCCCAAACCTTGTATACATTGGTGCCGTGGGCGTAGTCGATCATGTCAGGCGTGTAGCCGCCGCTGGGCCGCATATTGACCTCAAGTCCCACCAGATCGCCCTTTTTGCCAAGCCCCTCCTGGTCCTCGGAGAGGCGGAAAAACTCAAAGTGGATGAAGCGGCTCTTGACGCCAAATGCCTTGGCGGTGGCTCTGCCTGCCGCCCGCGTGTCCTCTGGCAGGTCCCGGAGGATATAGTAGATGGAGTTGTCCCCGTCGTTGACGATGTCCATTATGGACACGGGGGTGACGTTGCCTGTCTCAAACATCGGCTCACCGTGGGAATCATAGATCGCGTCGTAGGAGTTGACCTCCGCGTGGACATACTCCTCCATTATATAGCTTACGCCCGGCTTGCGCTTTTCAAGAAATTTCGCAAGGTCATCATCGCTTTTCAGCGCGTGGGTGTCGGAGGCCCCGACGCCGTTGTCGGGCTTGACCACCACCGGCCAGCCCACCTGGGCGATGAACTCCCTGCAATCCTCCAAACCGTCCACAATGTGGTAGCGCGCCGTGGGTATGCCGGCCCTTCGGTAGAATTCCTTCATCTTTGATTTGAGCTTGATGGATGGCATATCCGCCTCCTGGAAGCCGGAGGTGATGTGAAAGGCCGTCCGGAGCTTTGCGTCTCTCTCAAGCCAGTATTCGTTGTTGGATTCCAGCCAATCGATGGGACCGTGCTTGAATATGAGAAACGCCACGGCGCGGTAGACCGAGTCGTAGTTCTCCAGGCTGTCCACCTTGTAATACTCGGTCAGGTTCTCCTTGAGCCCGGCGCTCAGCCTCTCGTATGGCTCGTCGCCTATGCCCAGCACGTTCATGCCGTCCGCCTTCAGCTCACGGCAAAAGAGCCAGTAGTTGGCGGGAAAGTTGGGGGAGATAAAAATAACGTTTTTCATGGTGCTCATCGTTTCCTTCTTTATTTTTCGTAGAGAAGTGTATTTATAAAAAATGGAATCTGCCGCTCCCAGCTCGCCTCGCGGTGCTCGCCGCCGGGTACGATACGGGCGGTGACAAACACGCCGCGCTCAATGAGTATTGACGCGACCTTTGCAAAACGCCTCGCCAGGACCGCGCCGGGCAGGTGCTTCATCTCCTGGGAGCCGTAGTCCATGTAAACCACGGTGCCCGGCTCAAGCGGCGCGGAGCGCAGCAGCCTGTCCAGCTCCGATGGCGCCACCAGCACCGAGGGCGACAGCGCCGCCGCTTTGGAAAAGACGCTGTTGTACTCCGTGACGGCGTAAAGGCTCATGAGCCCGCCCATTGAGCTTCCCGCGATAAATGTGTGCTCCCGGTCCGGCATGGTGGGGTAGCGGCTGTCGATGTGCGGCTTGAAGGAGTTTACGAACCACTCCATCGTCTCCCGCCCGCGTCCCGGCAGCTCCCCGAATTCCCGCGCCCGGAAATCAAAGGGGGAATACTCCGAAAGCCTCTCGCCGTTGGCGCCGTGACTGCACTCCACCGCGGCGACGATAAGGGGCGTGCCTGTTTCCTCCAGGTATTCCTTCATGCCCCAGCTTTTACCGTATGTGGCGTCGGCGTCAAAAAAGACGTTATGCCCGTCAAACATATATAGCACCGGGAACCGTGTGCCGGGATGCGTCTCCGCCTTTGGCGGAAGGTAGACGTAGGCGTTTCTGACCTCATCGCCGGAGAGCCCCGGCAGGGTCACCTCCCATTTAACGATCAACCGTATCACTCCTCGCTTTGGAATACGTTCCGTTTCCTGCCGTTAGTGTAGCACGGCGCGCTCAAAATTTCAAGTGCCGTGGGGAGGCTTTTGACTAAATCATCAAAGATTTATAAACATTGGGTTGGAATTTATGGCGGCGTGTGGTACAATGGAGAAAACTTTTTTGCGGGTGATAACTATGCGAATGAGGAAAAAACCGAATCTTATCCCAAGGGTGGAGCGGTGCGCGGATCTTTTGGAGCGTGAGCCGGAGCAATTCAAGGGGCGCTGGCTTGAGAGCTTCCCCGGACACTTGGCGCTGCATCTGGAGCTGGGCTGTGGAAAGGGGCGCTTCACCGTGGGAATGGCGCGGGAAAACCCCGATGTTCTCTTTTGCGCCGTGGAGCGCGTCCTGGACGCCATGGTCGTCGCCATGGAGCGGGCAAGGGAGGCGGAGCTTGAGAACATACGCTTTCTCGACTTTGACGCCGTAAACTGCGAAAACATATTTGCCCCCGGCGAGGTCTCGCGCATCTACATCAACTTCCCCGACCCCTGGCGCAAATCGCGCCAGTTCAAGCGGCGGCTCACGGCTCCCGCCTTTTTGAAAATATACGACAAGCTCCTCACGCCCGGCGGCGAGATATGGTTCAAAACCGACAACCTCCCCCTGTTTGACTGGTCCCTGGAGCAGTTCAAGGCGGAGGGCTGGGAGCTTTCGGAGGTCACCAACGACCTGCACTCCGGCGGCGCGGGCGGCTGTATGACGGACTACGAGGCAAAATTCCGCGAGCAGGGCGTGCCGATAAACCGCCTTGTCGCGTCAAGGAGGCGCTGATATGGGCTACATTTCCGAGCTTCGCAAAGCCGTGGGTCACCGCCCGCTCATCATGCCCTGCGCCTGCCTCATCATCGGCGACGGCAGGGGAAACGTCCTCCTCCAGAAGCGCGCCGACGACGGGCAGTGGGCAAACCACGGCGGCGCCATCGAGCTTTGGGAGACGGTGGAGGAGGCGCTGTACCGTGAGGTAGGCGAGGAGCTTGGCGTGCGCCCGGTGGAGCCCCGGCTCCTGGGCGTATACTCCGGTCCCGGCTTCCGCCACGTATACCCCAACGGTGACGAGGTCATGGTCGTGGATATCGTCTATTACTGCCACGCCTTCGAGGGCGAGCCGCGCCTTCAGCCGGAGGAGGTGACCCAGCTGCGCTGGTTCCCCCTGAACGCCCTGCCGGAAAACCTCCTCCGCCACAACCGAATCGCCCTCACCGATTACGCCAAACTGCCCGAACTGAGCCAATAAAACCGCAGCTTCACCTCCCCGGTATGAAAAGGGAAGGTGAAGCTGTTTTAGTTAAACCGTATGGGTACCGTCGGGGAGGCAAATACATCCCTGTATATCTCTTACAATGGCTTTATCGTGGCGTGTGACTTTAAAATCAAAGCGCCCAGGAGTCGAGATATTTTTTCTGCTCCTCGGTGAGGGTGTCTATGGTCATGCCGCAGGAGCGAAGCTTGCGGCGCGCCACGTCGTAGTCGATGTCGTCGGGTATCTCGATGACCTTGCAGGGGATGGTGTCCCTGTGGTCGGCGATATATTTCGCGGCAAGCGCCTGGATTGCGAAGCTCATGTCCATTATCTCCACCGGGTGCCCGTCACCGGACGCCAGATTAACGAGCCTGCCCTCGGCGAGGACAAACAGCGTCCTGCCGTTTTTGAGGGTGTAGCCGCGGGTCACCGAGGTGCGCCCCTCCGAGGTTGAGACGGCGTTTTCCTCAAGCCAGTCCACGTCCACCTCCACATTGAAGTGCCCCGCGTTGCACAAAATGGCGCCGTCGCGCATCTTTTCAAAATGGCGCTCCGTTATGACCTTACAGCAGCCGGTGGAGGATACGAACAGGTCCCCGTACTCCGCGGCGTCGTCCATGGTCCTGACCTCATAGCCGTCCATCATCGCCTCAAGCGCCTTCACGGGGTCCACCTCCGTGACGGTCACCCTGGCGCCAAGACCCTTCGCTCTCATGGCTATGCCCCTGCCGCACCAGCCGTAGCCGGCGACGACCACGTTCTTGCCCGCCACCACCAGGTTGGTCGCCCTGTTTATTCCGTCCCAGACAGACTGACCCGTGCCGTAGCGGTTGTCGAAGAAGTGCTTGCACCTGGCGTCGTTGACGGTGAGCATGGGGAATTTAAGCGCCCCCTCCCGCTCCATCGCGTGAAGGCGTATAATACCGGTGGTGGTCTCCTCGCACCCGCCTATTACGCCGGGAAGGAGCTCCCGCATGCTCCTGTGGAGCATGGAAACCAGGTCCCCGCCGTCGTCGATTATGATGTTGGGCCCGAATTCCAGCGCCTTCGCCAGGTGCCTGTCGTACTCCTCAGGCGTGCAGTCGTACCAGGAAAACACCTCCGCGCCCCGGTCCGCCAGCGCCGCCACCACGTCGTCCTGTGTGGAAAGGGGATTGCACCCGGTTATCCTCAGGTCCGCGCCGCCCTCCATGAGCACGCGGCAGAGCACAGCGGACTTCGCCTCAAGGTGGAGCGACGCCGCCATTTTCAGCCCCTTGAAGGGCTTTTTTCGCTTGAATTCCTCCTCGATGTCCCGCAGAAGTGGCATGTACCTGGCTGCCCAGGCTATCTTCTTTTCCCCTGCGGGCGCCAGTGAAATATCTCTTATCTCGCTCATAATATCCTCCGTAAATGAATTATAGGTTGATTTTATCACCGCCGCGCCGGGAAGTAAAGAGGATTTTTGTTGTGTTTACGGCGCGGATGTAGTAAAATAGCCCCATCAAGCACCGCGCGGCGGTTGAAAGGAGAGCAAAAATGGCTTACACCTACGAATATTACAAAAAATCCGCGGATTATCTTCTGGAGCGATTCGGCGGCGCGCCTGAGATCGGGCTCGTCCTGGGGTCTGGCCTCGGTCACTTCGCCGGACACATAGAGGACCCCATAACGGTACCTTACGCCGAAATACCCAACTTCCTCCGCTCCACCGCCATCGGCCACGCGGGGCAGATGATATTCGGCACAGTCAACGGGAAAAAGGTGGTCTGTATGTCCGGCAGGTTCCACTACTACGAGGGCTATGATTTTGAGCAGCTCTCCATTCCCGTGCGTGTGCTGAAGCTTTTGGGCATCCGGGCGCTCATCCTAACCAACGCCGCCGGAGCCGTGAACAAAAGCTACAAGCCCGGAGACATCATGGTCATCTCCGACCACATAAAGCTCATGGGCGCTTCCCCGATGCGCGGCCCCAACATCGACGAGTTCGGGCCCCGCTTTTTTGACATGGGCTCCGCATACACGCCAAAGCTCCGAAAGCTTGCCCTGGAGCTTGCCGAAGGCTCGCCCCTCACCGTCCACGAGGGCGTCTACTGGTTCACCCCCGGCCCCCAGTACGAGACACCGGCGGAGATACGCGCAATCCGCGCCCTTGGCGGCGACGCTGTGGGAATGTCCACCGTCACCGAGGCGCTGACCGCCTCCCACTGCAAGCTTCCGCTCCTGGCCCTCTCCGTCATGACGAACATGGCGGCGGGCGTCCTGCCTCAGCCCCTTACGGCGGAGGAGGTCATCGAGACAGCCAACTCCATCGAGGCGCCCTTCACCGACTACGTGAAGGACATCATCGCCCACATATGAAGGGGGAAAACGGCATGAAACGTCTTTACGCCAACTGCGATATTCTCAGCACCGGCAAAAACGGCTTTGAGTATATAAAAAACGGCTTCCTCTCCGTCAACGGCGACACGATAGACTACATCGGCGCCGAAAAGCCCACGGACTTCGACGAGGTACGGGACATGACCGGCACTATGCTCATCCCCGGCCTTGTCAACGCCCACACCCACACGCCCATGACCCTTCTGCGCGGGGTGGGGAGCGACCTTCCGCTGCAAAGCTGGCTCTTTGACAGCGTCTTTCCCATCGAGGACCGGCTCACCCCCTCCGCCATTCGCACCGGCACGGAGCTTGCTCTGCTTGAAATGCTCTCCACCGGCACCACGAGCTTCACGGATATGTACATGGAGCCGCGCGAGACCGCCGAGGCGGTGCTGGCGTCGGGGATAAAGGCGAACCTCTGCCGCCCCGTCCAGTGCTTCGACCCCTCAGAGCCCGTGGAGGACAATTTCAGGGTGAGGGAGTCCCTGGAGCTCTTCAAGGCGTACAACAACGCCGGTAATGGCAGGCTGAAAATCGACTTCTGCGTCCACGCGGAGTACACCTGCACCGCCCCCGTGGTGAAATATTACGCCGGCTTCGTCCGTGAAAACGCCGGCAACCTCCATATCCATATGTCCGAGACGAAAAGCGAGCACGACGGGTGCGTCCAAAAATACGGCCTCACCCCCGCCGCCTGGTTCGACAGCCTGGGCGCCTTCGACTCACGCGCCTTCGCCGCCCACTGTGTCTGGGTGACGGAGGAGGATATGGAAATAATGAAAAGGCGCGGCGTCTCCGCCGTCCACTGCCCCTCCAGCAACCTAAAGCTTGGCAGCGGCGTCGCTCCGGTGCAAAAAATGCTGGATATGGGCATAAACGTCGCCCTTGGCACCGACGGCGCGGCGTCAAACAACAACCTCAACATGCTGGAGGAGCTTCACCTTGCCAGCGTCATACACAACGGCGTATCCGGCGACCCCACAATTATGAAGCCGGCGGATACTATAGCAATGGCCACCGTCAACGGCGCCAGGCTTCAGGGCAGGGGAGACACGGGCGAGCTTCGTGTTGGCAAAAAGGCGGATTTCGCCGCCCTGGACCTGACGGCGCCCCATATGCGCCCCAACCTTGACCCCCTGGCGCTTGTGGCATACTCCGCCCAGGGCTCCGACGTGGTCATGACCGTGGTCGACGGGAATATCCTCTACGACCACGGCAAATTCACCACCCTGGACCCCGACCGCGTATACGCCGATGTGGAAAAAGCCCTGTCCGAGCTCTACAAATAACCCTTTTCCCCTTTTTTCGCGCGAATAAAGCGGTAAAATCAAGGCGGCGGGCCCCCCATATCCCCGCCGCCTCAGGCTTTTTTACCCGCCCAAGCTTAAACTTGACAAATCGCGGGATCTGTGATACAATACATAAAAACCGGGATTTTCCCAAAAACGGATTTATGTGCCAAAAGGCACTTGAATTTATAAACATACATACATATTCGGTTCAGCGGGAGGCTTGCTTTACGGCGATTCAGGGCCGGAAAAGCGTATCCTGTTGGGCTTTATGTGCGTGTGCCTGCGTATTTTTATTATTTTAAAGGAGATTTTCGCGTGTCAACAAAGGAAAAACTGAAGATCGTCGCCCTGGGCGGCCTCAACGAGATCGGGAAGAATATGTACGTCTATGAGTACGGCCAGGACATCATGGTGGTGGACTGCGGCATCGGCTTCCCCGACGACGAGATGTACGGTATCGACTCCGTCATACCCGACATCACATACCTTGTGAAGAACAAGACCCGTGTCCGGGGCATAGTCCTGACCCACGGACACGAGGACCACATCGGCGCAATGCCCTTCGTCATGGACGAGCTCATGAACGTGCCCGTCTACGCCACCCCCCTCACCAACGCCCTGGTGAACATCAAGCTCACCGAGCACGGCACCGCCGACAAGGTGAAGCTCAACACCGTCCACGCGGGGGAGAGCGTGAGGATAGGCTGCTTCAAGGTGGAATTTATCCACGTCAACCACTCCATCCCCGACTCCGTGGCTCTGGCTATCAAGACCCCCGTGGGCGTCGTCATACACACCGGCGACTACAAGATAGACACCACACCCATCGACGGCGGCATGATCGACCTTGCGCGCCTGGGCGAGCTGGGAAAGCGCGGCGTTTTGGCGCTGGTGTCCGATTCCACCAACGTGGAAAATCAGGGCTACTCCCTCTCGGAGAGCGTGGTCGCCGCCAACTTTGAGAACCAGTTCAAGGACTGCCACGAACGCATAATTGTAACCACCTTCGCCTCCAACGTCCACCGCCTCCAGCAGGTTATCAACTGCGCCAGAAAGTACGGGCGCAAGGTCGCCGTCACCGGCAGGAGCATGGAGAACGTCCTGCGCGTGGCAACGGAGCTGGGCTATATGGACATCCCCCAGGGGATTTTGGTTGACATAACCCAGATAAAGGGGCTTCCCAAGGACAAGGTTGTAATAATCTCCACCGGCAGCCAAGGCGAGACCATGAGCGCCCTTCACCGCATAGCCTTCTCCGAGCACAAGCAGGTGGAGATCATGCCCGGCGACAAAATAATCATCTCCGCCTCCGCCATACCGGGAAACGAGAACTCCATCACCGAGGTGATTGACGAGCTCTTCCGCAAGGGCGCCACGGTGGTATATGAGCGCAGCGCCCTCCTCCACGCCTCAGGCCACGCCTGCCGTGAGGAGCTGAAGCTCATGCTGGCGCTGGTCAAACCCAAATTTTTCATTCCCGTCCACGGCGAGTACAGGCACCTGAAGATCCACGCCGACCTTGCCAAGCAGATGGGCGTGCCGCCGAAAAACGTGGTGATCTCTGACCTGGGAAAGGTAATCGAGGTGGGCGCCCGCTCCATCAAGCTTGCGGGCGTCGTCCCCTCCGGAAAGATATTCGTTGACGGCACCGGCGTGGGCGACGTGGGGAGCGTTGTCCTCAGGGACCGCAAGCACCTGGCACAGGACGGAATGCTGGTCGTGGTGGTCAGCCTGTCCAGCTATGACGGCTCCCTGGTTTCGGGACCTGACATCATCACCCGCGGCTTTGTCTACGTCAAGGAGGCGGACGAGCTCATGCAGGAGATGAAGGACGTGGCGCTGGACGCCATAGAGTATTGCAGCTCACGCCGCATAAAGGACTGGGCGGGCATAAAGGGCGCTATGAAGACGCGCCTTTCCGACTACCTCTACAAAAAGACAAAGCGCAGCCCCATGGTCCTGCCCGTCATCATGGAGGTCTGAGGTGAATATACAGATATTCGGCAAGTCCAAGTGCTTTGACACAAAGAAGGCCGAGAGATATTTCAAGGAGCGCCGTATAAAGTTCCAGTCAGTTGACATAATCAAGTACGGATTGAGCCCCCGCGAGTTCGACTCTGTCCGCCGCGCGGTGGGCCTTGAGAACATGATCGACGAAAAAGCCAGGGGCGCGGAGCTTTTAAAATACCTGGCATACGACGACGCCAAAGCGGAAAAGCTCTTGGAGGACCAATCCCTCATCAAAACCCCCGTAGTCCGCAACGGCAAACAAGCCACCGTCGGCTACTGCCCGGATATATGGAAAAACTGGGAATAAAAAACCAGAGGAACCCGTTTTCGACCGTCAAACCCAAATAAATCACCGTAAAAAAAGGAGCGCAGCTCCTTTTTTTGCTCTTGACACATACCCTATAGGGGTATATACTGTATAAAAAATACCCAAGGGGGGTATATTAAAGATATGGAACAGGAATGTAACTGCTGCCACAAGACAAAGCAGCGATCGCCGGAGGAGTACAGCTCTCTCATCAACCGCCTCTCCCGCATAGAGGGGCAGATAAGGGGCATACGGGGGATGGTGGAGAAGGACGCCTACTGCGCGGACATACTCACCCAGGTCGCCGCCGCCAGCGCCGCTTTGAACGCGTTTACAAAGGAGCTTCTGGCAAGCCACATCAAGACCTGTGTCGCCGACGATATCCGCGCCGGCAGGGACGGGACCGTGGACGAGCTGGTGGCGCTCCTTCAAAAGCTCATGAGGTAGGTGATCAAGATGGTACAATACAATGTTACAGGCATGAGCTGCGCCGCGTGTCAGGCGAGGGTGGAGAAGGCTGTCTCCAAGGTCCCCGGCGTCACCTCCTGCTCCGTGAGCCTTCTCACCAACTCCATGGGCGTGGAGGGCACGGCGTCGGAGGCGGAAATAATCAAGGCTGTTGAGGACGCCGGCTACGGCGCCTCCCGCAAGGGTGGGGGAGGGGAAAGGACCTCCCACGCCGCCGAGGAGGACGCGCTGCGGGACCGGGAGACTCCGGTCCTGAGGCGCCGCCTCATATGGTCCGTGGGCTTTGTGCTGGTGCTGATGTACTTCTCCATGGGGCACATGATGTGGGGCTGGCCCGTGCCGAAATTCTTTCAGGGCAACCACGTGGCCATGGGTCTTGCGCAGCTGCTCCTTGCCGCCGCCGTAATGGTGATAAACCAGAAATTCTTTGTCAGCGGCTTCAAGGGCCTCATCCACCGGGCGCCGAACATGGACACCCTGGTGGCCTTGGGCTCCGCCGCCTCCTTCGGCTGGAGCACATACGTCCTATTTATGATGACACGCGCCCAGGCCAACGGGAACGCCCAGGCGGTAATGGACTACATGATGGATCTGTGGTTTGAGTCCGCCGCCATGATCCTCGCCCTCATAACCGTGGGGAAGATGCTGGAGGCGAGAAGCAAGGGCCGCACCACCGACGCGCTGAAGTCCCTCATGCGCCTTGCCCCCAAGACCGCCAGCGTGGAGCGGGACGGGGCGGAGGTGACGGTCCCCGTTGAGGACGTGCGCGTGGGCGACATCTTCCTCGTGCGTCCCGGCGAGAGCATCCCCGTGGACGGAGAGGTGCTGGAGGGACACAGCGCCGTCAACGAATCCGCCCTCACCGGCGAGAGCATCCCCGTGGACAAGGAGCCGGGGGACCGGGTCAGCGCCGCCACCGTCAACGAGGCGGGACTTTTAAGGTGCCGCGCCGCCAGGGTGGGGGAGGATACCACCCTCTCGCAGATAATAAAAATGGTCTCCGACGCCGCCGCCACAAAAGCGCCGATAGCCAAGATCGCCGATAAGGTCTCCGGCGTCTTCGTCCCCACGGTGATTACGATAGCCGCCGTCACCGCCGCCGTATGGCTGCTCATGGGTCAAACCGTGGGCTACGCCCTGGCGCGGGGAATATCGGTGCTGGTCATATCCTGCCCATGCGCCCTGGGGCTCGCCACGCCCGTCGCCATAATGGTGGGCAACGGCGTGGGCGCCAAAAACGGCATACTTTTCAAGACCGCCATGTCCCTGGAGGAGACGGGCAGGGTGGAGATCGTCGCCCTGGACAAGACCGGCACGGTCACCTCCGGCGAGCCCCGCGTGACCGATGTGCTGCCCTCTGAGGACACCACCCGCGACACGCTCATAACCCTCGCGGCGGGTCTTGAGAGGGGCAGCGAACACCCCCTGGCAAAGGCGGTTATGGCATACGCCGAGGGGCTTGAGATAGACATTCCCGCAACAACGGACTTCCGCGCCCTACCCGGAAACGGCGTCGCCGCCACACTAAACGGCGCGGCGCTCACCGGCGGGAGCCTCAAATTCATAAGCTCCAATATGGAGCTCGATCCGGAGACTGAGGAAACCGCCGCCCGCCTTTCGGAGCAGGGCAAGACGCCGCTGCTCTTCGCGAGGGACGGAAGCCTCCTGGGCATCATCGCCGTGGCTGACACAATCAAGGAGGACAGCCCCGATGCCATACGGCAGCTACAAAACATGGGTATCCGGGTGTGCCTCCTCACCGGCGACAACGAGCGCACGGCACGGGCCATCGGCGCGCAGGCTGGCGTGGATGAGGTGATAGCCGGCGTCCTGCCGGAGGGCAAGGAGGAGGTCATCCGCCGCCTCAAAAAAACGGGCAAGGTCGCCATGGTGGGCGACGGGATAAACGACGCGCCCGCGCTCACCCGCGCCGACGTGGGCATAGCCATTGGCGCCGGCACGGACGTGGCGATAGAGGCCGCCGACGTGGTGCTGATGAAGAGCCGCCTTTCCGACGTCCCCGCCGCCATACGCCTGAGCCGCGCCACCCTTCGGAACATCCACCAGAACCTTTTCTGGGCGTTTTTCTACAACTCCATCGGCATACCCCTGGCCGCCGGCGTGTTCACGGGCATTGGGATCACCCTGAGCCCCATGTTCGGTGCCGCCGCCATGAGCCTCTCGTCCTTCTGCGTGGTGTCCAACGCCCTGCGGCTGAACCTCATCAAAATTCGTGACGCCCGTCACGATAAGAAAATAAAACACAAGGAAAAGGAGCAAAAAACCATGGAAAAAACACTTCATATCCAGGGCATGATGTGCCCGCACTGCGAAATGCGCGTCAAAAAGGCGCTTGAGTCGGTCCCCGGCGTCTCCGAGGCCACCGCCAGCCACACCTCCGGCACCGCCGTCGTCACCCTCTCCGGCCCCGTGGACGACGCCGCGCTGAAAAAAGCCGTTGAGGACCAGGGCTACGAGGTCATCGGCTGAACTTTCAGCAGCTTTTGGACGCCCTTTAGAGGGCGCTCAGAAGGAAAACCGAACAAAAATCCCGTTTAAGAGCACTTAAACGGGGTTTTTAACTGCTTTTTCAAACCTGACGCCATTGGCTTAAAAACCCAACACGAAAAACTCACGTCAAAACGCTGAAAAACGAATAAGGGGGTTGACTGCGTTTGTGCAATATGGTATATTGTAGACACAGCAAAGGAGGGGATTCCGATGTACAGTTCAAAGGATTCCGCCAAAGCTGAGATCAAGGCGGAATGAACAAGCCATCCCGAAGTCATCATCCCGGAGCACAGACCGCAGCACCGTTGGCGGAGGTTACCGCAGTAGAGATTGCTGGGCAGGCTGAGTGAAAGAGTGAGAAGCAAGGGAAATGGGAAGGAGCATTTCAAGCTTGATAACTGAACAAGTGGCGTAGCCCCGCAATCGCGTTGGACGGTTGCGGGGCGAATGCTGTTTATGGGGCTTTCAACTAAATGTCACTGCCGATAAAAGGTGTTTGCGTATAATAGAATATAAAAACATTTTATAGAAAGTACATATTTACCGCCGGCTCAATTAGAATTAAAAAAAGGAGATTGACGGTATGAATGTAAAAAACGGGTTATCCGACAAGCACAAGGACGAGCTTATTGAGACGGGGCTGAATATAGGGCACATACGCCGCAAGCGCGGTCTCACCCAGGAGCAGCTGGCGGAAAGGGTGGGGATCTCCGCGGGATTTCTGGGGCAGATCGAGGCGCCCAACATGGCGACGAACATCTCCCTGTCCACGCTTTTTGAAATTGCCGCCGCCCTGAACGTACCGGCAAGCCGGCTGATAAGCTTCGAAAACATATAGGTTACGGAGGGTTTATGGGGAGCCTGAAAGAGCTTCGGGAGAAATTCGGCGCGGAACTTAGGCAAAACGGCGCCGATTCCCTGCTTGACGAGGAGATATATACCGCCCTGCTCTCCTTCTGCCTCAGGGAGGACAGGGCATGGGAGCTGCGCAACCTGGCGCTGAGGCTCAAGAAGGGCTTCGGAGGCTTTGCGGGGCTTCTTGATGTCACCGAGGATGAGCTGGGCAGGGTCATAGGAATGGACGCGGACACCGCGCGCTTCCTGCGCCTTGTGGGTGAGCTGGCAAGACGCGCCGAGGAGAGCCGGGAGCGGTCGCTTTCCGTCGCCTCCCCGGAAGCCGCGGGGAAGCTCCTGACGGAAAGGCTTGGCGGGTGCGCCCATGAGGTCACGGCGGCGCTGTGCCTTGACGAAAATCTCCGGTGCCTGTGCTTCAAGCTCCTTGCCGAGGGCGACGCTGTCTCGGCGGACCTGGATGTCTATGACGTGGCGAGCCAGGTCTTCAGCTCCGGCGCCTCCGCCGTAATTTTGGCTCACAACCACCCGGAGGGCTCCGCCGAGCCCTCGGAGGGGGACATGGCGGTGACGAAAGGCGTAATGGACGCTTTGAGGGACCTGTCAGTACCGGTGCTTGACCACATAACTGTGTCCGGCGGGACGTACATGTCCCTGGCGGAGATGGGCTTTTTTGACGGCGAGGGCGAGCCCGTCAGGGCTGAATACTGTCCCGCCTCCGGCAGGGCAAAGGAGGGCGGCTGAGCGTGGGCGAGCACGACGGACACAGGAGCAGGTTAAGAAAGCTGCTGACCGAACAAAATTTGAGGACCGCGCCTGACAGCCTTGTGCTGGAGGGCCTTTTGTGCTTTGCCATGAGGCGCCGTGACGTGTGCCCCGTGGCGAAGAGCCTCCTTGACAAATACGGCGACGTGGGGACGCTCCTTGACAAAAACGCTGAGGAGCTGGAGGATAATTTCGGCGTCGGCGCAGGCACCGCCGCTCTCCTCGCGCTGGTGGGCGAGGCGTCAAGGCGCGCCGGGGCTGAGAGGCTCAGGGGCGTTGAGATACGCTCTCCCGAGGACGCCCGCCGGTACGTCTCTCCCAAATTCAGGTTTTCCGCGTCTCCCTCGGCGTATCTCCTCTGCCTTGACGACAGGCAGCGCCCGATTCGTTGCCTGCCTGTGGCTGAGGGCGAAAAGCTCCACGCGGACATATGCCGAATGGCAGTTGCCGCGGGCTCCCGGACCGTTTTGCTGGCGCGGGAGCTTCCGGGGGATATGCACACCCTTTCGCCGGGAGATATCCGCCGCGCCCAGGAGTTGGGCAGGAGGCTCGCGGGACTGGGCATGGTCCTGCTTGACTATATCGGCGTATCCGGGGAGTTTTATTCCTCCGTCGCCGAGCGCGGCGTGTTCCACGACGCCCCCGAAACCCGCTGCCGCTACTCCGCGTCCTACCTGGGATTGATGAAGAGGTAAAATATTTTTCACAAACCCCTTGACATTCGAGGGGATCGGTGTTACAATACATTTAACATTTAGGCTAAATGTTAAATGTTGAATGTTAAATGAGAGGGGGCTGATACATTTGGGCCTACAGGATACCATGCGGGCGTTGGCGGACCCCACGCGGCGGGAGATACTCAATATGCTCAAATCCGGCCGCATGGCGGCGGGGGAGATAGCCGAGAGGTTCCCCGTCACCGGCGCCAGCATATCCCGCCACCTGTCGGTGCTCCGTGACGCGGGGCTCATACGCGACAGCCGGGAGGGGAAATTCATCTACTACGAGCTCAACGCCTCCGTGCTGGAGGAGATAATGCTGTGGATAACCGATCTGAGGGGAGGAAATGAAAATGATAAAAGAGAATAAGCGTATTATAATCCTGACCACCCTGGTGACGCTCCTGCCCATGCTGGCGGGGCTCATACTCTGGGGCAGACTGCCGGAGAAAATGCCCATCCACTGGAACGTCTCCGGCGAGCTGGACGGCTGGGCGGGCAAGGCGTTCGCCGTATTCGCTATCCCCGGCTTCATGGCAGCGGCGCACCTTTTCTGCGTCCTCTGCACAAGCCTTGACCCCAAGGTGAAAAACCAGACGAGGAAAGTCCTGTGGCTGGTGTTCTGGATATGCCCCTTCGTCTCCGTGCTTGTGTGCGCCGTTATGTACGCCGCGGCGCTGGGGGCGGAGCTGAATGTCGCCTCCGTCGTCACGGGAATGTGCGGCGTCCTGTACACGGCGCTTGGCAACTACCTCCCCAAATGCAGGCGCAACTACACCGTCGGCATAAAGGTGATGTGGGCGCTGGAGGACGAGGCCAACTGGAACGCCACCCACCGATTCGCCGGAAAGCTCTGGGCGGCCGGCGGGATTATAGTTATCCTCGCCGCCTTCATCCCCTCCACCCAATGGACCTTCTGCATCCTCTTAGCCGCCTCGATCATCATGGCCCTCCTCCCGGTGATATACTCCTACCTCTACTACAAAAAGCACGGCAAGACGGATTGACCGCCAGCCCGACAAAAGAATCCGCCCACCGTTTTTCACGGTGAGCGGATACTTTATTTGATTTTTCTGCACTCCAGGTAGTACCTCTTGTCCCTGGCGTGACCGATGGAGAAGGACTTTTTTGGGAACACTCCGTCGGAGATGACGGTGGAGAAAAGCTCTGATTTGTCCATGCCGGGGAGCAGGAAGCCCACGGTCCCCGGCTGGCAGGTGAGCCTCAAAAGCGACTCCTCGTCGTGGATGTAGTCCACCTCGCCCCCGTCGGACATGGCCACGTACTCCTCGATGAAGCTCTGGAGCATCTCGATCATGCCGCCGAAGCTCCTGCCGCGCACGCGCATTTTCCCCCGCCTCTCGCCGCCGACGCAGTATTCGATCTCCCGCCCGTCGGGAATCTCCAGCTTTTGGCGCATGAATTCCAAAAGCTTATCCGGGTCCACGCCGAAGACGACGCGGTGTATCGGCTCAAACTCGATGCCTGAATCGTAAACGTTGTTGAGCTCCACCAGCGCGTACCGCGCCGGGTGGTTTTCCGCCTCCTCAGGCGTGAGCGACGCCTTTGTCCTGTTCCACAGCTCCTTTGCCGCGGCAAGGGAGTGGTTGCCGTCGCCGATAACTATCTGCACCGGGCGCAGAGTCATTGTGGCGAATGCCTCCGAGACGCGCTTCGCGTCCTCACCCGACACCTGCCAGCCGGTGATGTGCCCGCCGTTTTCCATCAGGTCAAAGTCGTAAAGCCTCCTCATGGCGTGTGTGCGGGAGCGAAGCGGCTCCACCACGCACTTCTCCGGGTCGTCGATGAGCACCATTATGTGCGGGAGCTCCAGCGGGGCGTTCTCGCGTATCTTCATCCTGGGCGGCAGTCTGTCTGCCACGGTCCGCTCGCTTGCGCGGACAGGGGAGGAGGAGTGGGGCGAGTAGTCGTATGCCTCCAAATCCAGCGCCCCCACAAGCCCCCTGCGGACCCCGGCGCTGACGTGCCGCTCCACATAGACGTAGGAATCCTTCAGCGTCTCAAAAACCCCGGCGTCAAGGCACCCGCGCATTGCGGCGTTGGCGCTCTCCGCCATATCAAGCGGCGAGACGGACCCCAGGTACGCCTCCGGCAATATCATGTGCAGTGTGGAGAGCTTGTCGGCGCAGCGCTCCTCCACACGGTCCCAATACTCCCTCTCGGAGGTGAACTGGTCGCAGGCGATGACGCTCCAATCCTCCATATCCCCCGTGACGGGAACAAGTATATCCGCGGTCTTAAACGCTGGCTGGGACATTTTGATCTTCCTTTCGGGTAGGTAAATAAGTTTTACTATTTTACCACCGCCGGCGGAAAAAGTCAAAGCCAAAACGCCAACGAAAATAAAATGAATTTTTTCCCTCATACAGGTTGCAAAAAACGGAAATGCGTGGTATATTTATATAAAGATATATGGAGCAATATCCGAATATCTTGTCTATTTTGCCAAAAGGCGGTGAGCATTTATGAAGAAGACCATCATTGCCATAAGCCGCGCCTACGGCGCCCACGGCACCGTTGTGGGCAGCCGGCTGGCGGCGAAGCTGGGAATACCCATGTTTGACAGGAAGATCATAGACCTGGCCAGTGAAAAGAGCGGCCTCTCCCCGGATTACATAGGCAAGCTTGAGGAGAACGTCACCGGCTCCTTCCTCTTCAATCTGGCGGCAAGCTCCTACAATATGCACGGCTTCCACCGCAGCTACGACGTGCCCATGAGCTACACCGCCTTCTCCGCCCAGGCCAACGTCATTCAGGAGATAGCCAAAAAGGGCAGCGCCGTCATAATCGGCAGGTGCTCCGACTACCTCCTCAGGGACGACCCGGACTGCGTGAGAGTGTTCCTCTACGCCGAGGCGCAGGACAGGCTGGAGCAGTGCAAGGCGGAGTACAAGCTGGACGACAGGGCGGCGGAACAGCAGCTCAAAAAGCTGGACCGCAGCCGCTCCAACTACTACAAGAACTTCACCGGCGAAAACTGGGGCGAGGCCATGTCACACGACCTGTCCATAAACGTCACCAAAATAGGCGCCGAGGGCGCGGTAGACCTCATCCTCCAATACCTGAAAATGGCAGGAAGAATGGAATAGCTTCGAGCGAAAGGTTCCTTTCCGAATAATCGTGGCACTTTAATGGCGGCACAGCTCACCTGCGCCGCCTTCCTTGTCTGGACCAAAAAATCCTCGCCGCTCGGTTGGAGCTTTTAAATAGGGATTAGTATAAAAATATTTCTACACAAATGTAAAAATACCTCTTGACATTTCTACACTCATGTAGTAATATTGCAATATCCACAGTGGACGCACTGGGACAGGAGGATAAAAATATGGATCGATCCAAAAAAATGTCCGAGACGGAAGCGGAGATCATGGAGGTCCTCTGGGACTCCGAAACGCCCATGTCTGCCTCGGAGCTCATTGACTACTTTGCCGAGCACCGGAAAAAGGTATGGAAGGCGCCGACCCTCGCCACGTTCCTCTCCCGCCTTGCCCAAAAGGGGCTCGTCGTCTCGGAGCGGAGCGGCAGGGTGCCCTATTACCGCCCCGCCAGGACACGGGCGGAATACTCCGGCGACATGGCGCGGGAGCTGCTGGACACAATGTACCAGGGCTCCGTCGCCAGGTTCTTCGCGGCGCTGTGCGGCGACACGCCCCTGTCCGACGAGGACCGCCGTGAGCTGAGGGCGTGGCTTGACAGGAAGGAGTGAGGACATGAGGGAGCTGTTTCTTTCCGTCCTCTCCATGAGTCTGGCGGGAGGCGCGGCATATCTGCTTTTAAAGCTCCTCTCACACCTGGGAGGGGACAGGCTCACCCAGCGATGGCGCTATACCGCCACGGCACTTGTTGCGGCGCTCTATTTACTGCCGATTCACAGGCTGTGGTTCGCTCTGCCGGGAAGACCGCGGGTCGTGGTACTTATCCCCTCGGGCGCGCTATCCGCGCCCCGTCCGGCTGTCCCCGCGGCGGTATACGGGCGGTATATCGACCTTGCGGCGGCGGTGTGGCTTGCGGTGGCGGCGGTCCTCACGTTGACGGATATCGTCAAGGCGATGCGCTGCCGGAGGCTCCTGATGACCGGCGCCAAAGAGGCCGGGGAGCGGGAGCGTATGGCGGCGGAGGACGCCGCGAATATGGCGGGCGTGCGCCAAAGGGCGCGTATCTACGTCTCGCCGGTGGTCCTCAGCCCCATGCTGGTGGGATTTTTCACGCCGGTGATACTCCTGCCCGAGCGTGAGCTCTCCCAGGGCGAGCTGAGGCTCATCATCACCCACGAGCTTATCCACTTCCGGCGGCTGGACCTTTGGAGGAAGCTGGCGTTCGGCGTCATACGCTCCGTACACTGGTTCAATCCGGCGGCGTACCTCATGTGCCGGGATATGTCCGCGCTCATGGAGACGTCCTGCGACGAGCGGGTAGTCAGCGGGCTTGACAGGGACGGGCGGCGCGAGTACGGGTATCTTCTCATCGACTGCGCTCCCGCGACGCGGCGGGAGGGGGCATTTGTATCCTTCGCCTCCTGCCGTGAAAAGCTTGAAAGGAGAATTGAAACAATGATGGAATCAAAAAAGAGGTCCCACGTGATATTCGGGCTCTTGCTTGCCCTGATCCTCGCGGTGGGATGCGTCGCTACCACGGCGCTTGCCGCCGGCTCCGAGCCGGTTGAGGTCAAGGTCATCGACTGCACCGACACCGAGGCGGTCATTACCGGCGAGATAGCCGACGTCAAGGTCGCCACAGTTGACGGCAAGACCGGCGCCGTCTGGTACGACACCGTCACCGGCGAGCAGGTCGAAACCGTGACATACGAGATCAATAATGGCTGCATCGCCGACATCATCAGCGGCGGCGACCTGAAGGTCAGCGTCGGCTTCGTCGACCTGGACGAAGGCAATTTCCAGGAAATTGATCCCGGCACCATCGTCATCAACTACGAGGCCAAGTAACCAATTTTACCCCCGGAAACCCGCCGCCCCGAGGCATCCGCCTCGGGGCGGCACTGTCTCCAACAACTTGTGTACGTTAAATTGTTGCCATTTGCCTGAGAAGGTGCTATAATACCTGCCGGGGTCATAATTTCGGCCCTTAAATTTTCAGCACATAATTTCGGAGGCGCGAGATGGAGATTCGCAGAGCCGAGGAGCGGGACCTTCCCGCCATCGGACGGCTTTTGGAGCAGGTGGAGCTGGTCCACCACCGGGGAAGACCCGACCTTTTCAAAAACGGCGGCAGGAAATATTATGACGGCGAGCTTCGCCGGATAATGAAGGACAGCGCCCGCCCCATATTTGTATACGACAGCGGCGAGGGCGTCGTCGGCTACGCCTTCTGCGTCCTGGAGGACCACGCGGGGGAGAACGTGATGACCCCCATAAAGACATTGTACATCGACGACATATGCGTCCTTGAGGGCTCCCGCGGCTCCGGTGTGGGCAGGGCTATATACAATTACGTCCTGGATTACGCCCGCTCCATAGGCTGCTACAACGTGACCCTCAACGCCTGGACCTGCAACCCCGGCGCCGTGGCGTTCTACGAAAAAATGGGAATGAAGCCGTATAAGCTTGGAATGGAGACGATATTATGAAAAAAGCCCTTTTGATAGCCAACCCAAAGTCCGGGAAGCAGAGGATACAGACGGAGCTTTTCACCGTCGTTGACCGCCTCACCTCGGCGGGCTACACCCCCACCGTGGCGCTGACGGCCCACCGGGGACATGCCACTGAGCTCGCCACCGGCGCGGGTGATTACGACCTGCTCGTCTGCACCGGCGGCGACGGCACCCTCAACGAGGTTATAAGCGGCGTCATAGCGGCAAAGCTGAAAACTCCCATCGGCTATATCCCCCTGGGCTCCACCAACGACTTCGCGGGCTCCCTGGGCATCCCCTCGGACATAAACGCCGCCATTGACGGCATACTTGAGGGCACGCCCCACCCCGTGGACGTGGGAAGCTTCAACGGGCGCATATTCATGGACGTGGGTCTTTTGGGTATATTCTCCCGCACCTGCTACGAGACTCCCCAGGACATGAAGAACACCCTGGGCTTTTTGGCGTACGTCCTGGAGGGAATACGCGAGGTCCCCACCGTCCACCCCATACCGCTGAAGGTGGAGGCGGGGGATAAGACCTACGAGGGCGAGTACCTGGCGTGCGTGGTGAGCAACTCCAAAAAGCTGGGCGGCGTGGTGGATTTGAGCGGCGACAGGGTCAGCCTCAGCGACGGGCTCTTTGAGCTTTTGCTGGTGGAGAGGGAGAAGACCCCCATACAGCTCCACGGCTATATCCACGCCCTCCGCACCGCCGAGCTCAACGCCGAGGGCATGACCTTCGTCTCCGTGCCCTCGGTGAAGATAACCTCCGCCGACAGCCAGCCCTGGACCCTGGACGGCGAGCGCGCCGACTGGCCGGGCGAGGCGGACATCCGCGTTATCCCCGGCGCCGTGAGCCTTCTTATGAAGTGACGCGCCGGCGTAAGCCTGATTTTTGTAAACCGGCTTGACAAATCCTCAAAATACCCGTAAATTCGCGGTAAAAACGTGAAAGGAGGCGGCTGTATGCCCTGCGCTTACGCCCACTTTAGACTCGGCAGGCAGGTTTTCGGAGCCCTGCCGGGAGATATGCTGGGTGTCATCTCTCCATTCAGGGAGCTTTTTGACATAGGACTTCACGGACCCGACATATTCTTTTACCACTCCCCCGTGATCCCCGACCGGGTGACAAAGCTGGGTCACGCCACCCACGACCTCACCGGCGCGCAGGTGTTCACCCACGCCGCGGAGGTACTGCGGGAGCACAGGGACAACCCAATGTACAAGGCGTATGTTTACGGCTGCCTGTGCCACTTCGCCCTGGACTGCATGTGCCACGGCTACGTCAACCGCTTTGCCAAGGAGCGGGGAGTGAGCCACAACGAGATTGAGATGGAGTTTGACCGTATGCTTGAGGTCACCGACGGCCTCGACCCTCTGCGCCATGACACCGCCGCCCACATCGTCGCCTCCCGCAGAAATTGCGCCGTCATAGCCGCCTTTTACCCCGGCATCTCCCTTCATGACGTGGAGCGGAGCCTCAGGACCATGCCAGTCTGCCTCCACACCCTTTTGGCGCCGGATATGCGCGCCAGAAAGGTGCTTTTGACGGCGCTTCGCGCCACCGGGAGGTATTATAAGGACCTGTCGGGCCTCGTCATGAGCCTGGAGCCAAATCCCGTGTGCCGGGAGAGCAGCAGGCGCCTTATGGAGCTTTACAAGCTCGCCGTACCCCTCGCCATGAAGCTCATAAAGGAGTTCGACGATGTGTCGGAGGGCCGCCTTGAGCCCGACCGCCACCTGGAGCTCAATTACCTCTCTCAAAAAGCGAAATAAAATATAGTAAAAATAATCAAAGCGGTGGTCCAAACCACCGCTTTATTTTGTGCAACCCTACAAAATATAAGTATTCAGAAATATTTTACTTGACTTTACAAAGCTTTTGCAGTATAATGCAACTGTAAACAAAGCAAAGACGGCACAAAGACGGCGTAAACCCGCCGCCTTTGCGAAGCATACCCACAAAAACCCCCCTCCGGGAAAACCGGAGGGGAGGTAAGAACGCAGGTTACTGAGGATCTCTCTCCTCAATGAGGGGCAGGTAGTGGAGGTATTTGCTCTCCAAAATGCACTTGGCGTCGGTGCTGTCCTGGGCCTTTTTCACCTCGGAGGCGGAGTATTGCACCGCCGCGATGGTGCCGGCGCCGGCGACACAGCCGCCGGGACAGCCCATGCCCTCTAAGAGGTAGCCGTTGTATTTGCCCGCCTTTGCCAGGGTCAGCATCTTCTTGCACTCCGCAAGCCCGTTGGCGTGGGCGACCTTTATCTCCCTGTCCGGGGCGAGCCTCGCGGCGGCGTTCACCACCGCCTGCGCCACGCCTCCGGCCACGGCGAAGCCCCGCCCGTCGGCGGTGGCCTCGTTCATGGGATCGGAGGGCAGCTCAGCGGGGTCAAGCTCCTTTGCCTCGAACATCCCCAGGACCTCCTCGAAGGTGAGCACAAAGTCCACGTCGGAGCGTATCTCCTTGCGGCTCGCCTCCAGCTTCTTTGCGGCGCAGGGCCCTATGAAGCAGACCTTACAGCCGGGATGGTCCTTCTTAATCATCCGCCCGGTGAGCACCATGGGCGTCAGCGCCATGGATATGTTGTCCGCCAGGGTGGGGAAGAGCTTCTTTGCCATCATCGTCCACGCCGGGCAGCAGGAGGTGGCCATAAAGGGCTTTTCCTCCGGCACCTCACGCAGGAAGTCCTGGGCCTCCTGGAGGGTGCAGATGTCCGCGCCGATGGAGACCTCCACAAGGTCGGTAAAGCCCAGGGCTTTAAAGGCGGGGCGCATCTTGTCGTATGTCATGTGCGTGCCGAACTGCCCGCAGAAGGCGGGGGCGATGGCGGCGTAGACGGGCGTGCCGCTCTTTATCGCCATTATCGTCTGGTAAATCTGTCCCTTGTCGGCTATTGCGGCGAAGGGGCAGGAGACGAGGCACTGCCCGCAGGAGACGCACTTTGTCTGGTCGATCTCCGCCCTGCCGTAGGAGTCGGTCTTTATGGCTCCCATGCCGCAGACGGCGGCGCAGGGGCGCTCCTGCTTGACTATGGCGTGGTAGGAGCAGGCGTCCACGCACCTGCCGCACTTGACGCACAGGTGCTCGTCGATGACGCTTTTGCCGTTCACCATGGAGATCGCCTTTCTTGGGCAGACCTCAAGGCAGGGGTGCTCAAAGCAGCCCTGGCAGGCGTCCGTGACCGCCACGCGCTTCTCCGGGCACTTGTTGCAGGCGAATTTTATAACGTTTATCAGGGGAGGGGTGTAGTATTTCTCCGCGATGGCGCTCTCGTCAACGCCCTCGTTGAGCTCCACCTGCTCCGCCACGTTGCGTATGGGAAGCCCCATGGCGAGCCTGAGCCGCTCGCCCACTATGGCGCGCTCCAAAAAGATGCTGTCCCGGTATGTAGCCACCTCGCCGGGGATTATCTTGTAGGGCAGGCGGAGTATCTCCTTTGAGATGTCCGAACCCTCGTAGGCGGTGCGGGCTATCTCGGTGAATATCTTGTGGCGGATCTTCGTTTTGTTCGACTCAAGTCCTCTCATGACACGCCTCCTCAATGTGTAATTTGCCGTTTACCACGGCAAAAATATAGGTCAAATCCATTATATCACACAAACGCGTCGGGATTCAAGCATATTTTTTGCCCCGCGCCGTTTGCGGGCGGGGAAATTGTTACGGAGAAATAAAAATTTGTTAAAATATCTGTTTTGTTCATAAATATGCGTGTTTTGTCCATATACATAAAAACCGACATCATATATAATATTAGACAAATAAGAGCCCGTTTTGTAGGCGTTTTGCACAAAAACATCGAAAGCCTTTGGGCAAAAAATACAGCCGCCAACCCAAAACACCCTAAAAAGAGGGGATTTAGGGTTGTTTTAAGTGCGTTTTGACGTAAAAAAGGATAAGCCGCGCCCCGCGGGACGACCGCAGACGGGCAAACGCGTACGCGTTTTTTGTTTTGCCACGCAAAACAAAATATTCCTTGCCGAAGGGGAACCTATGGAAAGACAAAGAAGCCTGGGCGAGTACAAGGCCATCGACCTTATAATCTTCGCCATAATCACAGCCGTAGTTGAGTACCTCACAACAGTCGCCGCGAGGGTCTGGTTCCCGGACCAGCTCTACACCGTCTCGCCGGCGGCGATAATCGCCTCGGTGGTATACATGCGCTGGGGCGCCTGGGGCGGGATACACGCCGCCCTCTCCGGATTTATCTTCTGCCTGTTTTCCGGCGCCGCGGGAGAACAGTACGTTATATACTGCGTGGGAAACCTCTTTTCGATGCTCTCCCTGATACTGCTCTTTGGGGTGGGCAAGGAGAAGGTGAGGACGGGACAGTTCCTCCCGTTCGCGTTTCCTCTTCTCGTGCAGGCGCTCATGCACGGCGGAAGGGCGCTGACGGCTATGCTTTTCGGCGAGCCGCCGGCGGTGGCGGCAGGCTTCTTCCTAACTGACAGCCTGTCTTACCTATTTACCCTTGTGATCGCGTGGATCGTCAGAAGGCTGGATGGCGTCTACGAGGATCAAAAACATTACCTTCTCCGCCTCCAGGCGGAAAAGGAGAAAAAAGGAGGTTAAAAATGAAAGTTAGGGCAGCGGATTTCCTCGTATACGACCAGGAAACGGGCGTATACAGAGAAGATCCGGAACAAGTCGTCCGGGACGATGTGGAAAAGCACTACTGGCTCCACGTTGTCAGGACGGTGGCTAAGGACTGGCGCCTCTACCTGATGCTGGTCCCCATGCTCCTGGTCTTCCTGTTCTGGCGCTACTTCCCGATGTATGAGCTCCTGAGCTGCTTCAAGGTCTACGACGGCGTTCTGCCGGTGTCAAAGCAGCTTTTCTCCGGATTTTCATACTTCAAGCAGCTGCTTGTGGGCGGGACACAGCTTTCGACGGACTTCTGGAGAGCCATGAGGAACACCTTTATCCTCAGCTTCTACGGCCTGTGCTTCGGCTTCCCCATGCCGATCATTTTGGCTTTGTTCTTCAACGAGGTCAGGTCAAACGCCGCCAGGAGCGTCTTCCAGGTCCTCACCTACCTTCCCAAGTTCATGTCCACCGTTATCATGACCTCTCTGGTGACCATGCTTGTGAAGCAGGGGTCCTCCATCGCCGGTATGGGCGTTATCAGCCGCGCGCTCGTGGGGCTGAAGCTCATCTCAACGGAGACCGGAAACGCGGGACTTCTCAACAACCCATCCTTCTTCCGTTCAATTTACCAGATCAGCGGCATCTGGGAGGGCGCGGGCTATGACAGCATAGTGTTCTTCGCGGCTATCATCGCCATCTCTCCCACCAGCTATGAGGCCGCGCAGATCGACGGCGCAAACAAGTGGGCGCAGATGCGCTACGTGGTCATCCCCAGCATACTCTCCACCGTGGTCATCATGCTCATAACCCGTATCGGCTCCCTGCTGAACGTGGGTTATGAAAAGGTATTGCTCCTTTACAACACCGACACCTATGTGACCGCCGACGTGGTCTCCACCCTGTCCTACAGGCTGGGAATGTTGGGCTCGCAGACGACGCAGGGCATAGCGTCGGCAGCCGAGATGATGAACAACGTGGTGGGGATGCTGCTGGTCATAGGAGCCAACACCATAGCCCGCAAGGCGTCCAACACGTCGCTCTATTAATAGGAGGGTGCCATGAAAAGAAAGCTTGAAATCACTGAGCTGATCTTCAAAATCATAAGCTACACCCTGCTGACCGTGTTCGCGCTGGCGTGCCTCTATCCCTTCGTCTTCGCCATATCCTCCGCCATATCCGGGCGCGAGGCGGTGGAGTACGGCGAGATCGTACTGTTCCCGAAGGGGATACAGTTCCAGGCGTTCTCCCAGATGTTCAACAACAACATGTTCTGGAACGCCTACTCCAACACGCTGTTCATCACCCTCTACGGTACGCTCTTCGCGATGTTCACCGCCATTCTGGGCGCCTACGCCCTGTCGAAGAAGAGGCTCCTCTTCAGGAAGACCTTCAACTTCTTCCTGGTGTTCACCATGTGGTTCTCCGCCGGCGTCGTGCCCCAGTATTTGAACTACATAGCCACGAGGACGGTCTTCAACGCCGTGGGAATCGTGGACGACAAGTGGCTTGTGGTCATAGCCATGGGCATGGCGGCGATGAACATCATCCTTCTGAGGAACGCCTTCGAGGGAGTCCCCTCCGAGATCGAGGAGGCGGCGATAGTCGACGGCGCCACGGAGATGCAGGTGCTCACCAACGTCTACCTTCCCATGAGCAAGTCCACCATCGCGACGGTTGCGCTGTTCTTCGCAATCTCCCGCTGGAACGGCTACTTCTGGGCGCGCCAGATGATAAGGAACCAGTACGAGCAGCCCCTTCAGGTGTTTATCCGCCTGACGCTGGAGCAGTACACGGAGTCTGAGTTCCTCACTTCCTGGAACAGGCCCTACGCCGCGGACTCTGTCATCTACGCGCTGGTGGTTTGCTCCATAGTCCCCATACTTATAATCTATCCCTTCATCCAGAAATACTTCGCCAAGGGCGTGAACGTCGGCGGCGTCAAGGAGTGATTTCTGGCGTGGCGGTCGGTCGAGAGCAGAGGCCGGCTGCGTAAGCCGGTCGAGTGTAAACCGACCACGGAAAAGCCTTTAATTATTTGTGATCCGTCCGGCGGACGCCGGAGGAATATAAAAATTTTAGGAGGATCTTTATGAAAAAGTTCAGAGCCATAATCGCCGTTGTGCTCGCTCTCGTGCTTGTGGTCGCGGTAGCCGCGTCCTGCAACAAGATCGAGATCCCCGACAATAATCAGGGCGATCAGGACAACACGAACACCAACACCAACAACAACCAGAACAACAATCAGAACAACAACCAAACCAACGACAACCAGACCTCCGGCGACGACGGAAACGGCGGCGCTGAGGTCGACCCCACCGCCATCAACCACGTCTATGAGAACCCCGACCTTCCCTACGCGGAGGGCACCGAGATCCGCATGGCTGTCGGCTACAACAGCAAGCAGACCGGTCTTCTCTTCGACGCTGACGTGGCGGGAGAGGGCATCACCCTGGCTGACGGCGTGACCTATCACACCGGCGACCTGAAGCCCACCTGGGTGGAGATCCAGAACCGCCTCCACTTCAAGATCGACGGCTCCATGTACTCCGGTCAGAGCGCGGAGAAAGAGTTCAAAAACTGGGTAAATGAGCTTGGGAAGGTGGACATGGTCTCCGGTACTGTCGAGCTCCTCTCCGAGAACGGCGTCGCGGGCAAGCTCGTGAACATCGGCGAGTACCTGGATAAGATGCCCAACTTCAAGGCGTATCTTGACGCCAACCCCATCGTCCGCATGGCCATCGTCAGCGATACCGACACCGGCGCCATCTACGTCAGCCCCTACTTCGACGGTGTCAGCGACATCGAGCGTATGCCCCTTATGCGCGTTGACTGGGTACAGAAGCTTCTTGACGGTCCCGACGCCTTCACCGCCGACGCCTGCGGCACCACCGCCACTCCCGCGTGGACGCCCTACATGCCCACATCCGGCAAGTACCCCATCGACGTTGTGAAGCCCGACGGCTCCGGCGTTGAGCAGGTAACCAAGGACTACGACGCCGCCGGCAACATCATCGAGAAGATGAACGCCGCCGGCTCCATGAGCGGCGTTGACGCCGTGAACATGCTCCGCGACTACATCGATACCGCGTACAACAGATATTACGGCGACACCCGTTCCAACCTCTTTATCGGTCAGAACGCCGCCTGGGACGCCGACGAGCTGGTGGCGCTCCTGCGCTGCGTCGTCGCCAACGCCCAGACCCTCAACGGCACCGACAGCGTGGGCGGCATAGTCTGCCGTGAGAACGCTAACAACCAGCGCCGCATCGATATGTTCCGCTTTGCAGGCACCCTTCTGGGCGTCCGCGGACTTGAGTCCCGCAAGGATTACCTCTATGTGGGCAGCGACGGCGCCATGCACGACGCCCGCCTTGAGGTAGACACCTACAAGGCGATGGAGAGGATGAACACCCTTGTCCAGGAGGGGCTCGTCGGTGAGGACTTCGTGAACAAGGCCGATCCCCAGGTCAAAGACCTGCTTGACAAGGACGCCGCCTTCATGCACTATGACTACAACCAGACCCAGACCATTTACAACGCCACCGTTCTTGACGAGGGCGAGAAGTACATGGCGGTCATGGTCCCCGTGGCCCGTTGGGACGACGGCACCGGCGAGAAGCTCATGCGGTTCACCGAGTCCTGGCGCTCCGTCAAGACCGACGGCTGGGGCATCTCCGTTGAGGGCATCAACGGCGACCAGGATAAGCTGAACGCCTGCCTCGCGCTCATCGACTACGCCTACACCATGGACGGACAGATCCTTCTCTCCTACGGCCCCGACGCCTTCGTGAAGATGGCCGACGAGAACCACTATGAGATGTTCGACTTCAACGGCGAGCAGTGGCCCGTCATCTCCGACGCCTCCGCCGAGGACCTGTGGGAGTTCACCAACGGCAACTACACCGACTACGCCCGTAAGTACATCGGCTCCACCCTGAGCTTCCTCAAGAGCCAGTCCTTTGAGTATCAGTGCACGCATGAGGTGGGCAAGGAGGGCGCCGGGTACATCTCCAGGGCCATTGCCCTCGGCACCATCAAGCACCCCGAGAACGCCATTACGGATAACCCCTGGTACACCAACGTTCCCACCCTGCTGCCTCTGACCGAGCAGGAGAACTCCCTCGCCAAGAGCTACACCGAGCTCAACGACAACTTCAGCCAGAAGAAGGGCGAGGACAACATCCTCATCCAGCAGATCGTTTCCGGCTACACCGATTCCACCCGCACCAGCGCCGATGCGACTGTTGATACCGTCCTGAACGCCTGGAGCGGCAAGCAGTGGCTCAGCATCCAGCAGACCGGCTGGGAGAGGGCCCTGGAGTATTACAACAGCATTAAGTAATTTAACCACTCGATTGACCCCACGCGAAATTTTTGAGACGACCCCCGGCGAAAGCTTTGGGGAAGTCAAAACGGATGCGCCGCACATTCCCGGAAGCTCCGGCTCCCGGGGCGGCGGCATCCTTGAGAGGAGGTCGTCATGTACAAAACTCAGTTAAAAATCCAAAAATTCACCTGTCTGGCGGCTATCATTATCAGCGCGCTGGTGTTCGTCTACGCGCTGGGAATCATGACAGACATCTATGACAGCCTTTACCAGGCGGTGACCATCAAGACCGAGACGGGTACGGGCAACAAATACGCCTCCGGCGAGAAGGTGGGGGGCGCCACCATTTACATGGATATGCAGGGCTTCAACCAAAAGCTTCTCATAGGGAGCATTGTGATGATAGTTCTGGGCGCGTTCCTCTTTGTCACCAATACAAGCACCCGCAGGCGCTACTACATCACAAACTACATCGCCATTGGGCTCTACTCCGTCGTGGGGCTGGCCCTGACGGTATACAGCCACATTCAGATCCAGGCGTTCAGGACGCAGTTCCTCACCACCGTGGATTTTGAGGGGTTGAAGGAGTTTTCGGACATGTGGGGCACGCTGTACACCGAGTCAACATTTGCCTTTGACATCCACTATCTGGTGTTCGGGCTGTTGGTGCTGGTTATTGCCGCCCTCATCGCCAATGTGGTGTGGAAGCTGAAGCTCATGAGCGAGGAGAAGGCTCTCCTTGCCGGAAAGGGGGCCAAAGCATGAGCATGTCCAACGAGGACCGTCTCATCAAAAGAGACAGGATGAGGTACATCAAAAATAAGCCCTCAGCCAATCTTGCCTACCTTGCCATACTTTTGGACGTCATCTACTTTGTGAGCATCTACCAGTCCGACGTGGAGACCTGGTATTACAGGTGGATAATCGGCGTCTCCATAGTTTACAACCTGATATTCATGCTGGCGGCGTTTTTGAGCTCCGAGGGCGTGAAGAATTATCAGAAGAATTACACCTACATCGAGCTGGCGCTGGGAGTTATACAGTTTGTCAGGATATTTATTCTCCCGGTACCCGCCCACAACGCCACGCTCACCGTGGGGGATGTGACCATTCAGGTCATGCACTCGGCGCAGTTTACGCTGTGCGTGGTGTGCCTCATAGCCTCGGGCGTGTGCCTCATAGCATCGGGCGTAATTAACTACATCAAGTGTAATGAGCTTGCCGCTCATATGAAGACCCTTGAAAACCAGAACGCGTAAGGAGATGAAGACATGGCTACGCTGAGCTTACAGCATATCGACAAGATATATGACAACAACGTGCAAGCCGTCTTTGACTTCAATCTGGATGTAAAGGATGGCGAGCTCATAGTTCTGGTCGGTCCCTCCGGCTGCGGAAAATCCACCACGCTCCGCATGGTGGCAGGGCTTGAGGACATCTCCAACGGCCACCTTTTCCTGGACGGAAAGGACATCACCCAGACGCCTGCCAAGGACAGGGACATGGCGATGGTCTTCCAAAGCTACGCCCTGTACGGGCACATGACAATTTATGAGAACATGGCGTTCTCGCTGACTCTCCGCAAGGAGAATCCCAACGTTATCCACAAGAAGGTGCTGGCCGCCGCCGAGGTCCTGGGACTTACGAGCCAGCTCAATAAAAAGCCCGCGCAGCTCTCCGGCGGACAGCGGCAGCGCGTGGCGATGGGGCGGTCCATCGTCAGGAACCCCAAGGTGTTCCTTTTCGACGAGCCCCTCTCGAACCTGGACGCCAAGCTGCGCGGAGCGACGCGGCGCGAGATACTGCTCCTGCACAAGAGGCTCCAGGCGACCATGCTTTACGTCACCCACGACCAGACCGAGGCGCTGACGCTTGCCGACAGGATCGTGTGCATGTCCATGGGACACGTACAGCAGGTGGGCACGCCGCTTGAGCTTTACGATACGCCCAACAACGTGTTCGTGGCGAGCTTCATCGGGCTCCCGCCCATGAACTTCTACGACGTGAAGGTGGTGGGTGGCGAGCTCCAGGGCAACGGCTTCAAGGTATCGCTCACCGCCGAGGAGAAGGCGACGCTTGCCGGATACGAGGGCAAGGAGATCACCCTGGGCGTCCGCCCGGAGAACTTCACCGAGGGCAGCGACATCAAGGTGACGGTCACCAACAACGAGAACCTGGGAATGAACACCCTGGTTTACGGCTCCGTCGGCAACACGGGCGTGAAGGTCACCGCCAAGCTCAAGGGGTGGAAAAACTACAAGGTGGGGGACACCGCGTCCTTCTCCGTCACGAGAAAGCACTTCTTCGACAAGGAGACCACCAACGCCATAAGGGGAGGTAAGTGATCATGACTAACAAGAAGGTTAAGATCGGCTGCATCGTTATGGCAGTGCTGCTTGTCGTCAGTGTTGTGGGACTTTTCCTGCCCTTCTCCGGACTTCTGGGTATTGACCTGTCCGCCGCGCAGTTCATGCAGTGGGCGGTGCAGGAGTACAGCATAGGCGGACTTTTCGCCGTGCCCATCGTGTACGTCACCATCGCGGTGCTGGTGCTCATAGCGGCGCTGGCGCTGGCTGTGGCGGGCCTCATCACCGGAAAGGGCGGCCTGCAGAACGTGAGCGGGCTTTGCGCGCTGGTTCTGGCGGTGGTCATGCTCGCGTGCAGGGGCAGCTTCACGGGTACTAATGGCGTTCTGGTGGGCTTCTGGGTCATATTTGCCGGCGCTTTGGCGACGTTTGTGTGCCTGCTGCTGTGCAAGATGGACCTGAAAGAGGTCTGCCGCAAGTTCATGGTCTCCATAAAGCGCAGGCCCCAGCTCATACCGCTGTGCGCCTTCGCGGTGACCTTCATCTTCTACTCCCTGAATCTGACCGCGGTTTCCAACACCACGGCAAAGATCCAGGCCACCGGAATGGGGCTGGCGGGCTTTGCCACCATGCTTCTGTCGATTCTGAGCATGGTGTGCTGCCTCAACGCCTTCCCGTACCGGAAAAAGCCCAATATCCCCATGGTGGTGCTTCTGTTCGTCATGGCGGGGATAGTGATATTCTCCGACGTATACTACTCCAACCTTGTGATCAAGGCAATCAACAACAGCCCGGACGCCGCGAAAATGCTGAGGGACACCCCGTCCATCATAGTGGCATACAATATGCTCCAGACGCACGTGGTGCTCCTTATTGTGAGCGTGGTGCTGACGGTGCTGCTGCCCGTTTACTCAAAGCTTTTGAAGAAGGTTAAGACCTCCGTTGAGGTCGAGGGCAACGGCGACATGAAGGCCATCGACATTTCGGGCGAATAAGCTTACGCCGATGTGGATCGGGAGGTACATAAGCGCCTCCCGATCAGCAAAGAGGAACATCAATGAGCAAAAAGAACAAGAGGAAAGACCCGCACGACGATATACTCAAGCAGGCGGACTACTACAAGCTTAAAACCAAGGCCGTGGACGACCTGGTAAACGCAAACGAGGAAAATTCGCCGCCGGTATCGGAGAAGGAGCTGCGGAAGTACCGCTCAGGTCCCAAGATAAAGCTTGCGGAGTGGGTGATTTTCTGCTTCATAAAGTGGTGGTTCGCCGCGGCGTGCTGCTTCTTCTTCATGTGGGGACTGGGAAATTACGTCGCCGACCAGCTGGATCTGCTGTTTGTAACGTCCATTGGGCTGGGGATGGTGACGGACATTCTCACCAACAACGCCCTTCGGTTTTTCGAGCGGTCCGACAAATCGGCGGATAAGTGGATAATGTGCTCAAAGCGCAAGAGCTTCGCCACCTTCCCGCTGAATATCCTCTACGCGATCGTGCTGATGTTCCTGGTATTCATGACGTACAACGTGATAAATTTCGCAATCATCAGGATAGGCAACCTGACAGACGTATTGCCGCTGGGCGTTGAGCCCATAATGTTCGGGCTTTTTTATCTGGGGTGGGACCTGCTGTTTGTGGCGATGAGGAACACCCTGAAAAACGTCATCAGTGACGCCAGAAAGCCTAGCCATTGAGGAACGTGATATTATGATCAAGATCCTTTACCGCGGCAGCACCTCCGCCTGCTTTGAGCTTCAGGGCACGGCGCCGCACTTCTCTACGGAGGAGTTTGAGGTACTTGTAAACGGCGAGGAACGCTGCCGGTCCGCCACCAATGTCTTTTCCCTATACGGGCTCACGCCTGAGACAAAATACAGCGTGGAGCTGCGGTTCGCCTCCGGCGCGAGCGAGAGCGCGGAGCTCACGACGGCGGTGGAGACCTGCTGTCTCAGCGTCCGGGATTTCGGCGCGGTGGGCGACGGGGTCCATGAGGACACGGCGTCCATACAGGCGGCGATCAATATGCTCCCAGAGGGCGGGAGGCTTTACTTCCCTGAGGGGACGTATCTCACGCTCCCGCTGTCGCTGAAAAGCCACGTCACGCTGGAGATATCCCGTGGCGCGGTGATCCTTGGCTCCACGGAGAGGGAGAGATACCCCATAATCACCGGTATCGCCCACGACGGCGTAACCGGCGGGGAGATACCCCTCGCCTCCTTTGAGGGGCTTGAGAGGCCCGCGTACCAGTCGCTTATCCAGGGCGCTTTTTGCGAGGATGTGGCGATCGTGGGACCGGGAGCCATAGACGGGAACGGGCAGAACGGCGACTGGTGGCAGGGCTTTGACAAATTCCCCGCGGCGCGTCCCAGGGTCCTGTTCCTGAACAGGTGCAAGCACATAACTCTCCACGGGGTCACGGTGAAGAACGGACCCACATGGCACATCCACCCGTTCTTCTCCAAGGATGTCTCCGTTTTGGACTGTAGCGTCACGGCGCCAAAGGACAGCCCCAACACAGACGGGTGCAATCCTGAGAGCTGTGACACGGTCAATATCATCGGCTGTAAATTTTCGGTCGGTGACGACTGTATCGCCATCAAATCCGGCAAGCTGGAGATGGCCGTCAAGTACAAGGCTCCGGCGGATAAATACACCATCCGCAACTGCCTTATGGAGTTCGGCCACGGCGCCGTGACACTGGGCAGCGAGGCCTCCGGCGGCGTCACCAACCTTTCCGTCACCCAGTGCCTCTTCCGCGCCACCGACAGGGGACTTCGCATAAAGTCCCGCAGGGGCAGGGGGAAGGACAGCGTCATAAACAACGTCCTCTTTGACAACATCAAGATGGACCGGGTTCTGACGCCGATAGTCATCAACCTGTGGTACAACTGCTGTGACCCGGACGCTCACGACGAGTACGTCTGGAGCAGGGAGAAGCTGCCCGTTGACGACAGGACGCCCCACATGGGCTCCTTTGCCTTCCGCAACATGGAGTGCACCGGCGCCGAGGTCGCCGCCTGCTACATAGACGGGCTGACGGAATGTCCCATTGAGAGCGTGGAGTTGGAGAACATAAGCGTCTCCTTCTCCCCCGACGCCAGGCCCGGCAAGCCCGCAATGCAGGAGTTTGCTCCCGACAGGTGCAGGCTGGGGCTGTATCTCGACAATGTGAGGAGAATAAGCGTTAAAAACGTGAAGCTCCGGGGGGTGGAGGGCGAGAAGCTCATAGCCGCCCACTGCGACAGTGTCGAGACAGAGGGATTTGATGAGGATTGAGTCAAACCATTGTTTCCTGACCCCGCGGAAAAAATCATGTGTAAGGAGACAAATCTATGTCATACTTGAGCCTTAAAAATATCAACAAGATCTACCCCAACGGCTTCCACGCGGTCCACGACTTCAATCTTGACATTGAAAAGGGCGAGTTTATCGTCTTTGTCGGACCCTCCGGCTGCGGAAAGTCCACGACGCTTCGCATGGTCGCCGGACTTGAGGACATATCCAGCGGTGAGTTCCTCATAAACGGCAGGCGCGCCAACGAGCTGGGACCCAGGGAGCGGGAGGTGGCGATGGTCTTCCAGAGCTACGCCCTCTACCCGCAGATGACGGTCTTTGACAACATCGCCTTCGGACTCACCCTCCAGGGCGTGGACGAGGACGTCATCGAGCAGAAGGTCAAGGACACCGCGAGGATACTGGGACTGACGGACTACCTTGACCGCTATCCCAGGGCTCTCTCAGGCGGTCAGAGACAGCGTGTCGCCATAGGCCGCGCCATAATCCGCAAGGTGGGCGTGTTCCTCATGGACGAGCCGCTTTCAAACCTGGACGCCAAGCAGCGCGTGACTATGCGCTCGGAGATCGCCCAGATCCACCGGAACACGGGAGCCACCACAATTTACGTCACCCACGACCAGACCGAGGCCATGACGCTTGCCGACAGGATAGTGGTCATGAAGGACGGCTATGTCCAGCAGGTGGGCACGCCCTATGACCTCTACTATGAGCCGGTGAACGTGTTCGTAGCCGGGTTCATCGGCGAGCCGCCCATGAACTTCGTCCGTGGCACCCTCAAGGGCGGCAAGCTCGCCTTCGGCAAGAACGAGCTTGACGTGACAAAGAAGCTGGGCGACAAGGCAAAGAAGTACGAGGGCAAGGAGATCGTGTTCGGCTTCCGTCCAGAGTCCATAGTCCTTGGCAAGCAGGACAACGCCTACGTTGTCCGCGCCGATGTGGAGCTCACGGAGATGCTGGGAGACAACACCAACGTCTACATCACCGCCGGTGAGGACAAGGCCATTTTGAAGGTCGATCCCCACGACACTCCCGCCGTGGATTCCGCCATCGACTTCTCCATACCCCTGAGCGAGGTATACATCTTCGACGGGGAGACGGAAATGGTTATAAAATAACCGGAATTTCAAAAAACCGCCGCGCCGGGAGCTTTTCCCCTGCGCGGCGGTTTTTTTGCGGAAAATTTGGGTTGAAATGATGGCGGGGGAGGGGTATAATATGCACATGACAAATAATAGCGCGTTACAGAAAGGGGTAGGGATATGTACAGCGATTTGCGTGTGGCGGAGATGGTTGTGGGAAGTGAGTTTGAGGGGTATTACGTCCTCAAGGCCGCGGCGGGGAAGACGTCGAATAACGGAAGGCCGTATCTCACCGCCACGCTGTCGGATTGCACGGGGGATATAGACGCCAAGGTTTGGGATTACTCCGGTCCCGTGGGACAAAAGGACGAGGGCAAGGTGGTGAAGGTCCGGGGCTCTGTCTCCGAGTACCGGGGCTCGCTTCAGGCGACTGTGGAGCGGATAAGGACGGCGGGGGAGAACGAGGAGTTTGACATATCAGACCTTGTGCCGACGGCGCCCATAGACGCGAAGGCGGCGTATGAGGAGCTTATGGAATACGTGGCGTCAATCGAGGACGTGGACTACCGGAGGGTGTGCGAGGAGATATATTCAAAGCATGGGGACAAACTGAGGACGATACCCGCCGGAAAGAGCGTTCACCACAGCTTTTTGAACGGACTGCTCATGCACACGCTGAACATGGCGCGGCAGGCGGATTTCCTGGCGGAGCTGTACGCCGAGACTGTGGACCGGAGCCTGCTTTTGGCGGGGACCTGCCTTCACGACATGGGCAAGGAGTGGGAATTTGAATTTTCGGAGCTGGGGCTGGTCACTGAGTATTCGGTGAAGGGTCAGCTCTTGGGGCACCTGGTCATGGGCGCGGGGGAGGTCGCGGAGGTTTGCCGCCGGCTGGGTGTGCCGGAGAAGAAGGAGGTCCTGCTCACACATATGCTGCTCTCACACCACGGCGACCCGGAGCTGGGCGCCGCTGTGAGGCCCATGTGCGCCGAGGCGGAGCTTTTGAGCCTCATTGATATGATAGACTCCCGGATGGAGATATATGAGGAGAACCTGCGCAACGTTGCCCCGGACAGCTTCTCAGGGAGGATATTCGCGCTGGAGAAAAGAATTTATCGACATAATTAAAAAAGGGCGAAGCCCTTTTTCCGCACGTTTCCTATTAATAGGGGGCTGTGAAAATACACGCCGACTGAGATGTGAATTTTCGCAGTCCCGCTTTTTTGCGGAAAAAACCACAGT
>CANPYX010000023.1 GCA_947588955.1 uncultured Oscillospiraceae bacterium | reverse complement strand
CGGTGTGCGGAAAGAAAAAATCATAGACTTGAACGGTGGAAAATACCAACTTGCGTTAAACCCGGTCAGAGAGAGCGGCAATATCTCCGGCGCTGTGCTTCTCATGCTGGACGTTACGGAAAAAGAGCAAGCGGAACAAATGCGCCGGGAGTTTACAGCGAATGTGTCCCATGAACTCAAAACACCGCTGCATACCATAGCGGGGTGCGCAGAGCTTTTAGAAAACGGCATGGTGCGCCCCGAAGATACGGCGAGGTTCTATTCTCAAATTCGCGGCGAAGCTGGTCGCATGATTGCTTTGGTAGAAGATATTATTCGCCTTTCCCATTTGGACGAAGGAGCGGAGGACATGAAGCGGGAGTGCGTCGATCTTTATGATCTGGCTGCCGAAACGATGAAATCACTTTCCCGTGAGGCAGAAAGCGCTGATGTTTCCGTCAGCATTGAGGGTGAAAATGCTGTGGTATATGGCATACCGCAGCTTCTTGAAAGCATTATTTATAACCTTACGGACAATGCAATCAAGTATAACCGACAGGGCGGAACGGTAAAAGTATCAGTAGAACCCCTTTCGGATGGCGTTCGCCTTTCAGTAGCCGATACGGGAATCGGTATCCCGCCGGAGCATCGGGAGCGCATTTTCGAGCGTTTCTACCGGGTAGACAAGAGCCGGTCAAAAGAGCTTGGCGGTACTGGTTTAGGATTATCTATCGTCAAACACGCCGCCCGCTTGCATAATGCAAAAATAGAACTGCAAAGCACAGAGGGTAAAGGTACAACCATCACCATCATCTTTCCTAAATCTTCAAAATAACATCATGACAGTGAAAAGCCGTAGAAAGGAGCCTGCGGCTTTTCACTTTGAACAATTCACATTCGACGTAGATTTCGACCCACGCAAAAAGAACAGCCATACCCGGATTGATTTCCGAATATGGCTGTTCTCTTTGTTGCACCCCTGCTTGGCAACTACCCTGTGTCAGTATTGTTTCGATACTGTTTTATTGGAAGCTACCTGACGGCGGCTTTTTTACTTTAAGAAGGTTTTTTATTCTTTCTCCAAGTAGCTCTCCACCAGCTCCTGCAGCAGCTCATCGCGGTCGATGCGGCATATCAGCGAGCGGGCGTTGTTGTAGTTGGTGATGTAGGTGGGGTCCTCGGACAGGATATAGCCCACGATCTGGTTGATTGGGTTGTAGCCCTTGATCTTCAGCGAATCGTACACCGATGACAGTATCTCCCGCGTGCCTATTCTCTTATCCAAAACGTCATATTTCCTTGTAAAATCAAGATCATCCATGTCCCCTGGTCCCTCCTTGTCTTATATGATTTGCGCTTGGACGTGAATATATCAATTATATCAAAAAATTTGCCTTTGTAAAGCGGAAAACCGACATTTTTTTATTACAGTTCTGTAACCTTTACAAAATTCTCCCATCTGCCATACGGAAAACTATGTACCGCCTGTCCCCAATCTGCGCCGGGGCGCCCTGCCGGAAGGCGGAGACCATGGGGAAGGGCTGTGAGGGGGACCAGGGGAAGGCCAGTAGCACGGTGCCGTCCTCATATTTCACCATCGCCCCGGTTATCCCCGCCGCCTCCTCCGCAAGCTCAGGATCGGAGAAGTGCCGCCCCGGTTCCGCCTCCGGCTGCCATTGGGAGGGCGCCATCTCCGCTCCCGCCTCCGGCGCCTCCGCCGTTGGCGAGACCTGTGACGGCGCGGAGTCTTCGGGCAACGCGGCGGTTTCGGGCAACGCGGCAGTTTCAGGCGGCGCGTCGGCTTCGGGAGGCTCGGCGTCTCCGGGATACGCAAGCTTCGAAAGCTCCTCCTCCGCCGGCGCCAGCAGGGCCCGTATGTCCCCTGTGAGCTCCAGCCCGCCCAGCTCCAGCCTGGACATCGTCCGGCTCAGATACAGCCCTCCCGCCCTCGGCGTGGGTATCCCCAGGGAGAAGGGACCCGCGGGCGTCAAAAGCACCAGCCGTGAGACGCCAGGGTCCAAATCGGAGGAATATTCAAATACTGTCCTGGGTCCCCGCCGCTCCACGCTGAGGGTCCCCGCGCTCCGTCCGTCTTTGGTGAACACATCATAAGACATTTTTCGTCCTCCAAAAAAATAGAAATGCCCGGACGTTTAATTATACGTCCGGACATCTTTATTTATTCTTGATCGTTTGATCGTTACGCCACGGTGTACTCCCCGCGAATGAGTATCTTGGTGTTGTCGCGGGTGGCCTTCACGCCGTTGCCCTTGATGGTGACCATGTACATGTGGTTCACCGTAAGCTGCGTGCCGGCGTCGTTGACGCTCTGACCGCCCGTCTCGTCGATGAGGCGCGGCGTATCGGGACCGAAGGACTCGGCGGTGCCGATGCGGAGCATTATCTCCGTGCCCACGCCGCAGGTGACGGTCTGCCCGTTTTTCAGCGTCACCACCACAAAGCCGGAGGGCTGTGTTGAGGAGGTGTTCTCCTCCTCGCCCAGCCCCGCCTGGGCGATAAGGTCGTTGAACTGCCCAGTGAGCTCCGCCGCCTTCTCATCCAGCGCCTTGTTGAAGGCGTCGGTGATGGCGGGGGTCACTGTCTCGTTGAGGTAGCTCAGGGTGACCAGCGGGTCGTCCTTGGAGCCGTAATTCGTGACCGCCATGGTGGTGAGCCCCGAGACCACGGCGACCGCCACCAGGACGGCTATGGCGATAACTGCTTTAGTGCCTTTACTCATATGTATGTGTCTCCTTTTTTCCGTCGGGGGAGGCAGAGCCTCCCCCTGTTTTCTTATCCGTGCAGGCCGAAGCTCACGGCAATGGCGTCGTCCACCTTGTTCATGAGCTCCTCGTCCACCCTTCCCATGCGCTCCCTGAGCCTACGCTTGTCAATGGTGCGTATCTGCTCCAAGAGCACCACCGAGTCCTTTGTCAGCCCGAAGGAACGGGCCTCCAGCTCGATGTGCGTGGGAAGGCGGGCCTTGCCTATCTGTGAAGTTATCGCCGCCGCGATGACCGTCGGGCTGTGCTTGTTGCCGGTATCGTTCTGGACAATAAGTACAGGCCTCATGCCGCCCTGCTCGGACCCCACCACGGGGCTCAGGTCGGCGTAGTAGATGTCTCCTCTTTTGACTCCGCTAAGCACGTTTTTCACTCTCCGACGAATTTATAGTCGTCCGGCGTTTTTATGTACCGGACACTATAATTCTTTCACAAAGCAGAGTAATTTATACAGCTTGGTACAAATTACCCGGAGGGCAAAGCCGCCCCGGTTCATTGTATGCCGCGCCGGTGCGCGGTGCTCATACGTATACCCTGGGCACCCGCTTGCTCACGGAGCAGAGAAGCTCATAGGAAATGGTGCCGGCGCGCTTTGCCAGCTCCTCCGCGCTTTGTTTTTCGCCGAATATCTCAATGAGGCTCTCAAGATTCACCCCCGGAAGGTCCGTGAGGTCGATCATGCACATATCCATACATATCCTGCCTCTCTGGGGCGCGGGACCATCCGAGGTCATGAAGGAGCAGTTGTTTGAAAGGGACCTGAAAAGCCCGTCGGCGTAGCCAATTGGTATCACGCCCATTCTCGTCCTGCGCGGCGTTATGAAGGTCCCACCGTAGCTCACGGGGAGAGACGGGTCGATGTGCTTGATGGTGGAGACGTGGGTCATCAGCCTCATGCAGGGGCGAAGCCCCAGCCTGCCGCCGTCCCCAAAGCCGTAAAGGAGTATGCCGGGGCGTACCATGTCCAGCGCCGTTTCGGGGTAGCTCACCACGGCGCCCGTATTTGCGCAATGGCGGAGCTTGAAGCTTATCCCCGCATCCTTCAAACATTCTATCACACGGATAAAGAGGGAAAATTGATTTTTTGTAAATTCAACGTTTTCCTCGCCCGGCTCGTCGGAGACGGCAAAGTGGGTGTATATCCCCTCCGGGTCAAGATTCTCCTGCCGGCAGGCTGAGACGATGTTCTCAATCCCCTGACGGAAATGCCCTCCCGCCACAAGAAAGCCCAGGCGAGACATCCCCGTGTCCACCTTTATGTGGACCCGCAGCGTCTTCCCCAGCCTTGCCGCCTCGCGGGAGTATTCCACCGCCTTCGCCTCGCAGGTGACGGTCTGCGTCAGGTCAAGCTCGATGAGCTCCCCGACAAACTCCCTCGGCGTGTGCCCAAGTATGAGTATGGGCATTTTTATCCCCGCGTCACGAAGCTCCGCCGCCTCGTCAAGACAGCTCACGGCGAGGTAGTCCGCCCCCGCCGCCTCAAGCCGCCGGGAGACCGGCACCGCCCCGTGGCCGTAGGCGTCCGCCTTCACCACGCCCAGGAATTTGCACCCCTCCGGCAGGGTGGAGCGTATCGTCCGGTAGTTGTGCTCGATGTTGTCAAGGCTTATCTCCGCCCAGGTCCTCTTTCGCAAGTCCATTTCGATTCACTCGACCTTCATATCATAAAAATCCGCTGAAACCACGGTGTAGCCGTCAAAGGAAAACTCCGCCCGGAGCGGGAGCCCCTCGCCGTCGAACCAGGTCCGCAGGTCAACTCTGTCGTCCACGCGGAATACCGCCGCGACGCAGTCCTCGTCCCCCAGCTTCTCCCTCACCGTCTCGGTGATGAGCCCGTCCCGCCAGGAGGAAACCATCACCGGCATGGCGTCAACGGGGGAGAGCCCCTCCGGGAGTATCTCGCCGGTGTAGACCTCCGCCCCGTCAAAGGCCAGCACCGCGCCGCCGTCGCCTATCCTCACCGTGGCGCCCGCGATGATCTCCGGCGAGGTGACGCTGAGGAGTCCGCTGTCCCCGGAGGACTGGTACTTCACCCCGAAGTCAAAGGTCCTGTCCCCGTAGTCCGCCCGCACATCCGCGTCGAAGGCAACGGAGTCGGCGTCCCGGAAGGATCTTTGTATCTCCTCCGCCGCCCGGTCGGAGCTCACGCCTGAGCAGGAGGCAAGAAAAAGACAGGATAATAAAGCCACAAAGCACGCAGGGATATGACGCAAGAAACTCACCTCAAAATGAATTTAAGACGTTCTGTCATATCCGTGGGGGTCATGGCGTACTGCCCGAACTCCTCCGCGCACCTGTCTCCGGCAAGACCGTGAAGGTACACCGCCTTGACAACAGGGTCGGGGATTTTCTGGGCGATAAACGCCGTTATCATTCCCGCCAGCACGTCGCCGGAGCCGCCGGTGGCCATTCCGGGGTTGCCGGTGGTGTTAACCACGCACCTGCCGTCGGGCGTCGCGGTCACCGTTCTGTGACCCTTCAAAACCAGCGTGACGCCGTGCCTTTGGGCGTATTCCCTGGCGGCGGAGATTCGGTCCAGGCGCGTAAGAGCGTCGGAGAGCCTGGCAAATTCCCCCTCGTGGGGCGTCAGGACAACGGGACATGACAGCTTATCCGGTAAATCTATATGCCCGGAAATCGCCGTTATGCCGTCCGCGTCCACAATTACCGGAGCTCTCGCCGCCTCCAGCACCCCCGGCACCAGCTCCCGCGCCCAACGGGAGAGACCGAGCCCCGGTCCTATCAGCACCGCGTCGCATTTTTCCATGCGCGGCAAAAGCTCCTTCAGCGCCCCAGGGACCGTGCCGGGGAGCGGGAAGACCATCGCCTCGTCGTTTTTTACGGCCTCTATTTCGTAAATATCCTCCGGCACCCCCAGGAACACAAGCCCCGCGCCGCTCCTCACAGCCGCTTTGGCGGCAAATGCCGGCGCTCCTGTGAAGCCCACGGAGCCGGCGATTATAAGCACCCGCCCAAAGTCCCCCTTGTGCGCGTCAACCCGCCTCTCCGGGAGCACAGCGTCAGAGGCGGTCATTTCAAACGTGCCCTCACTCAACTTCCTCACAGCCCCAAATCCCCTCCCGCGTCCTCTTCAATATCGCAAACCGCGGCGGTCTAAAGTTTTCCCTATTGTATCATAAAATCCGCGCCTTGTCAAAGCGGGGGAAAAGGTTCAAAAAAACTGCCAAAATGGGGTCAATCGAGGGCTTTTACGGGGAAATCGAAGTAGGTGCGGGGGTAGGGCTCGTCCTTTAATGTGAAGTGCCACCACTCGGTGGATATGGACTTGAAGCCGTTTTCCTCCATGACCCTGCGCAAAAGAGAGCGGTTGGCGATCTGCGCCTCGGTGAGCCCGTCGGTGTAGTCCCGGTGGGAGCGTTCGCCGAAGAAATCAAAGGTGCCGCCCATGTCCGCGTCCCTCCCCAGAGCCATGTCAAAGAGCGTCACGTCCACCGTGGAGCCCCTGGTGTGACCTGAGGTTTTGGAAATATATCCCTTGTCAAAAAGCGCCGTTTTGTCCTCGTTCGGGTAAAAATAGGGCTTCATTTGGGTGTCGCCGTTCTCTGACCAGCGAATAAAGCAGTTTACAGCCGTCTGCGGGCGGTAGGCGTCGTATATTTTCAGCCTGTAACCCAGCGTCTCAAGCTCCTCCTCGGCTGATTTCAAGGCATCCGCCGCCTCGCGGGTTATCAGCGCCACGGGCTCCTCGTAGCCGTCTATGCGCTCGCCCACAAAGTTGTAGCTTGAGTAGTACCTGAGCTCCAAAAGCACGCCGGGGACCTGGTCGGAGAGGCTCACGAAGCCGGAGCTGTCCTGCTCCGGGGACACCGGATCGGGGTAGTTTTCACCCCCGTTTGAGGGGTCTGTGACCCCATTCGGAGGGTATTCCGAGGCCGATTTGAGCCCGTCTGAGTATCCCTCCGAGTACCCCTGGGAGTATCCGGCGTCAAATCCGCCGCCGTCTTCGGAGCCGTTCAGCGCGGCGCCGGCGGCGTATCCGACGGCGTAGCCCTCGCCGCGTCCGTCCTCAAAGCCCTCGGAGTACCTGTCGCATGCCGAAAGCGAAAGGGCGAGCGCGGCGGCGACGGCGAGGGGTATTATTTTTCTGTATCTCATAAAATGTCCTCGAAGAAATCGAAAAAAGCGTCCGAATACACTTCTCCCCCCGTAAATATACGGGGGGATACGGCGTCCTTACAGGGTGAACTGAACGGCGCAGAAGCCCGCGTATATGCAAAGAAGAAGTATGCCCTGCACCCGTGAAAGCTTCCCTCTGAATACCGCCGGCAGGGTCAGCAGCGCCATGACCGCGAACATCACGGGTATATCCATCACCAGCGAGGCGTTGTGGCCGGCGATGGTCGCCGCGGTGGGGATGTGGAAGGGGCGGACGGTGACCGCCATGCCGGAGACAAGCACCAGATTGAAGATGTTGGCGCCGATGACGTTTCCCAGGGAGAGAGCGCCGTGGCCCTTGGCAAGGGAGGTTATGGCGGTGACAAGCTCAGGCAGTGAGGTGCCCAGCGCCACGAAGGTGAGGGCGATGACAGTCTCAGGGACGCCCAGCTCGCGGGCGATTATGGTGCCGTTGTCCACTAAGAGCCTGGCGCCAACGGCGATAAGCGCCGCGCCGACGACCAGGAGAACAAGCTCCATAATAAGCGTGCGCTCCTTTTCGTCTCCGGCGTCCTCCTCCGGGGCGGAGGGGGATTTTTTCATCTGGAACACCGTCAGGAGCATGTACGCCACAAAGCCCGCCAAAAGGATGATCCCCACGGGGCGGGTGAACTCGCCGGTGGTGTAGGCCACGGCGGCGTAAAAGCCGGCGGCGATGAAGAAGCATATTACCGGCGTGCGCAGGGCCTTTTTGTCCACCTTCCCCGGCATTACCGCCACGGTGATGGCGGCGATGAGGGAGGTGTTGCAGATGACGGAGCCTATGGCGTTGCCGTAGGCGATGGAGCTGCTGCCCTCGATGGCGGCGGTGGTGGAGACCATCACCTCCGGCAGAGTGGTGCCGATGGAGACGACAGTGGCGCCGATCAAAAGCTCAGGCAGGTGGAACCTGCGGGCGATACCTGTGGCTCCGTCAACGAACCAGTCCCCGCCCTTGATGAGGCACACGAGCCCCACGGCGAAAAGAATTACGGCTTTGAGCATTTTTCATTCCTCCGGAGAATTATTTGAAGCCTCCTCGCCGTCACCGTCCCCGGCGGGGGCGTCGGGGATATAGTCGGCGGGGTCATAGGCAAAGCTTTGAGTGGTTCCGAACGAATAGGGAATGGCGGAGCCCAAAAGCTCCGATGCGTCCTTCACGTCGGATTTGGCGGTGCGGGAGATCCTGCCCCAGGTGAGGAAGAAGCCCAGCGCCACAAAGACCAGGCACAGGAGGAAGTCGCTTGTCTTGGTTATCTCCAGCCACATCTCCGGGTCCGCTATCATGTAAGGCAGGAGCCCCAGGGCGGTTCCCACGCCTATTTCGTAGTAGTCGGCTATGTAGTAGAGGTTGACGATGAAGTTCAGGAGGTATACGCCCAGGATAGAAAAGACGATGGTGAACACCAGCGCAACCTTTGTCATCTTCCCGCGCAGGAGCTTGTAGCCGAAGTAGCTGCATATGGGGATGACGGCAAAGAGATAGACGTAGATCCTCTCCGCGGCGATGATGGTGAGCATGGAGGGGATAATTCCCACAATGGCGCCCAGAAGAGCTCCCAGCGCGCCCAAAAGGTAGCTTCCCTGCTCTATGTTTTTGTCCGCCTTCTCCTGCGCGCCGGTCACGCCCTTTTCAAGGCACGACCTGTGGACGGGGGCGTATGCCGCGCCCCGTGGAATTGCCACGTCGCAGCCGGAGCCGCCGCACACGGAGCACCTGTCGGGGACGGTGAAGCCGATGCCCTTGAGGGTGTCAAGAGCCGGAATCACGCCCTGGCAGTATATGTCGGGTATTTTCTTTGAGTCCAGGAAAATGGTGACGTACCCGTCGCCCCAGGCGGCGCTGGCGTTTTTGCCGAAGTTCTCTTTGAGCTTTGCCTTGAGCTCGTTTTTGTAGGTCTTATCGTCGTCCTTCCCGGTGGGGAGGCTCAGGGATACGGTTTTTTTGCCGGCGTACTGCACCACGGACTGATAGCCCCTCTCGGAGCACACGGCCTTTGTGTCGGAGATTATTGTCAGAGAGTGGGACCGGCACATCTCCTTATATTCTTCCTTGGTCATTTTTATTCCCCCCAAAAAATAAATGATGTTTGACGCGGTTCGCTTCGGTAAAATAATACATCGCCGGCGCCTGTTTGTCAATGTACCCCTTGTGTTTTTCAAAAAAACGGTGTATTATGGAAATACCGTAATTTCCCGTGAAACGGCAAAAAACAATACATAAGGAGGACATCATGGAAAAATTCAAGAGGATGGGCGGGAAGCTCCTGATGTGCGCCTGCGAGATAGCGGTGGGCGTGGTTTTGTTCATCGACCCGGAGGGCTTCACCAAGATCATTGTCACCGCCGTGGGCATACTTTTCTGCATACTGGGCGCGGTGGCCGCCATAGGCTATTTCTCCGCCGACCCTGAGGAGGCGGCGCTGAGCCAACAGCTGACGCGCGGGCTCGTGGCGCTGGCGCTGGGCGTGTTCATAGTCTTTAGGAGCGATTGGATAGTCCGCTCCTTCATGCCTATAACCGTGCTTTACGGCATAGCGGCGCTGCTCACGGGCATAGTCAAGCTCCAGTGGACCGTGGACATGATAAGGCTCAGGCGCGGCAACTGGCAGACCTCCGCCATAGCCTCGGTGCTCTCCATAATCGTCGCCATTGTGGTGCTCTCAAGCCCATTTCGCATACGCAAGACCCTGTGGGTGTTCACGGCGATAGCACTAATTATAACGGGCATTGTGGACGGAGTGTCCGCCATACTCAGCCAGACCGACAGGACCGTTCACACAACGGGGGAATAAGGATATTTTCCGCTTGACAGGGCGGGGGATATGAGGTATTATATTAACAGGAATCATTCTTATTAAGAAATTGAAAGGAGATAACAAAATGAGCAAATACGCAGGCACTCAGACCGAGAAGAACCTCCAGGCGGCATTCGCGGGGGAATCCCAGGCGCGCAACAAGTACACCTATTTCGCCTCTGTCGCGAAAAAGGAGGGCTATGAGCAGATAAGCGCGCTGTTTTTGAAGACCGCTGACAACGAGAAGGAGCACGCTAAGCTCTGGTTCAAGGAGCTGGAGGGCATCGGAAACACCGCCCAGAACCTTGCCGAGGCCGCCAACGGCGAAAATTACGAGTGGACCGACATGTACGCCGGCTTTGCCAAGACCGCCGAGGAGGAGGGCTTCCCGGAGCTCGCCGCCCGTTTCCGCCTTGTGGCAGAGATCGAGCGCCATCACGAGGAACGCTACCGCGCGCTTTTAAAGAACGTGGAGACAGCTCAGGTCTTTGAGAAGTCCGAGGTGAAGGTGTGGGAGTGCCGCAACTGCGGGCATATCGTCATCGGCACCAAGGCGCCGGAGATCTGCCCCACCTGCAATCATCCCCAAAGCTTTTTTGAGGTCCACGCGGAGAACTATTGATTAAGTAAAACTGCTTTCGTTTATAGATGCATTATACCACAAAATTTGAAAATGTCAAGCAAAAATAATTAAAAATACTTCGTCATTTTCAACAAAATTTTGCCGGTGAGATTTAAAGACCCCGTGGCTCAGGAGCAATCGCTCCGAAGCCGCGGGGCTTTTTATAAGGTGTCCGCCCTTATGGGGCGGGGGATTTTCTTTCCTCTCTTTTGGATTCGCCAAAAGAGAGGAAAGAAACAAAGGAGAGAAAAGCGACCAGAGGGGGATTTCGATTTTCCCCCTCTGGACTCCCCTTTTAAAAACGACCAGTTAGGGGGGCTGAGGCCCCCCTACTGGAGACACCCCCGGAGAACTCGACCGGTAGCGGTTGCGACGGGGAACGGGAAATAGGGCGGGTTCAGGGGGTTAGGTGGGAGGAGATGGTGGTTAAGAGGGTTTTTAGGAGGTCCTTTTGTTCGGGGGTGAGGGTGCGGTAGAGCTCGTGGAGGTTGTCGCGCTCGGCGTACTCCGGCTCCGGGAGGATGGTGGAGAGAAGGAACGCAGGCGAGACGCGCAGCTCTCGGCAGAGGATGATAAACGTGGAAAGACTGGGGGTTTTCATGCCGCACTCGATTTGGCGCAGATAAGCGGCGTCGATATTACATGCCTCAGCCAATTTCTCCGCGGTCATTCCCCGCTGTTTTCGCGCTGTTCTGATTTGTTCTCCCAATAAACGGCTTTCCATTTCTTCCTCCAATGTTCTGCGTAATAGAAGTTTGCGCTATCTATCAGCATACATTCATGTTGACAAATTATATACGTGCTGATATACTGCACTCGTGCGTTCTATATAAATGCATAAATCCGGAGGTATGATATATGAGAGAAAAAACCTGTTGCTTTACGGGACACCGGGATCTTCCGGAGGAGATATGGGATAACATCGAGATAATTCTGTTCGATGAGGTGGGGGACGCATTGATCAATGGGTACAACTGTTTTATGACAGGGCTTGCCGAGGGTGCGGACCAGATATTTGCCGAGGTCGTGCTGACGGAGCGGAGGCGGCGTCCGGACATCAAGCTGGTGGCGGTCATATCCCACGCGGGACGGCTCAAGGCGAAGGACCCGGAATTCCAGCGGCTTTTGAAGCTTTGCGACGAGGTCAGGGTGCTCTCGGACCGGTACGACAAGGGTGTTTATTACAGGCGCAACAAATACATGGTGGACAATTCCTCCCTCGTCCTCGCCGCCTACGACGGCCGCCCCAGCGGTGGGACCTGTTATACGGTGAAATACGCCGAAAAACAGGGCGTGTGGGTACGCGAAATCCCGGTTAAGCCCCTGCTTACGGATGATGAAGATATTTTATTTGAAGAAAAGAAAAAAATAGTGGACAGAATAAAGGTCGAGGAATAAAATCCCCCAATCCAATATTTTTCCGACGGCATGTACGTCGGAAAAATTACCTCTTGTCGCGCAAGTGTGCCGCCTCCGGCGGCGCGCGCAGCGCGACAGCAGAAAAAGGATTCGGAAATGTCCGCAGACATTTCCGAATCCTTTTTCGCACGTATCCTGTTGGCATTGAAAGGGCGAAGCCCTTTCAAGCCAGTTACTTCAGCTCTACCTTACCGCCGGCTTCCTCAAGCTTCTTCTTGAGCTCTTCAGCCTCGTCCTTGGAGCAGGCTTCCTTGATGGTCTTGGGAGCGCCCTCGACGGTGGCCTTCGCCTCGGCGAGGCCCTGGTTGGTGATCTCACGGACGGCCTTGATGACCTTGATCTTGGCGGCGGCGTCAAAGCCGGCGAGAACGACGTCAAACTCGGTCTTCTCCTCGGCGGCGGGAGCAGCGGCGGCGGCGCCGGCGGCGGGAGCGGCCATGGCAGCGGCGGAAACGCCGAACTCCTCCTCAAGGGCATGTACGAGCTCGGAGAGCTCGAGAACGGTAAGAGCCTTGACCTCTTCGATCAGGGCAGCGATTTTTTCAGCAGCCATTTTAAATTTTCCTCCTGTAAGTATTTTTTAAGGATGTTGCAGATTGCGGTTGATTACTCCGCGGGAGCCGCTTCGGGCTCGGCGGGGGCGCCGTTCTTCTCGGCGATGGCCTTCAGCACGCAGGCAAGGCTTGAAATGGGGGCCAGCATGGTGCCGAGGACCTGTGCGCGCAGAACAGGCAGCGGGGGGATCTTGGCAAGGGCCTTTATCTCATCGACGGATATGACCTTGCCGTCCATGAAGCCGCCCTTGATCTCAAAGCAGTTTTGGAGCTTCTCGGCAAACTCGGAGACGACTCTGGCGGGCGCCAGGGCGTCATCGTGGGAGATGGCCAGGGAAGTCGTGCCGTGGAGCAGGGGGTCAAGCTCGGCGTATCCGGCGTCGTCAATGGCGAAGCGGACCAGGGTGTTCTTGACTACGGCGTAGTCCACCTTCTCCTCGCGCATCTTGCGGCGGAGGGCGGTGTCGTCAGCCACGGTGATACCGGAGTAGTCAACCAGCACGCCGGCGGCGGCTCCCTTGAGCTTTTCCTTGAGCTCGGCAACTACTGCCTGCTTCTCGCTCAGGACCTTTGCATTGGGCATTTTTGTTTTCACCTCCGTGGTTTTTGATGGCGTCCACAGAAAATGCCCCGACGCGCAAAGCATCGGGGCATGGAATAGCAATTTTCTTGCTGCCCTCGGCAGGATTTACGGCTCTTCGCCACCTGCTGTCTTTGGAACGCTAGGGCATAATAACACAAAAAGTACGGCGTGTCAAGAAAAAATATTGAAAAAGGGCAATTTTATTTTCCGCCGGGGTCGGGGAGGGCCCAGCCCAGGCTCCTGCCCACGGCACGGTCCCACTCGGAGAGGAGGCGGGACCTCTCGGTATCGGACATGGAGGGGCTAAATTCCGCATCCACGCGCCAGAGGGATTTGAGCTCCTCGGTGCTGTTCCAAACGCCTACGGCGAGCCCGGCGAGGTACGCCGCGCCCAGGGCGGTTGTCTCGCGGATCACGGGGCGGCGGACGGATTTGTTGATGATGTCCGCCTGGAACTGCATGAGGAAGCGGTCGCGGCTGGCTCCGCCGTCGGCGCGGAGGGAGTCCAGGGTCATGCCGGTGTCCGCCTCCATGCTGCGGGTGAGCTCCGCCACCTGGTAGGCGATGGACTCCTGCGCCGCGCGGACGATGTGCTCCCTTGTTGTGGCGCGGGTGAGGCCGACGATGGCGCCGCGGGCGTACATGTCCCAGCGGGGCGCGCCAAAGCCGGTGAAGGCGGGGACCAGGTACACGCCGCCGTTGTCGGGGACGGACATTGCCATCGTCTCCGCCTCCCGCGCCTCGGTGAGTATGCGCAGCTCGTCCCGGAGCCACTGTATCACGGCGCCGCCCACGAATACGCTGCCCTCCAGGGCGTAGGTGACCTTTCCGGGGAGACCGGCGGCGACGGTGGTAACAAGCCCGTTGCGGCTGACAAAGGGCTCCGTGCCGGTGTTCATCAGGAGGAAGCAGCCGGTGCCGTAGGTGTTTTTGGCGTCCCCGGCGTCGAAGCAGCTCTGACCGAAAAGCGCCGCCTGCTGGTCGCCGGCCATGCCCGCGACGGGCACGGACGTGCCGCCGATGTCGGCGTAGCCGTATATCTCACTGCTCAGGCGCACCTCTGGGAGGATGGCGCGGGGGATGTCAAGGGCGCTGAGGAGGGTGTCGTCCCAGCACAGCCTGTGGATGTCGAAGAGCATGGTGCGGGCGGCGTTGGTGAGGTCCGTGGCGTGGACCTTGCCGCCTGTCAGGTTCCACAAAAGCCAGGTGTCCACCGTGCCGAAAAGTATCTCGCCGCGCTGTGCCCTCTCCCGCGCGCCGGGGACGTTGTCGAGTATCCATTTTATCTTTGTGCCGGAGAAATAGGCGTCGGGCACAAGGCCGGTGACGGCTTTGATGTGCTCCGTGAGGCCGTCGCGCTCCAGCTTTTCAACTATGTCCGCCGTCCTGCGGCACTGCCAGACGATGGCGTTGAATACCGGCTTGCCGGTGCTTTTGTCCCAGAGGATGGTGGTCTCGCGCTGGTTGGTTATGCCTATCGCCAGCACGTCGGCGGGGGAGACCTCGCTTTCCCGCAGGACCGTCTCCATCACGGCGCGCTGGGAGTCCCATATCTCCATGGGGTCGTGCTCCACCCAGCCGTTTTGGGGGAAATACTGGGTGAACTCACGCTGGGCGACACCGGCGATGTTCTGGTCGGTGTCAAAGAGTATGGCGCGGGAGCTGGTTGTTCCCTGGTCCAGGGCGAGAAGGTATTTTTTCATGCCGGTGACCTCCATATATAAAGACCTCCATATATAAAAATATACAAATATCTCCGTGAGATCCGCAGAGATATTGTAACATATGATCGCAAATTAGTAAAGGGAAAATCAGACAGGAGTGCCGATGGAGGGGGAGCCGTTCTCTGGGACCTCCGGGGGTTCCTGACCGTCGGGCATTTCGGGGGGAGTTTCTCCGCCAAAGCCGCCTCGGTTGCCGCCGCGGAAGTCCTCGGAAGGGTTCTGGGGGTCGAAGCCCTCCGGCATTTCCGGGCGCTCGCCGTTGCCGGGACGCATACCGCCGCCGAATCCGCCGAAGCCGCCGCGGTCAGCGCCTCCGGGGGTGGCGGAGGCTATGAGGGTGGAGCCCTCATAGAGGGCGCACAGGCCGTCGGAGGTGAGCTTCGGGCCGGAGACGATGAGTATGGAGAAGGAATTTTCCGAGACGGGCACGTCCATGAGCTCCGCGCCCTCGGCGTCCTTCAGGGTGAAGGAGGTCCTGCCCTTGGAGCGGAGGGAGTTGAAGAGGACGTAGCTCTGGGTGCTTGCCCCGTCGATGGCGTCAAGCATGTTGCCGGTGGCGACGACCTCGCCGCCGTTTATGATTATGCCCATGTCGGAGTCGATACCGGCGTCGCCGGAGGTGGAGCAGGCGTAGGCGCGGACCGTGCCGCCGTTGATGACGAGCCAGCCGTTGGAGTCGATGCCGTCGCCCTCGCCGGTGGAGCCGTTGACGGTGACGGTGAGGAGGCCGCCGTTGACGGTGGTGACGGACACCCCGTCCTCGTTGGTATTGATACCGTCGTTGCCGGAGACGATGTTGATGACGCCGCCGTTTATTGTGAGGTGGAGCTCGGTGTCCAGGCCCTCGTTCTCCGCGTTTATGTTGAGGACGCCGTCGTTGCCGGTGACGTTCATGCTCATTTTGGAGTAGAGTGCGCCGTCGTACTTGTGGAGCTTCTTGCTGTCGATGACTTCGGTCTTGTCCTCGCTCAGCTCAATGGATTTGTAGATGCGCGCCACGTAGGAGCCGTTGAGGGTGTTGACCGAGCCGTCGGCGATGTAGACGTTGGCGCCGGCGGAGGAGGTGTCCACCGTGGAGGAGGCGGTGTCCTTGTCGCCGCACTCGTACACGTTGTAGAATATGATGGCGGGAGCAACGGTGCAGGTGATGTCGGCGTTGTCCAGTACCAGGTTCACCACGGCGGAGGGGTCGGACTCGGCGTCCTCGCCCAGGTCGACCGCCACCTGACCGGCGGAGAGCTTTCCGGTGAGGACGTAAGTACCTGGAGAGGCGATGTGTACGACCGTGTGGGAATCCGCCTCCTCCTGGGAGTGCTCGTCCTCCTCGGCGCCCTCGCCGTAGGTGAAGCCCAGGCCCGCGCGGTAATAGACTATGTCCCTGACGGTGTAAACGTCGGTCATGTCCTCGGTGAGCGCAGCGCCGTCCATGGTGACGGCGTCGTCGGAGAGGCTGATGATGTGACCCGTGGGTATATCTACGAGGACCTCGTCGGCGGCGTTGTCCTCGGACTCAGGGACGCCGGAGGCGTCAGCGCCGTCGGTCGGCGGCTCGTTTATGCTGTCGTTTCCCGCGGGCTCCTCAACCGGGGAGCAGGCGGCGAGGGAAAGGAGCAGCGCCGCGGCTATGAGCAAAAGCGTAAATTTTTTCATGGGTTTGACCTCATTTCGTGAAGATGGGACAGATTTTATCCTCCGTTTTTTGCGAAATCAAGACTTTTAGGTAAATCAAATGTTAACAAATGATGTGGATTTTGTGTACAAAGGGGCGCTTTTGTGCAAGATTTGCAAAAACGGAATGAATTTTTTGGACAATCCGTAAAAAATAACTAAAAAGGGCGCCTGAAACTGATGGAAAACGGTGGACAAATCCAAAACCGTCTGTTATAATGTGAGCATGGCGGCGATGTACGCCTGCGCGCGGCATGCCGTTATGGGAGATTTATACCATTATTTACATAGGGGCTGTAATGACGATGGATAAAAAAATACTTACTAACGACGAAAGCTGGGAGTTTGCCGAGGGCACGTGGGTGCGCGCTTTTGACGTTTTCGGCGCGCACAAGGTATGCGTTGACGGCGTGTGGGGCTGGAGCTTCACCGTATGGGCGCCGGGCGCCAAGTCCGTCAGGCTCACCGGCTCCTGGTGCGACTGGGACCCGCAGCGCCACTTCATGGAGCCCACGGGGGACAACGGGATATTCACCGTATTTATGCCGGGGCTCAACGAGGGGGAGAGCTACAAGTACGTCATCGAGACGAAAAACGGCAGGCTCATTTACAAGGCCGACCCCTACGGCAACTACTGCGAGCGCCCGCCTGAGACGGCCTCCCGCGTCGCGGACGTCACCTCCTTCAAATGGACGGACGACAAGTGGATGGCATCCCGCAAAAAGGGGAACATGAGGGAAAAGCCCCTCAACATATATGAGGTCCACCTGGGCTCCTGGCGGCGGCACGAGGACGGCACGGTGCTTTCCTACACGGAGCTTGCCGAGACGCTGGTGCCCTACGCTGTGGACATGGGCTACACGCACCTGGAGATCATGCCGGTTATGGAGCACCCCTTTGACGGCTCCTGGGGCTACCAGCTCACCGGCTATTACGCCCCCACCTCCCGCTACGGCTCGCCTCAGGAGTTCCAGCACTTTATAAACGAGGCGCACAGGGCAGGGCTGGGAATAATTCTTGACTGGGCGCCCGCACACTTCTGCCGTGACGCCCACGGGCTTGGGGAGTTCGTGGGAGAGCCGCTTTACGAGGGCGGCTCGCATCCCCAGTGGGGCACCTACAAATTTGACGTGAGGCGCGGCGAGGTGCGCTCCTTCCTCATCTCCAACGCCGTCTATTGGCTTGAACGCTTCCACGCCGACGGGATACGCATGGACGGCGTCACAAGTATGCTGTATCTGAATTTCGGCATAGACGACGAGCGGCTTAAAAAGCACGCCTCCGACGGCACGGAGCACGACTATGACTCCATAGCCCTCATACGCAAGATAAACTCCACCGTCTCCAAAATATACCCGGACGTTATGATGATAGCCGAGGAGTCCACCGCCTGGCCGCTGGTGACCTACCCGCCAGAGGACGGGGGACTGGGCTTCCACTTCAAGTGGGACATGGGCTGGATGCACGACACGCTAAACTACATGAAGACGGACTTCCCGTACCGTCCCGCCCACCACGGGGCGCTGACCTTCTCAATGATGTACGCCTTCAACGAGAATTTTATCCTCGCCCTCTCACATGACGAGGTGGTCCACGGCAAGGCGTCGCTCATAGGGCGTATGCCGGGGGACTACTGGCGGCAGTTCGCGGGGCTCAGGGTGCTGATGCTCTACCAGATGCTCCACTCCGGCGCAAAGCACAACTTCATGGGCGCGGAAATAGCCCAGTTTATCGAGTGGCGCTACTATGAGGGGCTTGAGTGGTTCCTGCTGGACTATGACGCCCACCGCAGGCACCAGCAGTACGTGAAGGAGCTCAACCACCTGTTTTTGAAGGAAAAATCCCTCTGGCAGAAGAATTTCTCCTGGGAGGGCTTCAAGTGGCTGGACGCCGACGACTCCGCCCAGTCCATACTCACCTTCGTCCGCAGCGGAAAGACGCCCACGGAGGATTTGACGTGCCTTTTGAGCTTCGTCCCGGAGACCTACGACGGGTTCCGCATAGGAGTTCCCAGGAAGGGGACATACGTGGAGATATTCAACTCCGACGACCAACGCTTCGGCGGCTCAGGCAGGATAAACCCAGAGCCCATGGAGGCGGAGAAGGTCCCCGCCCACGGGATGAAATACTCCGTGACGGTGCGCACGCCGCCCATCGGAGGGCTCATCCTCAAGAGGCTCCCGCCTAAAAGAGCGGAAAAATGAATTTAACGGCAGCTCCCGCGAAAATAAAATAACAGGCGGGGCGCCTTAAAAGCTATCCTATATATTTTTAAGGAGAACCATATGTTCAAGGACAAAAAAGACTTCACAAGACAGCTGGAAAACGCGGCGGTAGCCAATTTCGGCAAGCAGTTTGACAAGCTGCCCAACAGGCTCAAGTATCAGGCATTGGCAAAGCTCATCTCCTCCAACGCGCGCAACGTGCGCGTGGTCAGCGATGAGACGCGCCAAGAGGAGAAGAAGCGCGTCTATTACTTCTCCATGGAGTTCCTTCTGGGCAAGCTTTTGGAAAACTATATAATGAATTTCGGCATCAAGGACTTGGTGGAGGAGGGACTTGCCGACTACGGCGTCACCATCGAGGAGCTCGCCGCCGAGGAGGAGGACGCCGGCCTTGGCAACGGCGGTCTCGGACGCCTTGCCGCCTGCTTCATTGACTCCCTCGCCTCCCTGGGCTACATCGGACAGGGCAACGGCATCCGTTACCGCTACGGGCTTTTCCATCAGAGGATAGTGAACGGCTGTCAGGTGGAGGACCCGGACAACTGGCTTGAGGGCGGCTACCCCTGGGAGATCGAGCGCCCGGAGGAGGCTGTCAAGGTGCGCTTCGGCGGCACGGTTGTCCACAAATACTCCGGCAATTCCATGAGCTATGAGTGGACGGGCGGGGAGGAGATCCTTGCCGTCCCCTATGACGTTCCCATCGTGGGCTTCGGCGGGAAGACGGTCAACAACCTGCGCCTGTGGTCCGCTGAGCCGGCAAAGCAGAATTTCGATATGGACGCCTTCAACAGAGGCGACTACGCCGGCGCTATGAAGTTCCGCTCCGACGTGGAGGCCATCACCAGCGTCCTTTACCCCAACGACAACGCCGACCCCGGCAAGGTCCTACGCCTGAAGCAGGAGTATATGTTCGTGGCGGCGGGGCTCAAGTCCATACTGCGCTATTATAAGCGCGAGTACGGCAAGCACGCATGGAAACGCTTCCCGGAGCTCATCGCCATACACACCAACGACACGCACCCCGCCCTTTGCGCTCCGGAGCTTTTGAGGCTCCTCATCGACGAGGAAGGACTTGACTGGGATACCGCCTGGGAGATCGTCACAAAGTCTATCTCCTACACCAACCACACCATCCTCCCTGAGGCGCTGGAGAAGTGGCCGATAGATATGTTCCAGCGCCTCCTGCCCCGCGTCTACGACTTTGTGGCGGAGATCGACCGCCGCTACCGCGAGTCCTTTGCCATGCGCCGCGAGCAGAACCAGGAGCTCCTTATGAACACCGCAATACTCTGGGGCGGGCAGGTGAGAATGGCGAACCTCTCCGTCATCGCCGGTCACGCCGTCAACGGCGTCGCCGCCCTCCACACGGAGATACTCAAGCGCGACGTCCTGCGGGACTTCTACTCTCTCACACCGGAGAAATTCAACAACAAGACCAACGGCGTCACCCACAGGAGGTTCCTTGCACAGGCCAACCCCACCTACGCCTCCCTCATCACCGAGGCGATAGGCGACAAGTGGTACACCGACGCCATGGAGCTTGCCAGGCTCAAGGAATTTGAGAACGACAACGTGTTCCTTGACAAGGCGGCAAAGTCCAAGAGCAGGAACAAACAAGTCCTTGCCCGCTACATTAAGGACACCACGGGCATAATCGTGGACACCGACTCCATTTTCGACATCCAGGTGAAACGCTTCCACGCCTACAAGCGGCAGCTTTTGAACCTCTTCAAGATAATGGACATCTACAACCACATTCTTGAGGACCCCAACTACGACGTGAAGCCCACCACCTTCATCTTCGCCGGCAAGGCCGCCCAGGGCTACGACTTCGCCAAGAACGTAATACGCCTGGTCTGCTCCGTCGCCGACGTGATAAACACCGATTCCCGCGTGCGCGGCAGGATACGCGTGGTGTTCATACCCAACTTCTCCGTCTCCAACGGACAGCTCATCTACCCCGCGGCGGACATCTCCGAGCAGATCTCCACCGCCGGAATGGAGGCATCGGGCACCGGGTGCATGAAGTTCATGATGAACGGCGCTCTGACGCTGGGCACGCTTGACGGTGCCAACGTGGAGATAGTGGAGCAGGTGGGCTTTGAAAACGCGGAGATTTTCGGCCTTAAGACCGAGGAGATCGCGGAGTTCAAGCGCAACTACAACTACTTCGCCCAGGGCGAGTACGATTCCAACCCGCGCCTGCGTCGGGTGGTGGACCAGCTCACCGACGGCACCTTCGCCAAGCTCTCAGGCGGGTTCGATTCCGTTCGGGCGAATCTTATGAATTCCAACGACGAGTTCTTCGTTTTGAAGGACTTCCAGCCGTATATCGAGGCCTGGGGCCGCCTGGAGGCGCTGCACTCCGACAAGCGCGAGTGGTACAGGAAGTCCGTCCACAACACCGCTTGCTCCGGTATATTTTCCTCCGACCGCACCATCAGGGAGTACGCGGAGGATGTATGGGATCTTAATTAAATTGAAAAGGGCGGTGCCCTTTTCAATTTAAAGGGACTTGCCGGTCCCCTGCGCGCACGGTCCGGAGGACCGCACACTTGGGGACCTAAGAGGGCATTTTTCCAAGGCACATGTCCTTGGAAAAATGATTGAAATTTATTCGCGTCTGCGGACGCGAAATCTGCGATGCAAGAAAAGGTGATTTTTCCGACGTACATGCCGTCGGTAAAATACTTACAACTTTTTTGTGAGCTTTGCTCAAAAGGCTGTCAATATAATAAATTTCTTATAAAGGGAGGTCATCTCGTGGTAAACAAAAAACCGTTCATAGCCATGCTGCTCGCGGGAGGGCAGGGCAGCAGGCTGGGTGCTCTCACAAAGCACATCGCGAAACCCGCTGTCTCCTTTGGCGGAAAGTACCGTATCATCGATTTCGCCCTCTCCAACTGTGCCAATTCCAACATCGACACGGTGGGCGTCCTGACCCAGTACAGGCCGTATCTGCTGAACACATACATCGGCACCGGCTCCTCCTGGGACCTTGACTCCCACGACGGCGGCGTCGCGATCCTTCCCCCCTACGCCACCGAGACCGGCGGGCAGTGGTACGCCGGCACAGCCGACGCAATCTATCAAAATCTGGATTACATCAACCTCTACGACCCGGATTACGTCATCATCCTCTCCGGTGACCACATCTACCGCATGGACTACCGGAAGATGCTCCGCACGCACATCGAGAACAACGCGGACCTGACCATCGCCGTGATGACCGTTCCCTGGGAAGAGGCCCCGCGCCTTGGTATCCTTGCCGCCGACGAGACCGGCAAGATCTACGACTTTGAGGAGAAGCCCGCAAAGCCCAAGTCCAATCTGGCGTCCATGGGCATCTACATATTCTCCAAGAAGGTGCTGGAGGATTCGCTCATCGCCGACTCCCGTGACGCCGACTCCGAGCACGACTTCGGCAAGAACATAATACCCACGCTTCTTGCCCAGGGCAAGCGCCTTTTCGTACACCGCTTCGAGGGCTTCTGGAAGGACGTGGGGACCATACCCACCTTCCACGAGACGAGCATGGACCTTCTGGAGGCAGAGCCCCAGTTCGACCTGATGAGCAAGGACTTCCCCGTGCTCACCCAGGACGACTCGCTGCCGCCCCATTATGTGGGACCCAAGGGCTCCGTGGACAGGGCGTTCGTGGCGAACGGCTCCATTATCCTCGGCAAGGTGGAGCACTCCATCATCTCCAAGGGCAGCACCGTCGAGGAGGGCGCCGAGGTGGTGGACTCCATACTTCTCCCCAACGTCACCGTTGAGAAGGGCGCCAAGGTCACCCGCGCCATCGTTGGCGAGGGCGCCGTCATAAAGGCAAAGGCCGTGTTCGGCAGCGCCGATAAGGATGTTGCCATCGCCGTCGTCGGCGACAACGCGGTAGTTGAATAAGGAGGGTGTGAATAATGGATAGAGTTATCGGACTTATCGCCGCCAACTTTGAGACAAAGGACATGGGCGAGCTCACGGAGGACCGCACCATCGGTTCGCTCCCTTACGGCGGCAACTACAGGGTCGTGGATTTCCCCCTTTCCAACATGGTAAACTCCGGGATCAACACCATCGGCCTCATCACCCCCTACAAATACCGCTCCATCATTGACCATGTGGGCGCGGGCAAGGCATGGGACTTAGACCGCAAGAACGGCGGACTTTTCGTCCTGCCGGGCTCAGTTTTCGGCGTACACAGCGAGAACAGCCACTTCCTCCTGCGCGACATCCGCCGCAACACCATCTACCTTGAGCGCAGCCCGGCGCCCTACATACTTGTTACCGCAGCCAATGTCATCAGCCACATGGACTACCGCCCCCTCATAATGGAGCACATAAAGTCCGGCGCGGACATCACCATGGTCTACAACACCGCCGACAGGGACGAGGTCCACCGTTTGGGCGTGACCGTGGAAAACGGCAGGGTGGTGGGCTTTAAGCCCAACCCCAAAAAGTACGAGGACGCGGTGCTGGACACCTTCGTCATCTCCCGCGATCTTCTCATGAAGATACTTGAGTGGTACGCCGCCATAGATTACCTCGATTTCTTCGAGGCGATAGAGGGCGATCTGGACAAGATGGACATTCGCGCGTATAAGTACGAGGGCTACGCCCGCCAGATGTTCACCAGCCGCGACTACTTTGAGTACTCCATGGAGGTTTTGAACCTGGACGTGGCGAAGGAGCTCTTTAGCCGTGAGCGCCCCCTGGCGACCAAGGCCTCCGAGGCGTCCCCCGCCAAGTATCTGGAGGGCGCAAAGGTCCGCAACTCCATGGTGTCCGACGGCTCCCTCATCCAGGGCGAGGTGGACCACTCCATCCTCTTCCGGGAGGTCAAGGTGGGAAAGGGCGCGAAGGTGAAAAACTCTATCATCATGCAGCGTTGCGTCATTGAGGACGGCGCCGTGGTGGAGAACGTGATTCTCGACAAATCCCAGATCGTCAAGGCGGGGACCGTGATCAAGGGCACCGGCGACACCACCTTCATCAAGAGGTGACAACAAAATGACCGTCTCCGTCCCTCCCCACGAATGGGGGAGGGACGGGGCGAGGTAAAGCGGTCAGATGCGTCTATTTTGCAAAAGGAGGAAAAAATGAGGAGAAAATTACGTGTTCTTTTCGCCGCCTTTGAGGCCGTGCCTTTTATGAAGACCGGAGGCCTTGGCGACGTGGGCGGTTCGCTCCCCCAGGCTCTCAAGGAGGCGGGGTGCGAGTGCCGCGTCATAATCCCCAAGTTCATGACCATACCAGAGGAATACAAGTCCAAAATGACCCACGTGACGGATTTTTACGTATCCCTGGGCTGGCGAAATGTCTACTGCGGCATTGAGAAGCTCACCCACAAGGGCGTTGTGTACTATTTCGTTGACAACGAGTATTACTTCAACCGTGAGCGCGCCTACGGCTACTTTGACGACGGCGAGAGGATAGCGTATTTCTCCAAGGCCATCGTTGAGTGCCTCCAATACCTGCCCGATTTCAAATGCGACGTTCTGCACTGCAACGACTGGCACACCGCCCTTGCCCCCGTGTTCCTTCGGGAGTTCTATCAGGGGTTGCCGCTCTATGAGAACGTCAAGACGGTGTTCTCCGTCCACAACCTGAAGTTCCAGGGTCAGATGAGCGACCTGGTCCTCGGCGACGTCTTGGGGCTCTGGGGAATTCCGGCGGCGGCCTCACAGCTCCGCTCCGACGAGCGCAGCATAAATTACATGAAGGGCGCGCTGCTTTACTCCGACATCCTCAGCACCGTCTCCAAGACCTACGCCGAGGAGATCAAGACGCCCTTCTTCGGCGAGAAGATGGACGGCATATTCCGGGACCGCGCCAGCATCCTCTACGGCATAATGAACGGCATCGACGTGGTGGACTGGAACCCCGCCACAGACCCGATGATACCCTTCAATTACGACGCCAAGGACCGCTCCGGCAAGGCAAAGTGCAAGGCGGAGCTTCAAAAGGAGCTGGGGCTTGAGGTCAACCCCGACCGCCCGCTGGTGGTTATGATAGGGCGCCTAACCGAGCAGAAGGGCATGGACCTTGTCCAGCGCGTCATCGGCGAGATGCTTGACCGCTCCGTACAGATTGCCGTCCTGGGCACAGGGGACAAGCAGTATGAGGATATGCTCAGCTACTATGCCTGGGAGCGCGGCGGAAGCTGCGCCGCCTGCATACGCTTTGACGAGGCGCTGAGCCACAGGATGTACGCCGGCGCGGACATCCTGCTTATGCCCAGCCTCTTTGAGCCCTGCGGACTCTCCCAGATGATAGCAATGCGCTACGGAACCCTTCCCGTGGTCCGCGAGACCGGGGGCCTAAAGGACTCCGTGACGCCATACAACCAGTTCACCGGCGAGGGCACCGGCTTCTCCTTCGCCAACTACAACGCCCACGAGATGCTTTTCACCATCTTTAACGCCTGCGAGGTCTTCTGGACCGACAAGGAGGCGTGGAGCAAGCTCCAGGATAACGCCATGGCTGCCGATTTCAGCTGGAACCGCGCCGCCCAGGAGTATCTGGAGATGTACCAGCGCACCCATCCGGAGATAGAGCCCTGGGTAAAGAAAAAGGGCGAGCCGGACGAGGCGGAGGAGGAGTAAAACTCCGACAAAATCAAATGAATGGGGCGGCACACCGCCGCCCCGTTTTCCCCTGAGGGGAGAAGCCGGGAAACCGGCAGGGGGAGAGATCCCCGGCATTCCATTCATTAAAGGATAACCGACCGTATGAGAGCTTACCACGACTCCCGAGAACTTAAATTCCGTTACCCCTTTGGCGCTGTCGCCCTCGGCGGCGCTGTTTCCATTTCCATCGACACCTGGGACGGCGAGCCCGAATGGGCTGAGCTGAAGGTGCGTGTGGACAAAAAAGAGGACAGATATTACACCATGGACCGTGACGGCGGGCACTTTTACGTCACCGTCACACCCAAGACCGCGGACATCCACTGGTACTCCTTTATCCTCCACTACCCCGGCGGCGCCGTGCGCTGGTACGGACCGCGGCAGGGCAGTGTGGGAGGCATAGGGCAAATGTACGACGGGCAGTGCCCTGAGTACCAGATAACCGCCTACGTGCCGCGCGCCGTCCCCGATTGGTACAAGAACGCCATATGCTATCAGATATTCCCCGACCGCTTTTTCCGGGGCGAGGACTGGCGGGAGAACGCCATGAAGGCGCTCTCCAAGCCCAGAAACGGGACCCCGAAGGCGCTGGTGGAGGATTGGAACACCCCCGTGAGCTACAAGCGTATGCGCGACGGGCGAATAAGCGTCTGGGAGTTTTACGGCGGCACACTCTCCGGCATCGAGGAGAAGCTGGACTATTTGAAGGGGCTGGGGATCACCGCCATATACTTAAACCCCATCTTCGAGGCTGTCAGCAACCACCGCTACGACACCGGCGACTACCGCAAGGTGGACCCCATGCTGGGGGACGAGGAGAAGTTTGCCAGCCTGTGCCGCGCGGCGGAGGAGCGGGGAATCTCCCTGATCCTTGACGGCGTTTTCAACCACACCGGCTGTGACAGCAAGTATTTCAACAAATTCGGAAACTACCCGGACCCCGGCGCCTGCCAGGGACCGGCTTCGAGATATTATAACTGGTTTCGCTTTTACGATTTCCCCAACCGCTACGAGTGCTGGTGGGGAAACGACGAGCTCCCGGACGTGGAGGAGCACGACCCGGATTTTAAGAGTTACATCGCCGGCGACACCGACAGCGTGGTGCGCCACTGGCTCCGCCTGGGCGCTAAGGGCTGGAGGCTGGACGTGGCGGATGAGCTCCCCGACGACTTCATTGAGGACATAAAGACAGCCGTTGTCGCCGAAAAGGGCGGCGAGGGGCTCCTCATGGGCGAGGTATGGGAGGACGCCTCTAACAAGGTCGCCTACGGCGAGCTGAGGCGGTACTTCCTGGGTTCTGAGCTTGACTGCGTGATGAACTATCCCGTGCGCTACGCCGTCCTTTACTACCTTTTGGGCGACGTTCCCGCCTGGGCGCTGAACGAGACGATGTGGAGCCTCAAGGAGAACTACCCGCCGGAAAATTTCAACGCCTCCTTCAACCTCATGGGCAGTCACGACAGGGCGAGGGTACTCACCGCCCTGGGAGGCGCCCCAAGACCTGAACAGCTCAGCGAGGAGCAGAAGAAAAGCTACCGCCTCTCAGACTCCCAGCGCGGGCTTGCCAAGGGAAAGCTGTGGCTTATGGCGCTGCTGCAAATGACGCTCCCCGGCGTGCCCTGCGTCTATTACGGCGACGAGGCGGGCATGGAGGGATATGCCGACCCCTTCAACCGCGGGACCTACCCCTGGGGCAGGGAGGACAAGGACTGCTATACCATCTACCGCAACGCCATAAACCTCCGCCGCGCCTTCCCCGAGCTTGCCGGCGCGGACTTTTCACCGTTCTGCTTCGGGGACGACGTGTTCGGCTTCTACCGCGACTGGGAGGATGAGGGCATCGCCGTGCTTGTGAACCGGGGGAGCCGTTCCCAGGAGGTCACCATCGACTCCCACGGAGAGGACGTCACCGACATATTGGGCGGCACAAAATTCGAGCTTCGCGACGGAAAGGTCCGTGTGGTCTTGTGGTCGCTGGGCTCCGCCATTCTCCACTTCCACAAAAGGGTCCGCCTGGGACTGCCCATGGAACGCGGGGCGGGTATTCTGGCGCACATCACCAGCGTCGCCCGCAGCGCCGACAAGGTGGAGCTTCGGTCCGACGGCGAGGAATTTGTCAACTTCCTTTACAAAACCGGTCAGAAGTACTGGCAGCTGCTCCCGCTTAACCCCACCGACGAGCACGGGTCACCCTATGCGGGGCCGTCAGCCTTTGCCGGAAACCTGGACTTCTGCCGCTTCAAGGGCAGTACACTGCGTCACATGTTTGATGAGTTCGTTCCGGACAAAGCATATGAGCGGTTCAAAACGGAAAACGCCCACTGGCTGGAGCCATGGTGCTCCTACGCCGCATTAAAAAAACGCTTCGGCGGCAAGCCGTTTACCCAGTGGCCACGGGAGTACCGGCGCTTTAGGAGCGGGATATGCGACGGCGACTCCGAGCTTGCGGCGGAGCGGGACTTTCAGGAATTCTGCCAGTTCCAGTTCGACACCGAGTGGCACGAGCTGCGCGCATACGCCAACTCCAGGGGGATAAAGATAATAGGCGACATACCCATGTATGTCTCCGCCGACTCCGCCGACGTGTGGGCAAACCCGGAGGAATTCACCGTGGACGGGGACGGTAACGCCGTTTTCATCGCCGGTGTGCCGCCGGCGTGGAACGACGACGGACAGGTCTGGGGCAACCCGCTATACAACTGGGACGTTATGGAGAAGGACGGCTACACCTGGTGGCTGCGCCGCTTCAAGCGGATGATGGACCTTTACGACTACGTGCGCCTTGACCACTTCATGGGCTTCGAGTCCTGCTGGGCGATACCGGCGGGGAAGGGTCCCGCCGACGGGCAGTGGCGCTTCGGACCGGGCATAAAGCTCTTCAAGGCGGCATACGACAAATTCGGACCTCTGCCATTCCTGGCGGAGGACCTGGGCGCCATAACCCCAGCTATCCGGGCGCTTCTCTCCCGCTGCGGATTCCCTGGGACGGATATAATGCAGTACCAGTTCGACCCGGTGTACGGCTATTGGCCCCAGAAGGACAAGGTGGCGTACTCCGGCACCCATGACAATGAGACGCTCGTAGGTTACGCCGCCAACAGGTATCCCAATGAAAAGCCCGTACTGGCGGCAAGGAGGATGCGCAAAAATCTGTTTGCCTCCTCAGCCGACGTGGTGATACTCCAGCTCCAGGACGTTTGCGGACTGGGGAACGAGGCGCGGATGAACACCCCCGGCACCACCGGCGGCAACTGGCGCTGGCGCGTAAAGCCGGCTGATTTCCGGGAGGAGCGATTCTCGGACTACAAGAGCGCCGCTGACAGGCTTCTGGCTGATACAAAGGAAAGCCGGCGGCTGGATATATATGAAGGCCTATAACACAATATTTTATTAAGGAGCTGATTTAAAATGGACGATTGGACAATGTACAGCAACACCGTTCTCTATTCCCCCAAGACAAAGCTCATGATGGAGTGGGGCGGCATGGGCATGGACCCGGAGTACATCTTCTCCATGGAGAAGAAGATGAACACCGCCATGCGCGCCATGCACGAGCTGGAGGGCGGCGCGATAGCCAACCCCGACGAGGAGCGCATGGTGGGCCACTATTGGTTGCGCGCCCCGAAGCTCGCCCCCACCAAGGAGCTGACAAAGGAGATAACCGACACCCTTGCCCACATAAAGGCCTTTGTGGCGGACGTCCACTCCGGTAAGGTCTGCGGCGAGAAGGGCGGCGCCATGAGGAACGTCATGGTGGGCGGCATCGGCGGCTCATCTTTGGGGCCCCTATTCGTCAGCAAGGCGCTGGGGACTCCTGAGGACAAGATGAAGCTCTACTTTTTGGACAACACCGACCCCGCAGGCATGGACGCGGTGTTCCGCGCCGTGGAGCCGGAGCTGGACGAGACGCTTACCGTCATAATCTCCAAGTCCGGCGGCACCATCGAGACGAGAAACTGCATGGTGGAGGCAAAGGCGTTCTATGAGAGCCACGGGCTGAGCTTCGCCAAGCACACCGTCACCGTCACCGGCGTGGACTCCAAGCTTGACAAGGTGGCCGTCTCAGAGGGCTGGCTCGACCGGTTTCCCATGTGGGACTGGGTGGGCGGACGCACCTCCGTCATGTCCGCCGTGGGGCTCCTGCCCCTTGCCCTCCAGGGCATTGACATCGACTCCTTCCTCCAGGGCGCCGCGGACTGCGACGAGCTGGGCAGGGAGCCCAACATTTTGGAAAACCCCGCCGCGATAATGGCGCTTGCCTGGTACCGTATGTCCGGCGGCAAGGGCGGCGTCACCCAGGTGGTCCTGCCCTATAAGGACAGCCTGGACCTGCTGGCCAAGTACCTCCAGCAGCTGGTGATGGAGTCACTGGGCAAGGAGCTGGATTTGGACGGCAACAAGGTCAACCAGGGCCTTGCAGTGATGGGCAACAAGGGCACCTCCGACCAGCACTCCTACGTCCAGCAGCTCGTCGGCGGTCCTTCCAACATATTCGTGATATTCGTCCAGGTCCTAAAGGACAGGGCGGGAGACTCCGTATGCGTTGGCGAGGACTCCACCTCCGGCGACTATCTGAACGCCTTCATGCTGGGCACCAAGAAGAATCTGGAGGACCACGGGAAGAAGACAATGACCGTCACCGTCCCCTGTGTTTCCGCCTACAATGTGGGTCAGCTCATCGCCATCTGGGAGCGCGCCGTGGGAATTTACGCCGCCCTCATCAATATCAACGCCTATCATCAGCCCGCCGTGGAGTACGGCAAGAAGTGCGCCGGCGTCCTCATCGAGGTGAAGAACCGCGCCCGCGAGCTGCTTTTGAAGACCGGCAGGGCGATGACCGCCCCGGAGATCGCCGAGGCCCTGAACGCCGACCCCCAGGATGTCTTCCGCCTCATGCTGCACCTGTGCTCCAACGACCCCGCCCTCACCGTCACCTACGACGATGACGACGTGACCCTGAGCAAATTCAGCAAAAAATAACCCCAAAGCGGGCGCCCTTCGGCGCCCGCTTTAATCTTAAAAATTCAATATTTTTCCGGCGGCATGTACGTCGAAAAAATAACCTTTTGTTTTGCAAGCGTGCGCCCCTACGGGGCGTGCGCGCAGCAAAACAGCAGAAAAAGGATTCTGAAATGTCCGCAGACATTTCAGAATCCTTTTTCGCACGCGTCCCCCTTGCCGGAAAAGGGCGCGGCCCTTTTTCGGCAGTTTATGTCATTTTTTCCTGCTTAACCTTTTTGTCAATTACGTGGCGGGAGGCGAGCTCCGCCTTGAGCTCTTCGGGGGTTATGCCCATCTCCACCATGAGGACCGTGGCGTGGTAGGCAAGGTCCGCAAGCTCGTAGACGGTCTCCCGCTTGTCGCCGGCTTTTCCGGCGATTATCACCTCGGTGGACTCCTCGCCCACCTTCTTTAGGATTTTGTCAATTCCCTTGTCAAAAAGGTAGCTGGTGTAGCTGCCCTCTTTTGGAGAGGCCTTGCGGCCCTGGAGGAGCTCATAGAGCCCCCGATAGGTGAACTCCTCCGGCGCGTCGCTGTCATAGACCGGCGCGGTGAAGCAGGAGTCCGTACCCAGGTGGCAGGCGGGACCGTCCTTGCGGACCTCCACCACCAGCGCGTCCCTGTCGCAGTCGGCGGTGATGGAGACGATGTGCTGATAATTGCCGGAGGTCTCCCCCTTGAGCCAGAGTGTCCTGCGGGAGCGGGACCAGAAGCATGTCAGCCCTTTTTCCATGGAGATACTGAGGCTCTCCCTGTTCATGTACGCCAAGGTCAGCACCTTTTTGGACTCCGTGTCCACAACTATGGCCGGTATCAGCCCGTTTTCATCAAATTTCAGTTCGTCAATGTTCACCATAGGTATCATAACCTCACATTTATTCCCTTGTCCCGGAGGGCTTTTTTTATGTCCGCAACTGTGGTATCCCCGAAGTGGAGTATGGAGGCGGCAAGGCCGGCGTCCACACGGTGGAGGGTCTTAAAAAGCGTGAGAAAGTCCTGTACGCTCCCGGCGCCGCCGGAGGCTATCACCGGGACGCTCACGGCGTCGGAGACGGCGCGGAGCATTTCGATGTCAAAGCCTCCACGCACGCCGTCGGTGTCGATGGAGTTGAGGACGACCTCGCCCGCGCCCTCGCCGGTACAGCGGCGCAGCCACTCGATGGCCTCAAGCCCCGTGTTGTCCCTGCCGCCGCGGGCGAAGACGGTAAAGACGCCGTTAACGCGCTTTACATCGGCAGATATGACCACGCACTGGTCGCCGTAGCGCCTTGCCGCGCGCCCGATGAGCGAGGGGTCGCGTATGGCGCCGGAGTTTACCGACACCTTGTCGGCGCCGCATTTGAGGACCCTGTCGAAGTCCTCCAGCGTGTTTATGCCTCCGCCCACGGTGAGGGGAATGAAAATTTGGGAGGCGACACCGGCGAGTATGTCGGTAAAGAGCCCGCGCCCCTCGGCGGAGGCGGTTATGTCGTAGAAGACCAGCTCGTCGGCGCCGGAATCCGAGTAGTATTTCGCCAGATCCACCGGGGAGCTCACGTCGCGTATGCCCCCGAAATTCACGCCCTTGACGACCCTGCCGTCCCGCACGTCCAGGCAGGGAATGATACGTTTTGTTATCATTCCGCCACCTCAATGGCACGGGAGAGGTCAATGGTCCCGTCGTACAGCGCCCTGCCGATTATCGCGCCGCGCACGCCTGTTTCACGAAGGGCTGTGACATCCTCAAGGGTGGTGACCCCGCCGGAGGCTATTATGTCCATGTGGGAGCCCTGGGCGAGCCTTTTGAAAAGTCCCGTGTTGGTGCCGGACATGGCGCCGTCGGTGGATATGTCGGTGCATATGGCGGTCTTGACGCCCGCCCCTTCAAGCCGCGAGATAAAGTCGAAAATCTCCACGCCGCTTGACTCAAGCCAGCCTCGTACAGCCACGACCCCGTCACGGGCGTCCGCGCCGACGGCTATCCTGTCACCGTATTTCTCTGTCATTTTGATGAGGAAATCAAAGCTTTCAATGGCGGAGGTGCCGAGTATCACCCGGAAAAATCCCGCGTCCAGGGCGCGCTTTATCGCGTCCTCGTCGCGTATCCCGCCGCCCAGCTCCGCCTTGATGCCGGGAAGTCGGGCGATGGCGGCGGCAGCGGTAAAATTGCGGCTAACCCCGTCCCGCGCGCCCTCCAGATCCACCAGGTGCAGGTATTCCGCGCCCTTGTCCCGAAACTCCGCCGCCTTCTCCGTGGGCTCATCGGAGTATACGGTCATCTTGTCATATTCGCCTCGCCGGAGGCGCACTGCCTTGCCGTCGTAGAGGTCAACGGCGGGAAATATCTTCATGGGTACACCTCACATTTTCGTGAAATTCCTGAGTATAGCAAGCCCCACGGGACCGCTTTTCTCAGGGTGGAACTGGCACCCCACCACGTTTTCCCGCTGGACCGACGCCGTCAGCGTGCCGCCGTATTCCGTTACGGCAGTGATGAAGCCGTCGCACCCCGCGGCGTGGTAGGAGTGGACGAAATAGACGTGGGAGCCCTCCGGTACGCCGGAATATATTTGGGAGCCGTGCCGGAAGCTCAGGGCGTTCCAGCCGATGTGGGGTATCTTGAGACCGGGGGCTATATATTCCGCGATGGGGACGACCGTGCCGGGTATGAGCCCCAGCCCCGCGTGCTCGCCGTACTCCAGGCTTTTTTCAAAGAGGAGCTGCATACCAAGGCATATGCCCATCAGCGGCTTTCCGGCGCGCGCCTCCTCGATGACCAGGTCAAAAAGCCCCGTGTCCCTGAGCTTTTTCGCCGCGTCCTCAAAGGCGCCCACGCCGGGGAGTATGAGCCTGTCGGCACTTCGTATCTCCCTCGCGTCGCCTGAGACGACGCACTCCTCACCAATGGCGGCGAGGGAGCTGCGCAGGGAAAAGAGGTTCCCGACGCCGTAGTCGATGATCCCCGTCATAGCACGCCCTTCGAGGACGGGACGGCGCCGGAGAGCTCCGGGTCGATCCTGACGGCCGCCCTCATAGCGCGGGCGAACGCCTTGAACGCGCCCTCAACTATGTGATGCGAGTTGCGTCCGGCGAGATATTTTATGTGGAGGGTGACGCCCGATTCCCTGACAAAGGCGGCGAAAAATTCCTCCACGAGCTCGGTGTCAAAGGTCCCGATCTTCTGGGCGGGGATGGGCAGATCGAAGCCGAGGAAGCCCCTCCCGGATATGTCCACGGCGCACAGCACCAGCGCCTCGTCCATGGGCACCGTGGCGTCGGCGTACCGGCAAATACCTGCTCTGTCGCCCAGGGCTTCCCTTAACGCCCGCCCCAGGCATATTCCGATGTCCTCAACGCTGTGGTGGTCGTCTACCTGCGTGTCGCCGGAGCACTCCACCGTCAGGTCAAAGCGCCCGTGTACCGCGAACAGCGCCAGCATGTGGTCGAGGAACCCCACGCCGGTGCGTATGTCGTATTTTCCTGAGCCGTCCGGCTCAAGGCACAGTGAGATACGCGTCTCGCCGGTGGTCCTTTCGATTTCAGCCCTTCTCATGAAGTACCTCCTTTACAGCGCTTATGAACGCCTCCATCTCATCTGGAGATCCAACGGTCACCCTGTTGTAGTCCTCGATGGACGGCTTTGAAAAATGCCGCACAAGTATGCCCTTCTCCCGCAGCCGCGCGTAAAGCTCCCCGCCGGAGACGGCGGGATGGCGGAGGAAAAGGAAGTTTGCCTTGGAGTCCGTGAGCTCAAAGCCAAGAGCGCGAAGCTCCGACGCGGTTTTGTCGCGCGTCTCCGCCACGGCGCGGCAGTTTGACATATATATGCCGTTGTCCTCAAACGCCGCGACCCCCGCCGCCTGTGTCATGGCGTTTACGTTGTAGGGGTTTGTGCAGTCCTTTATGGCGGTGAGGTCCGCTATAAGCTCTGGACAGGCGACGCCGAACCCCAGCCGTGCCCCCGCGAGGGAGTGGGACTTGGAGAAGGTGCGGGTCACCAGCAGGTTGCCGTAGTGCTTTGTGAGCGGTATGGCGCTCTCCGCGCCGAAATCCACATACGCCTCGTCGACGACCACCACGTTGTCCGGGTTGGAGCGCAGAATTTTTTCAATATCCTCAAGCCCCAGCGCCAGCCCCGTGGGGGCGTTGGGGTTGGCGATCACGATTGTACAGCCCAGCCCCAGATAGTCGCGGCAGTCGACGGAAAAGTCCTTTTTCAGCGGTATTTCCCGCTTTTCTATGCCGTGGAGCCCCGCGAGGACGGGGTAGAAGCCGTAGCTTGTCTCTGGGTATGCCACGGCGGTGCTGCTGTCGCAGAACGCCATGAACGCGAAATCAAGTATCTCGTCGGAGCCGTTTACCGGCAGTACGCACTCCGGCTCCACGCCGAATACCTCCGCCGTCGCCGCGCGCAGTCTCCGCGCCGTGGGGTCACAGTAGAGGTTGAGGTTCCACGCCGCGCCGCCGGCGGCGCTGAGGACGGCGGGGGAGGGGGGGTAGGGGGATTCGTTGGTGTTGAGCTTGATGTATTTTTTGTCCCGTGGCTGTTCACCCGGAACGTAGACCTCAATGCCGCCGAACCTGGAGGAGCGGAAGCGGCTCATTTGCCCCACCTCTCAAGCCTTCTCTCCACGCTCCCGGCGTGTCCGTCCAGACCCTCCCTGTGGGCAAAATACGCTATGTCCGAGCCCTCCCGCAGAAGGGCGGAGGGCTCGTAGAAGAGGAACTGGGATTTTTTCACGAAATCGTCCACGCTCAGCGGCGAGGAGAAGCGGGCGGTGCCGCCGGTGGGAAGGGTGTGGTTGCAGCCGGCGTAATAGTCCCCCACGGGCTCCGGCGTCGCACCGCCGACGAACACGGACCCGGCGTTGGTGACCTTCTCCAGGTACGCCATGGGGTTTTCCGTATAAATCTCCATGTGCTCCGGCGCTATGCGGTTCGCCACGTCTATCGCCTTTCCCAGGTCGTCGGTGACGATTATCCTTCCGTTGCGGTCAATGGACGCCCTGGCGATCTCCCGGCGGGGGAGCAGGGGTATCTGGCGCTCCAGCTCGTCCCGAACGGCGCTTGCCAGCTCGACGCAGTCCGTGACCAGCACGGCGGAGGCGTTTTTGTCGTGCTCCGCCTGACTCAGCAGGTCCGCCGCCACAAATTCCGGGTCCGCCGTTTTGTCGGCGAGGATGAGTATCTCACTGGGGCCCGCTATCATGTCGATGGCGACCTTCCCGAAAACCTGACGCTTTGCCTCGGCGACGTAGGCGTTGCCGGGGCCCAGTATCTTGTCCACACGCGGGACGCTCTCTGTGCCGTATGCCAGCGCCGCCACCGCCTGGGCGCCGCCTATCTTGAATACGCGGTCCGCGCCGCCGATTTTCGCCGCCGCCAGTATCTCCGGCGCCACAGCACCGCCCTTGGCGGGGGTGACGACGGCGATCTCGCGGCACCCGGCGATTTTCGCGGGGATCACGCCCATGAGCACACTGGAAAAGAGCGGCGCGGTGCCTCCGGGAACATATATGCCCACCTTCTCAATGGGGTGTACCCTCTGCCCCAGCGTCACACCGGGGCGGGGATTCGTTGTGTAGCCCCGGCGGAGCTGCTTTTCGTGGAAATCCGCAATGTTTGCCGCCGCGTTGCGCATCACGCGGACAAATTCAGGGTCAAGGGACGCCACCGCCCCGTCGATCTCCTCGGCTGTCGCCTCCAGGGACTCCGGCGCGCCGCCGTCAAATTTGTCGCAGTACTCCCTCAGCGCGGCGTCGCCGCGCTCCCGCACGTTTTTAAGTATCTCCGCCACCGGCGCGGAAACGTCCCAGGTCTCCTGGGCCCTTGCGAATATCTCGCTGTCGGGGACCTGCCCCAATGTCATGAGCTTTATCATCATTTCACCTCTGTCACTTGGGAAAGCCGCCTCGTAAGCTGGGTGACGGCCTCGTATTTGAATTTACTGCTGACCCGGTTGGCGATGAGCCGCGCCGAGATGTCGCACACCTGTGAGAGCACGGCAAGACCGTTTTCACGAAGCGTGGCGCCGGTCTCAACTATGTCCACTATCACGTCGGAAAGCCCCAGAATGGGGGCGAGCTCTATCGAGCCGTTTAAGTGGATCATGTCGATTTGCCTGCCCAGCCCCGCGTAGTAGTCGCGGGCGATCTTTGTGAATTTTGTGGCGACTCGAAGCGTCCTTGCCGGGTCGTCGCGGAAGTCGGGCCGTCCGCACACGCACATTTTGCATTTTCCTATGCCGAAGTCGAGCAGCTCGTAAACCTGCGGCGTGTACTCAAGAAGTATGTCCTTGCCGGCGACGCCCACGTCGGCGGCGCCCCGCTCCACGTATATGGCAACGTCCGAGGGCTTCACGAAGAAGTACCGGACACCGTTTTCCGCGGATTCGAATATCAGCTTCCTGCCGGGCTCCAGAAGCTCCGGACAGCCGTACCCCGCCCGCTCAAAGAGGGCGTATACCTTGTCGCCGAGCCTCCCCTTGGGGAGGGCGACGTTGAGTATGTCACTCACGGAGCTCACCTCCTTCATAGTGCAGGAGTTTTCCGAAGCGGAACCCCTCCGGCGCCGCCGTGTCGGTCCTGACGCGCTTCCCCTCGGCGGTGAGAGCGCGCACGGCGCGCAAAAGCCCCTCCGGGTCCGAGCCGTTGTGGAGGATGAGTATATCCGTGTCTGTGCCGTCGGGTTCGGGGACAAGGCGATCCAGGAGGTTTAAATATACGGCAAAGCCCATGGCGCCGGCGTCCCGGTGGAGCCTTTTTGTGAGCCCGTCGTACCTGCCGCCGGAGAGCACGGGGGAGGGCACGTCGGGGATATAGCCCCGCATGACAATACCGTTGTAGTACCGCCCGTCACAGCGCAGGGAGAGGTCCAGGTATATGCCCTCCACGCCCCTAAGCGCCACGGCGACCCTGGCAAGCTCCGAAAGCGCCTCCGCCGCCCTCTCGCCCAGGGGCAGGGAGGACAGCCGCCGAACAGCCTCCTCCAGTGGCGCGCGAAGATGTATCATGGTGTTGAAGGCGTCCATGACATACAGCGGGACGCCGTTTTTTTCCGCCAGCGCCATAGCCTCGTGGGAGTTTTTCTCCTCCGCCAGTCGAAGAAGCTCCGGGCGGATGTGGGCGGGGACACCGTTGTCCTCAAGAAAGCCGTCCAGAAGCCCCAGGTGGGAGAGGTCCAGCATGTACCTTTCGGAGAGCGCGGCCAGACTGCCTGCCGCCAGCTCGATGACCTCGCACACGTCAAAAAGCGTGAGGCTCCCGATGCACTCAAGCCCCGCCTGCTGTATTTCGGAAAAGCCGGAGGAGGGGTCGGCGGCGCGGTAGACGCTCTCGCAGTAGTATACCTTTCTGAGCCCCCGGGACGGGGCGGTGTTTTTGATGACCGAGAGCGTCACGTCGGGCTTCAGCGCCATGAGCCGCCCGTCGGTGTCGGTAAAGGTGAGTATGGAGCTTCCCGTGATGAAGGAACGGTTTTTGGCGTAAAGGTCGTACTCCTCGAACCTGCCCACACGGTAGCGCGTGTAGCCCCTGGAGGTGTAGATCTCCCGGAGCTTTGTGAAGATCCCGTCAAGGGCGGAGGAAAAACGGGCGTCGGACATGAAGATACCTCATTTGCTATGATTTGCCTGCCGCCGCGCGGCGGCACGAAATGTCCCAAAAATCCGCATTTTACGGAGTAACAACATTATATTATGTGTTAGCATGTTAGTCAAGTGAAGAAATGGCACAAAAAATACGTAAAATGTTTTGCAAATTCGATTGACAAAGCTAAAGGAATGTGTTAATATATCATGGCACTGAATTGGAGAGATACCGAAGTGGTTATAACGGAGCGGTCTTGAAAACCGTCGGCGGGCAACCGCCCGTGGGTTCGAATCCCACTCTCTCCGCCACAAGTGCCCGCGGGATCGGGGATTTGTGGGGGAGAGAGTGGAAAACAGAATAAATGCGGAAGTACCCAAGTGGCCGAAGGGGCTCCCCTGCTAAGGGAGTAGACGTCTAAACCGCGTGCGAGGGTTCAAATCCCTCCTTCCGCGTAATCGTCGTCGCGAAAGCGGCGATAGTTCCTCAAAGGGCAGACGCTAAAGGCGCCTGCCCTTTGACTCACTCGCCCGCTTTGCTCCTCCTCTCAAAACGCGACCCGCTGCGCTGGGCTCGCGTTTTGTTCTTGTAGGAGTTTTAATCACTTATTCCAATGTAAAAGGTCCCGGAACTGTTACGGTTCCGGGACCTTTTTACACTGGCTCCTCTCTCCGGAGACGTGGGTCACTTTGAATAATTCTTCATTACAGCTTTCCACAATGTCCAGTAATCACTGTCAGCTCCGGTTGTGACAGCTTTTGCGTCTGCTTCAGAAGCTACGCAGTAGACGGCCTCCTGGAGCCCGATCAGGGTCAGGATCGGTTCGCCGTTATAGTTATAAATCTCATTATCCAAAAGGGTTATATACGCGATATACTGATTCCCTTTCTGCATGGGTGTGTATTCTTCCGCGTATATTGTCCCCGGCCCATACGTACTGAAATAGGGTTCGCACGATTCATCGGTGATGTAGAAGAATGGCTCCTTCACAAGATATACTCCGCCCTCCTCAATATTTACATTCGATCCGGCGTAAAAGATTTTCTCAACTTTAATTGGCGTCAAAACATGATTGATCCCATATATTTTTGATTTATCGCGTTCTTCCTCAGTCGGTTCAATAATTCGATTCACGCTGGCGCCGTCAACAGAGCATTGAATAATAACGCCGTTTTTGTTTTCCTCTCCGTTGATCGAATACCGGGCGCGCGCTTCAAGCTCATCAAAAGTCGACGGAATAACTCTGTTGCCGCCGCAGCTTCCCCCAACAATAGTGTACTTATCCTTCTCATAATACAGCCCTTTTGAGCTGCCAAATCGCCAAACGCCAACCCCGATCAGAGCTATAAGACACAGGCAGCACACAGGAGTTGCCGCGCGGATGAACGCCTTTCTCCTTCGCCTTTGCCCGGTGATATACTGTTTTCTGCGTTCCAACAGGCTATTAAACATTTCATCACTGTTCTTCATAAATAAATCCCTCTTCGTTAAGCTTTGCTCTCAAAGACCGCTTTGCCCTATATAGGAGATTCCTTACCTGGCGTTCGTTTTTCTTTAAGACGATTGCCGCTTCTT
>CANPYX010000022.1 GCA_947588955.1 uncultured Oscillospiraceae bacterium | reverse complement strand
GTAGAGTCGCTGGTTTTCCTGTACATTGTTTCACAGAGTTCGGGTGAAGGGAAGATGTGGGCTGGGTTGACGGTTACCCTTTTTTTCATAAATTTTTTCTGCACATAAGACACCGTATGCTTTTGTGGATATAACACACCATAGCCAAGGATTTCATTATATCCGACTGTATATCAATCCTCCCAGCCTCTGTCACCTGAGTTGCTCTCTACTGAGTAAACATATCCGTTTTCCACCGTCTCCACAATGCCAACGTGGTTCTGTACATCGTCCTAACCTATGTTTTTCGCATCTCACTTGAAGAAGATGTTGTCGTTGGGGCGGAAATCTTAGCTGTTGTCATGTCAAAGACCGCGGGTTTGGTTCGCATTTCGTGAACGAGTTGAGAACCTTGGGATTAACATCTCCATAATGTTCTTTCTATTTCTTATACTTCTCCCTCAAACTCACCTTTCCCTGTTTGGCGTCTCGCTCCAGCTCCTCCGCGGTGATGAGCTTCCACTGCGGATTTTTCTCTCCCAAGTCGAGGAACTGCATCGTTTCATAGTGACGCCGGGGGTCGAAAGAGATGTCGCGCTCCACCAGCTTGTCCCAAGGGGTGAGGGAGAGGCGCTTCTGAATGGAGAACGGCTCAGGCTCCAGCTGCGCGTCCAGAGGCTCCTCCTCAGGGTTGATGCGGCGGAGGAGTTCCTCGCCGGTGATCCTGCCCTCCAGATATTCGTCTCTGGCCTCGCAGGCCTTCTCGATCCAGTCCTCGTATCCGCCGGGGACGGTCTTGCCGGGAGCGGTAGCGTAGTAACGGTACTCACGCTCATAAAACCGGGCGCGCAGCCTTTTAAAGGCGAGAAGATATTTGTCCTCGGTGGGGCCGTCCTTGCGCTTCAGGTTCGGCCCTCTCTTTTTGCAAGTACTCCCGCCGCTCCACTTGCAGTCACAGTAGTCTGTTTTCTTGTTCGTCTTCGGTACGAAATACCGCCAGCAGTATTGACATCTGGCGATGCGCTTACTGGAACGTAAAACCGCGCAGAGCTCAAAGATGTACAGCTCCATGAGAGATTTGACCTCATGCTCGCTGACACCCTGCTCCTCGTTCCCGTCCATCGAAAATCCATAGTTGCGAAGTTGAGGGTAAATGCCTATGGTGTGCTCCCAACGCTCCTGTTGCGTCATGCCATCCGTGTTGCCGAAGCACACCTCCATGACGTTACGCATCCGCACGCGGGTGAGATACAACGTCCGCGCCGCATACATCATCCGCATACCGTTCTGGAGCAGGAACAGGGCGCTGCCGTCGTCTCTATTCTCCGACACTCTGTCCAGCGCATATCGCGTGAAGAAGTACGCTTCGGGAAAGCTCTCCCGGAAGATGTCCGCCACGGCATAGCACTTGGCAACCGCATCTCGGTAATCCAACTCCGAAACGCCCAGTGACTCCGCAAAGAGGCTGTGCTTCTCTATCTCGTCGAGATGTTTGAGATATTTCTTCAACTGCCTGTCCGTAAAACGGATCAGGTCGTCGTGAGGCAGTAACGTCTCGTCCAAAAGCAACGTCCCGTCAAAATCCAATAACCGCTTTCGTATCATCCCGCCCGGCTCCTCCGTTACAGTGAGTCCGGGCGTTTTCTTTTTCTCCATGTCGCTCCTTCAAATTATTTTCAAAAAAATCTCAAAAAAGATCACTGCACTATGTAGAAAGCTCCGGAATCATTGTAACATGAGATCACGGGAAAGGAAAGTCCCGTAAGAACATGGAGGAGGATAAAAATGAAAAACACTGAAAGATTGAAAACCATCACCGGCGAGGAACTGATGAGCGTACCCATCCGTCCGCCCAACTTCATCGTGGACTCGCTGCTCTCTCAGGGCCTGCATATCCTGGCCGGAGCGCCGAAGGTGGGGAAGTCCTGGCTGGCTCTGTGGCTGGCGGTGACGGTGGCAAAGGGAGAACCGGTGTGGGGGATGTCTGTTCGCCAAGGCACAACGCTCTACCTCTGCCTAGAGGATTCCACCCTGCGGATACAGAACCGGCTCTTCGAAATCACCGAGGACGCTCCTGCCAACGTCCACTTCTGCACGGAGAGCCGTGTCGTGGGCGCGGGGCTGGAGGAACAGCTGGAGACATTTCTCACCGAACACCCGGACACGTCGCTGGTCATCATCGACACGCTCCAGATGGTGCGAAGCGCCAAGCGAGACAACACCTACGCCAACGACTACTCCGACCTCTCGGCACTGAAGAAGATTGCCGATGCTCACAGCCTCGCCATCCTGCTCATCCACCATCTGCGAAAGGAGAACGCGGACGACGATGTGTTCAAACGAATCTCCGGAACCACCGCCATCAGCGGAGCGGTGGACTCCAGCTTCACCCTCGTGGAGGACGGGCGAGGCAGCGGGCGGGCAACGCTCTACTGTATCGGTAGGGACATTGAGTACCGGGAGCTGTCTCTTGTTCGGAGCGAGTGCAACGTCTGGGACGTGGAGGAAACGCTGCTACAACCCAATACCCCTGACAGGTTACTCTCTCTGCTCTCTGCCTTCGTGAAGACCCACGGAAAATTTATCGGCACTCCTACGGAGCTGGTGAACAGCATCGACCCTGCCGGCACTGAGAACATCAGCACCCGGACGCTCTCCCGGAAGCTCCTGCAAAGCGATGCGGCTCTAAAGAAATCGGGCATCGAGGCCGTCTTCCGACGGAGCAACGGCAAGCGGATCATCGAGCTCGTGAGTGCCGATAGTGACGATACTCCCGCCCCCGGAAACATCGGCACTATCGACCCTGTGACCGCACACGTCGCCGCAGGTGCGCCAGCAACATTGGAGGTGGCATCGTGACACCAGCCAACCCACAAGCCGCACGTTGCGGCAACAGCGCCCACATTCGGCCACCTGCCTTTTTGAGCCTTTCAGCGCGGTTACGGCAGAGGAAAAACTCTCCCCTTGGGAGAGGCAAGCATCGCGTTTGTCTGTACACCGGGCCCTGCCCGGCGCCCCGCCAAACGCATTTGCGGGCAGTAGCCCGCACCCACTAATACGGAGGTGGAAAATGAAAAAGGATACCACACTAAGCATCCGCATCTCCAAACTTGAGCTGGAAATCATTCGAGCCGAGGCGAAGAAAGCTCACCTCTCCCAAAGCGACTACGTCACTCAGTGCTGTCTCGGTCAACAGGTGGTGGTCATGGATGGACTCAAGGAAGTGCTCACGGAGCTGAAGCGCATCGGCAGCAACGTCAATCAGCTCGCTGTGCTCTGCAACATGGGCAGGCTCAACGCTGTCAACCTCGACGGCGTACAACAGTCACTCTCTGAGATTGGCCGCGCGCTCCGCGAGATGCAGGAGGGCAGGTGAGCGAATGGCAATCATCAACTTCGTCAACTACTCCAGCCGCTCGAAGAGCAGTCAGACCCGTGGGTGCATGAGGTCGGTGATGAAGTACGTCTCACGGGATGATAAAACTATGTGGCAGAATCGCCAGCTCGTCACCGGCGTCAACTGTCAGGCCGCCTCGGCCTACGACGACTTCCTCAACACCAAGCTCCTCTACCACAAGGACGGCGGCAGGATGTTCTACCACCTGGTCCAGAGCTTCCCCAGCGGCGCGGAGGTGGACCCTTCGACTGCTCACGCCGCCGCGCTCAAGCTGGCGGAGCAGTTCAAGGACCACGAGGTGCTGGTCTGCACCCACACTGACCGGGACCACGTCCACTCCCACCTCATCATCAACAGCGTCAACTTCGAGACGGGCCGCAAGCTCCACGTGGACGGCGACGTGATCCAGCAACTGAAAATGGTCAACGATCAAATCTGCGCCGAGCTGGGCCTGCCGGTGTTCGAGCCGCCACGGGAGCGAAAGGATAAGCCCATGTCCTCCCGTGAGTATCGTTCGGCGGAAAAAAGTCAGAGCTGGAAGTTCGCCCTCATGTCCACCATCGACCTGTGCATGTCCTACGCCGGAAGCAAGGACGAGTTCATTGACCTGATGCGCAGCGTGGGCTACCAGGTCAAGTGGACCGACGAGCGCAAGTACATCACCTACACAATATCGGATAAGCAACGTTGCCGTGACAACAAACTACACGAAACGAAATATCTAAAGGAGAACATGGAACATGAATTCACAATCCGACAGGCCCAAGTCTCTGGAGGAACTGAAGGCCCTGAACAAACCCAATCAAATAGAGGTGCTGACGCTCCTCAGTGGTCTGCTCCAGCGGCAGCAAAGGATAGAAGAAACGCTCACGACACTGACGACGACCGAGGACGCGAAGAGAATACAAAACCAGATGACCAGCCTGAACAACCGCGTCCTGTCTCTGACAGAACAGGTTGGGAAACTGCACGAGAGTTTTTCTACGAGCACCGAAAACATGGAGAGAGCTTCGAGGAAGTCCGTGCGAGACTTGACGCATACCGCCAGGAACTCAATCATCCTGACGGCGATAGCGTCCTCACTCTCGACCCTGTTGCTAACGCTCTTATCTCGACTGCTGTGACCGTGGCTGCTCTCTCCGACACCGGCCCGGTCCGCGATGCCACATCCATGCGTCAGCACATCGACTCCAAAGCATACCGTGAGCGTCAGCGCAAGCGCATCGCCATGGGCCACAAGCCCGACGACCACGAGGACGAGAAACCTACATGGTCACAACAAATGTACTAAGGAGGAATTTTCATTGACAGAATTTGAAGAATATCAAGCCACCGGCATGCTCGGCGGCTACAAACCCAGCGACGTGAGCGAATGGCGCTACATGGGCGGCAATAAGATGTTCCCAGGCTTCAAGCACACGGAGTATTCCGAGAGCACCAATGGAGAGTCCCAAATTTACCGTGAGATGTATATCGGCGGCAGGCTGTTCCGCATCCGCTCCGTCTTTGAGGCAGGGGCCAAGCACACGCCCACCGAAAGCCTCTTTCACGTCATAGACAGCGACCTCAAAAAAGTTTGAAAAAAGTATAGACTTCGGGCAAGCCTTGCGGTATTGTTGTACTGCTGTACCGGCTTGCCCGGAAAGGAGGAAATATGGCAAGCCAAGAAAAAGAGAAATACACCATCCTCTACGGTCGCTTGAGCCAGGAGGATATGCAGAAGCGAAGCGGTAAGGAGGACGACTCCAACAGCATCCAAAACCAGAGACTATTGTTAGAGAAGTACGCCGCCGACAAAGGTTTCACAAATACGCGGTTCATCTATGACGATGGTTACACAGGCACCAACTTTGCTCATGTGAGATAAAGAAGTAAAAGAAGTGTAAAAAATTTTGCCGTTCCCTGTCCGGCTGACTGCCGGACGGGTCGGGCTTTAGTCGGGCAACTCTACCTTGCCGACAAAAGAGTAATAGATTTCGATTTCCTGTCTGCGGAGCTTCCCCCGGCGTTTCCCGTCAAGGGCTTCCGATTCGTGGATTACGATTTTCTCCACAAACTCCCGTAACAGGGTAGGGGTGAGTTCCTCAAAGCTGGTGTACTTGCGGACTACTTTCATAAACTTCTCGGCGTTCGCCGTGGCTTCCAGCGTCCTTGAAAGCTCGCCCTGCAGAACGGCGGCACGTTCTTTCAGTTCCTTTTGCTCGGCTTCATAGTCTGCCGACAATTCCGTGAAACGCTCGTCTGAAATGCGTCCGGCTACGCTGTCCTCATACAGTCGCTTGAAGATAGCGGAGAGTTCCGCAATCCGTTTTTCTGCCGCTTCCAGCTCTTTCTTCTTGGCGGCGTTCCGGCGTTTGCTCCCGTCCTCGGTCTGCTCGGTCAACAGCTTCATGAACCGGGCTTCGTGCTTGGCGGCGTACTGGGTGACTTTCCGTAGGTTCTCGGTCACTCCGGCGGTCAACAGGTCGGTGCGGATAAAGTGCGCCGTACAGTCTGCCGTGCGCTTCTTGTAGCTGCCGCATATATAGCAGTCCTGTTTCCGCTTGTCCGTTTGATACCTCTGCTGGTACATGACGCTGCCGCAATCCGCACAAAAGAGTATGCCGGAGAACAAGCCCACTTCATCATAGCGGTTGGGGCGTTTGCGCTGCTTGCGTAGCTCCTGTACACGCTCCCATGTGTCCTTGTCGATTATCTGCTCGTGGTGGTTCTCGAAGATTGCCTGTTTATCCTCGCTGTTGTAGATAATCTTGCTGCATTTGTAGGATTGGGTGGTGGTCTTGAAGTTCACAAGGCAGCCCGTGTATTCCCGGTTTTCAAGGATATGCACCACGGTGTTCGCCGCCCACCTGCACTCATAGCCGGGGTGGTAGCGGCGTGTGCTTCCTGTCCGGCGGTATTCCAGCGTTCCCGGCGTGGGGATTTGCTGTTCCGTGAGCATACGGGCTATCTTGGTCGGTCCGTTCCCGGCAAGGCAAAGGCTGTAAATCTGCTTCACCACGGGGGCGGCTTCCTCGTCAATGATGAAATTTTCGTCCTCGTCCATGAGGTAGCCATAAACAGGCTTGCTTGTGACGGGTTTCCCGCTCATGCCTTTTGACCGCTTCACGGCTCTGATTTTCTTGCTCGTATCTCTCACCAGCCATTCGTTAAAAATGTTACGCAAGGGGGCAAAGTCATTCTCGCCCTGTGCGCTGTCAACGCCGTCATTGATTGCAATAAAACGGACGTTTTTCTGTGGGAAAATCATTTCCGTGTACATTCCCACTTGTAAGTAGTTTCGCCCTAACCGTGACATATCCTTTACAATGACCGTTCCCACAAGCCCCGCTTCAATGTCGGCAAGCATGGACTGGAAGCCGGGTCTTTGGAAATTTGCCCCGGAGAATCCGTCGTCCGTGTACCATTTGAGGTTGGTAAAGCCGTTCTGTTTGGCGTAGGCTTCAAGAATCCGCTTCTGGTTGCTTATGGAATTGGATTCCCCGGAAAGCTCGTCCTCATGGGATAATCTCGGATAAAGGGCGGTAATAAGTTGCTGGGTGGTCTGTCTTAACATAGATTCCTCCGTTTCCGACAGCCAGCCCCACTATTCCGTAGGTTTAGTATACCATAGGGCGGGGCTGGCTGTACAGTCCTTTTTGCTACTTTATGTCGAAAAATATCACGGTTTTTTATTAAGGCTTGTCGCATTACATGGCATGGGCGACTGTTCCCCCGGCTGCGCTTTCCGCTTCCAAAACTTTCATCATCTTGTCGGCGGCGGTGGCGGTAGTGTCCTGTTTGAAGTAGCCGGAAACAACAAGGACAGTGTTCCCCCGGCGTACCTCGGTCACGCAATCCGGGCGGCGGGCGGGGCGGTTCTTTTTGGTGTCGGTCATAGGCAAATCTCCTTTCTGTTCAGCAGCATTTTAAGGCGTTCCATTTTCGCCTGCGCTTTGGCTTTTCTGAAATTCTCCCCGGTAATGCAGACGGGGCAGCACATTTCAATAAGGCGGTCATATATCCGGGCGTGGGCGGTGTCCTCCGGGTTCTGCAATTCTTCCAGCGTGAGGTTCGTTGTCACGATTAAGGGCTTGCCGCTGCGGTATCGGCTGTCAACCACGTTATAGACTTGCTCTAAGCCGTATTCCGTGCCACGCTCCATGCCGAAATCGTCAAGGATAAGCAAAGGGAAGCTGCAAAGGCGGGAGATATATTCGTTGCGGTCTTTGAAGCTGGCGGCAAGGTCATTGAGTATCGCCGCAAAGTTTGTCATGCAGACAGATACTTCACGCTCCATAAGGGCGTTGGCGATACACCCGGCAAAATAGCTCTTGCCTGTGCCGACACTCCCCCACAAAATCAATCCGTGGTTCTCCGCTTTCATCAGTTCCCAACACTCCACATATTCACGGGCATAGTCCATTTGCGGGCATTTCCCGTTGTCGTTCTCAAACGTCCATTCCCTCATAGCCGGGTTGGTGAAGCCATTTCTTTTCAGCTGTTCCACTTCCTCCCGGTGTTTCTGTTCCCGGTCTGCGGCTTCCAGCGTTTCCCGGCGTTTGCGCTGGCAGTCACATTCTTTGGGGTGGCGGTCACGTCCGAAAAAGGTCTTGCCCTCCGGGAAGTAGGCTTCTTTGGGCTGGTGGCAGCTCCCACAATATAAAAGCCCGTCCTCGCCCGTGTAGTCCTCCGGCTCTGCTTCTGTGGCAAGCCGGAAAATTGCGTTATCATAATCACACATAAAATCGTCCTCCTTGTTCATGGTTTTTCACGCCCTGTTTACGGGGCGTTCTATCGCTGTCATCAAAGGCTTTCGCCCTCCTTGTAGGAATAATCGGGGATTCCTTTTTTCGGTTTCTCCTTTGCCCTGTCATCAGCCGCCCAACGCCGGATAGTGGCGGCATGGTTCTTGTATTGCTTCCCGCTGGAAGCAATATAGCCGGATAAGCGGTCTATGTAATATTCCCATTTGCCGGGAAGCTCCTTTTTAAGCTCCGCAAGCTCTTTCTCTGACAGGAATACATTTTCGTATCTCCCGAAAGGGGCGGGAGCGGTCTGTCCTGTCTTTATCTCTCCCTCTCTCTTTATCTCTAACTCTATCTCTTTCTCTATCTCTAACTCTCTCTCTGGTGGACAAATGTCCGCTGCATATGGTGGACATTTGTCCGCCACGGTTTCCGGCAGGGCTTTCTGTTCCTGTAAAGCCCGCCTTGCACGGCGTTTCCGCTCCCCCTCGGTAGAGGACTGACCGATTAAAAGCTCAATGTTGCTCATATACAAAGCCCCATTCTGCAAAGGCTCTACAAGCCCCAGCTTCATAAAAATCTGCAAAGCCCTCTCCACTGTGCCGACTTGCTGGCGGGTGATTGTGGCTATCATTGGTGCGGTATAGGGGATATTCTCGTCAAGCTGGAGCTTTCCCCCGTTTTTCAGCGATTTTAGGTACAGCTTCAAGAGAATGTTGGAGTAGAGCATACCGTCCTGCATACTTTCCAGCAGCACGATAGCGTCCTCGTCAAAATAGCTCTCTTTCAGCTTTAGGTAGTAATATTTGCGGTTGTCTGCCATTCGTTCCTCCTTATGGTCTGTTTTGGGCTTCTGTTACGCTTTAGAACGCCGTTTTGAGGGGTAAAGGATATAAATATCGCCTACCCGTTGAGGGCGGTCTAAAAAGCCTTGATTTACGGGGGCTTTCCAGTTCCTAAAGCGTGACATAGTAGCCTTTGTTTCCGCTTGCGCTGTGCGGCATGGATTCTTTTCATGCGTCCGGCGCAATCCGGGCAGTATTTCCCCCGGTTTGACTTGGGGAGAAAATACCCGCCGCACTCGGTACAGCGTTTCCTGTCTGCCCGGTGCAAAAGGGCGGCTTCCAGTTTCCCGTCCAGTGGCAGCACGGCGGCAATGAACCAGCGGCAGAGAAGCGAATAGCTGATACTCTGCACACATATGCAAGGCTCGCCGTTATCCAGCAAGATACAGTTGCCGTTATCGTAGTTGCAGCACTCATGCACAAGCCGGCACGCCGCCCGGTACTGGCGGTAGTCCATTCTTGGGATTTCTGCGCCCATGCCCTCAACGCTCCCTTTCCGGCTTCCTGTCCGGGTACAGCTTCCCGGCGGCTACGGCGGCATGGCTCTTTATCTTGATTTCGCCCCGCCCCTCGCTGGCTCTTGCGTTCCTGTAGCCCTCATCAGAGAGGAAATAGCGGTGGCGTTCCCCCGGAAATCCCACGGGGCTGTCGCTGGTCTTTACGTCGAGGACTATCATGTGGCGGGTTTCAGGGAGAAAACGCTCCATGCCTGTCAAGTCATGCCCCTGCATTATCGGCTGTTTCGTCTGTGCCTTTGCTTCAGCAAGCCGCCGCCGGATAGAGTTCTCATGCCCCGCAAGGAAACGGGCTTTGTTGTCGGCGATAAACTGGCTGCACTCCGGCTCCGGTATCTTTTGCAGCTTCTCTATGGCGTTCTCCATGATTACCCTTGTCAACAGGTCGTTAATCACGGGTACGGTTTCTTTCATGCCGCCTATGGTTTCCGCTTTAGTGGGTGCGGCGTACTGGTAAATCATTTCAAGCTCACTGTTCGTAAATCTCATTGTGCTACCTCCTGTGGCTGTTTTGTTATCGTTCCTGTTCGTGCTTTTTCTGCTGGCTCGGTGCGCCCCTCAAAATCTGCTCGATATTTCCCTTGACGGTCTGCAATTCCCGGACGTTCTCTTTCTTCTCCCGGTACTCGTTGTAAAGGCGGTTCTTTTCCCTCATAAGCTGCTCAATCTCCGCTTGTAGGGCTTTGGACGCTGGCAGCTTGGAAATGCCCTTTGCCTTGAAATACCGGGCGGCAGATTCGGAAATGATAAACTCGCTTTCGTGCTGCTCCCGGTAGGCTCGCTTTGCTTTCTCCGATTTCTGCGCCCGCAATCCGTCACGGGCTGGCTTGGTCTTGATGTAGGCTAATAGCTGCTTCTGCAAGTCCTTTTTCTCCCGCAAGGTGCTTTCCACGGCTTTCAGTTTCCCGGTGGTTTCATGCAACCCGGCACTGGCGGCAGCAAGGGCGGCTTCCAGTTCTTCCGGGGAAGAAAAGCCGGATTCCTCGTAAATGCTCATGGTCGCCGCCATTTGCTTTAGGTTGTGGACAGCCGCCCAGCGGTCATATCCTATGCCCTTGCCCTCGGCTCGCTTGGCTTCCCGGTCTACCATGCGCTGTACAACTTCCCGTTGGGAAGCGTCCTGTTTCGGTGCGTTTATGGCGGCTTTGTTGCGCTGTAAACGGTCTTTTATGCTGCTGGGGTATTCCTGTTTGGGTAGGGGCTTTTCGGCGGCTCTTGCGGCGTTCTGTGCGTTTTGGGTGAGTGTTTCCATTACGGCGGCACGGTCAAAATCATCACCTAACTTCCGGGCGGTGATTGGCTTCGTCCTGTCCGGCGTGAGATACGACAACCTCCCCCGGCTCTCCTTGACGGTCACACCCTGTTGCAACAGCTTCCCGGAGAAGTCCTCAAAAGAGATAGCAGAGGACAGGGCGGTGCGGATCACGCTGCGTAACCGCTCCTTGTCGGTTTCAAATTTTGTGACTTTGGGCGGCTCACCTGCGGCGGCAAGGGAAGCGTTCTCTTTATCCAGTGCGGCTTGTCCTTTCCGCTTCGCCCAATACTCACGCTCGGTAACACGGTTCTTGCTCCCATTAAGTAAATCAATCTGATAGAGGTTTTCCCGGTGGCACATCTCCATGACTTCCGCTTTGAAATATTCCATAGCTGCGTCCGTGCAGCGGTGCTTGCAGCCCTCCCTTGTGTCCGCTGGTCTTTCCATGTAGGGCAGCAAGGGTACTTCCTCAATCCGCAAAGAATTGATTACGATATGCACATGGATATTTCCGCTGTGGTTATGACCGTCCGGGTGGGTACATACAAGGGCTTGGTGTCCGGGGAAATGTTCTTTGCAAAACTGCTCGCCCAACTGCTGCGCCCGGTCTACGGATAGCCCATTGTCCTGTGCGTCACGGGGGTCAAAGCTGATGATATAGTGGTGGCTCTTTACGTCCTCCCGTTTCTGGTTCTTGCCGTATTTGAGATTGGAGCGCATACACGCTATGGCGAAATCCTCGCCGCCGCAATTCAGAGAGGAAATGCGGTAATCGTCACGGGGGATAAGCCGCCCGTTTTTGTCCAGTGTGGGCTTCATGGTAAACTCGTCATGCTCAAAAGTTAGGTACTGCTCGGCAGCTCCATAGTCGGCATTTTTAGAGCTGATATGTTTGAATGTTGCCAACGGCTTCACCTACTTTCTGCAAGACTTCAAACTTCAAGGCGGCAAGCTCCGCTGCGGCGGCTCTCACTTCTTGGGAGAGGGCGTTATAAGGTGCGCCGTACTCGTTCAGACAGCGGGCAATCTGATTCAGATTCCCGCCGATTTTCCCATACTCGGCTGTGAGCTTCCCAACGGCAGAGAGTAATTCATCATTGACCGGGGAAACGGTGATTACCGGGCATATCCTTGACTTAGTTAGGGCTTGCCGGATAAACTCGGCTTGGCTCATTTTGCAGAGGGTGACACGCTCGGAAAACTCGGCGTATTCTTCCTCGGTCAAGCGTGTCTTGATTACCCTGTGGCGGTGGGGCGTGTTGTATCTTTTCATGGCTGTGAACCTCCTTTCATGGGTGGATTTTTTCAAGCGGCGCAAGCCGCAAAAAGGCGGGCTTGGGGTGGCAACCCCAACAAGATTCCCATAGGACAAAATGAGCGATTAGCGAATTTTGGTACTATGGTAGAATCTTGCTCTAAGAAACTGCCGGACTGCCGTTCACTTCCTACTGCCACTTTTTCGGGAAATCTATAACCAGCTTTTTCATAAAAGGCTACGGGCGGCGTTCTCCCCTTACTCCCTACAAACCACAAAAGAGCAGAATGGACGGACTTTCCGGCAAGAACTTTTCCGGCAGCTCGGTCTTTCCCGACAATAAGGCGTTTCGGAAGCTGCGTTTTGCCCGCTGTCTGAAAACACGGCAATCTTTTTTGGCTTCACTATCTAATACGGAACTTTTGGAAATTTGCCAAAAATGGGCGCAAAAAAGCAGCAAATCTTTTTCGGATTTACTGCTTCATGTGCCGCTGCGGGACGGCGGGATATTCAGTTTTTATGTTATCGGTCAAGCCGGAACTTGAACAGGCTTTCAATCAGCTTTGTTCTGATGTAGTCCTCCATATCAGAGTTATAATAGCCGTTCATCTTGGAGAAATAGCGGATATATCCAGCGTAACGGTCAAGGACAGCCTGTATCGCTATGGGGTCGCCCTCATGTGCCTTTATTATCGTGTCATAGGGGAGAAGTCGGTTACTCATGGGACAACACCTCCATTTCCGCTTTCAGCCGCTTCAAGGCAAGCTGAATATGCCGCCCGATTGTGCTGCGTGTCCAGCCAATTTGTTCCCCGATTTCTTTCTGCGTCAAGTGCTGGAAGTAATATAAAAAGATTTCCTCCTGCGTCTGTTCCGGCAGTTCGGCAAGAGCCGCCGCAAGGGAACGGCTATCTAAAAATATCGTCTGCCCCCGGACAGAAAACGGATAAGTTTCGCCATAGTCCGGCACTTGAAAATACTCGTCTGTGGTGCTTAGTGGGACAAACTTTTCTTCGGTCAGATATTCAAGGGAGATTTCCCGTTTCCACCTCGCCGCCAGCAGACGGGCAGCGTCAAAGGACGCATGACGAATAACAATCCGGCAATAGGTATCATGGGTATAGCGGATATGTTCTTGATAGGCTTCGTATTCAGTCATGGAAAATCCCCCTTTCTTCGATTATGGGAAAGGGCGGTAGCACTTTTTGCTGTCGCCCCTTGATTACCCACCAGCAAAGGCGGACGGAACTGTCAACGGCGGGGGCAGCCCGTTCATCTTGACCGTTGACTGGCTCGATTGGCTTTGCTATTTACCCACTGATTTATGGAATAGTACAGCATAACAAATGTTGCACTAAACAATATCCCTCCGACAATATCCGTAATCCAATGCACACCTGATAAAACCCTTCCAATGACCATAAAACCTGCATAGATACCACAAAGGGTATTTACGATGTTTCTTAATCCTTTGCTTGAAATCAATCGTTGAAATTGCATGATAGCCGTAGGTATAATGCACATCATAAGCATTGTTGTAGAGGACGGATAAGAGGCTTCTAAAAAACCCTTAATCAAAACTGGTCGGTAGTTCACAACAAAAAACTCAAAAAAGAGATATACCAAAAATACAAGCACATAAAAACCGCCCAATATCAAAATACTGCTATCTACACGCAATAGGCTTTTTCTTTTTATAAGTTGCACAAGACCTACTATTGCAAAACCTAACATAACAAACAGTATAGGAATACTCAACAAGTCTGTTATGTTATATAACAACATATTCGTACCAAATAGTGTATGAAAATATTGATTGACCGTTGCGAACCCGACAACCGAACCTTGTGGGCCAATTGGACGCACATCAATAAACATAATCGCCACTGTGTAGAGAATTGATAAAACCAACAGCCCAGCAGTTACACCAAAATCTTTTTGGATTTTTTTCTTTGCTTCTTTCATTTTTTTGCTCCTTTGTCTTTCATGTATTTGGCTTTTGCCTAATCACACTTTAGCTTTGGAGTACAAAAAATGAAAGAATTTGACCGTCACATCTATGATACGCTCCGTGTCATGGGCGTTTTAGCAGCAAAGCCCCCTTGATAATCAGCAGAACGAATATAAAAAAGGCGGCATAAGGTTCAAGGCTTGCAATAAAGATAACAACGCTAACGGTAGTCAACACTATAGATAAAACAGTCTTTATTTTTATCCAAATACGGCAGGAACAATTTTGCAAAGCTAATGTAGCAATGCCACAAGCAACCGTTAATAAAATAATTGCAAGGTATATAGCTTTTATGAACAAGGGCGTTTCCTGTAACGATAGCAAAGACACTTGACGAATTATATCACCCTCTTTCTGTCCGAAAAGAGGAATAAAAAACAACATTCCAACAGAACAATCAATCAAACCAAACACTAAGTCACGCATATGCTGTGTTTTTTGGTGATTATCTTTTTCTGCAAGACAAATCAGCTCCCTATTAGATAACAGTTCATCTATTGTTACCCCGAAAAATTCTGCAATAGCTTTTAAGGAGTCAATGCTAGGATAGCCACGCCCTGATTCCCATTTTGAAATGGCAGTTCGTGAAACAAACAGTATTTCAGAAAGTTCTTCTTGTGTTAAATTTTTTTGTTTTCTAAGTTCTTGCAGCTTTTCATGAAATTCCATAAGCGTTTACCACCTTGATGTTTTTTTGTTTATATTTTACCATATGGATACTACTTTTTATAGCTGGTCTTTCAAATTACGGAATAGGGGCGGTTGCCTATCAAATCATTGTGTTACTTTACCGCACATGAGCATTCAACCGCCCCGGCTGGCAGGAGGTCATGGAGCTCATAGAATCGGAGCAGGTAGGAACGCTGATCGTCAAAGACCTGTCCCGCCTCGGCAGGGAGTACCTTCAGGTTGGCCAGTACACCGAATTGGTCTTCCCCAGCTACGGGGTGCGGTTCATAGCGGTGAACGACGGGGTGGACAGTCTCGTGGAATCCTCCAATGATTTCACGCCGTTTAGGAATATCATCAACGAGCTGTATGCCAAGGACACAAGCCAAAAAGGCCGTTCATCGGTGAAAATCAAGGCCGAGACAGGCGCGAGGATCGCATCACGTCCGAATTATGGTTACATGAAGGACCCGGATGACCCAAAGCGACACCTTGTTCCTGACCCTGAAACGGCGCCTGTGGTCAAACGCATCTTCGCCCTCTGCGCCTCCGGCCTCGGCCCGACGAGGATAGCCAACCAGCTTCGGCAAGAGGAGATCCCTTCACCGGCATACCACTATTACGCAAAATATGGCGTACAGCTCTCAACCCTCGATATTTCAAAGCCATATGCCTGGTCGTCAGCTACGGTGAGTAAAATACTGGAGGATGAGGTGTACCTGGGCGTGACAGTCAATATGAAGACGACCACGATCTCCTACAAGAACAAGAAAAAGATCAAACGCCCTGAGTCAGAGCAGCTCCGCTTCGAAGGAACGCATGAACCGCTCATCGACAGACAGACATGGGAGATCGTGCAGGACATCCGCAAGCACAAGCGCCGGCGCACAAATTTCGATGAACAGGATATGTTCTCCGGCCTCGTCTATTGCAAAGACTGCGGCGGGACTATGGTACTCCACCGTTCCCACACAATGGACTCCTCCAAAAACTGCTTCATGTGTTCGACCTACAAGAAGAAGGGCAAGGACGTCTGTTCGACCCATTACATTCTTGAAGCTGACCTCAACGCTATCGTCCTTGACGACCTCCGCCGGATCACTCATTTCGCAAGGCAGAACGAACGCAGGTTCGCGGAATACATCGGCATGAAGCGAACGAAGGAGGCCCAAAAGGAAATCCGTGGTCTTGAGAAACAGATAGCCGCGATGACAAAACGCCAGTCAGAGCTAATGTCGTTATTCAAGCGTCTCTATGAGGACAACGTCCTTGGCAGGATACCCGATGAGCAGTACAGGATCCTATCCGCTGAGTACATCGCAGAGCAAGAGGGCATCAAGACCACTCTTCCAGATTTGGCCAAACATCTGCAGGAACTGAAAGACTCCACCACCAACTTTGACCGCTTCCTGGAGAACGCACATAAATACACAGAAATAAACGAGCTGACCCCGGAGCTTCTCCACACCTTCATCAAGCGCATCGAGGTCGGAGAACGGGCCAAGAAGTATTCCCGCAGTGCTCCGCAAGAGATCGTCATCCACTACCGTGACATAGGCATTCTCGATGACATGCCCCAGGAGCTTGAGGACATCCTCATACAGGTCGCTGAACTGGAAATAGCATGAAGCAAACCAAGGAGCCTGTGCATCACCACAGGCTCCCGACCGAGAAAATATGTAAATAGGTAGGTTCACAATGTTTCCCTACGACACGTCCCCGAGCGGCGAGGATTTTTCACGTCAGGCAAGGAAGGCGCCGCAGGGAATACCCATTGGTATTTCCAAGGCGGCTGACGCAACCGGGGTCCCCGACGGGCAAAAGCCCGTTGGGGAGAGGAGGAGCGAAGTCCGCGCCTGAGCCTTCGCGCTTGCGCGGAGGCGAGGTTAAGCGACTTCAGCGACGACGACGCGAAAAAGACCGGCGCGAATGGCTTGTTTTAATTAGATATTAGTATTATTATTCAGCTGGAAATTCTGCCATTTTTACAAGCTCTACTTCTCCATTTGCATCATAGTAGATAATTACCGCTTGCTCGTTGGAGTTGTAATACATATCCCCCCAGAATCCGGAAAGCTTTCCTGCCGGACTACCCAGCAATTCGTGAACTTCATTTTGTGTGATTCCTGTTACTTTATCTGATAACGCTCCAATATCATCAAGCAATTTATGTGTGTCAGAAGTCTTATTGCAGCCGATTAGAGCTGCAAATAAAGTAAGAACAGCTGCGCACAGAATGATTTTCTTTTTCATATCCATAAATATCCTCCTTGTATTCTTTAAGAAAAAGAATATTTTGGAAAGTTTGACGATGATAGTGGATATATATATAGAAATGGGAGAAAGCTTTTCAGGTTTTCCCCGAAAACCTGTTCCCGCATTTGGAGCAGGTTATCTGTATCCTTCCCTTCCCCCTGGGGACACGCAGGAGGGTGTGGCAGGTGGGGCAGGTGAAAAATTTGTACTCCTTTCGCTGTGAAAAGCGTGTCTTCATATTGCGGAGCTTCCTTCTCAGCCCCGCCGTGAGCTCAAGATATTTGGCGTTTTCGGCGCTGCGCCTGGGTATGTTGCGGGATATGGCGCGGAAAAGTGTAATAAAGAGGAAAACAAACGACAACGCCTGCATTATGAGGCCAACCCACCCCGGGATAAACGACAGCAGCAGGAAAACAAAGGTAAGCGCCCAGGTGAACAGGCACAGCCTGTCAAATCCGTTGCGCCCCCGGAAGAAATTGAACAGAAATCTTCGTATCATGCTTCCTCAAACCTCTTTTAGCTGTGATACATGATGTGATACATTTCAGATACATTATATTCTACTCAAAACACGTCACGTTAGGTTTAAGAAAATGTAAACTTTTTTTGCCGTCAGTGTGTACAGGGCGCTGTCCATTAATGCATATTTCGCATTACTTAAAAATTTTGCTTGACTTTTGATTAGTTTTGCAGTATAATGCACTTGCAATCAAAATTATACCGAATTATTCTATTTCAAGGGTGGTTCCGAACGACCCTTAGCGGAGCTTTGACAAAAATACCCCTCCGGCGGACCGGAGGGGTGAGGATCGAAGGTTATCTGTTGAAAATCTTGAAGATTTTGTCGAAGGGGTCCTCCTCAGGGGGAACCTCGCCGGAGGGCTGTTCGGCGGGAGCGGCAGGCTCTGAGGCCTCTGCCTTCTCCTTTGCCTCTGTGTAAAGCCCCTGGCGCGTGGCGGAGGAGCCTGTCTTTAGGGTGGGCTTCTCGTCAAAGCGCGTGGCGATGACGGTGACGCAGATCTCGTCGTCCATGTCCTCGTCAAAGGCGGCGCCGAAGATGATGTTGGCGTCGGGGTGGGCGGCCTCCTGGACCAGGGTGGCGGCGGCCTCGATGTCGTCAAGGCCCATGTCGAGGGAGCCGGTGATGTTGATAAGAACTCCCCTTGCGCCGTTGATGGAGGTCTCCATGAGCGGAGAGGAGATGGCGGAGCGGGCGGCCTCCTCGGCCTTGCCCTTTCCGGCGGCCTTGCCCACGCCCATGTGGGCGTAGCCGGCGTCCTTCATTATGGCGGTGACGTCCGCGAAGTCAAGGTTTATAAAGCCCGTCTGCTTTACAAGCTCGGAGATGCTGGTGACCGCCTGCTGGAGCACGGAGTCCGCGATCTCAAAGGCGTTGGCGAAGGTGAGCTTCTGGTCGGTGGCGTGCTTGAGCCTGTCGTTGGGGATTATGAGCAGAGCGTCCACCTTGCCAAGGAGGTTGGAAATGCCCTCGTTGGCCTGGTCCATTCTGCGCTTGCCCTCAAAGGCGAAGGGCTTTGTCACAACGCCCACGGTGAGTATGCCCATCTCATGGGCTATGTCCGCCACCACGGGGGCGGCGCCTGTGCCCGTTCCGCCGCCCATACCGGCGGCTATGAACACCATGTCGGTGCTCTCCAGGGCCTTGGTGATGTTGTTGCGGCTCTCCTCGGCGGCCTTTTTGCCCACCTCTGGGTTGGAGCCTGCGCCCTGCCCGTGGGTGAGCTTCTCGCCGATCTGGACCTTAGTGTCCGCCGCGGAGACGGCAAGCGCCGGCTTATCCGTGTTCAGCGCAATCAGCTCGACGCCGGAGGTCCCCACCTTCGCCAGGCGGTTGACCACGTTGTTGCCGGCGCCGCCGATACCCAGGACCTTTATAGTCACCACGTTGTCGGGGCCGTTATCTAAAGCTATAGGCATTTTATATCCTCCTTACAGCGCGCGGGCGCTTTCTTTTGAATATATACAGTTCATATTTTAAACTATTTTTTCCTCAAGGTCAATACCGTTGCGGAAATTTTATTCAATTATCGCCAAAATCAGGGCAGGAATTTGAGAGCGTCGCGCTCCGCGTCGTAAAATACCTCCTGCCCGTAGCCCTCCTCTGTGTGGACCTGGAGGAAGCTGTCCAGAATACCCAGCTTGTGGGCAACGTTGTCGGAGGTGCCTATGTTTACGTTGTAGCCGTAGAAATTGAATGTGATGGAGGATAGGTTGGTGAGGTCGATCCACTTTGTCTTTTCCAGCTTCCCGCTGTCGGAGAGCGCCTTCAGCACGCCCGTCAGGGCGTCACGGCGCACGGTGTCGGAATCGGCAAGCTCCAGGGTCTTGCCCACTTCGGGCTGCTTCACCGTTACGCCCCGTATCTCTGCGGAGCCGGCGGAATTTGACTTCTCCAGGACCCTGCCGCTTTCGTCGATTATATACCTGCTGCCGCCGAAGGTGACGTATGCCGCGGCGGTGGACTCGGTGACCTGTATGCTCACGGTGCCGGGGAGCTTGCGCACCACCTTCACGGAGTCTATATACGGCAGGGCGTTTTTGATGGCGATCTGGGCGGAGGAGCCGCTTACAAAGAACACAGAGGTATCCTTTTCGATGCCGGAGGCCTTGATTATCTCGGCGGCGGAGTATTTCGACTGTCCCTCCACGGTTATGTCCGTTATCTTGAAAAACAGCGCCATGGCCACGATCACCGCCAGCAGTGAAAACGCCGCAGCAACGGTCACATAGAGGACCGTACCTCCCCCCGGATTATTTCTCTTTCCTCTCGTGTTCGCCATCTTCATCGTGTCCTTTCAGTCTTCACTTCTCGCGTCCGCCCCCAGGCTCGTAAGGGTTTCCGCTATTTTCTCATAGCCTCTGCGTATGTACTGTGTCTCTATTATTTCCGTCGTACCCTTTGCCGCCAGCGCCGCGACGACGAGCGCCGCGCCGCCGCGCAGATCCGGCGCCGCCACTGTGGCGGCGTGAAGGGGCGCTCCGCCCCTGACTATCGCCACCCTGCCGTCAACTCTTATGTCCGCGCCCATGCGCCTCAGCTCCGGTACGTGGCGGTACCTGTTTTCAAATATCGTCTCCACAAAAGCCGACGTCCCCTCCGCCCTGAGGCACGCCGCCATTAGCGGGGGCTGGGCGTCGGTGGGAAAGCCGGGGTAGGGCATGGTGGTGACGGTGCGGGGCGGGACTATCCTCTCCCCCGCCGACGCCAGCACCTCCCCGTCACGGAAGGTGAGGGAGACGCCCATCTGCCGAAACGCACCGGTGACGGATGTCAAATCCCGCTCCTCCACGTCCCTCAGGAGTATTTTGCCCCCCGCCGCAGTTACCGCGGCGATCCATGTGGCCGCGGCAATCCTGTCGGGTATCACCCGATGGCGGGCGAAGTCGTTGAACCTGCCGCCCTCCACGCATACCGTGGAGGTGCCGGCTCCCGATACCCTCGCCCCAAGCGCGGTGAGGTAATCGCCAAGGTCGCGTATCTCCGGCTCCCTGGCGGCGTTGGTTATAAGCGTGAGGCCGCCCGCGCCGGCGGCGGCGATCATGGAGTTTTCCGTGGCTCCCACGCTGGGAATGGCAAGGTCGATCCTCGCCCCCGAAAGCCGCGGGGCCTTGCAGATAAGGTTCCCGCCCGCCGCCTCCACGAAAGCGCCCAGGCGCTCCATGGCGGCAAGGTGCAGGTCTATTGGCCTGGGTCCCAGCTCACAGCCGCCGGGCATGGAGAGCGTCGCCTCCCCGCACCTGGCGAGGATGGCGCCCAGGAAAATTACGGACGAGCGCATACGGCGCATGAGCCGGTCCGGTATGTCACAGCGCGTCATGGAGGAGGAGTCCACCGTCACGGTGCCGCGGGAAAACTCCGCCTTACAGCCCAGGTGACGAAGTATCTCCAGCGCCGCGTCCACGTCGGAGAGCTCCGGACAGTTGGTGACCACCGTCTCACCGCCGGAAAGTATTGACGCCGCCAGAATGGGCAGGACGCTGTTTTTCGCCCCCTGTACCCGAACCTCGCCGGAAAGGGTCCGACCGCCCGTGACCTTCAAGCTGCTCATAGTAACCCCCGAAAAAAATATTTCAGGTCATACTATGCGCTTTTCCGCCATATTGCCTCTGTCTCCGAAAGGCTCCTTAGCCGGTTCAGGACAGGTGTGCAAGGTCCAGAATGACGTTTACTATCCTCCCGCAGGCGTCCCTGACGCCCAGGGAAGCGGCCTCCTTTTCAATGGCGCTGAGCCTGTCCCTGTCCCGCAGTAGGCCAACGACGGTGTTGTAGAGCTGTTCGCCGGTGCAGTCCTTCTCGGCGAGCACCACGGCGGCGCCAACGCGCTCCAGCTCACGGGCGTTTTTTGTCTGCTGGTCGTTGGTGACGTTGGGGCTGGGGACCAGGACTGACGCCCTGCCCAGGGCTGTTATTTCCGCCAGGGTCGAGGCCCCTGAGCGGCAGAGGACCAGGTCCGCCGCCGCCATGAGCGTGCCCATGTTGTCGATGTAGGGCCGCAGGTCCTCCCAGTCGGGGAGCCCGTAGACACCCAGGGAGTTTAGCCGCTCTATCATGCGCGCCATTCCCGCGTCGCCGTTGCCGGTGGCGTGGATGTGGCGCATCTGTCCGGAGCGGGAGTTGAGCATTATGAACTCAGCCATTTTGCTGTTCATGCCGTCGGCGCCCAGGCTCCCCCAGAAGGAGACGACCACGGGCTTGCCGGTGAGACCCAGCCTGCGCTTGGCGTCCTCGCGGGAGAGCTTCAAAAAGTCCTCCCTGACGGGAGTGCCGGTGAGCTCCACCCGCTCCGGCCTTTTGCAGTGGCCTTTGACGGAGGGAAACGCCGCCAGCACCCGGTCAACGGTGCCGGACAAGAGCTTTGTAGTGAGCCCCGGCACGGCGTTGGACTCGTGGATGACGGTGGGTATCCGCCGCTTCGCCGCCGCCTTCAGTATGGGGTAGCAGACGTAGCCGCCGGTTCCCACGGCGATGTCGGGTTTGAAGGAGTCAAGTATCTCCCCGCACTCGCGCTTTGCCACGGAAAGGTTTTTGACTGTGCCTATATTGTGCTTTATGTCACGGGGCTTTATGCTCCGGGAAAAGCCTGTTACGGTTATGTTCCGGAGGGGGTAGCCCGCTCCGGGTATGAGCCTGTTTTCCATGGCCCTGCCGGAGCCCACGAACATGAACTCCGCCTCTGGAAAAAGCTCACGCAGCCTGTTTGCGACGGCAAGGGCGGGATTTATGTGCCCCGCGGTGCCTCCGCACGCGAATAGAAACCTCATTTTTGCTCCCCGTCCTCACTCTTCTTTTTCCTCAGCGGTATCTCCCTTGAGATCGACAGCACTATGCCCATTTCACCAAGCTGTATCAAAAGCGCCGTTCCGCCGTAGCTGAAAAACGGCAGGGAGATGCCTGTGCAGGGGAAGAAGTTTGTGACGACGGCCACGTTCAGAAATACCTGAATGGCAAGAAGGCTGGTTATGCCGGTTATGACCAAAGAGCCGAATCTGTCCTTGGCGTGGAGAGCCAGCCAGAAGCCACGGATTATCAAGAGGGAGAAGAGGGCGAGTATGAGCATGGCGCCGATGAAGCCCAGCTCCTCGCAGACGATGGAGAAGATGAAGTCGTTGTGCTCCTCTGGAAGGTACATGTACTTCTGCCTCCCCTGCCCCAGCCCCAGGCCCGTAAGCCCGCCGGAGCCTATGGCGTAAAGGGATTGTATCGTCTGGAGCCCCTTGTTCTGCGGGTCGGACCAGGGGTCGCGCCACACGGTTATGCGGGAGGAGGCGTAGGGGAAGAAGTTGATCACCACAAAGCCCGCCACGGCGACGACGCCGATACCCACGGCGAAGTACCACCAGCGGGTGCCGCCGGCGAACATCATGATGGCGCCGATGCCGATGATTATGACGGATGCGGACAGGTGCGGCTCAAGGAAGAGGAGCACCACGGTGGCGACCAGGATAATGGCAAAGGGCAGGACGCCGTAGCGGAAGGTGTGCATTTTTCCACGGTTCAGGCAGATGATGTGGGCAAAGCTCAATATTATGGCGACCTTCGCTATCTCCGAGGGCTGGAAGGTGGTGAAGCCCAGGTTGAACCAGCGGTTCGCGCCCACCTCCGCCTTGCCTATGCCGATAAAGGGCACGAGCAGGAGCATGACGCCTGTCACCAGCAGGAGGGGTACGGACATGCGGCGGTAGAAGGTGGAGGGCAGGCGGGAGAGGAACAGCATCAGGACAATGCCCAAAAGGGCAAAGCCCAGCTGACGGATGAATATGCTCATTCCGTTGCCGTCCTTAAAATAGGCCCTGGCGAAGCTGGCGGAGAGGACCATCACGACGCCTATGGAGAGTATGAGAAGCGTCAGGAGGAAAAAGGGCACGTCAAAGGCGCCCCGCTCCACTCGGGCGCTCTCCGCCCTCCTGTCGCGCAGCTCCTCGCGGGCGTAGGTCCTTGTCTCCTCCGCGCCGTTGGAATTGGGCTCCGAGCCGTAGACGTTCACGGTTTTTCCTCCTTTCGGAAATGTCTTTTTTAATTTCCCCGGTCGGGAAAAGGAAATATCAGAAATTGCCGAAGCGTCCCCTCACGCCAAAGTAGGTGAGAATGGCGAAGGCGGCGGAAACGGCGGTGAAGACGGTGAAGATACGCCTCTCGCCCCAGCCGGAGAGCTCCAGGTGGTGGTGGATGGGCGCCATTTTGAATATCCGCTTGCCGTGGGTGAGCTTGAAATAGGTGACCTGTATGATGTCGGACATGGTCTCAACGATGTAAATGAAGCCCAGGGGGACGAGCACCAGGGGCATATCCAGGGCAAACGCCGTGGCGCATACCGCGCCGCCCAGAAACAGGCTGCCGGTGTCGCCCATGAAAATCTTGGCGGGGTAGAAGTTGAAGATGAGGAAGCCCACGAGCCCCCCTGCCAGCGCCGCGCCGAAAAGCCCAACGGAGCTGTAACCCCAAGCGGCGGCGACGGCGGCGTAGCACAGCGCCACGGGCGTGGAGACGCCCGCCGCCAGCCCGTCTATGCCGTCGGTGATGTTCACGGCGTTGACACAGCCCACGATGATGAATATGGCGAGAGCCAGGTAAACGGGGTAAGGCAGATGGACGGTGACGTCAAAAAACGGTACGTAGAGGTTGGAGCTCAAATGGCCCCTGACCCTCAAAAGCAGCACCAGCACAGCCGCCGCAGCTATCTGGAGCGCCAGCTTTTGAATGGCGGTGAGGCCCAGGTTGCGCTTTTTCTTCACCTTCTCGTAGTCGTCAAGAAAGCCTATCAGCCCGAAAAGGAGGGAGAAAACGAGAATGATGATGTGCCGCCAGTCGCCCGCCAGAATGTCGTCCATGCCGCCCAAAACGCACATGGCGGCGGTGCCGGAGATGAACATTATGCCGCCCATGGTGGGCGTCCCCTGCTTGCCGGCGTGCCAGGTGGGACCGTCCTCGCGGATGGTCTGCCCCGCCTTCATGCGCCGGAGCGCCGGTATGAGGGCGATACCCACTATCACCGTCACCAGAAAGGAGCCCACGAAGGCCCAGATAAGATCAAGAATCATTTGTTTTCCCGCCTCAGCTTGTTTTTTTAAGGACTTCCGCCACGATCTCGCGCTCGTCGAAGTGGTTTTTCACGTGGTTTATCTCCTGATATGTCTCATGCCCCTTGCCGGCAAGGATCACCACGTCGCCGGGGCGGGCTATCTCCAAAGCGCGGGCTATGGCGTCGCGCCTGTCGCATATGACCTCGTAGGGGGTGGGGCGTTCGCTCTCCTCCACGCCGTTGAGGATGTCCCTTATTATGTCCTCCGGCCTTTCCGTGCGGGGGTTGTCGGAGGTTACTATCACGTAGTCGGCAAGGTCCATGGCGAGCTTGCCCATTATGGGGCGCTTTGCCGCGTCCCTGTCGCCGCCGCACCCGAAAAGGACGACGGTGCGGGCCTTGGCGAAGCCCTTTACCGTGGTGATTATGTTCTCCAGCGCGTCGGGGGTGTGGGCGTAGTCGATGAGGACGGTGTAATCCGTGCCGGTGGGGACCACCTCCGCCCTGCCCTTGACGCCGGAGCACTTTTTGAGCGCCTCGCCCACGGCGGAGAGGCTCACTTCCGCGCACACGGCGGACGCCGCGGCGGAGAGGGCGTTGTAGACGCTGAACATTCCGGGGATGCCGAGCCTGAGCTTTTCAAGCCTGCCCGTCATGAGGGCGCAAAAGCTGACGGAGCCCAGGTGGAGCTTTATGTCCCTGGCGGTGAGGTCCGCCTCGTCGCTCCTTGCGGAATAGGTGAATTTTTCACCCGTTGCGGCTTCAAGCATTGTTCCCGCCCAGGGGTCGTCGATATTTATTATCGCCCTGCGGCACATTTTGAAAAGGCGGGACTTTGCCGCGGCGTAGTCCTCCATGGTCCTGTGGAAGTCCAGGTGGTCCTCGGTGAGGTTGGTGAAGACGCCCTGGTCGAAATCAACGCCGTAGACCCGGTCGAGATAGAGCGCGTGGGAGGAGACCTCCATTACGGCGTGGGTACAGCCGGCGTCAACCATGTCCCGGAGGAGCTTTTGGAGCTCCAAAGAGTCCGGCGTGGTGCGCTCCGTGGGGTACTCGGCGCCGCCTATCATGTTCCTGTTGGTGCCAATGAGCCCCACCTTGGCGCCCAGGGCGTCCTCTAAGATGCTCTTTATGAGGTTGGTGGTGGTGGTCTTGCCGTTGGTGCCGGTGACGCCGATCATGTAAAGCTCACGGGAGGGATTGCCGTAGAAGTTGGCGGAGGCAAGCGCCATCGCCCTGCGGGAGTCCGCCACCAGCACGGCGGGGACGCCGTCGGGCGCCTCCTCCCCTATTATCACGGAGGCTCCGGCGGTGAGGGCGTTGGGAATGAACCTGTGCCCGTCGCTCTCATAGCCGCGCACGGCGATAAAGGCGCAGCCGGGGGTGACCTTGCGGGAGTCGGAGGTGACGCCGGTGACGGTCATCTCCGGGTCCGCCGTGAGCCGCTCCACGGGGATATTCTCGATGAGCTTTGAGAGTTTCATGATACCACCACAAAAATCGCTTAATACATTCACAAAAACCGCTTAATACATTCCCAGGTTCGAATTGTCAACCAACGTGACGTTTATTACCGCGCCGTATGGGACCTGGGAGCCCTCAGGGATCGCCTGGGAGGCGATCTTCACGCCGGAAATCGCCGGCGACGCGCCGGAGGTGTCAAGGAAGAGGCCCAGGTTTTGGAGGGTATTGCGCGCTTGGTTGACGCTCTTGCCGGTGAGGTCCGGGACGGTCACGGTGTCGTCCGGGGCGGTCTCGCTGAAGTAGAGGATTATCTGGCTGCCCGCCGCCACCTGCGCGCCCGGTACGGGAAGCTGGGAGGTTACGTTCTCGCCGTCGCCCACCTCGCGGACGGTTATGCCAAGCTCCGACGCCTTTGTCCTGGCGGTGACCCGGTCCACGCCGGAAAGACGCGGGACGGTGACGTCAAGAAGCGCCTCCTCGTCGGGCTCGTAGATGGGCTCCACGCCCAGGTAAGGGAGTATCTCGCCCATGATTTTTCCCACATACGGCGCCGCCATCTGACCGCCGCCGATGTAGATGCCGCTCTCCTTGCTGGGGTTATCCAGCACCAACAGCACCGCCACCTCAGGGTCGTCGGCGGGGGCTATGCCGCAGAAGGAGACCATGTACTCGCGAACGCCCGTGGCGATCTCCTTGGCGGTCTTTGTGGTGGTGCCGGTCTTGCCGCCGACGCGGTAGCCGGGGACGTAGGCGTTGGAGCCGGTGCCGCCCTTGTCGCCCACCACGGATTCGAGGATGTCCGCCACCAGCGCGCTGGTCTCCTCGCTTATCACCTGGCGGACCACGGTGGGCTCGCGGGAGTAAATGACGTCGCCGTCGGAGTTTTTCATCTCCTTGACGATGTAGGGCTCCATGAGGTAGCCGCCGTTTACCGCCGCGGAGACGGCTGTTATCATCTGAATCGGGGTGACGTTGAAGGTCTGACCGAAGGAGGCGGAGGCAAGCTGGGACTTGTTCAGGGGGTTGGTGAAGACCTCGTCGCTCCACCACTGGCTCCCCGATTCGCCGGAGAGGTCTATGCCGGTCTTATCCTGGAGTCCGAAGGCCTTTACGTAGTCGTAGTAGGTGTCCGCGCCTATCTTAAGGCCGATGTTGGCAAACGCCACGTTGCAGGAGTGCATGGCGGCCTCACGGAGGTTCTGGTCGCCGTGGCCGGCGCGCTTCCAGCAGTTGAGCGCCGTCTTGCGCCCGATTATCTGACCCGCGGGGATACTGCCGTGGCAGGGGAAGCTGCTGTCCTCAGTGATTACGCCCTCCTCAAGGCCTATCGCCATTGTGATTATCTTGAACACGGAGCCCGGCTCGTAGGTGTCGGACACCGCCATGTCGCGCCATTGGGCGCGCTGGGCGTCCTCTATCGCCTTGCTCCGCTCCTCCGGGTCCTCGATGAGGGCGATCTCGTCCAGGGTCTCCTGGGAAAGTCCCCATGGGTCGTTGAGGTCGTAGGAGTTGGCGTTGGCAAGGGCGAGGATCTCGCCGGTCTTTACGTTCATGACGATGACGCAGCCGCCGTTTTGGATCATGTTGGCCTCCATCGCCTGGCGGAGGTACTTTTCCGCTATGGACTGGATGGTGGAGTCCAGGGTCAGGGTCATGTCGTTGCCGTCAATGGCGTCGTTGTAGTTTTGGTAGTTTTCGAAGAGCATTTCGGTGCCGTTTGACGCCACAAGGCGGACCACGGAGCCGTTGGTGCCCTCAAGCTTTGAGTCGTAAAGCGCCTCGATCCCCTCAAGGCCGTAGTTGTCGGTGCCCACGAAGCCGATGACGTGGCACGCAAGGGAGCCGTAGGGGTAAAATCGCTTGGAATCCTCCTCGATGTGGACGCCGGCGATGGAATAGTCGCTTTTAAATTTGCGCACCTCGTCGGCAAGCTCGGCGCTTATCTTTTTCGCCACGGTCTTATACCAGGACTTGGTGTCCTTCATCTGCTCCAGCATGTAGTCGTAGTCCGCGCCCAAAATGCGGTTGAGCTCGCGGGCTATGAGGGTGGGCTCGTCGTTGTAGACCTTCTCGCCCTTTTTGTACTCCTTGTTGTGGTAGAGCTCGATCTCGTGGGGGGAGATGAAGACGGTGTAGGCGGTGGCGGACTTTGCCAGGGTGTGGCCGTTGGCGTCGTAGATGGTGCCGCGGGAGGCGGAGACGGTGACGGACCTGGTCTGCTGGCGGACGGCGAGCTCCTCGTAATAGTCGTGGTCGCGTATCATAATGGTGTAGAGCTTCACGCCCAAAACGATAAACGCAACTATGCCGCACACAACAGCGAGAAAAAGTGTGCGGCCGAGTATGATTTTATTCGTTCTTTGCCCTGTAGGGGCGCCTTTGGAACCTGCCATTTTGAACTCCTGACCCGACTGTCATGCTAATTGCTTTCTTCTCTCAATAGTATAGGCTTCTCAGCCGAAATATTCCGGCAGACTCTTCAAAAAGCCGGTCAGTCGCGCCATTATTCCGGCTGTCTCGTCCTCGGCGAGTATCTGCGCCCTGTCCGCCATCACTGTGCCGCTGTAGGCGCTGCCGGCGCTGTCGGCGCGGGTCATGCCCAGGATATTGACGGCGTAGGACTCCACGTCAGCCATATTGAAGGTGACCTCATACTGTATCTCCAGCATTTCCGCCTTCTCCTCAAGGTCCGCGATGGAGGAGCGGACGCGGCTCGTTTCGGCGGAGATCTGAGCAAGCTGTATGTAGCCGGCGAGGACGGTGACCATGAGGAAAACGGCTACTACCACGCCCACCATGCCCAGGAGAGGTATGCCGAAGACCCGGCTCTCCTCCTTTGCCCTGGCCTTGGCGCGCTCCTCGGCGCGCTCGTTGAGGCGCTCGTTTATCCGTTCCCTTTGGGAGGGGACGTCGAACGTCTGCTCTTCCGGGAGGGCGTAGCCGCCCACGACCCGGTCAAGGTCGTAAGCCTCACTGCCGTATGTGGCGTATCTCACTTCGGCTGCCATTGGTTCAGATCCTTTCCGCTATCCGGAGCTTGGCGCTCCGGGCTCTGGGATTTTCGTTCATCTCGTCGGGCGTCGGGACTATGGGCTTGCGGGTGATGCTCTTCACCGTCTGCTTGAAGCCGCAGACGCAGACGGGAAATTCCGGCGGACAGGTGCACCCGTTTTCACGGGACCTTATGGCGTTCTTCACTATCCTGTCCTCAAGGGAGTGGAAGCTTATCACCGCTATCCTGCCGCCGGGACGGAGCCTGTCCATCGCCGTATCCAGCATGTCCCGAAGCGCCCCAAGCTCGTCGTTGACGGCTATGCGTATCGCCTGGAAGCACCGCTTCGCCGGGTGCTGCTTCTCCCTCAGCGCCGCGGCGGGCATGGCGGATTTTATCACATCCACCAGCTCCAGGGTGGTCCCGATGGGCTTTTTCGCCCTTGTCCTCACTATGGCGGAGGCTATCCCCGACGAGTACCGCTCCTCGCCGTACTCAAAGAAGATCCTCCGAAGCTCCGACTCCTCCCAGCCGTTGACAACGTCGTACGCCGTCAGGGGCGAGGAGCGGTCCATGCGCATGTCCAGCGGGGCGTCCGCCATGTAGGAGAAGCCGCGCCGGGCGTCGTCCAGCTGCGGGGAGGATACGCCCAGGTCAAAGAGCATACCGTCCGCCCTGTCTATCCCCAGGCCGTCCAGGATGCCGCCCAGGTCGCGGAAATTTCCGTGTACCAGGGTGACCCTTTGGCCCAGGGGCCGGAGACGTTCTCCGGCCTCCTCAATTGCCGCCGCGTCACGGTCGATGCCGATGAGCCTGCCGGTTGTCAGTCTCTCGGCTATCGCCTGGGAATGGCCGCCCCGCCCGAGCGTGCCATCCACGTATGTGCCGGTGGGCTCGATCCTGAGGCCCTCCACGCACTCATTAAGGAGTACGGGTATATGAGCCTTGCCCATCAGAAATCGAGCTCCTCAAGGACCTGGGAGATGTACTCAGGCGACGTCTCCACAGCATCGACGGCATCCCATGCCGCCTCGTCCCAAAGCTGGGCACTGTCTCCGTTCCCGACCACGGCGACGTTCTTGTCGAGAGCGGCGTAATCGCGAAGGGCCTGGGGCAAAAGCACCCTGCCCTGGCTGTCAAGCTCACACTTCGCGGCGTGTGAGAATAACGGGCGAGCCTTCAGCTGGAGCTTCCTGGGCAGAGCGGCGATCTTTGCCAACATCTGCTGCCAGGTCTCGTCGGAGTATGCCGTGAGGCACCGCTCCGAGGAAATGGTGACGTAAAAAACGTCGCCCAGCTCCTCACGGATACGGGAGGGTATGGCCAGACGTCCCTTGGCGTCTATCGAGTGCCTGTATACTCCGAACATCTGCCTGCGCCCCCCTTTCGTGTAAATCAAGGTGTGTCATTCATGTTACACCATTCCGTGGGATTTTCATGGGAAAATGGTACACTGTTCACCACTATTCCCCACCGGATGTTCCTATTATAAAAGGCTTTACAGGAAATTGCAAGAGGTATTTTTATAATATTTCATATTTTTTTGAAGTCGCTTGTGTTGACATAAAAGGGACAGCACAAGATATGCCAATCGTCAAAAAACGGGGTCTGTGCCCCACGCGAAAGTAGACATAAGATAATACCCCTGAGGAATTTTTCCTCAGGGGCGGGGGTGACGGATTTACTTATTTTGGGACGCAAGCAGGCGGGTCAGCCGTCGATAGCTTACAGCTCTATGTCGGTCTGGGAGGCGGGGGCCTCGGTCCTTGTCTGGGGCATTGCCGCGGCGGAGGCGGAGCGGAAGCGGGTGCGGGACTGGTGGACCTCATTCAGCGCCTCGGAGATGGCGTCCTCGGTGCGGCGAAGGGCGTCGTCGGCGTACTCGTTAGCGACGCGCCTGAGCTCGGCGGATTTCTGCTCGGCGGCGCTTATGATCTCATTGGCGCGCTGCTTGGCGGCGCGGACGACCTCCTCCTGGTCCACGAGCTGGCGGGCGCGCTGCTCAGCGACCTTGCGCATGGACTCCGCCTCGCGCTTGGCGTTGCTGACAAACTCGGCGCGGGACGCCACAAGGCGCTTCGCCTCCTGAAGCTCGTTGGGGAGCTGGGACTTTATCTCGTCCAGAAGGTCCAGGACCTTGTCCCGCTCTATAACGCACTTCTCCGCCCCGAGAGGGAGCCCCCATGCGTCGGTGATCATGTTGTAGAGCATGTCGATGAGTTCCATTACGTCGTTGCCCATAGTCTTTTATCCTTTCTGTGTGTGAAATGATTTTTATTTACCGCTGAGCCTTTCCAGCACGTCGGGGATTATCTCCCTGGGCACGACCCTGGAGATGTCGGCGTTGTATGTCGCCATCTCCCGTGCGATGGTGGAGGAGAGGTATGTATACTTCTCGTCGGCGGTGAGGAAGACTGTCTCGATCTCAGGGGCGAGTTTTTTGTTCAGGAGGGCGATTTGAAATTCCATCTCAAAGTCCGAGACGGCGCGCAAGCCCTTGACGATAAAGGTGGCGCCCAGGGTGCGGGCGTACTCCACCAAAAGCCCGTCACAGGTGCGGACCTCCACGTTGCCGTACTTTTCGGTGACGCGGCGGACGAAATCCGCCCGCTCCTCCAGGCTGAAGTGGGGCTTTTTCGCGGAGTTCACCGCCACGCAGACGTAGACCCTGTCAAAAAGCCGCGACGCCCTTTTGATTATGTTGAGGTGCCCCAGGGTGATGGGGTCAAAGGAGCCGGGATAAACGGCGATCTTCATGTGTCAAATCCTCGTATAGGTTGTGAGCTTCACGCGCCCGTAGTTATACTCCCGCGCGGCAAAATCCGCCTCGTGGAGCCGGGGCAGGACGCGAGTCTTGTCGCTCTCGCATATGATTATACCATTTTTATTTAAAATGTCAAATCTTCCGATGATATTTAATGCTTTTTCCAGTAATTCCTGGGCGTATGGCGGGTCCATGAGTATGATGTCAAAGCCGCGGGCGGTCTCAAGGTACTCTAAGGAGTCGGCGCGGACCACCCTTGCCCTGTCCTCAAGCCCCGTCGCCCTCAAATTCTCTCCAACTATGCGTATGGCCTCGGATGAGCGGTCCACGAATACGCATTGGGCGGCGCCGCGGGAGAGGGCCTCGATTCCCAGCTGTCCGGTGCCGGCGAAAAGGTCCAGGACGGAGGCGTTTTCCAGGCGGAACTGGAGGATATTGAACATGGACTCCTTCACCTTGTCGGTGGTGGGGCGGATGTCGTAATTTGAGGGCTCCTTTAGCCTTCTGCCGCGGGCGGAGCCGGTTATTACTCTCATTTCTTTTCCTCCTCCGGGTGGAACCGGTCAAATACGGCGCGGGCGGTGTTTTTCGGGACGGCGGCGCAAAGCTCCTCAAAGCTTGCGTTCTCCACGGCCTTCACGCTTTTGAAGAAGCGCAAAAGCTCCGCCTTTCGGATCTCCCCCACGCCGGGTATGCCGTCAAGCTTTGATTTTTTCACCCTTTTCGATCTCAGGGTCCTGTGGTACTCTATGGCGAAGCGGTGAGTCTCCTCCTGGATGCCGCCGATGAAGGAAAACGCCGCCGGGTTTGCCTGTATGGATATCTCCTGTCCCTCCGGCGTCACCAGGGCGCGGGTGCGGTGGCGGTCGTCCTTCACCATGCCGAAAACCGGCACGTCCGCTCCCGCGGCGCGCATGGCGTCCCTTGCCGCCGAGGCGTGTTTGTCGCCGCCGTCGATGAGCAGAAGGTCGGGGAGCTCGCCGAATCGCTCGTCCCCCGATGCGTACCCGTCAAAGCGCCTGCCCACTGCCTCGCGCATGGAGCCGTAGTCGTCCTGCCCCACGACAGTGCGCATTTTGAACTTTCTGTATTCGCCCTTTTTCGGCTTGCCGTCGATGAACACCACCATGGACGCCACCACGTCGTCGGCGCCGGTGTTGGAGATGTCAAAGGACTCGATCCTCTCCGGCGGCGCCTCAAGCCCCAGTGCGTCGGCAAGCCACCGGGCGGTTTTGGAGACGCGCTCATAGGCGGTGGTGGACCGCTCCACCTCCTCCCTGGCGTTTTCGGCGGCGGCGGTCATAAATTCCCGGTACATCCCCCTTTGCGGGACCGTCACCAGGACGGAGTGGCCCGCCTTTTCGGTGAGGAATCGGGACAGCTCCTCCATGTCCTCGGTCTCCACGGGCAGGAGGACGCGGGAGGGGATGAAGCCGGCGTCGAAGTAGTATTGGCGCACAAGAAGGGAGACGCTCTCGCCAAAGTCGCCCAGCGGGTCCTCAAAGAGCTCGCAGTCCTTTGCCAAAAGCTGTCCCTGGACGTAGTGGAGGACGGCGAAGGCGGAGCGGACCTGGCCCTCGTAGAAGCCCACGGCGTCGGTGTCCGAGGCGCCCTTGTTGAGGACGGTCTGGCGGGTCTCCAGAAGGCTCAGCGCCTTTACGGTGTCCCTGAGGCGCGCCGCCTCCTCGAATTTAAGCTCCTCAGCCGCCTGGGACATCTGCTCCGTCAGGCGTCCGGCAAGCTCCCTTCCCCTGCCCTTGAGGACCATGACCGCCTGGTCCACGCGCGCACGGTAGTCCTCCTCCGTGAGGGTCCCGGCGCACCAGGCGTCGCAGACGCCCATGTGGTGGTTGAGGCACGGGCGGTCCCTGCCGATGTCACGGGGGAAGCTTTTGGAGCAGGTGGGAAGCTTCAACGCCTTCAGGAGCATTTCAAGGGCGGTCTTGGTGTTGCCGCGTGACCCGAAGGGTCCGAAATACTCCGCGCCGTCCTTTGCCCTGCGGGAGGCAATGGAGAAGCGGGGGTATTTGGCTTTTACGTCGAGCCGGACGAATGGGTAGCCCTTGTCGTCCTTGAGCAAAATGTTGTATTTCGGGGAGTGGTGCTTGATGAGGGAGTTTTCCAGCACCAGCGCCTCAAACTCGGACTTGGCGATTATCACGTTGAAGTCGTCGATGTTGGAGATCATCGCCTCGGTCTTGGCGTTGTGGGAGCCGTGGAAGTAGGAGCTGACACGGTTGCGAAGCGCCTTGGCCTTGCCCACGTAGATGACCGTGCCTTCGGCGTTGAGCATAATGTAGCACCCCGGCTTCAGGGGCAGCGCCGCCGCCTTTTCGCGCAGCTCGTCAAGCTTTGGATTCACGGTTATCCCCCCTCGTCAAAGGTAATGCGGCAAGTCGTTTCAAGCAAAAAGGGCAACTCCCTTTTTGACAAGCTAAAACGGCCTGTTTCATTATTGCTGAAACAGACCGTTTTTATTTGCGGTTGCGGGATTACTCCGCGAAGTCGTGAGAGATGAGGTCGCAAAGGGTCTCCACGGCGCGCTCCTCATCCTCGCCGTCGGCGGCGATGGAGATGGTCATGCCCTTGATTATTCCCAGGGAAAGAACGCCCAGCAGGCTCTTGGCGTTGACACGGCGCTCCTCCTTCTCGATCCAGACCTGGCACTTGAACTCATTGGCCTTCTGGGTGAAGAAGGTGGCGGGCCTGGCTCTCAGACCGACCTGATTCTTGACCTCGACTGTTTTAGCAAACATAGATGCCCCTCCTTAAAAAGTGCGCAGGCCCATGCCCACGGAACGGTTATAAACGATGACAACATTTTATCAAAGAGCGCCCCTCTCGTCAATGAATAATTGTGTTGAATATTGACCTTAAAACCCGAAAAAATAGTGCCAATTTGACCAAGAAGGGCGGTTAGCTCATTTTATCTCCACGATGGTGACGCCGCTCTCCCCCTCGCCGAACCTGCCCAGGCGGTAGCTTTTCACCTGCTTTGATCGCTTGAGGCACTCGTGGACGGCCTTTCTCAGCACGCCGGTGCCCTTGCCGTGGATCACGGTTACCTGGTTGAGGTGGCGCATCTGAGCCCTGTCGATGAACCGCTCCACCAGCGCCACGGTCTCCTCGGCGGTCATGCCGCGCACGTCCAGCTCCGATCCCGCGCCCTCGGAGGACACGGGCACGGATACGGCGGCGGGCTTCGCCTTTGGCTTTTCGGGCTCGACTACCCGCACCTCGCTCTGCTTTGCCGTGACCTTCATTATCCCCGCCTGAAGCTGGAGAGTGCCGTCCGGGTCCACCCGGAGCACCTGGGCGCGGGCGCCGATTGATATTATCTCCACGGTGTCGCCCTTCACAGCGTCGCGGGTCCTCTCCCGCTCCACGTATTGCTGCCTCTCCGGCGTCACGCGGTCCTGCGCCTCGTTCAGACCCTGGCGGAGTCTGGCCTTCGCCTCGTTGAGGCGCTGCCAGTCAGTGTCCGACGCCGCCTCGCGGCGCATACGCTCGATCTCCCTGAACGCCTCGTCTGCGGCGCGGCGGGCGTCCTCAATGATGCGCTCCGCCTCACCGCGGGCGTTTCTGGTGAATTTGAGCCGCTCCTCCTCCGCCCTTTTCCGCTCCTTTTCGGCGGCGTCCAGGTCCTCCTTCGCCTTTCTCAGTGTCTCGGCGGTCTCCATTTTCCGCTCCTCGGAGACCTTGCGGTTCTCCTCCAACTTTGAAAGCGCCTCCTCGAAGTCGGCGTCACCCTGGTCCATGCGCCTTTTGGCATCGTCGATGATGTGTCCGGGAAGGCCCAGGCGCTCGGAGATGGCAAAGGCGTTGGACTTGCCGGGTATGCCCATGAGGAGGCGGTAGGTGGGCTTTAGGGTCTTCACGTCAAACTCGCAGGAGGCGTTCATAACGCCGCGCTCCGTCATGGCGTATATTTTCAACTCCGCATAGTGGGTGGTGGCGGCGATGTGCGCGCCTATGCTCCGGGCGTATTCTATGATGGCCACAGCCAGCGCCGCGCCCTCCGCCGGGTCCGTACCCGCGCCCAGCTCGTCAAAGAGGGCGAGGGTCCCCTCGCCGCACTCGGAGAGTATCCCCACTATGTTGGTCATGTGGGAGGAGAAGGTGGAGAGGGACTGCTCGATGGACTGCTCGTCGCCTATGTCCGCCAGGACCTTTTGGAAAAGGGGTATGGAGCTCTCGTCGCCGGCGGGGATATGGAGCCCGCACTGGGCCATGAGGCACAAAAGCCCCAAGGTCTTGAGGCTCACCGTCTTTCCGCCGGTGTTGGGTCCGGTTATGACCAGCGTGTCAAAGCCGCCGCCCAGCTCAATGTCGATGGGCACCGCCTCGGACTGGCGCAACAGGGGGTGGCGCGCCTTTTTGAGGACGATCCCGCCGTTGTCCGAGAAGGCGGGGCGGGCGCAGTTCAGGTCATAGCTCAGCTTCGCCTTGGCGAATATGAGGTCGAGCTGCGTGAGCAGGTTGTAATCCAGGGCTATGCTCTCGGAGAAGTCCGACGCCTCGGCGGACAGCTCCCGGAGTATGCGCTCCACCTCCCGCTCCTCCCGCGCCAAAAGCTCGCGTATCTCGTTGTTTGCCTTCACCGCGCTCATGGGCTCGATAAAGAGGGTGGCGCCGGAGGAGGATATGTCGTGGGTGAGGCCGGGCACGGCGCCCTTGTGCTCCGCCTTGACGGGCACCACGTAGCGCCCGTTTTTCACGGTGATGATGGGCTCCTGGAGGACCTTGGCGTAGGTCGGGGAGGTTATTATCTTTTGAAGCGCCTCGCGCACCTTGCTGCCCGCCACGCGCATCGCCCTTCTGATGTCCGCAAGCTCCGTGGAGGCGGAGTCGGCAAGCTCGCCCTCGCCCACGATGGAGTTGGTTATCCTGTCCTCCAGGTAGCGGTTGGCGTGGAGGGAGGAGAAGAGATAGCCGATGGACCTGGCGCCGCTCTCGTCGCCTGAGGCGTAGGAGACGGCGTTTCTGGCGGCGCGGAGGACGTGGGCTATGTCCGTAAGCTCACGGGTGTTGAGCATACCTCCCGCGTCGGCGCGCTTTAAGCTGTCGCGTATGTCCTTCACCCCGTCAAAGGACGGGGCGGAGTAGAGGGTCATCATGTCCCTGGCGTCGGAGGTCTCGGTCTGCCGGCGCTCCGCCTCCGCCCTGTCGGAGGTGGGCGCAAGGGCGCGGGCGGCGTCCTTCGCCCCGTCGGAGACGCACCTGGCGGCGAGCATATCCAGCACGGCGGGCAGCTCAAGAATAGATTGGGATTTTTCGTAAAGCGTCATGGTTTTCACCCCGTTTTGCGGTTTATCTAATTATTGTTTACAGGATAACACAGTTACGCAGATTTATCAAGAAAAACCGCCGGACGGGGGCGGAAGCTCCTGTCCGGCGGGGTGAGGGTATACTTTTTTATTCCAGGTTTAAGTGTCGTTTGAGGAAGTAGGCGGTGATGGCGTAGCACACGGCGCCGTAGGCGGCGAGGAGGGCGGCGGCGTAGGCGCAGACGGCGCGCCAAGCCGCCATAAAGCCTGTGACGTGGCTGTCCACCAGCTCCAGAAGTCCCGTGTCGTTCACCGCCTTGGAGATGAGCGCGGCGGCGGTTTGGCTCAGGACCAGCATCGCCACGAATACGCAGACGGAGATGAGCATTTTGCGGCTTGGGAAGGAGTGGCCCACGGCGAGGGCGGCGTCAAAGCTCAGGCTGACGGAGAGGGCTCCCAGGACCAGGAGGGCGAGGACCTCAAAGAGTAACTCTATGTTTTTGACGTCCTCAGCCATGAGGCGCATGAACTCCTTCAACGCCTTTCCCACGGAGCGGATAAACTCGATGTCCGCGGCGGCGAGCATACAGGACAGCACCACGGCGGCGCCGGTGAGGGCGTACCAGAGGGAGGAGACGATGACCTTGCTCCATATCTGGGCGTGGACGCTGACCGGCAGGGTGTGCATGATGTAGCCCTCGTCCCGCAGGAGGTTGTCGCGGAAGCGGCGGACCATCATAAAGACAGCCACCATTCCCATGGCGAGAAGCCCCACGGCGAAAATCACCACGATGAGCGTGCACATCACCGACACCACCGCCGGGACGCTCCTGCCGTCCATGAAGCGAAGGCCCAGGTTCGCCATAGCCGAAACTAGGAGCATTATGCCGAGTATCGGCAGCATGGTGTGGGCCGTGGCGCGAAGCTCGTGCTTTAGAAGCTTTCCTAACATTTGAACACCTCCCTGAATATGCTGTCTACGCTCTTGCCCTGCTTTTCCCGCAGCTCGTCGGCAGGGGACGCCAGGACTATCCTGCCGTGGTTTATGAATATAACGTCGTCCAGCACCTTCTCCACGTCGGCGATGAGGTGGGTGGAGATTATCACCGAGGCGTTGGGGTTGTAGTTTGAGATTATGGTGCCGAGGATGTAGTCCCGCGCCGCCGGGTCAACGCCGCCGATGGGCTCGTCAAGGAGATAGAGCCCCGCCTTGCGGGACATCACCATTATGAGCTGGACCTTCTCCCGGCTTCCCTTTGAAAGGTGCTTCAGCTTCGACTTCATGTCGATGCCCAGGCGCGAGAGCATGTCGCGGGCGGCGGCGGGGTCGAAATCGGCGTAAAAGTCCCCGTAAAAGCCCGTAAGGTCCGCAGAGCTCATCCAGTCGGGAAGTCCCGGACGCTCCGGCAGATAGGATATCGTCTTCTTTGACTCTATCCCCGGCTCAAGGCCGTTTATAAGTATCTTGCCGGAGGTGGGGGTGAGTAGGCCGTTGGCAAGCTTTATAAGCGTGGTCTTGCCGCTGCCGTTTGGCCCCAAAAGTCCCACGACGCGCCCCGGCTCCACCGTAAGGTCCACGTCCTCCAGAGCTTTTACCCGCCCGTAGCTCTTTGTCAGGGCGGTGCATTTGAGTGTTGGCATTTTCATTCCTCCTTTTCCTTTTTCAAAAGCCCGATTATCTCCTCCAGGGTGTAGCCAAGGCCGTCCATTGAACCGAGGAATCTTTGGACGCGCTCCTCCGCCAGCTCCCGGCGGGCTTCGCCGATGATCTCCCGGTCCTCCGTGACGAACCTGCCCGCCGTGCGCTGGGAGTACAGGAGCCCCTGGCGCTCCAGCTCCGAAAGAGCCCTCTGCATGGTGTTTGGGTTGACACCCGCCTCCAGGGCCAGCTCCCGAACGCCGCTGAGCCTCTCCCCCGGCCGGAGCTCGCCGGCAGCGACGCGGGTCTTCAACTCCACGGCTATCTGCTCCCAGATGGGTCCGCTCCCGTCAAGCCGCCATTCCATCTCAATCCTCCTTTGTGTTATTGTATTAGGCGATTAATACAATAACACAGTTGTGGACGGTTGTCAACAGTTTTTTTGAAAAAAATAACCCGATCAGGCAGTTCCGCATAAGACAGCAAAAAGCAGACGAAAAACCGTCTGCTTTTGCGTATAGAAGTGCACATATTAAAATCCATGAGACAGATAAATCAGAATTTGTTTATATATCTTTCCTGAAACAAATAATTCGATTTGCCACCTCAAACCCCATCGCCGTATGAAAGCGCAAACTGTCGTCATTTTCGAGCTCACAATCACTTGCAAACTCTGTACAATGTTTTTCTTTTGCCCATGCTTCACA
>CANPYX010000021.1 GCA_947588955.1 uncultured Oscillospiraceae bacterium | reverse complement strand
TTTCCACACAAAAACCGAGGCTGTGAAAAGCCGAGCGTGTAGATGCTCTTTTTTTCACAGCCCCTTTTTCGCACGTTTCCCTTCCAAAAAAGGGCTTTGCCCTTTTTTGGAGATAAGTTATTTATCGCCACGGGTCCTGTTATTTAACTCCTCATTTTGGCGGCGGAGGAGCTCTTCGATCTCCTCAAAGCTCTTGCCGGTGGTGGGTTGGGCGGGGCGCTGGGTGGCGCGGGTCTCGGCGGGTACGCGGCTGTACCGGTCCTCGCGGGGGAGGGGGTAGTCGGCGTAGGTCTGCCTGCGGGACGCACCCGCGGGCTCCTGGCTCCGGCGGTACTCCTGTACGCGCCTGCGGGCGAGCTCCGCGGCGGTTTTGCGCTTGTTGGCGCGGCGGATGTTGTAGTAGATTATGAAGGCGACGTAGAGTATCACCAGCAGGACGAGAACGGTTATGGTCAGGCGGACGTATTTGTTGCGGAGTGTTTCGCGTATCTCGGAGCCTATGTACGCCGTGCGGTCCAGCTCCACGGCGGTGTTGGCTATGAGATTCACGGTGCCGTAGTCCACGCCGTTAAAGGAGACCTTGACCTCGCCAAGGACGGCGCCCTTCTCCACCGGCGCTGTGAGAGTGCCCTCCTCGTAGAGCACAGGCTCCAGCTTCACCTGTGTGAGGTCCGCGTCGTTGGGGAGGAGGGCCGTGACGTTCTCCTCTGGCCTGAGGACGACGGAGTTGGCGCCCCTGCCAAGCCGGACGGGTATCTCCGCCATGAGCTTCATGGTGGTGAGGAGCTCCCGCAGGTTGAAGTTGTCAAATCCCCAGTTCATAAGGCGCTTAGTCTCGGTGTAGCTCTTTACCTCCGTCCTGCCGTCCTCGGCTATGACGGACTTAGCGCCGAGTATGACGCTGAGAAGGTTGCGCCCGTCCTTTGAGGCGGTGGCGATGAGGCAGTAGCCGGCGGCGTCGGTGTAGCCGGTCTTGACGCCGGAGGCGTACTCGTAGTAGTAGCCGCTCCTGTCGTTGAGGAGGTTGTTCCCCGTCCTCAGTACGCGGGCGTCGGAGACGTTGGTGGCGTCCACCGTCCAGGTCTTGGCGGAGCAGACGCGCTTAAAGAGGTTGTGGGTCAGCGCCTCGCGGGTTATGAGGTAAAGGTCGTAGGCGGTGGAGTAGTTCAAGTCGCTCGGCATCCCGTGGGTGTTGCCAAAGCTTGTGTCCTTGCACCCCAGCTCGGCGGCGCGGGTATTCATCATGGAGATGAAGGTGGGGACATCCCCGGATACGGTGCGGGCGATGGCGTTGCAGGACTCGTTTGCCGAGGAGACGAAGGAGGCGTAAAGCAGGTCCTCAAAGGTGACGGTCTCGTCGCGCTTATATTCGGTGGAGCCGTCGGAGTCGATGTCGGAGAAGTCAGCGTCGGTGACGGTCACTCTGTCGCTCAGCTTCACGTCGCCGCGCTCGTAGGATTCGACAGCCAGAAGCGCGGTCATTATCTTCACAAGGCTTGCCGGGGCGCGGCGGACGGATTCGTTGAGGGAGTAGAGAACGCTTCCCGCGTCAATATCCACCAAAATCGCCGCCTCCGCGTCCACGGCCGGGTCGTCCAATGCGCGGGCGCGGGGGGCGAGGGGAGACAGGACAGCGAAAATAATGACTGCCGCGAGGACTCCGGCGGCGGTTTTTCTCAGTTTGTCAAAGGAAAAAGCTTTCATTTTGAATCTCCGGGAAGAAAGTAATGGACAAAGAGGTTTTTTTATAGTAAAATGGTGACGTACCGGCGGGAGATGTACCCGCCCATATATAATATATTATTTTTTCCGAGTAAAATCAATACGGAATGTCGAAATTTGTCTTTAATTTTGAAGAAGTGGTGTTATGAAGCTCAAGGGAACGGAGCTTGCCATGCTGGGCGTTGCGCTGGCTGCGGTGTTTTACGCGGCGGGTTACTTTACCGGCAGGTCCGCATCGGGGGACGTGCTGGTGACGGTGGAGAACAAGAGCTACACCGCCTCGGCGGCGGAAAACGCCGGGGAGGGGCTTGTTGACCTGAACTCCGCGGACCGCTGGCAGCTTATGAGCCTTCCGGGGATCGGCGAGACCCTGGCGGACAGGATAATCGAATACAGAAGCGCGCACGGGGCGTTCACCTGCCCTGAGGAGCTCATGAGCGTTTCCGGCATCGGAGAGGCGCTTTTTGACAAAATAGCCGGGAGCGTTACGGTGGGGAATATAACGGAGGAGTGACTGTATGAAAATACTTGTTGTGGACGACGAGAAGCTGCTTGTCAGGGGGATAAAATTCAACCTGGAGAACGAGGGCTATCAGGTGGAGGCGGCATACGACGGAGAGGAGGGGCTGGAGCTTGCCAGGAGCGGCGACTTTGACCTCATAATCCTCGACCTCATGATGCCAAAGCTCTCCGGGCTTGAGGTGTGCATGAGGCTCAGGGAGTTTTCCTCGGTGCCCATCATCATGCTCACCGCCAGGAGCGACGACATGGACAAGATAATCGGCTTTGAGTACGGGGCGGACGACTACGTGACAAAGCCCTTCAACATCCTGGAGCTGAAGGCCAGAGTCAGGGCACTTTTGCGACGCTCCGCGCTGAAGAACCAGGCGGAGGATCAGAATCTCATCTCCATAGGTCCCATATCCATCGACTGCGAAAGGCGCATGGCGTATAAGGAGGGGGCGAACGTGGAGCTCACCGGCAGGGAGTTTGACGTCATCGAGCTTCTGATGAAGAACCCCGGGAGGGTCTACAGCCGCGAAAACCTGCTGAATATAATCTGGGGCTACGACTTCCAGGGCGACATTCGCACGGTGGACGTTCACGTCCACAGGCTGCGGGAGAAGCTTGAGAGGAACCCGGCGGAGCCGGAGTATATAATCACAAAGTGGGGAGTTGGGTACTATTTCAAGGGCTGAGAAGGGGCGCCGCCGTTTCATAAGCCTGAGGACGAAGTACCTGCTCACGTACCTCCTGCTCACGGCGGTGGTAATCGTGGTGCTCAACACCTACCCCGTCACCATCTCCAGGGACCTGGTGTTCGTCTCAAAGGAGAACGCCATACTCCCCAGCACCATGCAGATCGGCAGCTCCGTGGAGGCGCTGGAGCGCATGACGCCGGAGACGGTGGCACAGGTGATGAGCATGGTGGAGACCGGGAACCTTTCGCGTGTCTCCATTATGAACACAAATATGGACGAGCTATACTCCGTCAGGAACGACGTGACGGGGTACGACGAGCGCGTGCTTTTTACGCTGGCGAGGGCTGCGGTGTCGGAGAGGAAGGACGAATTTCGGGCGTTTTTCTCCGACGGGGCGTTTATGAGCTACTCCTGCGTCCCGATAATCGCCTCCGGCATGGTGGCGGGCGCGGTGTGCGTATATGAGTACGACTCCGCCGAGGGGGAGATAGTTTTGGGGCTGAGGGACGACCTTACCAGGATCTCCCTGGGGCTGGGGCTGGCAGCGATAGTCGTGAGCGTCATACTCTCCGAGACCATGAACCACCGGCTGCGCAGGATCGTTGACGCAATCAAGAACGTGCGGGAGGGGGAGTACACCTACCGCGTAAGCGTCTCCGGGCACGACGAGCTCACGGAGCTTTCCAGCGAGTTCAACAGCCTCACCGACAGGCTCCAGCAGACGGAGGAGATTCGCCGCCGCTTTGTGGCGGACGCGTCCCACGAGCTGAAAACGCCGCTGGCGGCCATAAGGCTCCTCTCCGACAGCATACTTGAGACTGAGAACATGGACGGGGAGACCGTGAAGGAGTTCGTCGGGGGCATAAGGGAGGAGTCCGAGCGCCTTGCCCGCACCACGGGGCAGCTTTTGGCGCTGACGAAGCTGGACAACACCTCCACCGCCGCCGTGCGCGTGCCGGTGGACTGCCGGGAGGTGGCGGGCAAGGTATTGAACACCTTAAAGCCAATCGCGGAAAAGGCGGGGGTGGATATGGACGCCTCCATTGACGGTGACACGTGGATAATGGCGACGGCGGACGAGCTCTTCCAGATAATATATAACCTCACGGAAAACGCCATAAAATATAACCGCGAGGGCGGCAGGGTGTCGCTTTCCATACGCCGTTCGGCGGAGAATGTGACGATAACCGTGGAGGACACGGGCATAGGCATACCGGAGGACGACCTTCCACACATATTCGACCGCTTCTACCGGGTGGACAAATCCCGCGGCCGCGACGCCGGCGGCACGGGCCTGGGGCTTTCCATAGTCAAGTCCACCGCCAACCGCCACGGCGGAGACGTCACCGCCGAAAACATACCCGCCGGCGGCATGCGCTTCACCGTGACCTTCCCGGCGTATAAAAAAGTATGAATGAACTTGTCAAAAAAGGGCGGAGCGCTTTTTTGACAAGTTCATTCGTCGAGTGGTGACCTCTATGCCGCGTATATGCAAAGGGTATGTTTATTTCAGCTCTGTATGCCGCAGGAGCGCATAGGAGCCGAGCCAGAAAACGGCGCCTATCACCGTGAATGTGAGGATGGGGAAAACAAGCTCGACCGTTCCGTCGTTCATAAACCCAAAGGCATTAAGCGCAAAGCTTCCGATTCTGCTTACAAGCTCCGGGGAAAACACAAACCGGAACAACGCGGCAATCAGCAGAATGACGCCGGATAGACCCACGCCTATCAGAAGCGAAGCTGTTTTTCCGACCTTATTGATCACCAACGCCGCCAAATAGAAAATACTGCAAAACATCACATACACGAAAGTCAACAAAAGCCAGGTGGTCAGCATATGTCCGTATCCGTAAAGCATTCCGAAAAATGTGAAGTATTTAACAAAATGGTGGAGAACGTTCCCGAGCAGGGTGTCTATCAAAGCCATTGAGGCTGACACTATAAAGAAGCTGCAAAAAGTAGAAAGAAAAATGTATCCGCGGGTAAAACCGTTTTGTAAAAACGCCTTAAAGTCCTCCTTGAAGCTCAGAGCACCCATAATGCTTATAAACACGGCTGACGAAATTTCCACTCCTCTGGGGTTTAGCGCTACATTTCCCGTGCAAAGCACAACGATCGCCATGATCAAAGCGAAAAAACCGTATTCCACCAGATAGAAAATCGTAAGCGGTCTGATTTTTGTCGAGCACCCATAGGATATAGCTGATCTCAGCATTTTCATTTTATACTCCTCTCAGTCATCTTGACAAACAGCTTTTGCAGGTCCATCGCGGAGATCTGCAAATCGCTTCCTTTGGGCAAGGTGTTTTTTTCGCCCATTATATAGGCGATTTTCAGCCCGCCAAGCTCATCGTACCCTATAACATTTTTACCGGCGCAGTAGCCGTCAACCTCTTCCGCCGCGCCTGAAACGCTGTAACCGCTTTCCAGAAGCTCCTCCACGCTTTCCTGCGCGAGTATCCTTCCCCCGTCGATCAAAACGACCTCCTCAATGATATTTGAGACCTCCTCGATCATATGTGTCGCGATGATAAAGGTGCGATCCCCCTCTTCAAACGCCTCCAGGAGCAGGCTGTAAAAAAGCTCCCTGTGATTCGCGTCAAGTCCCAGCACCGGCTCGTCGAAAATGACGTAAGGGACCGACAGGGACAGAGCTATGACCAGCTTGAAAATAGATTGATAGCCCTTGGACAGAGCCTTAAATCGCTTGTTTACATCGAGACGGTATTTCTCCGAAAGCGTCAGCGCCCTGTTCATGTCAAAATCTGCGTAAAAACGCTTCGTCCACTTAAATTGTTCAATTACCTTCAAATCCCTGTCATACAGATCCGTTTCACTCATACAGAATATTTTATCGTGGACCGCCATATTCTCACTCGCCGGTATGCCGTCTATGAGCACCTCTCCGCTGTCGGCAAAAACGCGGTTGGCGATGATATTGATGAGCGTTGATTTTCCCGCGCCGTTTCTCCCCAAAAAACCGTATATTTTTCCAAGCTCAAAGGTAACTGAAACGTGGTCCAGCGCCGGAACATCCTTATACCGTTTCGTGACGTCATTGACCTGAATGGCTCCCATTTTGATAACCCCTTTCTATCAGCGAGATGATGTCCTCTTTTGTCATTTGCAGCTTTGCTGCCTCCTCTATCAAAGCGGCTATATACTGTTCGTAAAACCGGCTTTTCCTTTTTCGCCGTATTTTTTCAACGGCTCCGGTCATAACAAACATACCGAGACCCCGTTTTTTATAGATGATCTCCCCGTCCACAAGTATGTTCATTCCCTTCAGAACGGTGTGAGGATTGACGCTGAGCAGGGCGGAGATCTCATTCGTTGACGGTATCTGCGTCTCCTCGCGAAACACGCCTGTGAATATCTTATCCTCAAGCTGCTCCGCTATCTGAATGAAGATAGGCTTTTCCGTGTTTGAATTTACATTCAAGCATTACAGCTCCTTTCTTTGCCTGTTTGTTAGTCAAGTAACTAACTACAACACGATTATAACAATAATGCCCGTTCCTGTCAATACCAATTTTGAAAAAAGATTTGAGATTTTTACCGCGCGTTTCCGCTTTTCAAAAATGGCAAAGCCGTTTTTGATTATCCTCCCGCCAAATTTGCAAACCGCAGCCTTATCTGCGCGGCTATTTCTCTTAGGGCGCGGGGGTTTACCTTTAAGACCTGGCGGTCGAAGGTGTAAAGGCCGTTCGTCTCGCCCTCCACGTCGGAGAGCTGGGTGTAGACGCAGCCGCACAGGCCGTTTTCCAGGGAGGGGAGAACCATCTCCTCGTAAAGGCGGGCGATCCTTTCCGTCAACGCCTCCTCGCTGTCAAGGCGCTTGCCGTAGCCGTAATTTTTCCGGTCCTCCGCCGCGTGTCCCTGTATACGGCGGGAGAAGCCGCCGCACTCGGAGAGAATGAGGAATTTTCCCCGCCTTGCCCTTTTCAGGACCTTGGAGCGGAAATAGACGTGCCGGCTGTCCGCGTCGCTCCTTTCACCGGCGAACCAGCCGGAGGCGGAGATGAAGAACCGCGTGGGGTCGAGGCTCTTGAACTTGGTATAGAGCCTGTCGGAGTTATACTGTCCCCAGCCCTCGTTGAAAATGGTGTAGCCAATGACGCAGGGGTGGTTTTTGAGCCTCGCTATCTCGCCCGCCGCCTGCCCCTCAAAGAGCTCGCGCCGCCTTTGGGAGACGGCGGAGCCTGTGTCGCTCCGGCGCGTGAAGCCCAGGGTGGGCAGTAGCGTGTCGCGGGGGAAGCTGTACTCCCCGGAGTTCACCATGTCCTGGATAACAAGGATACCCAGGCGGTCGCAGGCGCAGTAAAACTCCTCCGGCTCTATCTTCACGTGCTTGCGCAGGGCGTTGAAGCCCAGGGATTTGACGCGGAGGACATCCTCCCCGTACCCGGAGGGGTCGGCGGGGAGAAAATGCCCTCCGGGGAAATAGCCCTGGTCCAGTACGGCGTGGAGGAATACGGGCTTCCCGTTGAGGCAAAGGCGCGTGACGCCGCCCCTGTCCTCAACTGTCACTGTCCTGAGGGCAAAGTATCCCTCCACCCGGTCGGTGGGGGTCTCCAGAGCGTAGTTATATAGATACGGGTCCTCAGGCGTCCAGAGACGCGGATCGGGGATAGTGACAGCGATGGACGTGTCATGTGAGGTGACATCAATGCCCGCATCGGGGACGGTGAGCCGGAGGGAGCCGGCGTCTGTATCCACATCAAAAGTGACGCCGTCAAGACCGGAGGTCATCTCCACGGAGCGCACAGCGCCGTGCGCCGGTACCGCCTCCAGCCACACCGTCTGCCATATTCCGGAGACGGGGGTGTACCACATCCCGTGTGGCTTTTTCGACTGCTTGCCGTAGGGGTAGTCGGTGGAGAGCGTGTCCACCGCCAGGACCCTCAGCTCGTTGGGACCGGGGCGGAGCGCGTCGGTTATGTCCGCGGAAAACGGCAGGTACCCACCCTCGTGGCGGCAGACGGAGGAGCCGTTCACAAGGACCTGACAGCTCTGGTCCACGGCGCCCAGGTTGAGCATGAGACGGCTGCCCTCCGGGAGAAAGCCCGCGGGAATGGAGAAGGAGGCGCGGTAGTCCAGCTCCTCCGGCGCCTTGTCCGTAAAGCCGGACAGCGGCGCCTGGGGAGAGAAGGGGAGACGTATCTCCCTCCCGTTCAGCGTCCAACCTTCGGAAACCGCCAAAAAGCTGTCCCTCCGCAGCTGCGGCCGCGGATAAGTCTCATTCCAGCCCATAATAAGCCCACCTTGGTCTTTTTTCTCCATTATATCCCCCGCCGCTCCGAATTTCAACACCTTGACAGCCGCCCCAACAGATGATAAAATAAATGAGACAACACAGACGCGGGTATGGCGGAATTGGCAGACGCGCAGGATTTAGGTTCCTGTGGCAATACCGTGTGGGTTCAAGTCCCACTACCCGCACTTCTAATGAAAACGGAACCGCTTTTGCGGTTCCGTTTTCGTTAGAAGTGCATACGGTCTTTGCCTTTGGCAAAGACCGCCCCGCCAAAATGTGGCAGGGTTTTATCTTGTCAAAAGTACCGTTACGCCCCCGTGACGATGTCGTATTTCTCCACGTTTATCACGGTCTTGCCCTGGGACTGGAAGCTTATCCCGTCGGCTGAAAGGGGCGTGTGGAAGGTGAGGGTCACCGCCTGCTCGCCGTCGTTTACGAAGATCTCCGCCGAGAAGCGGTCAAGTATCACCCTCAGCTTTATCTCCCCGCCCCGGTCGCGCACGAAGCACTCCCTCACGTGGACAAAGTCCCTGTTCGTGCCGGAGTGGTCGCGGCTCACCCGCAGGGTGCTGGTCAGGGGAGTGTAGGTTATGGAGGTGTAGTGCTGACTGCCGGAGGCGACCTTCATGCGGAAGCTGGTGTACCCGCACTCACTGCGCGGCCGCACCGTCACCGTCATGTCTATGGTCCGCCCGTAGACCCCCCGGAGCGTCAGCTCCTCCTGGACCGGAATATCCGAGTAGCTCACCCTTCTCCCGTGCAGGCTCTCCAGCTCCCGCACCGGGTTTTGTATTACCCGCCCGTCCCTGTAGGACAGCTCCCGCGGAAGCGTCATCTGCCCGAACCACTTGTCCTCAGGACCGGAAACGCTGGTGTCCCAGTTTTGCATCCACCCTATGACTATCCTCCTGCCGTCCGGCGCCAAAAGCGTCTGGGGCGCGTAAAAATCAAGTCCGTAGTCCACCGCCTGGACGTTCCGCCGCTCAAAGCTCCGCGTCTTTCTGTCGTAATCCCCAATCAGGAACATGGTGCAGTCCCCGTTGTGGAACTCCAGCCCCACGGCGCTCATATCCTGCGGGCTCACCGCCAGGATTTGGCGCCCGTCCAGCTCAAAGAAGTCCGGGCACTCCCACATGCGCCCAAACTCGTTGTAGCACCGGTCCAGCACCGTGACGAACCGCCAGTTGAAGCCGTCGCCGCTCTCAAAGAGAAGCACCGACCCGCTGCCGTCCTCCGTCCTGCACCCCACCACACAGCCGTAACCGCCGTCGGGCATGTTGAACATCTTGGGGTCGCGGAAATCGTGGACGTTGAAGCCCTCCGGTATGTCCTTCCCGTCGATAACGGGGTTCGCCCCCGTCTTTTCGTAGTTGAGCCCGTCGCCCACGGCGAGGCACTGGGTCTGCAGGTCCCTGCGCACCCCGTCCTCGTCCATGTGGCTGCGAACGCCCGTGTACATCAAAAGCTGACGCCCATCGGGGAGCTCCAGCGCCGAGCCGGAAAAGCACCCCGCGTCGTCGTAATCCTCGTCGGGAGCCAGCGCCGCGGGCAGATACTCCCACCTGAGCATATCGCGGCTCACCGCGTGTCCCCAGTGCATGGGCCCCCACTTGGTGGAGTAGGGGTGGTACTGGTAAAAAAGGTGGTATTCCCCCTTGTAAAACGAAAACCCGTTGGGGTCGTTCATCCACCCCACCCTCGGCGACAGATGGAACGCCGGGCGCTCCGCCCCGGATATGTACGCCCCGTACCGCTCCTCGTATTTCCGTGCCTTCTCCAGAAGCTCGCTTGTCATTTCCTGTGTCCTCCATTATTTCCCAAAGAGCCGCCCCTTTTGCCGGGGGCGGCTCAAGATGTTGGTTGTGCGGAACTTGAATTATTTCGCGGCGGCGGTGTACCTGTCGTAGGCGTCCTGATAGACGCTGAGCAGCTTGTTCATGCCGCAGTTGTCCTCAAGGATCGACAGATACTCGTTCCACTCCTCGTCGGTGGGCCCGCCGTCCTTGATCCAGCGCCCCTCGTACTCCGCGACCTGACCCACGAAGTCCGCCTTGTAGCGGTCGATGGTGTCAAGCTCGTCGGCGGTGAAGGTCACGTCCAGGGGGTAGTAATTCCTGTTGTGGGAGTAGGGCAGCCAGTCGTTTTCCAGGTACTCAAGGCGTTGGGTGGCACGGTCCTCCATGTAGAAGATGCTGTTGTAATACTCAGGTAGTATGAGCCTGGGCCCGTAGACCTCATACTGTCCCTTAAGCTCGCCGGAGCTCTTTCCGAAGCGGCTCTGGGCCTCCTCGTCGCTGAGGGGCACCCACACGCCGTTCTCGTCCTTCTCCTCGGAGAAGTAGATGCCGATGGGTCCGTACTGGAGCTGCATGACCACCTCGCCGTCGTACCACTGGTCAAAGTACCGGCACAGAAGCTCCGGGTTTCCGCAGGCGGAGGTGATATTCAGGTTGCCGGAGGTTACGGCGGGGTTGGCGCGGATGTTCACCTCGCAGGTGTCGGCGTACTCGGTGCCCTCAGGCCCCTTGAGGGGCGGCAGGAACACGTAGTCGTCGGCAAACTTTCCAAGGATCTCAGGCGCCTCCCAGTAGGTGAGGACGCCGATGCGTCCGGCGGTGCCCTTGGCTATGAACTGGCTCTGGGACTGGGAGAACATCTCCAGGTCCATAAGCCCCTCGGCGAACCAGTCGTGGATGTAGGTCACGGCGTCCCGGTAATTCTCCTGGGCGCTGGCAAAATAGACCTCGCCGTTCTCGTTTACCATCAGGTCCGCGCAAACGTCGTTGGTGAAGTTGGTGAAGCCAAAGCCCGCGTAGAGCATCTCCTGGCCCCAGCACCACTGGTCATAGCCGGAGGAGAAGGGGATGGTCATTCCGGCGGCGTTGCCGTTCTTCGTGGCCATGTCGTTTTCCTTGAAGGCCACAAGCACGTCGTGGAGCTCCGTGAGGTTGGTGGGCATGGGGAGCCCCAGCTCGTCGAGCCAGGTCTTGTTGATGTACATAAATTCGGGGATGGAGTAGATGCCGTAGTTGTCCTCGGCGCCGATGGCGGCGGTGCCCATCATCTCGGCGGAGGGCAGTCCGTAGATCTTCCCGTCAGCCATGGTGATGGCGGAGCGGATGTCTGGGTACTCCTCCAAAATGGCGGAGAGGTTGGGCATGATCTCCGGGGTTATGTAGTCGGTCAGGTCAATGAACGTCTCGTCCTCGCCGTACTCGGCGATGTCGCCCTGGCTGAAGTTCACGGCGATGAAGGCATCGGGCAGCTGTCCGCCGCCGATGCGGGTGCCCACGATCTCACCCAGGGAGTCGCTCATCAGGTCCCACTCGATGGTGACGCCCGCGTCCTCGGCGAGCTTCTCCATCACGGGGTTGGAGTCGTAGCCGGAGCTGAGGGTGGACATTCCGCCCAGAATGGTGAAGTCCGTCTGGTCCGAGTCCTTCTTCTCCTGCTTGTTGCAGGAGGCAAGGACGCAAACGACCGTGCACAGCGCCAGGACAAGGGAAAGTACCTTTTTCGGTGAAGCTTTCATGATAATTCTCCTTGATCAGAATTGATGTAAAAAATGAATTAATATTACGTATTTTTTGCTTGACATTTGCTTAACTTTGATGTATAATGCTTTTGAAGCTGAAGCTCAGCCCTTGACGGCTCCGGTCATGAAGCCCTGCTCGAAGTATTTCTGTACGAAGGGGTAGATGACAAGCATCGGCACCGCCGCCACGATCATCGCGGCGAACTTAACAAGCTCCGCCATCCTGTTGGCGTCGGCGTAGCTCATGCCGCTCCACATGTCCTTCATGGCCTCTGTGGTGATGAGGATGCCCCGGAGCACCAGGGGGAAGGGGTACTGGGACTTGTTGAGGTAGATGAGGGCTGTGAACCAGTCGTTCCAGAAGGCCACCATGGAGAAGACCACCATGACCGCCATGATGGGACGGCTCAGGGGCACCACTATGCGGAAGAAGGTGGTGAAATCGTCCGCGCCGTCAATGGCGGCGGCCTCCATCAGCTCCGAGGGGATGTTGTGCTCAAAGAAGTTCCTGACGATTATGACGTTGCCCACGGCGACGCCTCCGGGCAGGAACAGCGCCCACATATTTTCCAGAAGCCCCGTGTCGCGTACCACCAGGTACGTGGGGATGAGTCCGCCGCCGAAGTACATGGTGATGATGAAGAAGATGGAGATGGCGGTCCTGCCGGGCAGGTTCTTGCGGGAGAGTGGGAAGGCGACGATGTATATCATCACCACGGAGAAAAGCGTTCCCACCACCGTGTAGAGCACGGAGTTTCCGAAGCCCCGGAACAGGTTCTTGTTTGCGAATACCGCCGTGTACCCCTCAAGGGTGAATTTGCTGGGCAGAAGGAAGGTCTTGCCGCCGTAGACCTCATAGGGGTCCGAGACGGATGCCACCAGCACGTAGTAGAGCGGATACGCCACTATTATGAGTATCAGCACGCAAAGAGTGACAAGTATGATGTCGCTGACCTTGTCGGAGAGGCCGTGGGATCTTGTTTTGGTTTCCATATTACTCTCCTCCCATCAAACAAAGCTTACGTCCGCGGCTTTTTTGGCTATCTTATTGACTATCACCAGCAATATGATGTTGATGACCGTGTTGAACAGGCCTATCGCCGTGGAATAGCTGTAAGCGTGGTCCACAATACCCTGCTCGTAAACGTACACCGCGATGACGTCCGATGTGGCCTTGTTGAGCTGTGTCTGGAGCAGGAACACCTTTTCAAAGCCGACGCTCATTATGCCGCCGGCGGCCATTATGAGCTGGAGGACTATCTGGGGTATGAGCTCAGGTATGTCGATGTTCAAAATGCGCTGGAACATGGAGGCTCCGTCGATTTTCGCCGCCTCGTAAAGGCCGGGGTCAACGGCGGAGAGTGTGGCGAGGTAGATTATGGTGCCCCAGCCCGCGTCCTGCCATATGCCGGAGGCTATGTATATCGTTCTGAACGCCTCCGGCACCGTCATGAAGTCTATCTGCTTGCCGATTATAAGGTTTATAAGTCCGCCGTAAGGGGAGAGGAATATGCGGATCATACCGCAGACGACCATGATGGAGATGAAGTGGGGGGCGTAGAGGACTGTCTGCACCACCCTCTTGAAGCGCTTGAACCGCAGCTGGTTTATCGCCAGCGCCAGAATGATGGGTACGGGGAAGCTCCACAGGAGCCCGTAAAGGCTGAGCTTTACGGTGTTGACGATCATTCTCTTGAAGTTGGGCGCGGTGAAGAACCTCTCGAACCACTCAAGCCCCACCCATTTGCTCCCGAAGAAGCCCCTGTTGGGCTTGTAGTCCCGGAAGGCTATCTGGATGCCGTACATGGGTATGTACTTATAAATGACGGTGATGATGACCGGTATCAGCAGCAGGACATACAGCTGCCAGGACTCCAGTATCCTTTGCCCAAGGGATTTGCCGTGAGGCCTTTTGACCTTTACAGCCTGATTGGGATTGCTCACGCTTTGGTCTCCCTCCTTATAATATTGTGTTGTGGTGTGTGCCGCCGTGAAAGGTTTCTTGAAAAGGAACCCCACGGATTTCGCCAGCTTTCAGATTCGGGTCGCCGGCCTGTGACCTGAAATGGAGGCAAATGACGTGAAACGATATTTCATGGACGGTTACAGAATACCACTCCGCAATGTAAAACGTCAATAGTTTTTTGCAAAAACTTCACAATTTGTGAGGGATATACAAATCGGCATAGGACAAATTGTGCAATTTCACAAGATTAATTCACAAAAACGTTTCATAAAAATTTCACAAGCCCCTTTACAAACCCGAAGTTATGTGCTATGATTGTTCATGAAATCAAAAACATCATTTCACGAAAATGAGGTGACCGTATGGCTGAATCAACTTCCGCCCCCACCATGAAGGACGTGGCGCGGGAAGCGGGCGTGGCTCTGGGGACCGTGTCAAAGGTGATGAACGGCATACCGGTAGGGGAGAGCTACCGGGTGCGGGTGGAGGAGGCGGTGGCAAAGCTCAACTACCGGGTAAACTCCTACGCCAAGGGGCTCAAGACCAACAAGACCTACACCGTGGCGGTGCTGGTGCCGAATCTGGTGAGCCCGTTTTTCGCAAAGCTCGTAAACTGCCTGAACCGCTCCCTGACGGCGAGAAAGCACAGGATGCTTTTGTTCGCCACGGACTACGACCCCGCCCAGGAGCAGGAATACGTCATTTTGGCGGAGCAGCAGAAGGTGGACGGGATAATATGCCTCAGCTACAACCCGGAGCTCAAGGTCTCCGAGAGTGTGCCGCTGGTGTCCATCGACCGCTATTTCGGCGCGCAGATACCGTGTGTGAGCTCGGATAACTACGGCGGCGGGAGGCTGGCGGCGGAGAAGCTCATAGAGAACGGCTGCCGGAGCCTCGCCTTCATGCGCATCGGCTCCAAGCTCACAAACGAGCCCAACAAGAGAAAGGACGGCTTCATCTCCGCCTGCGAGGCGCTTAATGTGCCCTACACGCTGAAGATGGTGGACGACTTCACGCCCTATTCCGCCTTCGAGGAGTTCCTGCGGGAGCACCTTCACGCCGGGAAGCTGGACTTTGACGGCATATTCTGCGTCACCGACGCTTTGGCCTATCAGACCGTCCGCTCCCTGCGCTCCATGGGCGTCAGGGTGCCGGAGGACGTGCAGATAATCGGCTTTGACGGGACGCAGTATTTCGGGGACCAGGACTATTTTTGCTCCACCATCGTCCAGCCCCTCCCGGAGATAGCGGAGACGTGCGTTGACATGATACTGGAAAAGGGGCTGAGCAAGGCCCCGTCGCTGGTGTGCCTGCCCGTGACATACGCCTACGGCGGCACCACAAGGGCATGATATGGCAAGCGAATACCTGAAATGGAAGTACCGGGACGTGAAGCCCGACGAGCCGCCCCCGCCCCTCACGGGCCGGGAGAGGGTCAAAAACTGGCTCCACTACCACATAATCTACATCGTCGCCGTCGCGGTGGTTATTGGCGTGGCGGGGTCCATGGTGTGGAACGCGCTGGGGATCGGGAAGGTGAAGCCGGACTACATCTTCGCCTACGTGGGCAAAAACCCACTGCCGGAGGACACCGTTTCCGCCCTTGAGCGGGAGCTGGCGGCGCTGGGTGAGGATCTGAACGGCGACGGCAGGAGCGTGGTGGAGCTTCGCTCCTACGTCTCCGGCAGCGGGGACTCGGACACTGCCGCCGGCTACGGGACCGCCGCGGCGGTGACGCTCACCGCGGACATAACAAGGAGCGAGAGCGCCTTTTTCATAACCGACGACCCACTCGCGCTCCAGGCGCGCTACCAGATACTCGCCGCCCCCGGCGGGGGACTGCCGGAGGAGGACGATTACAGCTGGGAGGGGAAGGCGTACAGGTGGTCCGACTGCCCGGTTCTGGCGTCCCTGCCCCTGGGAGATTACCTGCAGGAGGTCAACGGGACCGCTGTCGGAGGGGCTTCACAGGGGGTATTGGCCCCCCTTTACATAGGCATAAGAGGGTACTCGGACCCCCCTCAGACACCCCTCAGGAGGGGGTATGAGACCATGTGGAAAACGATAACGGAAGGGGCTGTAACATCCCCATGAGGCACAGACGTATTTTGCCGCTGGCCCTGCTTATATGTATGATTTTGACATCCTGCGCGTCCGGGGAGCTTGACAGGGCCGCCCTGGGCTGGGAGGAGGACTGGACGGCGGTGGGCGAGATCGTTGCCTCTGAGCAGGTTCCGGGCTTTGAGCCCAGCGAGAATTTGGACGCCATGTCCGCCTCCGGCCTTTGGTACGCCACCTGGACAAGCGGGGAAATGGAGGTTCGGGAGAACGATGAGGGTCAACGCTCGGAGATATACGACGCGCAGATATACCTGCTCATACAGGAGTTCAAAAGCGCCCCGAAGGCCCTGGCGGAGCTGGAGGTCTGGAAAAACCGGGAGCGGGATTCCTACACCTGCGGGGATACGGTGACGGGGACCTATGCCGATGTATCATTTGAGATACTGCCGCTTTTGGAGGGGGCGGAGACGAACCCTTATTCCCACGGGGCGGCGGCGTTCGGGTGCTTCGGAAATTACGGCGTATGCGCGGAGCTCATGTGCCGCGAGGAGTTTGCCGGAGACGCGCTGGAGATAATGGAGGGGTTCCTTTCGGGGCTCCATTTTAACGGCGGGGAGGCGGAATAAATGGGACTTTTCTTCCCCATGGACGACGAAAAATGGCCTGAGGGCAGAAGACGCGGCTTTGCCAGGTACCGTCAGCTTTTGGAGCGGGACTGGAAGGCATACATACTCATGGATTTTATAGTTCTGGCGACCTTCATACCCTACGGGCTGGGGGTAATGCTGGCGGTTACGGCGGAGAGCTCGCTGGTGCTCATACCCGTTTCAATAATCGGAGGAATGATCGCGGGGCAGGGGATAGCGGCGATGTATGACCTGCTTCTCAGGAGGGCGCGGGACGATATGCTGCCCGTGGGCCACGCCTTTGTGAAGTCCCTGCGGCAAAATTGGAGGTCGGCGCTGCTGCCCGGCGCGGCTGAGGGGCTGTTTGTGGGGCTTGTCATTTTCTCCGGACTCGTGATGCTCCGCACCGGCAGTATAACGGCGCTGAATATAGCGGTATTCGCCGTGGCGTCGGTGGTGTTTACCATGGTGTTCGACATACTCTGGCCCCAGGTGGTGCTCTTTGAGCAAGCGGGCGCGGTGAGGCTCAAAAACTGCGCGCTTTTCATACTCCAGAATCCCTGGAGGGTGCTGGGAGGGGCGGCGCTGCAGGTCGGCTGGTGGGTGGTGACCTTCCTCTTTATGCCATGGACGGCGTTTCTCGTGCCGTTTTTGGGGGTGTGGTACATATTCTTCGCCACGCTGACCATGAAGTACGACGCGCTGGACGGCGCCTTTAAAATTGAGGAGCAAATAGCGGCGAAAAATGCCGGCGCGGAGCCGGAAAAGGAAGAAGGAGCGGATCAAAATGACTGATATTGTTGCTGTCGGAGAGATACTTATTGACCTCACCCAGAGCGGCGTCACGGAGCAGTGGATACCGCGCTTTGACGCAAACCCCGGCGGAGCCCCGGCGAACCTCGCCGTCGCCGCCTCAAGGCTTGGGGCGAGCACCGCCTTCATCGGCAAGGTGGGAAAGGACAGCTTCGGGGAGCTTTTGAGGTCCACCTTAGAGGAGAACGGCGTTGACGTGTCGGGGCTCACAGTGGACCCGGTACAGCACACCACCCTTGCCGTGGTGAGCCTGGACAGACAGGGGGAGCGGAGCTTCAGCTTCTACCGGGACCCCAGCGCCGACGTGGACCTGACGGCTGAGGATATATCGGACGATCAGCTCAAGGACGCAAAAATATTGCACTTCGGGAGCGTCAGCCTCACTGCGGAGCCGGCGCGCGGCGCCACGCTCTACGCCGCGAAAAGGGCGAAGGAGCTGGGACTCACGGTGAGCTACGACCCCAACTACCGCCCGTCCCTCTGGCGGAGCGAGGCCGAGGCGGTGGAGAAGATGCGGGAGCCCCTGGCGCTGGCGGACGTGTTGAAGGTCTCCGACGAGGAGCTTCCGCTTATGTCCGGCTCCGCCGATTTGGAGGAGGGGACGGCGATTTTGCGGGAGAAATACGGTATCGCGCTCGTACTGGTGACGCTGGGTTCGGACGGGGCGTTTTACAGAATGGGCGAAAAAACAGGACACGTGCCGGGGGTACGGTGCGTCGTGGCGGACACCAACGGGGCTGGGGACACCTTCTTCGGGGCGCTTCTCTCAAGGCTTGTGAGACTGCCGTCACTAAAGGAGCTGACAGTCCCGGAGCTTGAGGAGGCTGTGGCGTTTGCCAACCGCGCCGCCTCAGCGACCGCCTCGCGCCACGGGGCCATACCCGCCATGCCGCGGCTTGAGGAGCTGAGATAAAGGGAACACCCAGTTCTTGTAATCGTTTCACGTCCTGATTTAGTGCATATTACACAAATCGGGACGTGAATTTTTATGTGTTTCGCAGAAAGTTAAAAAGATTGTTGACAAAATAAAAAGGGAGAATTATAATTCAATTGTTCTACAACGTGAAACGTTATTTCATGGACCAATCCCTGCCGTCCGGTCCGCCAAGCCGGAATGAAATCTTAGATCAAGAGGGACCGATATGAAAATGAAAATGAAAAAGCTCCCGGCACTGGCGCTTGCCATTGCCATGGTCCTGTCGCTTGCCGCCTGCGGAGAAAAGTCCGGCGGCGCGGCGGAGGACATCGTGAACGGGGACCTGGAGGACGTGTCCGCCGGCAACTGGGTGGGCTGGACCCGCGAGGACGCCGCCTTCAACTTCCGGGGCGTTGTGAAGGACGAGAGGATCAACGGCGTTCCAATGGAGAAGTCGGGGGAATACTACTTCTCCGGCGCTAAGGGCGGCAACCCGGTTATGAAGGGTACACTTACCTCGGACGTCTTCAAGCTGGGCGGCAACGGCTTTATCTCCTTTAAGATAGGCGCCGGAAAGGACCCGGAGAAGTGCTACGTGGAGTTCATCGAGTCAGGCTCCGACACCGTTTTGGCGAAGATCGGAAATACCGACTGCGACGGTATGTACATAAAGGACCACCTGCTGACGCACGTGGCGGACCTCTCCGCCCACGTGGGCAAGGAGATCTACATCAGGATAACGGACAACGACGACGGCAGTGATTACGCCTATCTCAACTTTGACGCCTTCAAGGTCTGCCGGGACGACGCGGAGGTCGCCGCCGCCCAGGCTGAGTACGAGGCGCAGATAGAGAAGTACGGTGAGAAGCCCTTTGAGGAGGACGAGACCTCCACGACCATCGTTAACGGCGGCTTTGAGGAGTGCGACCTGGAGAACGGCGTTCTCACCGGCTGGAAGCTCCTTGACGGCTCGGCGCTGACCATCGCCAACGTTGTGCCCACGAGCCAGTACTACTGGGACGACAGGGCGGTTTACGGCGAGGGGAATTACTACCTGGACGGCTCCAACAACGGCGCCACCGCGGAGAACCTGACGGGCGCCATCCGCTCCACCAAGTTCACCCTGGGAGGCGACGGGTACATCACCTTCATGATGGGCTCCGGCAACGGCGGCTCCTATGTGGCGCTGTGCGACGGCAACACCGACGAGGAGCTTATAAAGGTGGAGAACACCTACTTCTCCGACCCCGCCCTGGCGCTGACGCTCCTGCGTATGTACGTTGACGCAAGCGACTACATAGGCCGGGTGTGCTATATGAAGGTCGTGGACGCCAACGACGGCTCCAAGGGAGGCTTCGCCTTCATTAACGTGGACGACTTCCGCGTGTCCCTCACCGCCGACGAGGTTGGCGCGCTGGAGGTGGAGCAGATGGAGAAGATCCAGAACGAGACATACACCTCCGCGTCCTATGACGACCTCACCTCACTGCGCAATTACTACTCCAACTATCCGTATCCCGTGCCTTTGAAGTCCCTGACGGTCACCTCCTACGCGAAGAACCAGGTGGTGGACTGCGGCACCGTGGACGTGACGGCGTATCTCTCCGACGTCTCCGCCAGCTTCGGAAGCGACGCGGTGACGGACATTGCCGTGACGAAGGTCGCCGCCCCCGACGGGACGGAGCTCACAGCCGGCTTTGACGCGGTGGACATGAGCGCCCCCGGCGCGTACACCGTGACCTACGCCGCCTCCTACGAGGGCAAGACGGCCGAGGCCGCGTTTACGGTCATCGCAATGGCGGATCACAACAGCGTTGCCAACGGAGGCTTTGAGTCCGGCAACCTGGCGGGCTGGACGGTCCTCACCGACGGCTGGAGCATCGTGGACGGCAATCCCACCGGCGTCATCAGCGCCGCCACCTACTGGGGCGAGGAGATGCCCTACAACCAGGCAGGAAATTACCACCTGGACGGCTTCAACACCGGCATTGACGAGGGCGGCACCTGGTCCGTCCGGTCTACCGACTTCACCCTGGCGGGCTCCGGCTTCATCTCCGTCCGCATGGGCGGCTCCGCCTCGGCGGTGCGCGTCTGCAAGGCCGACGGCACTGAGATCGGGTACTACAAGCAGAACCGCTTCAACGACGCGGGCTTCCCCCACGTGGGGCAGGGCGGCTCCTGGGGCGACATGGCCACCTACGTCATGGACCTCTCCGACCATATCGGCGAGGAGCTCTACATCGTCCTGTGCGACGAGGAGGTCACCACACCCTGGGCCCACGGGTTCTTTGACGAGGTCGTGACCTATTACGAGACGGCCCCCGATGTGGCGAGCATGGCCGACACCGTCATGGACGGCCACACCGCCGAGGAACAGGCCGTGGAAATCCAGATACCCTGGCAGCTGGCTGACAATCTTTTGTAATCTGTCTTTCTCATCATTCCTCCCCGTTTGCCGGGAGCCGCGAGGCTCCCGGCGATTTCAAAAAAGCTTTGGCAGGAAGGAGAATTAACGTGAAAAAATGCTTTGCGCTTGCCGCACTTGTACTTTGTATGGTGCTGGTGCTCGCCTCCTGCGGAGGGGGCGCGCACAGCAAGGAGCTCATAGCGCACCTGGCGTTTGACGAGGGCTCCGGCACCACCGTCAAGGACTCCGCGGGCAAGCTGCCGGATAGCGATCTGAGCTATCAGTTTTCCCACGCCACGTATATGGAGGACCAGGAACCCCAGTGGCGGGAGGAGGGAATAAGCGGCGGGTGCGTGCTCCTTGACGGCACAAGCACCTATGTGAGCTATAAGCGCAACGACGTGACCGTGGAGGGTCCCGCACTCACGGTACAGGCGTGGATAGCGCCCAGGACCTTTGAATGGGACGACCCCCACGCCGCTGAGAACGGGACGGACTCCCTCACGGGCATAGTCTGCCAGTTCGACAAGGACGCCAAGAAGGGCTTCATTCTGGGCTATGAGAGATTCGGGCGGCTCAGCTTCCAGGTGGGCACGGGCTACGAGTGGCTGTCGGTCTGGTCCGACGAGGCGAGGCTCCAGAAGTACGCCTGGAACCTGGTGACCGCGACCTACGACGAGGACGAGGGGAAGATGTGCCTCTACTTGAACGGCGAGCTCGTGGGCTCCGGCTTCTCCGGCGGGGACATAGTCGGCGCCAACAACAAGGGGCTTACCGTGGGGCGCAACCAGAACCCGGTGGAGAACCTGGTGGCGGGGAACGTCAACGCCGCCAGCGGTTATCTGGACGAGGTGAAGCTCTGGTCCACGGCGCTTACGGCTGAGGAGATAAAGGAATATTACGACGGTGTGAAGGTCCCGGAGATAGAGTTTTCGGACATTTGGCTCCAGAACATACTCACCGGCGACTACACGCGCCCGCAGTTCCACGCGGGGCCCTATCAGTTCTGGATGAACGAGCCCCACGCGCCGGTGTACTACAACGGGGTGTACCATCTGTTCTTCCAGGAGAACATGACGGGCTCCTATTGGCGGAATATCTGCTGGGGACACATGGTGAGCGAGGATATGGTGAATTGGCGGCCCGTGAAGGAGGCCATAACGCCCACCGAGGGCTCGGTAGTGCCCGACGGGGTGTGGTCAGGCGGGGCGGCGCTTGACAAAAACGGCGTGCCGCTCCTGTTCTTCACCGCGGGCAACGACGCCTTCCGGGACACGCCGGGGCTCATATCGAATCAGAATATCGGCGTGGCGTACCCGGCGGACCTCAATGACCCGGAGCTCACGGACTGGGTGATATGCGACGAGCTGGCAGTCATACAGCAGCAGGGCCAGGGGCGCGCGGGCGAGTTCAGGGACCCCTCCATATGGAAGGAGGGGGACAGCTGGTACATGGTGGTCTGCTCTGGCTCCGCCACCACAAACGGGGGCACGGCGCTGCTATACACCTCCGACACACTGGAGCTGAAGGACGACGGGACGGTGGAGCAGAATTGGGTCTACAAGGGGCCTGTGTATGAGATGCCGAACCAGTCCTCGCTTTACGGGACATCCTGGGAGCTGCCCATACTGCTGCCCGTCAGCAACGAGGCGGGGACGGTAACGAAATATTTCTTCTCCATATCTCCGGCTCCCGCGTCCTCTGCGGACAACAAGGTTTACTACTGGCTGGGGGATTTTGACGCCGAGAGCGGCAAATTTACGCCGGACCCGGAGTTCGGCGAACAGCCGAGGCTGCTTGATTACGGCGCTAACGTGTTTACGGGGCCGTCGTGCCTTGTGGACCCCGTGAGCGGGGACATATATATGTTTTCCATTATGCAGGACCAGAGGGGCGCCGCCGAGCAGGGCGCCTCCGGCTGGGCGCACACCGTGGGGATCGCCAGGAGGATATGGCTCTCCGACGACGGGTCGGACATGATGATCTCGCCCATCGACACACTCGCGACACTGGAGGAGGAGACGCTGGCGGATCTTGAGAACGTGAGTATTGAGGACGCCAACGCCGCGTTGGAGGGGATAGATGAGGATATGCTGTACATACGCCTCACCGCTGACGTCTCGGGCGCGTCGGAGTTTGGGATAAGCCTGAAGCAGGGCGGCAAGTGGGACGCCACGACCTACACCTATGACGTGGGCGAGGGGACTATCTCAGGGCACACGGAAAACAAGGGCGAGGGCTGTAAGGCCTCCACCGCCTCTGGGGCGCTCGCCGCCCCGGACGGGAAGCTCACAATGGAGATCTACGTTGACAGGTCGCTGGTGGAGGGCTTCTTCAACGACGCCAAGGCGCTGAGCATCAGGGCGTACACAGACGATCCAGAGTCCCACGGAATGGACCTCTTTGCCACGGGGAACGTGACCATCGAGGAGCTGTACGTGGCGAGGATGGGGGGAATATTTTAAACCCAAAAAAGGGCTTTGCCCTTTTTTTGGGTTTAGGGGAACGTGCGGAAAGCCCCCGTGAAAGGTCTGCGGACCTTTCACGGGGGCTTTCCTGCTGTCGCGCGGCGCGCGTCGCCGGAGGCGACACACTTGCGCGACAAGAGGTGATTTTTCCGACGTACATGCCGCCGGAAAAATATTTGATAAGGGACCTCACTCTTTTCTGGGGTTTGTCTACAGTCTGAAAGGATTCGGATCACTTGACAGCGGGGGTTTTAGGTGTATAATAATGTAGAATAAAGCCCGATGGGGGCGGGAGGGGCGGTATACCGCCGTGTCTCCCGTGTCCCCTATGTCAAAGCCGGTCGGCGCCGGCCGGCTATTTAATTTTATGCCGGGGGGAGGTCCCCGGTTACCCTGGAGGTCAAGCATGGCAAAGGTATCGCCGTCGCTTTTGGCGGCAGATTTTACTGAGCTCGGAGCGGAGATACAGTCGGTAGAATCGGCCGATATGCTCCACTTTGACGTGATGGACGGAGTGTTTGTACCAAACATCTCCTTTGGACTGCCGGTTTTGAAGGCTGTGAGGGAGGCGACGCGGCTGCCGCTGGACGTGCATCTTATGATAATAAAGCCGGGGCGTCTTGTTGAGCGATTTTGCGACATGGGCGCGGACACGGTGACCTTCCACGTGGAGGCCGACGAGCCGGAGGAGATACGGCGCGCCATAATGGCGGTGAAGGCAAAGGGAAAGAGGGTCGGGCTCTCGGTAAAGCCCGCAACGCCCGTTTCGGCGCTGGAGCCCTTCGCGGAGCTTTTGGACAACATACTAATCATGGCGGTGGAGCCGGGCTTCGGCGGACAGAGCTTCATTTACGAGGCGGTGCCCAAGATGACTGAGGCTCGCGCCCTTGCCGAGAGGCTGGGCATAAGCTGTGACGTGGAGGTGGACGGCGGCGTGAACCGAGAGACGGGGAGAATATGCGTGGACGCCGGGGCAAACGCCCTTGTCGCGGGGAGCTTTATTTTCAGGTCCGCTGACAGGCGCGGGGAGATAGAATATTTGAGGGGTTTGAAATGAGCTTTTTTCCTTCCGCTTTAGACGAGCTTGTGGAACGCTTCGCCTCCCTTCCGGGGGTGGGGCTCAAATCCGCGCAAAGGCTGGCATTCCACATCCTGGCGCTGCCGGAGGAGGAGGCAAAGGCCTTTGCCGCGGCGATAGTGAACGCCAGGGAGAAGGTACACACCTGCAAGGTCTGCCAGAACCTCACCGACGCCGAGGAGTGCGCCGTCTGCCGCTCGCAGCTGCGGGACGGGGGAGTCATATGCGTTGTGGCAAGCCCCAAGGATGTCGCCGCCATTGAGCGGGCGGGGGAGTACAAGGGGAAATATCACGTGCTCCACGGGGTCATATCGCCGCTTAACCGAATAGGTCCCGACGACATACGCATCAAGGAGCTGGTGGACCGGGTCGCTGGGGGAGAGGTGCGCGAGGTCATAATGGCCATGAACCCGGACACCGAGGGCGAGACGACCGCAAAGTATATCTCCCGCCTCATCAGGCCCTTCGGGGTGAAGGTGACGCGCCTTGCCTACGGCATACCCGTGGGCGCGAGCCTGGAGTTTGCCGACGACGCCACACTCATGCGCGCCCTTGAGGGACGGCAGGAGATTTAAACAATTCACCCGGTTTGTCCGGGTGAATTTCTTTGCTTGCATAAATCGCATTGATATTGTATAATCGAGAGGAACAAAGGAATTTTGGGAGAGTTTTACAATGGCGGTAAAAAATGTGGTGTTTGATTTCGGCGGCGTTGTGGTGGGGTACGACCCGGTTGCCTACCTTGAGGGGCTTTTTGGGACCTCGCCGGCGGCGGGATATGTGATGGAGAAGCTTTTCAAAAGCGAATACTGGAAAAAATTCGATTTGGGTATCGCTGACAGGGGCGAGTGCAACGCCATAGTTCTGGATAATGCCCGCGCTGACGGGTTCGGCAAGGAGATGGCGTATGTCCAGGAGCACTGGTTTGAGGACATGATGGGGACAAAGGAGGACACCGTGGCGCTCATCCGCAGGCTGAAGGGTTCGGGGTATCGGGTATACTGCGTTACGAATATGCCGGGGGACCTGTGGGGAGAGTTTGAAAAAAGAGGGCTTCCTCAGCTCTTTGACGGGGGCGTGGCGTCCTTCGGGGTCCACGTGACAAAGCCCGACAGGAGAATATACGAAATACTTTTGGAGCGGTACGGGCTGGAGCCCGGCGAGACCGTCTTTTTAGACGACATGGAGCCCAATGTCCGGGGCGCCGGACAGGTGGGCATAGAGGGGATACTTTTCACGTCCGCGAAGGAAGCGGAGCGGGAGCTGGAAAGGCGCGGTGTTGTGCTTGGGGGCTGAATATGACATCACGAGCCGGAAAAACCCCAGGGTACGGCACCTGAAAACGCTGGGAGAGTCGGCGGCGTACAGGAGGCAGTCCGGGGAGTACCTTTGCGACGGGTTGAAGCTTTTGGAGGAGGCGGTCAAGTGGGGCGCCGACGTGAGGGAGGTGCTCACGGACGCCAAAATTCCCTTTGAGCTTCCCAAATTTGCCCGGGTATACTCGGCGCCAAGGGAGATAGTTGACGCGGTGTCCCCCATGAAGACGCCCCAGGGCGTAGTTTTCTCGGTGGGAATGCCCAAGGACCGGGTGGACATGGAGCTTCGCGGGGCGGTGATTCTTGAGAACATACAGGACCCGGGAAATGTGGGGACGGTGCTCAGGACTGCCAACGCCTTTGGAATACCGGCGGTGTACCTGGTGGGGGAGTGCGCGGACCTTTATAACCCCAAGACCGTCAGGGCGACCATGGGGGCGATATTCAGGCAGAGGGTGGCGGAGCTCACGCTGGAGGAGCTTCGGGAGCTTTCAAAGGTGACGCCGGTATACGGCGCGGCTCTGCGGAAGGACGCCGTGGACATAAGGAAGCTGGACCTTTCCGGGGCGGCAGTCGCCATCGGGAACGAGGGCTCCGGGCTTTCGGAGGAGCTTTTGGAGCTTTGCGCCGGAACGGTGATAATACCCATGTCGCCAAGGTGCGAATCTCTGAACGCCGCGGTAGCGGCGTCGGTGGCGATGTGGGAGATGAGCAGGGACAGGCTTTAAGGCAGGTTTTTGCGATCTTACGGAAGGAGGCGGGCTCATGGCGGAGCTTAAATATTGGGTGTGGCTCACGTCGCTGGGCGCCCAGAGGCGGGACATCATGGCTCTGCTGGAGCACTTCGGACCGCCGGACGAGATATATTTTGCGGGTGAGGCGGACTACAAAAACGTGCTGGAGTCGGGCTGGGAGCCATTCCTAAACAAGAGCATGGCGGAGCCCAGGAGGATAATGAAGGTCTGCGAGGAGCGGGGGTACGACATACTCACCCTCCATGACGCCAAGTATCCACAAAGGTTGAAGAACATATTTGACCCGCCGGCGGTGCTGTACGTCCGCGGGAAGCTCCCCAACCTTGACGAGCTGCCGGCTGTGGCGGTGGTGGGGACGAGGAGCTGTACGCCCTACGGACTTGTGAACGCCGAAAAGCTCAGCTACGAGGCGGCCAGGTGCGGGGCGGTGATAGTCACCGGTCTTGCCCGCGGGATAGACTCAGCCGCCGCCAGGGGCGCGCTCAGGGCGGGAGGCAGGGTCGTGGGCGTGCTGGGGTGCGGTCTTGACGTTGTGTACCCAAAGTCCAACGAGCCTCTTTTTGACGACGTGGCGGCGTCCGGGGCGATAATCACCGAGTTTCCGCCGGGAACGCCGCCGGCGGCGCACAACTTCCCGGTGCGAAACAGGATAATGTCCGGCGTTTCGGTGGGAGTTGTGGTCATAGAGGCTCCGGAGAGGTCCGGCGCGCTTATCACGGCGGCGCTGGCGCTGGAGCAGGGCAGGGACGTTTTTGTGATGCCGGGGAATATCGACGCGCCCTCGTGCATGGGCTCCAACTCCCTTATGAAGGAGGGGGCGATACCGGTGATGTCCGGCTGGGACATCGTCGGCCAGTACGAGCACCTTTTCCCGGACAGGGTGAAAAACCCGGACGAGGTGGAGATGAAGCCCCTGGACGGCGGCGCGGCGGAGGAGCTCACTGAGAAGGAGCTGCCAGAGGCGGGAAGGAAGAAGCGGCTCAAAAATATCCTCCAAAGGGTCGTCAAAAGGGCGGATACAGGACAGGAAACGACAAAAAAAGCAATTGACAACGTCGAAGAGGCGGATTATATTGACATAATAGTGGACGCTAAGTCCCTATCCCTGGACGAGCGGGCCGTGCTGGACGCCCTAAAGGGCAGGCGGCACGTGGACGAGATAATCACCGATACGGGGCTTCCGCCTCAGGCGGTTATGTCGGCGCTGACCATGCTGGAGATCCAGGGGGCGGTGACGCAGGAGCCGGGGAAATATTTCACGGCACACTGTAAATTCAGCGATCAATAAAAAGGCAAGGTAAGTTGAATGGCAAGCAATCTTGTAATAGTTGAGTCTCCCGCCAAGGCGAAGACCATCGGTAAATATCTGGGTCCCGGCTACAAGGTGACGGCATCCATGGGGCATTTGAGGGACCTTCCCAAGTCCACCATGGGCGTGGACATCGAGGGTGGCTTCATACCCGATTACCAGCCCGTGAAGGGCAGGGAGGAGACCATCAGGGAGCTCCAGAAGGCGGCAAAGTCCGCCGACAGGGTGTACCTGGCGACCGACCCGGACCGGGAGGGAGAGGCGATAAGCTGGCACCTGAAGGAGCTTTTGGGCATACCCGACGACGAGGTGTACCGGGTGACCTTCAACGAGATAACAAAGAAGGTCGTGAGCGAGGGGATAAAGCACCCCAGACCCATCGATCAAGACCTGGTTGACGCGCAGCAGGCCAGGAGGATACTTGACAGGATAGTGGGCTACAAGCTCTCGCCCCTTCTTTGGACGAAGATCCGCCGCGGGCTCTCCGCGGGGCGCGTCCAGTCCGTCGCCACAAGGCTGGTGGTGGACCGGGAGGAGGAGATACGCGCCTTTGTGCCGGAGGAATACTGGAACCTGGAGGCGCGGCTGACCCACGGGAAGGGTCCCGCCTTCAACGCCAAGTACCACGGAAAAAACGGGAAAAAGACGGAGCTTCACTCCGCCGAGGACGTGGACGCCGTGGAGCGGGACGTGAAGGACGCGCCGTTTATTGTGGAGTCCGTGAAGCGCAAGGACGCGAAGCGTTCGCCGGCGCCGCCGTTCATAACCTCCACCCTCCAGCAGGAGGCGAGCCGCAAGCTGTCCATGGCGCCAAGGCGCACAATGGCGGTGGCGCAGCAGCTCTATGAGGGCGTGGATATTGAGGGCGAGGGCACCGTGGGCCTCATAACCTATATGCGTACCGACTCCCTGCGCCTTTCGGAGGACGCCCTCGCCGCCGCGGGAGGGCTGATAAAGGCGCGGTACGGCGCGGAATACTACGCCGGCTCACCAAGGCGCTTTAAGAACAAAAACTCCGCCCAGGACGCCCACGAGGCAATAAGGCCGTCCTCGCCGGAGCTCACCCCGGAGAGGGTGCGCGGGAGCCTCCAGCCGGACCAGTACAGGCTATATAGGCTCATATGGAATAGATTCATAGCAAGCCAGATGGCGTCGGCGGTATATGACAGCGTGACTATGGACATCGTCTCTGCGGGGCACACCTTCCGCTCCGCGTATCAGTCCATGAAATTTGCCGGCTTCACCGCCGTATACGAGGAGGGGCGGGACGAAGAGTCCGACGTGCGGGAGGTTCCGCTCCCCATACTGGAGGAGGGGACCGAGGTAAAGCTTCTGGAGCTCATTCGTGAGCAGAAGTTTACCCAGCCTCCGGCGAGGTACACCGAGGCCACGCTTATAAAGGAGATGGAGGAGACAGGCATAGGCCGCCCCTCCACCTACGCGCCAACGGTATCCACCATACTTGACAGGGAGTACGTGGTGAAGGACGGGAAGAACCTGAAGCCCACGCCCCTGGGCGAGGTGGTAACAAAGCTCATGAAGGAACGCTTTTCCGACATCGTCTCCCCAGGCTTCACCGCCGGAATGGAGGAGACGCTGGACAGCGTGGAGAAGGGCGAGCGCGCCTGGCAGCAGGTGTTGGGTGAGTTTTACGGCGGTTTCTCAAAATCCCTCTCCGACGCGGAGACCGCGCTTAAAGGCGAGAGGATAAAGGTCCCGGACGAGGAGTCCGACGAGATATGCCCGGAGTGCGGGCGGAAGCTGGTGGTCAAGAGCGGGAGGTTCGGAAGGTTCCTCGCCTGCCCGGGCTATCCAGAGTGCACGTTTACAAAGCCGATAGTTATCGAGATGCCGGGGAAGTGCCCGAAGTGCGGCTCCAGGATATTGAAGCGCACCAGCAAAAACGGCTACACCTACTACGCCTGCGAGCGCAGGGAGTGCGGATTCATGACCTGGGACGTGCCCACCAAGGACAACTGCCCGGAGTGCGGGCACACCATGTTCAAAAAGTCCGGCAGGGGGTTCCAGAAGCCCTTCTGCGTAAATGAGAAGTGCTCGCGCTTCGTGCCCGAGGACAAGCGCGGCTACCGGCGCAAATCCGCAGGTGAGAGCGCCGGGGAGACGCGGGATACGGCCTCCGGCAAGGAGGGCGCGGAAAAAAAGCCCGCCGCGAAAAAGACGAAGAAGCCCGCCGCGGGTAAAGCCGCTGATAAAAAGCCCGCCGCCGCCAAAAAGCCCGCCGGTAAGAAGGCGGAGGGCAAGGAATGAGGGCGACTGTGGTGGGCGCGGGGCTCGCCGGCTGCGAGGCGGCATGGCAGCTGGCTCGTCGGGGCGTGGATGTGACGCTTTGTGAGATGAAGCCCGTCCGCCGCTCGCCCGCCCACGTTTCCGACAGCTTTGCCGAGCTTGTCTGCTCAAATTCCCTGCGGTCGGATGAGCTTTCCAACGCCGTGGGGCTTTTGAAGGAGGAGATGCGGCGGCTGGGCTCCGTAATTATGGAGTGCGCCGACGCCCACAAGGTCCCCGCGGGGGGAGCCCTTGCCGTGGACAGGGAGGGCTTTTCAAGGGCGGTGACCGAAAGGATAAAGGGACACCCCGGAATAACCGTAGTCAACGGGGAGGTCACAAAAATCCCCGACGGGCGAGTTATCATCGCCACGGGTCCCCTCACCGACGGGGCTATGGCGGAGGAGATAAGGAAGCTGTGCCCGGAGACGGACCTTCACTTCTTTGACGCCGTGGCGCCCATCGTCACGTTGGAGAGCGTGGACATGGATTCCGCCTGGTTCGCCTCCAGATACGACAAGGGGACGGCGGATTATGTAAACTGTCCGCTGGAGAAGGACGAATATATAGAGTTCGTCACACAGCTCCAAAGCGCCGAGGAGGCTCAGCTTCACGGGTTTGAGGACTCCGGGGTGTTTGAGGGCTGTATGCCGGTGGAGGTGATGGCGCGGCGGGGACTTGACACTCTGCGCTACGGTCCATTGAAGCCGGTGGGACTTAAGGACCCCAAAACGGGCAGGGAGCCATACGCCGTGGTGCAGCTGCGCATGGACAACGCGGAGGGGACGCTTTACAACATGGTTGGGTTCCAGACCCACCTGAGATTCGGCGAGCAGAGGCGGGTATTTTCCATGATCCCCGCGCTGAGAGACGCCGAGTTTGTCCGCTACGGGGTGATGCACAGGAACACGTACCTCAATTCCCCCAAGGTGCTGGACAGGTACTACCGCCTGAGGAGGGAGCCGAGGATAACCTTTGCCGGGCAGATGACCGGCGTGGAGGGATACATAGAGTCTGCCGCCTCCGGAATGCTGGCGGGGATCGAGACGGCGCGGGAGCTGCTGGGCCTGCCGCCGGCGGATTTTCCCCTTGAGACTGCCATTGGCGCGCTGGGGCTTTACGTCTCCGGCGGGAGCGTGGGGGATTTCCAGCCGATGAACATAAATTTTGGGATCATTGCCCCGCTGGGATATAAGGTCCGGGGAAAGCGCAACAAGAACGCGGAGATCTCCCGCCGGAGCCTGGAGATTCTGGAAAAAATGAAGGCGGAGGGAGCTTTCTGAGAGCTTTTGGGAGAAAGAAGGAGTATACATGAAGATCGTAGTAGACGCCATGGGCGGCGACAACGCGCCGCTGGAGACTGTCAAGGGCGCGCTTATGGCGGCGCGGGAGTTTAAGGCGGATATTGTCCTTGTGGGGCGCGGGGAGGAGATACTGCGCGCCCTGGAGGAGTTGGGAGAGAAAGACCTGCCCTCCAACGTGGAGATCGCCAACGCCACCGAGGTGGTGGATATGGAGGACGACCCGGCGACGGTGACGAAGCTAAAGCCGGACTCATCCATGACAGTGGGGCTGAAGCTCCTGCACGACGGGAAGGCGGACGCCATGGTGTCCGCCGGCTCCACGGGGGCGCTGCTCTCCGGCGCTACGCTGGTGGTCAAGAGGATTAAGGGCATACGCCGCGCGTGCCTCGCGCCGGTGCTTCCGACGCCGTCAAACGGCGGCACGCTCATGGTGGACGTGGGCGCCAACGCCGAGTGTACGCCGGAGTATCTTCTTCAATTTGCCTTCATGGGCTCGTATTTCATCAAGTCTTTTAAGGGCGTGGAGAGCCCGAAGGTGGGACTTCTCAACATAGGCGCCGAGGAGACAAAGGGCAGTACGCTCTACAAGGAGGCGCACGCGCTCCTTAAAAAGGCCGGTGACGAGGGGCGGTTAAGCTTCATCGGGAATGTGGAGGCGCGGGACGTGATGGACGGCGTCTGCGATGTGCTGGTGTCCGACGGCTTTGCCGGGAACGTGCTTCTCAAGTCCATTGAGGGCATGGGTATATTCTTCATGCGTGAGCTAAAGGGGATGTTCAAAAAGAGCTTCCTCTCAAAACTTGCGGCGATGATACTCAAGGGTGACCTTATGCGGCTCAAGAAGCTTGTGAGCTCTGAGGAGGTGGGCGGCACGGCGCTTTTGGGTATAACAAAGCCGGTCATCAAGGCCCACGGCTCCAGCAACGCCTACGCCATACGCTCGGCGGTAAAGCAGGCGATCAAGACGGCGGAGAGCGGCGTTGCGCAGATGATAACGGAGAACATAGAGTACATGAAGGTGAAGGAGCCGGAAAAAGGAGAAAACAATGCTTGAGCTTCAAAGGAGCATAGGCTACGCCTTCGCCAATGAGGACCTTTTAAAAAACGCGCTGACCCATAGCTCCTGGTTCAACGAGAACAAGGGCTCGGCGGGAAGCTGTAATGAGCGGCTGGAATTCCTGGGAGACGCGGTGCTGGGGTTCGTCACGGCGGAGTATCTGTACAAAAAATTCCCGGATCTGCCGGAGGGACGTATGACGCGCCTCAGGTCGGAGCTGGTGTGCGAAAAGAGCCTTGATCGGGTGGCGGCTGCCATAGGTCTGGGAAGGCACCTGCTGCTTGGCAGAGGTGAGGAGTCCAGCGGCGGACGTGTAAGACCGTCCATAAACGCCGACGCGGTGGAGGCGGTTATAGCCGCAATGTATCTTGACGGCGGGATAGAGCCTGCAAAGGAGTTTATTCACAGGTTTATTCTTGATGAGTTCGAGTCCGGGAAAGCGCGCCCGGAGCGGGACGCCAAATCCGATCTCCAGGAGCTTGTACAGCGCAAGAGCGGTCAAATGTTGGAGTACCGCCATGTGGGTGAGTCGGGACCAGACCACTTGAAGCGGTTCAATGTGGAGGTTTGGCTTAACGGCGAGCTTGTGGCGTCCGGCGAGGGCAAGAGCAAGAAGGACGCGGAGCAGCACGCGGCGCTGGCGGCGCTGGAGGCGCTTCAATGACCCCCCGGCGCAGCATAATACCCGTCTTTGTGCCTCACCTTGGCTGTCCGCACATGTGCGTATTCTGCAACCAGCGGCGCATCTCCGGCGAGAGCGGGCCGGCTACGGCGGAGGACGTGAGAAAAGCCATAATTGAGGGCCGAAGCCGCCTTGGTAACGGGGCGGCGGCGACCCTCGCGTTTTACGGCGGGTCATTTACAGCCATACCGCCGGAGGAGCAGGAGGCGCTTCTTGGCGCGGCCCAGCCATTTTTGCGGGACGGGAGTATTTCGGATATTCGCCTCTCCACCCGCCCCGACGCCATTGACAGCGTGACACTTGAAAGGCTCAAAAGGTACGGTGTGCGCACGGTGGAGCTGGGGGTGCAGTCCATGGACGACCTTGTGCTGCGCGCATCGGAGCGCGGGCACACGGCGGAGGACGCGCGAAGAGCCGCGGGAATGGTGCGGGACGCCGGCTTTGAGCTCATACTCCAGATGATGACGGGCCTTCCCGGAGATACGCCGGAGCGGAGCATATATACGGCGCGGGAGCTTGTGAAGCTGAGACCCGACGGGGTGCGGGTGTACCCCACGGTGATAATAAGAGATACGCCGCTTTACGATATGTGGCGGGCGGGGCTTTACCGGGAGCACACCACGGATGACGCGGTGGAGCTGTGCGCCATTATCTCCGACATTTTTGCCGAGGCGGGCATACCCATAATCCGTCTGGGGCTCAACCCCACGGACGACCTCTCGGAGGGGGACGCCGTGGCGGGGGCGTACCATCCGGCGCTGGGCGAGCTTGTGCTGGCAAGAAGGTTCCTCACCAGGGAGCGGGCGGAGCTCACGGATTCCGACAGGGGGGCGGAGGTGGTCTTCGCCGTGAAAAAGGGCAGGGTCTCCGCGGCTATCGGTCAAAAGCGCGGGAACGCCGAGGCGCTGAGGCGCGAGTTCGGCGTAAGGAGCGTCCGCTTTGTTGAGCGCGACATGCCCGACGTGACGGTAAAAAGAATAAAATAATAAGCTTTATTCGGGAAAAAACGCAAAAAAATAAGCGGGATGGGCAGTAAAAAAGGGCTGCTCATCCCGTTTTTCATGGGTATTTACGTAAAATTTTCCTTTCCTTTGTGATATGCGCGGGGGTATATTTGTTATATGGGTGTCGCGACAGAAGGAGAGATGATGTGATGGACCAAGAGGAGATATTGCGGCTCTTCAATCTCTACGGGGACGACGTGTACCGGCTGGCGCTCAGTATGCTTGGCTCCCGGCAGGACGCGGAGGACGTGTGTCAGAGCGTGTTTTTGAAGCTCTGCGAGGGCCGCTTGAGGCGGCGGGATGGCCGTGAAAAATCCTGGCTGCTGACCTGCGCCGCCAACCAGTGCCGGAACCTGCTGCGCTCCCCAGCCCGCCAAGGGCAGGAGCTCAGCGAGGAGATACCCGCGCGGTCCGGCGGGGACGGCGGTGAGGTCATCGAGGCGGTGTGGCGTCTGCCGGAGAAGTACCGGGCGGTGGTACATCTCTACTGCTTCGAGGGCCTTGACCAGGCGGAGACGGCGAGGATACTGAAAATCACCAGGACAGCCGTACAGACCAGACTTCAACGTGCCAGGGCGATGCTGAGGAAGGAGCTTGACTATGAATTTTAAGGAGATGTACAGGGAAGCTATGAAGCGTGAAATGATAAGCAATGAGCGGCGGGCGGAAATCGTCCGTGACATCCGCGCCGGGTCGGAGCCCAGACCCCGCCGGGTCAGAAGGCCCCTGCTGACTGTGGCCGTCGTGGCGGGTCTGGCGGCGGCGCTGGCGGTGTCCGCCGTGGCGGCGGTGCGGTTCGGCATCGTGGAGTGGACACGGGAGGACGGCGAGCGGCGGCTGGACATCACCCAGAAGGTCCTGGGGGAGAACGAGCTGTCCCCGGATGCCCAGGACCGGGTGGAGAACGCAGAACCCAGCGGCAACGTGGACCACCAGCACTTTGACAGCTGGCAGGAGCTCCAGGACTACGTCGGCGTGGACCTGGTGGACAACACCTATCTGGACGGCTATCCCGCTGTGGATCATGGCGTGGTCGGGGGCTACGACGCCTGCTTCGACTCAGACCTGTTGGTCGTCTCCCGCTACCACCAGGTGGGGGAGATGGAGGTGGAGGTCATTGCCGACATTTACCTGGGGGATCAGGAGGCGAAGATGCAGGAGGTCGCCAAGGGCGACGGCGAATACTACCCCTTCACCCTGGCGGACGGCACGGAGGTCCAGGTCCCTTACGTAGAGCCCGGCACCCCCGCTATGGGCTTCCCCATGGTGGTGGACGGCATCTGCTACATCGTCTTGCTCTACGATTGGCCGGAGGAGGACGAGACGCCGTCGAACATAACCGATGAGGCGGTCCGGGCAATCTTGGACGGGTTTGTTTTCAACTAATCGCCAAAACAGCAAAAGCGGCAGGGTGTGACCCTGCCGCTTAAAATATTGTTCGTGTTCGTTTATTCCTTGGCGTGGAGTATTTTGTAGAGAAGTCCGTAGAGGGTTGAAGATTCCTCGGGGGAGAGATTTACGCAGGAATTGATGGCTTCGGGAATTGAGACTGACTTGTCCCGAAGTGCCATACCCTCGTCGGTGATAGTGACGATAAGGTTGCGCTCGTCCTTGTCGGAACGGGCGCGGGAAACGTAGCCCTTTTGCTCCATCTTCTTGAGAAGCGGGGTCAGGGTGCCGGAGTCGAGATAAAGGCACTCGCCCAGCTCCTTGACGTTGACCTGCCGGCGCTCCCAGAGGACCATCATCGCGATGTACTGGGTATACGTCAGATCCAGCCTGTCAAGATACGGCTTGTAGCACTTTATGACCTCTCTTGAACAGGCGTACAGGGGGAAGCACAGCTGATTTTCCAGCTTCAGCGCTTCATAGTTATTTTCTTCCATATTCTCCTCCAATGCGTACTTCTATATATTTGGAAGCGCACGTTCACCTCGACGCCGCTTCCATAAAAGCTCCGCCGCGACGGAGGAGCCTTTACGCCGAAAAAACCGTTTTTCGGTCCCGCGCATAATGCGCTGCCGACCGCGAATTTTCAGTCTTGTTTCAGATTTTTCTTCATTATACTCCATACTTCCGCCAATTGCAAGACGGTCAGCGCAAGAAGTTGAAAATATAACATGGGAATTTTTTTAAAAAGGCAATTAAATATTGCCGATTTAAAAAAGATTTAAAGGCCATTTTGCTCGCCGCTGCGCGGCAACCGAAAAACATGACAAATTACTCCGGCAATTATTTAATTGCCGGAGTAATAAGAAAGAAAAATAACGCGCCGGCGAGGACAGGAGGTTAGTAAAACCGACGTTTTTTCAGGCTCCGGCAAATTTAAAGATTATTCCAAGTACGGCGGATGCGGCTATGAAGATTATCGGGTGGAGCTTTTTCAGCTTTTTGCTCTGCATACACAGGAATACCGCCGCGGCAAGAATCAACCCCTGCCAATTGAAGATGCGGGAAAAGCCCTCGCCCGCAAGGTCGAGACGGAGGAGGACGTTTTTGGCAACGCTCAGCCCCGCCGCGGCGATGAGGGCGGTGGAGGCGGGGCGAAGCCCGCGAAAGGCAGAATCCACAAGGCGGGAGTCACGAAAACGCTCCAGGAAGCCGGCGATAATGAGTATGACCAGGATCGAGGGGGTTATGAGCCCCAGCGTGGCGAGCACGGCGCCGGGTATGCCGGCGATGTGGTAGCCCACGTAGGTCGCCATATTCACGCCCATGGGACCCGGAGTGGATTCGCTGACGGCTATCATGGTGGTGAGGTCCGTGTCGGTGAACCAGCCGGTTGAGGCGCCCATACGCTGGAGAAAGGGGATCGTGGCAAGACCGCCGCCAACCGCAAGCAGACCTGTTTTGAAAAATTCGTAGATGAGACGCAGTAATGTCATTTGCCCTTGCCCTCCTTACCCGCGGGGGCCCAGAGTATGAGGCCCGTGACGCCGGCGCAGACAATGAGAAGGGCGGGGGAGAGGAGCGTGTCCAGCGCCTTGCCCCACCATGTGGCTGGGAATGAGACAAAATTCCCGGCGCAGGCGAGGATGAGCACGCTCAAAAAGATGCACACGGCGGGACTGCCCTTCAGGGTGGATTTTCCCAGCTTTATGACGCTGGAGGCGATAAGCGCCACGACGCAGGCGTTGACGCCCGCCAGGGCGTTTTTCACGGCGGGTATGTCCGCGAAATTGGTGAGGAACGCGGCGATAAGGGTGATGATGACAAGCGAGGGGAAGACGACCCCAAGAGTGGCGACGATCCCGCCCAGGACGCCCTTGTGCTTGTGACCTACGAAGGTGGCGGTGTTCACGGCGATGATGCCGGGGGTGCACTGACCTATGGCAAAATAGTCGGTGAGCTCCGCGTCCGTCGCCCAGCGGTGCTTTTCCACGATCTCCCGCTGCAATATGGGCAGCATGGCGTACCCGCCGCCAAAGGTCATCACTCCCACCTTGGCGAAGGTGAGAAACATCTTTAAAAGCTCCATTTTTACCTCCTTGAGACAAAACAATGTAAATTACGCCAATTGGCTTTGGGGGGTTGATTCATACCGAAAAAAACGTTACAATTATGTCAACCAAAATATCTTTTGGAGGGCATATGAAAAAACGGATAATGATTTTTACGCTTATTTTGGCGCTGGCTCTTGCCTCCGCCGCCACATCATACGCCGGAAGCTCCTACATAACTGATGGAAAATCCTTGCGGGGCAGGGATTTTACGGATATACCCGTGCTTGCCGAAAGGCTTGACAGGGTGTTTGCCGGCGCGCCGGATATGTACCTGGACGCCCGGTGCCAAAGCCTCGCCCCGGCGGAGCTGGGCTCCAGGGAGGTGCCGTTGGGTAGGACGTATTATGTAAAGTCACAGACCGGTTCGGTTTACTCCGGAACCTCCTGTTACATATACGCCAACGCCGTCTACGCCACGCTTTTCGGGGACGTGCCGTATCACGGGGAGCCGGGGACGTGGAAGAATTCCGAGCGCGTGGTTAAAAATTTAAGCTCCGCGTCATACTCCGCCTTCTCAAGCGCGGGAGTTTGCTTTGGGGCGCTGCTGCGTACCACGCCGAACTCCGACGGGAGTTACAACGGAAACTCCGGACACTCCATAGTTATACTGAAATACGACAGCTCCGGACTAACATATCTTGAGGGCAACGGCGACGGGAAGGGGCTTGTCCGCCTCACCGCAAGGAGCTGGGACACCTTCAATTCCGTCTCGGTATCCGGCAGAGGCTACAGGATAAGCTTTATTGTCCAGCCGACATGGGAATATTTAAGCTCCCTTTCGGGTGAACGCGAGAGGGAAAACGACTTTGTAGGATATCTGACGCGGCGGCTTGACTATGACGGACGCTTCAGGGACATGCCCGCGTCGGCGTGGTACGCCGTGGGCGTGGAGACGGCCTATGAGCTGGGGATAATCGGCGGGAGAAGCGTCTCTAAGTTTGCGCCGGAGGAGTATGTCACCGTTGCGGAGGGGCTTACGCTTGCCGCCAGATTCCTCTCCTCCTACTATGACGACGGGTACAGCTTTGCCGGAACGGGCGCGTGGTACGCGCCGTACTATGAGTACTGCAAGAAATGGGGGATAGACACAGGCTTCAAATCACCCAACGCCTTGATGACAAGGGCGGAGCTTGCCGCCGTCATGGTGAAGGCGCTGCCCGCCGAGGCGAGAACGTCCGGCGCCGCTTTGAGCTTCCGCGACGTGCCCTCCGGCGCGCCATACGCCAGGGCTGTCGAAGTACTCTCCGCCTCGGGAATAATCCGCGGGGACGGGGGACTTTTCAGACCGGACGCTCCGTTGAAGCGATCTGAGCTTGCGGTGATGACCGCGATGATGGCGGACAGGAGCCTGAGGGCTGACTAACCGCCTATGATGTCCCGCAGGGCGCGGAGGGCGTTTTTGTGGGTGATCTTCTCGGCGGTGTCATAACCGAAGGCGTCAACGATGGACTGGGCGAATATCTGCTGCCCGCCGCAGTCGCCCCACTCAAGGCGGGAGCCTATCCCGTCGTAATCTGAGCCCAGGGCGACTCCCTCGGCGCCCGCGAGGCTCACAAGGTGACGCAGGTGGCGGATGAGCTCGGAGACGGCGGTATAGTCGTCGTCGAATTTGTCGGAGATGGGGTGGAGAAAGACATTGCAATAGTTGAGCCCGACCACGCCGCCGGATTCGGCGACGGCGCGTATCTGCTCGTCGGTGAGATTGCGGGATATGTCGCACAGCGCCCGGCAGCAGGAGTGGGAGGCGATGAAGGGCTTTTTGGAATATTTCGCCACGTCCCAGAATCCTCCCTCGGACAGGTGCGATACGTCCACGGCTATGCCCAACTCGTTCATCCGCCGCACGCAGTCGATCCCAAAGGGCTTGAGCCCCAGGGAATGCTTTTCAGGGTCGGGATTTTGCGGATAGCCCAGGGAATTTTCGTAGTTCCATGTTAGGGCCACCATGCGGACGCCCTTGCTGAAATAATCGTCCACGTTTTCGATCTTCCCGTCCAGCGTCACGCCGTCCTCCACCGTGAGTATGGCGCTGACCTTGCCCGCCTTTTCGTTTCGCTCTATGTCGGCGACGGTATACGCCGGGGCGAGGCGGTCACGGCAAAGCTCCAGCTCGCGCTGATACGTGGCGTAGGCTTTGTTAAAATATTCCTTCGGGTCAGACGGGTAACCCATCCTCTCGGCGGAGCCGTGGGTGGGGACGAAAATGGCAAAGCACTGGGCAAGCGTCTCACCGGCGCGCAGCTTGTCCATGCTGATGTGGGAGCCTTCAAGCCCGTCAAGGTGCTTGCCCTCAAAAAAATGCATTATCGTGTCGCAGTGAAGATCCACGATTTTCATAAAAAATGCCTCCAAATGCTCAGTTCTCACCATTATATGATATGGGAGGGGTTAATGCAATTTTAAAAAGAAATTAATGCAGAATATGAATTAATCCCCCTCCGTATAAATTGCCTTTGACTGAGCAAAATAAGCTCGCAACGACAAAGGAGGGATCATGCTATGATCATGGACAGGATCGCGCTCATCCTCTTGATAATCGGCGGGGTCAACTGGGGCCTTGTCGGTATATTCAAGTTTGACCTGGTGGCGTATCTTTTCGGCGGTCAGACCGCTTCCATCAGCCGGGTGGTGTACACCCTGGTCGCTCTCGCGGCTCTGTGGTGCATTTCACTGCTTTTCAGGGACCGTGTGGAAGCAAGGGACAACGGCTAAAATTGCCAAAAAAGGCTTTGCCTTTTTTGGCAAAGGGGAACGTGCGGAAAAACCCCTTGAATTCTGCGGAATTCAAGGGGTTTTTCCTGCTGTCGCGCTGCGCGCGCCGCCGTAGGCGGCACACTTGCGCGACATAAGGTGATTTTTCCGACGCGCATGTCGTCGGAAAAATATTTGAAGTGGGGGATTACATATTATTTACCATTTTGGAAGTCTACAGCAGGCCCAGGTTTGAAAGTGCTGCTATGAACAGGAAGACGGTCACGACGCTCAGGGCGGTGGTGAGGGCGACGATCTCGCCGGCGAGCTTCACGTTGCCGCCGAGCGTCTGCGCCATGGGGGTGGAGGCGACGGCCGTGGGGGAGGCGAAGACTGCCAGGAGCGCCGCCATCGACGCGCCGCGATAGCCAAGCAGAGCCATGATGGAAAGGCAAACGGCGGGCACAGCCACAAGCTTGCAGAACACCGCCGCCAGGAGCCTTCCCCGGTGACTGACCATGCTTTTGAAGGAGAGCATTGCGCCTAGCACCACCAGCGCCAGGGGAGATGCCAGCTCACCCAGGGTCATGAGCGGGGCGCATACAAGCTCCGGCAGGCGTATTCCAGAGAGGTTCACAAGACCGCCGAGTATACCGGCGACCACAAGGGGATTTTTCGCGATCTGCCAGAGAGTCTTTTTGATGTTGACCTTGCCGCCGCGCATAACCTCAAAGTCAATGACCGCCAGGATATTGAGAAGCGGCACCACCACCACGAACAGGGCCGCCATTATGGCGGCGCCCGTCTCGCCGGCTATGGATCGGCTGATGACCGTGCCGAAGAGGACGGTGTTGGAGCGGTAAATGCCCTGGGCGACGGTGGGGACGTCCGCCCTGTCGGGAATGAGCTTTATTGAGACAAGCAGCGCGATCACGAAGGTGGCTGTGATGAGTCCCGATGTCCACAAAAAGAGCGGCGCGCTGACCACATTGTCAAGATCGGCGCTGTAGATGTCAAAAAACAGGGATAGGGGTATGAGAACCTTGAAAATGACGGCGTTCAGCTCCCTTAGCGTGTCCTCGGAAAAGAGCTTCAGCGCCCTTATGAGCACCCCCACCGCCATGTATATCACCAGCGGCACCACCACATTGAACGCCAGGGAAAAGCCCTGCATATGTATGCCTCCTCAGCAGAATTTTCGGAAAAACGCGCACTCCTCGTCGTTGCAGACGGCGGCCTCGGGCTTTTTTATGTCCACATGGAAGACGTGCCCCAGCCCGTTCTCCTTATCGCCGTAAAAGTGAAGCTCGAAGGGTACCGAGGCGTCAATGAGGCTGCGTGCCATGTTAAGGGCGTCGTGCCTTAAAAAGTCCTCGCTGCTCGTCATGAGGAACACGGGCGGGAAGCCGGGCTTTACGTGGCGCGGAGCGTCCACCGCGGCGACTGTCTCCTCACTCACACCGCCGGAGAGCACCGCCAGCATGAGGTCATGGGCGGGTCCCTCCGCGGGGAGCTCGTGGTGGTACGACCCGCAGTTTAAAGCGACGGCGGTGGGCACGAAGCCGTGAGGGGCGGAGAAATCCCAGACCCTTGCGTACTCCGGGTCCGTACACATGGCGCAGAAAAGGGCGAGGATATGCCCTCCGGCGGAGTCGCCCACGGCGAAGACGCGCTTTGCGTCAAAGCCGAAGCGTTCCGCGTTTTCAAGGACCCAGCCGAAAACCGAGCAGGTGTCCTCCAGACTTGCCGGGAACATGTGCTCAGGCGCCAGGCGGTAGGTGAAGTTCACCACCGCGAAGCCGCGGCGCGCCAGGTCCATGCAGTAGAACCGGTACGTCTCCTTTGTGCCGTATATCCAGCCGCCGCCGTGGACGTTGACGATGACGGGGAGAGCTCCGGCGGTGTTTTTGGGGCGGTAAACGTCAAGTATCTGCCATATTCCGTCCTCGCCGTAGGGTATGCTGTAAAAGCACTCCACATCCTCCGGGACCTTCAATCCCGCGTCTCTCCTGTCATCGCTTTCCTTCATGTCCCTGCGCGCCTTTAATATCTCATCCATATTGCCGCCTCCTGTTTTTTTCTTTTGATTTTACCTCTTTTGGCGCAAAGTGTCAATTACTATTGAAAAACCGGCCACGGCGACAGCATTTACTTTTTCACCCCTTTGTGCTATTATGTCAACTGAGGTGAAGGTTGACATGGAAAAGATCATCGAAAA
>CANPYX010000020.1 GCA_947588955.1 uncultured Oscillospiraceae bacterium | reverse complement strand
ATCTTTTCCATGTCAACCTTCACCTCAGTTGACATAATAGCACAAAGGGGTGAAAAAGTAAATGCTGTTGCCGTGGCGAGGGGCGGTTACGGTATTGCAAAAATGACCGGGTGGTGGTAAAATGGATAAAAATGATTTCGCGCTCCGTCCGCCAATGGGGTGGAACAGCTACGACTACTACGATTCCGGGGTGACGGAGGACAGGGTCAGGGCAAACGCGGAGTATATGGCGGCGAACCTGAAGAAGTACGGCTGGGAATATGTGGTTATCGACGCCCAGTGGTACGCCGCGGAGCCGGGGGCGATGAGGGAGAGCTTCCAGTACGTCCCCTTCGGACACTTTGCTATGGACGGATATTCTCGGCTCCTGCCGGACCCGGAGAGGTTCCCAAGCTGCGTCGGAGGGGCGGGCTTTAAGCCGCTGGCCGATTTTATACACTCCCTGGGCCTTAAATTTGGGATACATATAATGCGCGGAATACCCCGCGCCGCTGCCCACGCGAGAATGCCCGTTTTTGGCACGGACGCGGGGGCGGACACGGTCGCGGACCCCCTGAGCACCTGCCGGTGGAACCCGGATATGTACGGCGTCAGGGACAGCGAGGCGGGTCAGGCGTATTATGACAGCGTAGTCGCCCTTTACGCCTCCTGGGGCGTGGATTTTATAAAGTGCGACGACATCTGCAACACGGACAACTGGGTTCCGGGCAGTACAAGGGCGTTTGAGCGGAAGCATGAGATCGCCATGCTCCACAGGGCGATAGAGAGAAGCGGGCGGCAGATAGTGCTGTCGCTTTCGCCGGGACCGGCGCTCCGGGACAAGGCGGATTTTTACAGCGCCTACGCCAACATGTGGCGGATAACCGACGACATGTGGGACAGGTGGGACCATGTGCTCACTATGTTTGAAAGGTGCCGTGAGTGGAGCGGCGTGGGGCGGCGCGGATGCTACCCGGACTGCGATATGCTCCCCTTGGGCACCATCGGGAAGGGGTTCCTTGACGAGAGGCAGACAAGATTTACCCGTGATGAGCAGCGCACGGTGATGACGCTCTGGTGTATATTCGGCTCGCCGCTGATGATGGGGGCGGAGCTTACGATGATGGACGGGTGGACGCTGTCGCTTATTACGAACCGGGAGGTCCTGTCGCTCCTTGACCCGGAGAACGTCCGGCGGGAGCTGTACGGGGACGGTAAAAGGGTGGTCTGGGAGCTGGTCACGGGTGAGGGGGTCCGCTATAAGGCGGATTTCAACCTGACGGACGAGCCGGCAAAGGCGGAGGAAAAGGGCACAGATGTTTGGACCGGTGAAAGGGCGGGGGAGGTCATACCGCCGCACGGGTGCAGGCTCATAAGATTATAAGGAGCTGGGAAATATGATCGACCTTGAGAATACGGTACTGGGAATTGAGCTGGGGTCCACCAGGATAAAGGCGGTGCTCATCGACGGGGACCACATCCCCATCGCCTCCGGCGACCACGAGTGGGAGAACCGGCTTGTGGACGGCGTGTGGACCTACTCCATGGAGGACATACACACGGGGCTTCGGGCGTGCTTCGCGGACCTCAAGCGGGACGTGAGGGAAAAATTCGGCGTGAGGCTCACCGCCGTGGGAGCCATTGGCGTCTCGGCGATGATGCACGGCTACCTGCCCTTTGACAGGGATATGAGGCAGCTTGCGGAGTTTCGCACCTGGCGCAACACCATAACGGGGCAGGCGGCGGCGGAGCTTACGGAGCTTTTTGGCTTCAATATTCCACAAAGGTGGTCCATAGCCCACCTCTATCAGGCAATTTTGAACGGCGAGGAGCACCTGCCGCGCCTTGCGCACCTGACCACGCTGGCGGGGTACATACACTATGAGCTGACGGGCAGGCACGTCATGGGCGTGGGCGAGGCGGCGGGGATGTTCCCCATAGACAGTGAAAAGTGCGATTATGACCGGCGCATGGCGGATGAGTTTGACGAACTCATCGCCCAGAGGGGCTTTCCCTGGAAGCTCAGGGACGTGCTGCCGCAGGTGCTTGCCGCCGGTGAAAACGGTGGGACGCTGACGGCTGAGGGAGCAAAATTCCTTGACCCGGACGGCGACCTGCTCCCCGGCATACCCGTGGCCCCCTGCGAGGGCGACGCGGGCACGGGCATGGCGGCGACAAACTCCGTGCGCGTGGGCACCGGAAACGTGTCCGCCGGGACCTCGGACTTTGCCATGGTGGTGGTGGACAAGCCCCTGGGTGTACACAGGGAGATAGACATGGTGACCACTCCCGCCGGCGCGCCGGTGGCGATGGTCCACTGCAACAACTGCACCTCGGATATAAACGCCTGGGTAAACCTCTTTGGGGAATTCGCGGGCGCCGCGGGGATAAAAATCGACAGGGGCGAGCTCTTCACACTGCTTTTCAAAAAGGCGCTGGAGGGCGAGCCGGACTGCGGCGGGCTTATGAGCTACAACTACTTCTCCGGCGAGGGCGTCACGGACCTGGACGAAGGCAGACCGCTGTTCACCCGCGCACCCGACGCCAAAATGACGCTTGCCAACTTCATGCGGACGCATCTGCTCTCGGCGCTCGCCACGCTGAAAATAGGGCTTGACATACTCACCGGAGAGGAGAAGGTGGAGATAAAGAGGCTCTACGGGCACGGGGGATTTTTCAAGACGCCCGGCGTGGGACAGCGTATGCTCTCCGCCGCCGTGGGCGTGCCCGTCTCCGTTATGGAGACTGCCGGGGAGGGCGGACCATACGGAATGGCGCTTTTGGCGGCGTTCATGCTCCGGCGCGGCAAGGACGAGACGCTGGAGGATTACCTGGAGAACAGGGTTTTCGGCAGCGCCAGATCCTCAACTCTGACGGCGGATAAGACGGATATTGACGGCTTCAACGCATTTTTGGAAAAATACGTGAGCGCCATGCCGGTTGAGCGGCTGGCGGCGCGGCTCATATGACAGGCGATGACGTTATCGGCGGGGCGGAGAAGAAATACCTGTTTCTCCCAACGGCGCGCAACGACCTGCCGGGGGACATGATACCGGAGCCGGAGCCTCCCGTTCCCCATGGGTACTCGTTTAAATATCCCTGCCCCTGCTGCGGGGAGATCACCTACCCCGTGCCGAGGGAGGAGGCAATAGCGTATATCTGCCCGGTGTGCTTTTGGGAGAACGACGTGTTTACCAAAAGCGACGGTGAGCCCAGCGACGAAAACAGAGGGCTGAGCCTTACCGCGGCGCGGGAGCTTTACAGGACCCAGGGTATCGTCCGGTGGGACCTTTTGAGGTATAAGTACAAGCTCCTGCTTTTTGACTTGGACGACACGCTTTTGAGAAGCGACAAGACAATATCAACCCGCAATCTGGAAAAGCTGCGCGATATTCGGCGGGCGGGGAATATGAGAATAGGTATTTCCACCTCCAGAAGCGAGAAAAACGCGGAGGTTTTCACCGGAGAGCTCCGCCCCGATGTGCTCATAACCAGCGCCGGAGCGCATGTGAGGGTTGGGGAGCGGGTGATCTTCTCCGCGCCCTTCACGGCGGAGGAGGCGGAGGATATAATTCGGGCGGCGCGGGATACGGCGGGACCTGAGGTCCTGATGGATTCGGACACACCCGATACCCACTACCGCAACTACCCCGTCACCGAGCATAAGTTTTCCGCCGGGTTTGAGGAGTGCGTGGAGACGGACTTCTCCCGCCCGCCGCCGGAGCCGCTGATGTTCTGCGTAAAGCTTTATGACGCCGCCGGAGCGGAGGAGCTCAGAAGGGCGCTGCCCTTCGCGGACGTGGTGAGGTTTGTAAATTCCGACTGGTACAAGCTGACGAAAAAAGGAATAACCAAGGCGTCGGGGCTTGATGCCCTCTGCGGGGAGCTGCTGTTGAGCCCCAAAAACATCATCGCCTTTGGCGACGATCTGGCGGATGTGGAGATGCTCCGCGCCGCGGGGCTGGGCGTCGCCATGGGCAACGCCGTGCCGGAGGCAAAGAGCGCCGCGGACACAGTCATCGGGGACAACGACTCCGACGCCATAGCGGACCTTTTGACGGAGCTTTTTGATACTGAATAAAGGAGGAGAAAATATGCTGGAGGAACTGAAGCGGCAGGTTTTGGAGGCAAACCTCATGCTGCCGAAGCACGGGCTCGTGACCTTCACCTGGGGAAACGTGTCGGGAATCGACCGGGAAAAGGGGTTGGTGGTCATCAAGCCTTCGGGCGTGGAATATGACGGAATGAAGGCGGAGGACATGGTGGTGGTGGACATGAGCGGCAAACGTGTGGAGGGGCGGTACAAGCCTTCCTCCGACACGCCCACCCACGTGGCGCTTTATAAGGCGTTCCCGGCGCTGGGAGGCATAGTCCACACCCACTCACGATGGGCGACAAGCTTCGCCCAGGCCGGCAGGGGGATACCGCCATTCGGCACCACCCAGGGGGACTATTTTTACGGAGAGATACCCTGCACCCGCAAAATGACGCCTGAGGAGATAGCCGGGGACTATGAGCTTGAGACGGGGAATGTAATAATTGAGACGTTTGTAAAGCGGGACATAAGCCCCGTGGACATACCGGCCGTGCTGGTGTGCTCCCACGGTCCCTTTGCCTGGGGTACCGACCCCATGAACGCCGTACACAACGCCGTGGTTTTGGAGGAGGTGGCGTTTATGGCGTTCCACGCCATGGCGCTCACTCCGGGACTTCCAAGAATGCAGCAGGAGCTTTTGGACAAGCACTATCTGCGCAAGCACGGAGAAAACGCGTATTACGGACAATGAAACTGGCTTGAAAGGTCTTTGACCTTTCAATGCCAAGGGGGATGCGTGCGGAACAAATTTTTGAATTCTGCGGAATTCAAAAATTTGTTCCTGCTGTCGCGCGGCGCGCGCCGCCGGGGGCGGCACACTTGCGCGACGAAAGGTGATTTTTCCGACGTACATGCCGCCGGAAAAATATTGGATTTGAGGTTTTGCGTTCTTAGCTCAGGCGGTAATATTCATTTTTTATCATTTTTCATTTATTCTAATTCAGGAGGACAAAATGACACTGGAAGAAAAGAAAGACCTTGCCATCAAGGCGACAAAGGTCCGTATGGGGATTATTGAGGGGACCCACGCGGCAAAGGCGGGACATCCGGGCGGCTCACTCTCAGCCGCGGATCTGTTCACCTACCTCTATTTCAAGGAGCTGAACGTTGACCCCGCCGCCCCCAAAAACCCCGACCGTGACCGGTTTGTGCTCTCCAAGGGCCACACCGCGCCGGGGCTTTACGCGGCGCTGGCACTCAGGGGCTTCTTCCCCTGGGAGGATCTGAAGACACTGCGGCAGATCGGCAGCCACCTTCAGGGTCACCCCAACATGAACATGACGCCGGGAGTGGATATGTCCACGGGCTCCCTGGGACAGGGCGTCAGCTGCGCCGCCGGAATGGCGAAGGCGGCAAAGTACATGGGCAAGTCCTGCCGGGTGTACACGCTTCTGGGCGACGGAGAGATTGAGGAGGGGCAGGTCTGGGAGGCATTTATGTTCGCCGCAAATTACAAGCTTGACAACTTCGTGGCGATCATCGACAAGAACGGGCTCCAGATCGACGGGCCTACAAAGGACGTTATGGACTCCGGCGACATCGCCGGGAAAATGCGGGCATTCGGCTTTGAGACAGTGGAGATAAACGGGCACGATTTTGACGAGATTGAGGCGGCTTTCAACAGGGCGCGTGAGACAAAGGGCAAGCCCTTTGGCATCGTCATGCACACCGTCAAGGGCACCGGCGTAAGCTACATGACAAACTCCGTGGAGTGGCACGGGAAGGCGCCAAACGACGCCGAATATGAGGTCGCGATGAACGAATTGAACGCAAAATTGGCGGAACTGGAGGCGGAATAAGATGGCAGATGTGAAAAAAATGGCGACCCGCGACGCCTACGGCGCGGCCCTCGCAAAGCTTGGCGCGGAGCATGAGGATTTAGTAGTGTTCGAGGCGGACCTTGCCGCCGCCACAAAGACGGGCGTATTCAGGAAGGCCTTCCCCGACAGGCACTTTGAGTGCGGCATAGCCGAGGGGAACATGATGGCAGTCGCCGCTGGAGCGGCGAGCATGGGGCTTGTGCCCTTTGCCAGCTCCTTTGCCATGTTTGCCGCTGGGCGCGCCTTTGAGCAGGTGCGTAACTCCATTGGCTACCCCCATTTGAACGTGAAGATCGGCGCGACTCACGGCGGTATTTCCGTGGGCGAGGACGGCGCCTCCCACCAGTGCTGTGAGGATTTCGCCCTCATGCGCTCCATTCCCGGCATGGTGGTGCTCTGCCCCTCCGACGCGGTGGAGGCGGAGGCCGCGGTCCGCGCCGCCTATGAGCACGTGGGTCCCGTGTACCTGCGGTTCGGGCGCCTGGCGATACCAGTTTTCCATGACGAGAACGATTTCAAATTCGAGATAGGAAAGGGCGAGACGCTCCGTGAGGGCGGAGACGTGGCCATCATCGCCACGGGGCTCATGGTCTACGAGGCGCTTCAGGCGGCGGAGCAACTCAAGGGCGAGGGGATAAACGCCAGAGTCCTCAATATGTGCACCGTAAAGCCTCTGGACGACGAGCTTGTCCTGAAGGCGGCAAGGGAGTGTGGAAGGATAGTTACCGCTGAGGAGCACAGCATAATCGGCGGCCTTGGCGAGGCGGTCTGCGCCGCCGTCGCCGAATCCGGCATACCCTGCCGTGTGAAGCGCGTGGGCGTAAACGACGAGTTCGGTCACTCCGGCCCCGCCGTGCCGCTTTTGAAGCAGTTCGGGCTCAGCGCGGAGAACATCGCAAAAGTTGCCAAAGAGCTTTAATACCAATCATATAGGAGGAAAATTACCATGAAGCTTTTCATCGACACCGCTCACGTGGAGGACATCCGAAAGGCAAATGACCTGGGCGTCATCTGCGGAGTCACCACAAACCCCAGCCTTATAGCCAAGGAGGGCAGGGACTTCAAGGAGGTAATACGCGAGATCACCTCCATCGTTGACGGACCCATCTCCGGCGAGGTCAAGGCGACCACCACCGACGCCGAGGGTATGATAAAGGAGGGGCGGGAGATCGCCGCCATCCACCCCAACATGGTGGTGAAGATACCCATGACCGCCGAGGGGCTCAAGGCCGTAAAGGTCCTGCACTCCGAGGGGATAAAGACCAACGTGACGTTGATCTTCACCGCGAACCAGGCGCTTCTCGCCGCCCGCGCGGGGGCGACCTACGTAAGCCCGTTCCTCGGAAGGCTTGACGACATCTCCACCGAGGGCGTGGCGCTCATCGAGGACATCGTCACCATCTTTGACAACTACGGCTTCGACACCGAGATCATCTGCGCCTCCATTCGCAACCCCATCCACGTCACCCAGTGCGCGCTGGCGGGGGCGCACATCGCCACGATACCCTATTCCGTCATCGAGCAGATGATACATCATCCCCTGACCGACGCCGGGATCGAGAAGTTCAAGAAGGACTACATAGCCGTTTTCGGTGAGTGAGAAATTCCAAAAAGTGCCCGGACGCTCCGGGCACTTTTTGGACATGACGGAGAGGAACGGGTGAGAAAGTGGAGAAAAGCGCGCTTTGGAGAGAGTACACGCGGATTTTGAAGGAACAGCTTGTCCCCGCCATGGGGTGTACCGAGCCTATCGCCGTGGCTTACGCGGGAGCGTTAGCCCGGAGGGAGCTGGGGAGAGCGCCGGAGAGGGTGGAGCTCGCCGTCTCCGGCAACATCATAAAGAACGTTAAAAGCGTGATAGTCCCACACACCGGCGGCAGGAGGGGGCTGGGAGCCGCCGTCGCCGCCGGGATCGTCTGCGGGGACCCGGACCGGGAGCTGGAGGTGCTGTCGGGCGTTACGCAGGCGGAGCTTGCGAGGCTTGACGGATTTTTGGAGAGCGTTCCCGTCGCGGTGAGTAGGTCCGATTCGCCCTGCCCATTTGACATCCAGGTACGCCTTGCCGCCGGAGAGGATACGGCGCTTGTGCGGATAACAGGGCACCACACGAACGTGGTGCGGGTGGAGAAAAACGGCGCGGTTCTGGTGGACGCGCCATATTCCGGAGAGCCGGCAAGACCTACGGGGAGACGGGAGCTTCTCACCGTTCGGGACATTGTGGAGTACGCCCACGGTGTGGACCTGGAGGAGGTGCGGCCCGTGCTTTCAAGGCAGATGGAGCTAAACATGGCCATCGCCAGGGAGGGACTGCGGGGCGGCTGGGGCGCGGAGATCGGGAGGATACTGCTCAGCTCCTACGGCTCTACCGTCTGGAACCGGGCAAAGGCCTACGCCGCCGCGGGGTCGGACGCGCGGATGAGCGGGTGTGAGCTGCCGGTGATAATAAACTCCGGCTCCGGCAACCAGGGCATAACCGCCAGCGTGCCGGTGATAGTCTACGCAAATGACCTGGGCGTGTCCCAGGACACGCTCCTGCGGGCGCTTTTGGTTTCCAACCTTGTGACGGTACACCTGAAGGACGGCATCGGCGCCCTTTCCGCCTACTGCGGCGCCACCAGCGCCGGAGCGGGGGCCGGGGCGGGGATATGCTTCCTCTACGGCGGCGGATACGAGGAGATAGCCCACACGGTGGTGAACGCTCTCGCCATAAACTCCGGCATGATCTGCGACGGGGCAAAGGCGAGCTGCGCCGCGAAGATCGCCTCCGCTGTGGAGGCGGGGCTCCTGGGCTGGAGCATGAACCGGCAGGGGAGCGAGTTCGTGGGCGGCGACGGGATCGTCATAAAGGGCGTGGAGAACACCATCGACGCCGTGAGCCGCCTTGCCCGCGAGGGTATGCGGGAGACGGACAATGAGATTTTTCGCCTTATGATGGGCGGGGAGTAATCGTATGAAGAACGTAAATGTGACAGCGAGGGAATTTGAGTGCCGCCGCGGGGAGCTCACAATACGCGGCATTGAATACCGGGGCGAGGGGGAGAGACTGCCAATCGCCGTTGTGAGCCACGGCTTTCTCGCCAACTATTTTACCACCAGAGGCTATGCCGCGAGGCTTGCGGAGTGGGGCTATGCCGCTTACTGCTTTGACTTCTGCGGCGGGTGCGTGGCGGGACACAGCGACGGGAGGACGGAGGACATGACCGTCCTCACTGAGGTGGAGGACCTGCTTGCGGTCATCGGCTTCGCAAGGAACGTGCAGGGGAACGACCCCGGCAGAGTCACGCTGATGGGCTGCAGCCAGGGCGGACTTGTGAGCGCCCTTGCCGCGGCAAAGCTGGGGAGAGAGGTGGAGCGGCTGGTGCTCTTTTATCCGGCGCTGTGCATACCAGACGACGCCAGAGCGGGGAAGATGATGTTTTATAGGTTCGACCCCTCGGACCCGCCGGAGAGGATAACCGGCGGACCAATTACGCTGGGGCGCCTTTACCCGCTCACGGTGCGGGATATGGACGTGATGAAGGAGATAAGCAGATACACCGGACCTGTGCTGATAGTTCACGGCGACAGCGACGGCATCGTGGCGCCGCGCTATGCCGTGGACGCTGTGGAGGCCTACAACTCCACGGCGCCGCGCAGGTGCCAGCTTGTGATGATAGAGGGCGCCGCGCACGGCTTTGACAGGCGCGCCGACGGGATAGCCCTTGACGCCGTGCGGCTGTTTCTTGAGGGCTTCGGCATGGTTCTGGAGGTGGACGTGGAGCTTTCGGAAAGGCAGGGCTTTAGCTGGACGCCCGTGGAGAGGACGAGGATATTGCCTTTCACCGGGAAGACCGAAACCCCCTGGTTCAGGGGCGCGGTGCTTCCGGGGGCGAAGGACGTGCAGACCCGACGCGTGTGCCGTGGGCATTATTTCAGAGCGGAGTACGGCATCTCCGGCACAGACTACACGGGAGAAGCGTGCAGGATACACGTGGTAAACGAGGACACCGGCGGGGGGTGGGAGCCTACGCTCCTCACCGACAGCGCCGCGCTTAATTTCCTCAATACCGCAGACGCCGCCACGGCGGTGGAGCCTCGGAAAAAGGGTCTCATGGTGCGTATATTCGTTAAAACGGAGTAAATAATGAAGAAAATTCTCAAGCTTTTCGCGGACGAGACGGTGCTTTGCGCCGCGGCGCTGCTTGCCATAGCGTCGTGCTTCCTCGTGCCGCCGGACAGGGGCTATTTTGACTACATAAACTGGGACACCCTCGTTGTGCTTTTCTGCCTTATGGCGGTTATGGCAGGACTGCGGGAGCTGGGGCTTTTCCGACGGCTCGCCGAGGGACTGCTCCGCAGGCTGAAAAACCGGCGGGGACTGACGCTGACGCTCATTGCCCTGTGCTTTATGAGCTCCATGCTCATCACAAACGACGTGGCGCTGATAACCTTTGTGCCGCTGGCGATAATGATATTCGACATGGAGGGGCGAACGGACTCCATGTGCCTCACAGTGACCTTAATGACCGTCGCCGCAAATCTGGGCAGTATGCTCACGCCCATAGGCAACCCGCAGAACCTATATATCTACTCAGTATCCGGAATGGGACTTGGGGAGTTTGTTGCCACCGTCGCGCCCTACGCCGCCTTGTCCGCCGTCCTCTTGGCGCTGTCCACGCTGACGGTGAGGAATTTGCCGGTAAGGGTGGAGCTTGAGGGTAGAGGGCCTGAGATAAAGCGCTTTGACCTTGCGTATTTCGGGGCGCTTTTTGTCCTCTGCGTCCTGGCCGTGGCAAAGCTTGTGAGCATCTGGGTGCTCCTGCCGGCGGTGGTCATAGCCGTGGCGGTGAAAAATTGGAGGCTGCTCCTGCGGGTGGATTACAGCCTCCTTGCCACGTTCCTGGCGTTTTTCGTGTTCATCGGCAACATGGGACGCTTTGAGCCCTTCAAAAACGCCGTGCTTTCTGTGCTCGACGGGCATGTACTGGGGGTGTCGGCGGGGCTTTCGCAGGTCATCAGCAACGTCCCCGCGGCGCTTTTGTTGGGGGGCTTCACCACCGACTGGAGGGACCTGCTCGTTGGCGTGAATATCGGCGGGCTTGGGACGCTCATAGCGTCAATGGCGAGCCTCATATCCTACAAACAGGTAGCCCGCCGCTCCCCGGAGCTCAAGGGGAAATACCTGGGCGTATTTACACTGTGGAACGTATTATTCCTGGCAGCTCTGCTTTTGCTGACGGTGTTAGTATGACCGAAGTGGACAAATGCTTTGATAGGCGCGAAAACTCGGCGCAATAATGTATTGTCTCCTAAGACTCCGACCGGCAGGCGTGAGCGTCAGAAATATCCGTATTTATCCCTTTTTTTGACCAGGAAGAACACGGACAGGACCACACTCATCGCCTCGGCGAGGGGCGCGGAGAGCCATATGCCGGAAAGACCCAGCGCCAACGGGAGTAGCAGAACCGAAGCGGTTTCAAACACCATCGTGCGAAGCCCGGATATGACAGCGGAGGTCACGCCGTCGCCCAGGGCGGTAAAGAGGGACGAGCCGAATATGGCATAGCCGGAAAAGAGGAACATGGTGGAGTACAGGCGGAAGCCGTCCCGCGTCATCTCCATGAGCGTGTTATCGTAGCCGACAAATATCCTCGCCACGGGCACGGACATGGTTTCGCCGAACACAAGCATCGCCACTGACATGACGCCGAGTATTACCAGGCTCTTTTTCAGAAGCGACTTAAGCTCCACTCTGTCGCCGGCCCCGTGGTGGTAGCCTATGACCGGCGCGGAGCCTATGGAGTAGCCGATGAATACGGCGATGAACACCATGTTCACATACATGATCGTCCCGTATGCCGCCACGCCGTCCTCACCGGCTATGCGCAGAAGTTGTATGTTGTAAAGAATACCCACCAGGGACATGGAGATGTTGCTCATAAGCTCACTGGAGCCGTTGCCGACGCACCTGATAAGAGCTTTGCCGTCCCAGTGTGTGCGTCCGAGGCGCAGAAGGCTTGAGTTTTTGCGGGAGAAATATATTAGCGGTCCCGCACCGCCCACCATTTGGCACAGTGCCGTCGCCACCGCCGCTCCGTCGATACCCATGCGGAGGATGCCCACGAGCACAGAGTCAAGGACAATGTTTGTCATGCCGGCGGCAAGATTGAAAATAAGTCCAAGCCTGGGCTTTTCCGCGGTGACGGTGAAGCTTTCAAACTCGTGCTCGACTATAAATAGCGGCATGGACATCAAAAACCAGCGGCCGTAGGTGAGGGCATCCTCCAGCATTTTTCCCTCGGCGCCCATCCAAACCGCCACGGGGCGGAGCATTATGAAGCCAAGAACGGTGAACGCTGCGCCCAGCGCCAGGGAAACGTACACAAAGAGGGAGAACAGCTCGTTTGCCCTTTTCGGGTCCCCCTCGCCCAGGGTTATCGCAACCAGCGCACCGCCGCCGGTGCCGAAGAGGAAGCCGACGGTGCCGAGGATCATCAAAAAGGGATAGATGAAATTGACTCCCGCCAGCGCCTCCTTACCCACGAAATTGGACACAAAAAATCCGTCCACCACCACGTATACGGAGGTGAACAGCATCATCGCCATACTGGGCAGGGTGAACCGAAGAAGCCCGGAATATGTGAAGTGGTCGGAGAGCCTTATTCGCATAAAACGCCTCAAACATAAGATTCGGGAGACAGTGTATCCCGAAATGAGGGAAATGTCAAGCCGCGGCGCGGGTGCTTTCAAGTCCCCGCGCCGCGGTGTGATGATTTTATATCCTTTGACCCGGATGGGTGTCGTAGTAGGTTTGCAAAACCTGCCCGGTGTAGCTCTTCTCACAGCGGGAGCACTCCTCCGGGGTGCCGGTGAAGACGACCTCGCCGCCGCCGTCGCCGCCTTCGGGACCAAGGTCAATGATGTGGTCCGCGACCTTGATGACGTCCAGGTTGTGCTCGATGACGACCACGGTGTTGCCCGCGTCCACAAGGCGGTTGAGCACGTCCACCAGCTTGCGCACGTCGTCGGTGTGGAGGCCCGTGGTGGGCTCGTCCAGCACGTAGAAGGTGGCGCCGGTGGAACGCTTTGAAAGCTCCGTCGCCAGCTTTACACGCTGCGCCTCGCCGCCGGAGAGGGTGGTGCTGGGCTGACCGAGCTTTATATACCCCAGTCCCACATCCTGGAGGGTTCGGAGACGGTCGGCGATTTTTGGGACGTTCTCGAAAAACTCCACTGCCTCGTCCACGGTCATGTCCAGGACCTCGCTGATGTTCCTGTCCTTGTAGCGCACCTCCAGCGTCTCCCGGTTGTAGCGCTTGCCCTTGCACACCTCACAGGGGACGTAGATGTCCGGCAGGAAGTGCATCTCTATCTTTATGAGCCCGTCGCCCTGGCACGCCTCGCACCTGCCGCCCTTGACGTTGAAGCTGAATCTGCCGGCGCCGTAGCCCCTGGCGCGGGCGTCGGAGGTCTGGGCGAAAAGGGCGCGGATGTCGTTGAATACGCCGGTGTAGGTGGCGGGGTTTGACCTGGGGGACCTGCCGATGGGGGATTGGTCGATGTCGATGACCTTGTCAAGCTGTTCAAGACCGAAGATGCCCGTGTGCTTGCCCGGACGGATGCGCGCCCGGTTCAGCTCCGCCGCCAGGGTCTTATAGAGCACCTCGGTTACAAGGCTGGACTTGCCGGAGCCGGAGACTCCGGTGACGCAGGTCATGGTGCCCAGGGGTATCTCCACGTCTATGCCCTTGAGGTTGTTTTCAGCGGCGCCCGTTATCCTCAGGAATTTACCCGTGCCCTTGCGGTGATTTTTGGGGATGGGTATGAATTTCCTGCCGGAGAGGTACTGACCGGTGATGGAGTTTTCGCTCTTTTTTATCTCCTCCGGCGTGCCGGCAAAGACCACCTCGCCGCCGTGGATACCGGCGCCGGGGCCAATGTCCACAATGTAGTCGGCGGCAAGCATGGTGTCCTCGTCGTGCTCCACAACCAAAAGGGTGTTGCCCAGGTCACGCAGACGCTCAAGGGTGGCGATGAGCTTGGCGTTGTCCCGCTGGTGGAGCCCGATGGAGGGCTCGTCAAGGATATACAAAACGCCCATGAGTGACGAGCCTATCTGCGTCGCAAGGCGTATACGCTGGCTCTCGCCGCCGGAGAGAGTGCCGGCGGAGCGGGACATGGAGAGGTACTGGAGCCCAACGGACTCCAAAAAGCCCAGACGGTCGCGTATCTCCTTGAAGATGCGGTCGGCTATCATGTGCTCCTTTTCGGTGAGGGTGGGTTGGACGCCGTTTATGAACGCCAGCGCGTCGGTGACGGACATTTCGCAAAATTCCGCGATATTCTTCCCGCCCACGGTGACGGCAAGGACCTCGGGCCGGAGCCTTTTCCCATGGCAGGCGGGGCAGTCGTGGTCGGTCATGTACTGCTCCAGGTCCCACTTGGCGTAGATGGAGTTGGACTCCCGGTAGCGCCGCTCCAGGTTTGAGATTATGCCCTCGAAGGGGCGGGTCATGGTGGTGTGACCCCGGTCGGTGGTGTAGTTGAGGGTCAGCGCCTCGCCCTTTGTGCCGTAGAGAAGCACGTCTATGACCTCGTCGGGAAGGTCCCGCAGGGGGGTGTCCAGTCGGAAGTGGTAACGCTTTGAGAGGGCGTTGAAGTACATGAGGGCGATGGAGTCGTTCTTGATGTTCCCCCAGCCGGAGGCCTGTATGCCCCCGTCAAGAATGGAGAGGGTCATGTTGGGCATGATCAGCGCCGGGTCCACCTGCCGCTGGACGCCAAGACCGGAGCACTCAGGGCAGGCTCCCAGGGGCGCGTTGAAGGAGAAGAATCTGGGGGACATCTCCTCAATGGATATGCCGCAGTCCTCGCAGGCGTAATTCTGGGAGAAGGTCACCTCCCGCTCTTCGTCGGGGATACCTACCATGACTATGCCGCCGGAGAGGTTGCAGGCGGTCTCAATGGAATCGGTGAGCCGCTGCTGTATGCTCTCCCGCACCACAAGGCGGTCGATTATCACGTCGATGCGGTGCTTTTTGTTCTTGTCAAGCTTTATCTCGTCCTCCAGGTCGTGCATCTCGCCGTCCACCCTGACACGGACGTAGCCGGACCTTTTGGCGTCCTCAAACACCTTCAGGTGCTCGCCCTTGCGCCCGCGAATGACCGGCGCCATGACCATAACGCGTGTGCCCTCAGGCATCGCCATCACCTGGTCCACCATCTGGTCCACCGTCTGCTGACATATCTCCTTGCCGCACTTGGGACAGTGGGGTATGCCGATGTTGGCATAGAGTAGGCGCAGGTAGTCATATATTTCCGTGACGGTGCCAACGGTGGAGCGCGGGTTGTTGTTGGTGGTCTTCTGGTCGATGGATATGGCGGGGGAGAGCCCGTCGATGGCGTCCACGTCGGGCTTTTCCTTCTGCCCTAAAAACTGCCTGGCGTAGGCAGAGAGGGATTCCACGTACCGCCGCTGTCCCTCGGCGTAGATGGTGTCAAAGGCCAGGGAGGATTTGCCGGAGCCTGAGAGGCCGGTCAGCACCACCAGCTTGTCCCGTGGCAGCTCCAGGTCGATATTTTTCAGGTTGTTCTCTCTGGCGCCCTTTATAAAAATGCTGTCGCGCATAATTTGCTCCTTGAAGATAAAAATTATTTCAGAACAGTAAATTCTATTGTATCACCCAATTCACAAAAATTAAATCCCCAATTTTAATAATATTTTTAGTTTGGTCATGAAATAGTCATAAAATGGGGGTACTATTAGGTCATTCAAGGGGAGGAAGTCCCCGAAAAGGAGAGAATCGAAATGCTGTTTGACGAAAACGACAGGATAGACGGAATGAACACCCCCGAATCTCCGGAGGAGCCACAGACATATGGGCAGGACCCCGGAGCTGAGCCGGAGGCGCCAAAAGCGCCGGAGCCGGTAAATAACAGCTTCAGCCGCCCCCAGCCGGTCCAGCCCTACAATGAGGAGCGGGAGACCTGGCGCGAGCCCACCTACGAGGCGGCGGGAAGCGGCGAGGGCGCTTACACCCCTGGACGCTACGCCTACGGCGCGCAAAACTACCAGCCGCAGCAGGTCCCGGAAAAGCCGAAGAAAAAGAAGAGCCACGGATTTTTGAAGGCCGCCTGCCTTGTGGTGGTTTGCGCGCTGGTGGCGGGGCTCGCGAGCTGGGCCGTGTGCGACTATATGCTTGAACACAACGCCGCGGAAAGCGACGGCAGGCAGGTCGTGATAAATCAGGCCAGCACCGTCGCCAATGACCAGATGGCCGCGCCGGACGAGTCCGGAACGCTGACGGCAAACCAGATATACAACCTGGGCCTCAAGCAGGTGGTGGGCGTCAATACCGCCCTTAACAACTACAACATCTTTGGTCAAACCACCACCCGCGCGGTGTCCGGCTCCGGCTTTATCATCAGCGAGGACGGCTATATCCTCACAAATTACCACGTGATAAGCTACGCCGTGGTATACGGCGGGGACCTGACGGTGCTCATGGAGGACGGCACCTCCTATCCCGCTCAGATCGTAGGCTACGTGGAGTCAAATGACGTGGCAGTCATCAAGATCGACGCCAAAGGGCTTACGCCCGTCACGCTTGGCGACTCCGACAAGATGCTTGTGGGCGAGTGGGTATGCGCAATCGGCAATCCTCTGGGCGAGCTGGAGTACACCGCGACCTTCGGCAACATCAGCGCCCAGGACCGGGTGATCACCACCACCGATGACATCTCCGGCGCCACCACCTCCATCAACATGTTCCAGATAGACGCCGCCGTCAACCACGGCAACTCCGGCGGACCCGTCTATAACTCCCGCGGCGAGGTCATCGGTATAGTCACCGCGAAATACTCCGACGCCGACGAGGGCATTGAGAGCCTGGGCTTCGCCATCCCCATCAACGACGCCGTGTCCATCGCCACGCAGCTCATCGAGCACGGGTATGTGACCGGCGCGGGACTGGGTATCAAGGGTACCAACGTGGAGGAGTTTTACAAGCCCTACGCCATCGAGTATTACAACATTCCATCCGGCTGCTATGTGGTGGAGGTTAACGAGGGCGAGGCCGCGGATAAGGCGGGCGTCCAGGTCCACGACATCATCACCGCGGTGGGCGGCAAGGCGGTGTCCAGCATTGACGAGCTGAAAATGGCTCTGCGCCGCTACGCACCCGGCGACACGGAGACCTTGACAGTTTACCGCATGAATTCCGACCTGAGCGGCCAGTCCATGGACCTGACAGTTACCTTCGGCGAGCTCCAGGAGGAGGAAACCACTAACGACCAGCAGCAACAGCAGCAGTCCCAGGGCGGCTTCGACTTCAACTGGCCGTTTGGGTGGAACTGGTAAAAACTTTCCCAAAAAGGGCGTTGCCCTTTTTGGGAAGGGGGAACGTGCGGAAGACCTCCGAGAAATGCCTGCGGGCATTTCTCGGAGGTCTTCCTGCTGTCGCGCTGCGCGCTCGTTGTCGCTGAAGTCGCTTAACCTCGCCCCGCCACAAGCGGCAGGGCTCAGGCGCGGACTTCGCTCCTCCTCTCCCCACGCAATCATGATTGCGTGGGGACCCCATAAGGCGGCACACTTGCAAAACAAAAGGTGATTTTTCCGACGTACATGCCGCCGGAAAAATATGGAATTTTGAGATTTTTGCAAAATTGGAAGCTACATTTTCCAGCGTTTTTCGTAGATCTCCGAGTCAATAACATCTGAAAGCTGGATGAGGAAGACGGATATGTCGTTTCGGTATGCGGTTTGAAGGTGTACCTTCCTGGGCCTTTCGGGGTCGCGGCGGGGAAGGCTTACGGTGACGGCGGCGCCTTGACCGTAGACGCTCTCCATTATGGCGCTTCCACCGTGGAGGGACGCTATCATCTGGGCTATACCCAGCCCCAGTCCGGAGCCGGCGCGGGGCTCGGAGAACCGGACGGAGGAGGAGTAGGCGGAAAACACATCCGGCAAAAGCTCAGGACGCACGCCCTGCCCGTCGTCGGAGACGGTGAGCGTGAGCTTGTCGCGCCCCCTCCGCAGACTCACGGTTATGCAGGACGCCCTGGAGTATTTGATGCCGTTTGAGAGAAGCTGCATGAGCATGATTTCAATGAGCCGCCCGTCGCCCATGTAGGGGACGGTCTCCCGCATGCCGGTGAAGACGATCTTGGGCGCGGAGGCGGGGACCAGGGACCTGACGGTGTCCACAAGCTCGGAAACAAGCATTTCCATATCCAGCGGCGCGGGGTCGGCCTCCATATCGAAGCCGCAGAAGACCCTGGCGAAATTGTCCGCCGCCCTGCCGAGTATGCAGGCGGATTTATCGCTTTTTGACATATAATATCGAAGCACCTGACCGTACTCATTGGGGATATGCTCGTTCATCAGTGACATGGAGGCAAAGAGCGTGCCAAGCCCTGAGCGGACGCTTTCAGTAAGGCTGCGCAGGGCGGGCTCGGTGTTGCCGCCGCATGTGCTGAAGGTAAGGACCCTCAGCTGCCCCATGTCCACGGCGCATACGGAGCATACGCCGTACTTTGAGGAATATGCCCCGGTGACCGAGGGCGTCCCGTGGGCAAGAAGCCTGTCGTCAAAGTACCCCCACACATCTGTTCCGGGCGCAAGCTCCACAAAAAGCCTCCTCGCGGAGCTGTTCGCAAAAATGACCCTGCCGTCCCGGACCGCCATAACAGGCTCCGGAAGACACTCAAAAATATCTAAACCGCTCTCCAATTTACCCCGCGCCCTTTTGGGCTCCTCCCTGTTTATTTGAGATGACACAGGTTCGTCTCCCGTCACCTTACATATATGTATATGCCGTTGACGCGCCGGTTAATCGGTTCACACGCCAACGAAACACAGCCAAATTTGACCTGCACTCGCCATGATAACAGAATTTTCGCTTTTAATCAACGAAAAATTGTCAGTTTCAAAAAATTATGGCTGAAACGAGAAAAAACTCTTTATTTTTTCGGCGGGTGGGGTTATAATTATATCGTTAAAAATGTGCCAATGTTATTCGCACATTTCAAAGTCGTTTTCAAAAAATATTTTTTTGGAGGTTTTCACTATGAGCATCAAAATTGGCATCAACGGTTTTGGACGCATTGGCCGTCTGGTCTTCCGCGCCAGCCTCGACCATCCTAACGTGGAGGTCGTGGGTATCAACGACCTGATCACCCCCGACTACATGGAGTACATGCTGAAGTATGACACCATCCACGGCCGTTTTGAGGGTACCGTTGATCACACCGACCACTCCATCATCGTAAACGGCAAGGAGATCGCCGTCTTCTGCGAGAAGGACCCCGCCAATCTGCCCTGGGGCAAGGTTGGAGCCGAGTACGTCGTTGAGTCCACCGGTATCTTCCTGACCAAGGAGAAGGCCTCCGCTCACCTGAAGGGCGGCGCCAAGAAGGTCGTTATGTCCGCTCCCTCCAAGGACGATACCCCCATGTTCGTCATGGGCGTCAACAACAAGACCTACACCAAGGACATGGACTATGTCTCCAACGCCTCCTGCACCACCAACTGCCTCGCCCCCATCGCCAAGGTTCTGAACGACAAGTTCGGCATCAAGGAAGGCCTCATGACCACCGTCCACTCCACCACCGCCACCCAGAAGACCGTTGACGGCGTGTCCTCCAAGGACTGGCGCGGCGGCCGTGCCGCTGCCGGCAATATCATCCCCAGCACCACCGGCGCTGCCAAGGCCGTGGGCAAGGTCATCCCCTCCCTCAACGGCAAGCTCACCGGTATCTCCATGCGCGTCCCCACCCTGGATGTGTCCGTGGTGGACCTGACCGCCAACCTTGAGAAGCCCGCCACCAAGGCCGACATCTGCGCCGCCATGAAGGAGGCTGCCGAGGGCGAGCTGAAGGGCGTTCTGGGCTACACCGAGGATGCCGTTGTCTCCTCCGACTTCATCCATGATCCCCACACCTCCATCTTCGACGCCAACGCCGGCGTGTACCTCACCGACACCTTCGTAAAGGTCGTCGCCTGGTACGACAACGAGTGGGGCTACAGCAACAAGGTCGTGGACCTCATCGAGTACATGTACACCGTTGACCACGCCGAGTAAGCCTGATTGAAGGGGCTGTAAAACGCCTTTCAGCCCAAATTAAATCCTGCAAGAAATGTGGGTTCCGGCGGCGCCGGACCCCACATTTTTTCGCGCGGAAGATACCGGAGGGCGTTACGTCGCCTTCCCGGCCTCCAACGAAAAAAAGGACTTTTTCATAAAAAATAATAGGTCTATGTAAGAATTTCAACCGAAAAAGGTATTTATAAGGTGAGGATGTTCTCATAAAGCACAAGGAAAGGGGTGCGGGGACATGGAGGATGCCGGGATAATCGAGCTCCTTTTCCGGCGCTCCGAGAGGGCAATTGGGGAACTTGAGAGGAAGTACGGCGCCGGGTGCCGGCGGATCGCCGGAAACATACTGGGAGATTTCCGGGACATAGAGGAGTGCGTCAACGACACGTACCTCGGCGTTTGGAGCTCCATCCCGCCTAAGAAGCCGGACCCGCTTCAGGCGTATATCTACCGGATAGCCCGGAATCTGGCTGTCAAACGCCTCCGCAGGAACACGGCTCAAAAGCGCAGGACCCAATACGACGCGGCGCTGGACGAGCTCGAGGAGTGCATGTCCGGGTCCGCCTCTCTGGAGGACCAGCTGAGCGCGCGGGAGCTGAGCGGGCTCCTGGACAGCTTCCTGGACTCCCTGTCCGACAGTGACAGATACCTCTTTGTGCGGCGCTACTGGTACTCGGACCCGGTGGAGGATCTGGCAAAGGAGTCTCACGCCACGCCCAACAGCCTGTACGTAAGGCTTCACCGCATCCGGGAGAAGCTGCGAAAATACCTTATTTCGGAGGGAATTGAAATATGAACAGGGAATACATATCGGACGCCGTCGGCGGCATAGCCGACAGGCACGTGAGTGCGGGATACACAAGACAGCGCCGCGGGAGACAGTGGCTTTGGCGTCCTCTGGCGGCTGTGCTGGCGATAGCGGTGCTGGTCGGGGGAATGTGGTTCCTCCTGACGCCAAAGGGTGTGACCGTCTCAGCCTATGCCGCCGGGACGGACACGGAGCTGACCGGGGCGGGCGAGAGCTTCACCACCGGCGAGATCAGCGACAGTGGGGAGCTCACAGGCCACCCACTGATGTTCTACCTCACGGGGGAGAACATCGACACGGTGAGGTTTTCGGATAAAAACGAGTTTATCAACTTCGTTGACCTCACCGAACAGCGGGATGAGTTCGGCTTTGCGCGGAATATTACCGTGCCATACGGGGAGCGGGAGAGCGAGTACAGCTTTCTCGTCATCGACTGGATGCCCAAACACATCATCTCCAGACTTCGGGACGGGGACTACGGCTCGATAAGAGACATCCCGGAGGAGCTTAGGCGGGATATTATCGTCATGGAGATAACATTCCAAAACGGCGCGAAGACCGTCAAGGCGGTGACCGTTGAGCTTCGAGACGACGGCTCCTTTTTCGCGGTCTTTGACGACTACGAGATCGGGGAGGCGGACGATTTCGTAAACCGCCCCGACGCCGTCACAAGGAGCAGGGAGGACATTTACAGCGACGCCTCCGTGGAGGTGACCGTCCTGGATAAGAACGGGCAGGTCCTTGAGACCGAGGCCGGGTGGTACTTTATCGACCGCGTGGGTTCCGTCCGCGTCAGCTGGGAGGGGAGGGAGCCCTGGAAGGTCCAGGCCTTCGCCACTCCCACAGGCACCGAGATGGCGGAGTACACCGAGCTTCTTGCCACGAAGGTAGTGAACACAGCCGAGAACGCCGTGGTTTTCCCAGTGGAGACATTCGAGGACATCACCATGGCCCATGTGGAGTTTCTGGTGACCTTTGACAGCGAGCATATTTTGTCCTCCGGCGAGATAAACATGACGGAGGAGTATTGAGAATATTGGCAGTACCGGTATTCGCCGGGGAAAATCGGGACGGGCTGACCCACGGAGCGAAATCCACGGGGATTTTATACATATGTGATACATAAGTGAGCTATCATAAAGAAAACCCCACAGAAAGCCTGCAAATAAAAAGTCAACCCCCAGCGTGAAAAAACTTGAATAAAGAGCAGCGGTAAAAATAGGCAACACAAATAGGCTGTCTTGAAGGGGCAGCCAAAAACGGGAAGTATGTAGGAGCGCTGTCAGTCGGAGTTGGCCGTATCCTCGGCGGGCTTGTCCCAGGGGCCTTTTTCCTTGAGGCAGTCGCGGACCCTGCCGTAGTAGATGCGGAGGAACTTTGTGCCGCCGGCGGTCATGTAGACGTAGTACGGCTTGCCCTCGGAGCGCTTCTTGTCGAGGAACTGGTAGACGGGATCGTCGGCGGGCCGGAGCTGAATCAGGACCGACATGATGACGAACAGGGTCTTACGCAGATACGGAGAACCGCGCTTGCTGGATCTGCCGGAGTTGGATTCTTTGACGCCCGAATCGTTCCTGCCGGGGTCCGTACCCGCGAAGGCCACCAGAGGCTTCTGGTGCTCGAACCGGCGCAGATCCCCGATCTCAGCCATGAGCTGAGGCCCCACAGACGGGCCGACGCCGGTCATGCCCATGACCGCCTCATACTCCGGGAGCTGGGAAGCCAGGCTGTTCATCTGGGCGCGAAAGACCTCGACAGCGCGAGAGACAGTATTGAGCTGGATCACGGCCTCCCTGACCATCAGCTTAGCGACGTCAGTCTTTGGGACCAGCGGAAACAAGGTCTTGGCTTTCCCGTGAATCTCAGCGGCCTTTCCCTCGCTGAAATTATAGCCGTGTCGCTTGCACCACTTGCGGTAACGCTCCGTGAACACCTTCAGGCTCAGCTTCGCCACGCAGTCCACATGCCAAAAGGTATCCGCGAAGTCCACCCATTTTTGGCTGCCGTCCGCCCTGACGGGGCTGTCGAACAGGGAACGCACGCCCGGATAGGACTGCTCCATGAGGGCGACCAGATTGTTGGAGCAGGCCGTACGGTTCTTGCTGGCCAGTTGGAACTGGCGGTTGAGCGTTTTGAGCTCATAACGAATGTTGTCCATAGGAGTATATTGACGCAATTCGTCCCAATTGTCAAGGGCATAGCGCGCGATCTTCTTCGCGTCAGCCTTGTCGGTCAGCGTATTGCCGTTATACCCCTTGATGAGCAGGGGGTTGACGGCGCTGACGTAGAACCCGGCGTTATGCAGGGCGGCGGCGATGGACTCGTAGTAGCGGCCCGTGTGCTCCATGACTATCCTGACCTCGCCGTCCAGGGCGCTCAGCTTCTCGACCAGAGCGGCTAACCCCTCGGTGGTGTGTGTCACGTCAAAGGCGGGGATGACGGCCTCGCGCTTTGACTTGAGCACGGTGACTGTGCTTTTCCCATTGGAAACATCGACTCCTACAGCGTACATTTGGGATCCTCCCGAAACAAGAATTACAATGGCGATCCATCTTTCCCAATTGCCGATTCCATCTGTTTGCTGACGCGAGTGTACCGTGTGGGCACTCTACCTGCACAAATCGAACGCCGCGAATGGGAGGGATGGCTGACTGACTTTCTGTCGAGCGCACAGCTCTTGGAGGTGAGTGTCAGACCATTGCCTCTCCATTCTAACAGCTTGGGCAACGAGATGCCCCTCGCCCGTGGTCGCCTGCCACGAAGTTGGGGTAAATTTATTGTAACAGAGAGAAGCGAAAATGAGGAAGAACATTTTGAAGGTCGCCGCCGCGGTGCTTGCCGCCGTGATGCTTGCCTCCGTGCCCACATATTTTGCCGTGGCGAGGGACAATGAGCTGAAAGAGGCGCAAAGGGCTCTTGCCCGGACCGACGAGGCGATGAAGGATCTCACCGCCGAGCTTGAAAGCTCAAAGGCGTCGTACCGGGAGGAGTGTGATGAGCTCAAGACGCGGCTTGACGCTCTGGGCGCGGAGAGAGACGGGCTTGAGGGGAGGCTTGAGGAGGCGGAGAACGCCCTTGAGGAGGCACAGGCGAAAATCCGGGAGCTGAGCCAGCCCTTCCGTTTTGACCCGGACGGACCGGAATACCAGACGCTCTACCCGGATTTTTACGCCCCTCAGCCCCTTGACGCCTCTCAGGCGCCGGACAAGACGGTATACCTCACCTTCGACGACGGCCCCTCAGCCAGGACGGACGAGATACTCAAGACGCTGGAGAGCGAGGGGATAAAGGCCACATTCTTTATTGTCGGTCGCGCAGGCGAGGCGAACAAAAGCCGGTTGAAGGCGATCGCGGACGCGGGGCATACGGTGGGTATGCACTCATGGTCCCATGACTATAAGAAAATATACACCAGCGTGGAGGCGTTTCTTGACGATATGTACAAGGTCTTCACGCTCATAAGGGACGAGACCGGCACCGCCCCCACCTACTTCCGCTTCCCCGGCGGCAGTCTGAACAGCTACGACTACGGCATATATCAGGACATCATAAGCGAAATGCTCCGCCGGGGCTTTGTGCCCTGCGACTGGAACATGTCGGCCCAGGACGCCACAAAGACGCCTCTGCCGGTGGAGGACATAATCTCCAACGTGCTGAGCGCCGGGAATGTGGCCCGGGGCGTGGTGCTTATGCACGACTCCTCCGCCCGCACCACCACCGCCCGCGCCCTGCCCCATCTCATAGAAAAGCTTCGGGAGAAGGGCTACACCTTCGCCGCCCTGACCCCCGACACAAAGCCCGTGATGTTCAACTACCGGTCGATAAGCTGAAAAAGAGGATGATTGAATCAGTTCTTTCACAAACTGAGTGCCCCGGAGCGAATGCTCCGGGGGATTTTTTATAGACCGTATAGAGCTTTGAGCGACTCTGAAGATATGATGTCACTCTCTGTCGAAACAGCAGCACGCAGGAGCAAAAGACACAGGACAAAATAGACCGCCGCGATTGCAAGGTGCGTAAGGCTGTTATTGAGATATCTGGATATGGAGATGAGCAGTATGGCCCCGCCAAGAAAAGGCAGCATAATTAGGAAAAAGTCAAAAACCGCGTCAAAACCGGGGTCCAGTACCTCGAAAGGAACAAGGTAAAATGTTAATGCCAAGAATGTCGGCACAGTCGTCAAAAGTACCGCCGCAAAACCGGGGGCTCGCCACCGTTTCCCTTTAGGAAGATATATTGCGGCGGCAAGAGCCAAGGACGCGAGAAGATAGACAACACCAATAATGATTACATGCCGCGCGAAAAAGAGCGCGGCTTTTTCCATAAAAAAGAGAAACAGCGCGAAAGGAACGGCCATGAGCAGAAGCATCGCAAGCCATGTCCACTCCCCGCTGAAAATTATAATGCCGTGAGACCACGTCCAGCCGCTGTCGTTGCCGGGATCGTCATAATCTCTCATGTCACTGCGCCGCCTTTGCGTACTTGACCTTCAAAAAGATATATCTTCCGACACCGAGGGTCATAATAACAGCGCCAACAATCCCGCCCAAAACAAGAAAGACACCTATGATTAAGGCGCCAACTACGACGTTTCTACTGAATATAGCGCCAAAGGTGGTTATACCAAAGTATGTTCTTATGACCCCCCACCCCCAATAATAACAACATAAAGGCAAAAACAATATACCTTGTGCAAAAATGTGTACAGCTATATCCAAAACAGCACATACAGCAGTTATGATTACTTTCTTTTGCAGATACGCCAACTGTTCCTCATCCGTTTCGCCAAATAATTTCCTGAACATATGAAGATCTCCTTTTATGTATTTTGACCTTTGGTCAAATATTACAATACTATAATATTTTTTGTTTGTCAAGAATTAGCGTAAAGATGTATTGAAATATTTGACGCGGAGGGACGGTTTATGCTTGACAAAAGGATACGGCAGCTGCGGCTGGAGCGCGGCATAAATCAAAAGGAGCTGGGCAACGCGGTGGGTGTCAGCAAACAGAGCGTTTCCAACTGGGAGAACGGGAATATTATGCCTTCAATAGACTTGCTTATCCGGCTTGCCGACGTCTTTGGGGTTTCGACAGATTATCTCCTTGGCCGCGAGGAGGGGCGGACGCTCAATGTGGATGGACTAACAAATTTACAAATCACACATCTTCAGCTTATCGCCGAAGATTTGAGAAAATAGGGAAAAATTCACGCTCTGGTCAATTGGACCATCGGTCCCTACGGCGGGGAACTGCGACAAAAGGTTTTTCTCCTTTTGGGGAATTTACATTCGCCCGTTTCGGTTGTATAATAGCCAAAAACCCTCCGGGAGGCGAGCGCTTGGCTAAGACGGATATGACCCACGGGTCGATCACGCGGCATCTTCTCAAATATACCGTCCCAATGGTGCTGGGGAACATCATGCAGCTGACGTACAACGCGGCGGATTCCATCATCATAAGCAAGAACCTGGGGCAGGACGCGCTGGCGGCGGTGAGCGTGTCGGAGCCTATAATGACGGTCATGGTCCTTGGGGCGTCGGGCATGGGCATCGGCGCGTCGGTGCTCATGAGCCGCTTCTACGGGGCGCGGGACAGGGAAAGACTGCGGCGGGAGTTTTCCACCACCCTGATTTTCGGGCTGTTTTTCTCCCTTGCCGTTTTCCTGGCGGGGCTCCTGCTGGCGCCGCGGCTGCTACGGTGGATAAAAGCGCCGGAGGAGTCGTTTCAAATGGCGCTTACATATCTGCGCATCATCTTCGTGGGATTTCTCTTTACGTTCCAGTACAACATACTCTCCTCCGCGCTCAGGGCGATAGGCGACTCCCGCACCTCGGTGTGGTTTTTGGGCATTTCCTGCGGGATAAACATATGCCTTGACCTGCTGTTTGTCGCCGCCCTCCACATGGGAGTGGCGGGCGCGGGGCTTGCCACGGTCATCGCCGAGGCGGTATCCGTGGCGCTGTGCATTTTGTGGATAGAGCGGCGGGTGCCGGACCTCTCCCTGCGCCGGGGTGACATCGGTGTGGACAGGGAGCTTCTGCGGGAGACGGTGAAGAACGGCGCTTTGACGGCCCTCCAGCAGGCGGCGCAGCCGGTGGGAAAGGTTCTTATTCAGGGCACCATAAACCTGCAGGGCGTTGTCGCCATAGACGCCTTCAACGGGGCCTGCCGGATTGACGACTACGCCCGCATACCCACCCAGAGCTTGGGAAGCGCCATAATGACCTGCACCGCCCAGAACCGGGGCGCGGGCGAGACGGAGCGCGTCCGCAAGACCCTGCGGCGGGGGCTCGTCATCGCCCTTTGCTACTACCCGATAATATTTGTCATCGTCCAGCTTTTGAAGGGGCCAGCCATGCGCCTCCTTTCCCCGGACGGGAGCACGGCGATCGTGGAGGCGGGGGTGGCGTACCTTGCGGTGAAGGCGTGGTTTTTCATAATGCCGGGGCTCACCAACGCCATACAGGGCTTTTTCCGGGGGCTGGGCTCCATGACCGTGGTGCTCGTCTCCACTATAATACAAATCTCTATCCGAACCGTCTGCGTCATCGCCTGGGTCCCGAAAATGGGCATAGTGGGCGAGGCCTACGCCTGCTTTGCGGGGTGGCTTTGTATGCTGGTATTCGAGTTCGGGGTGTACTTTATCAGAAAGAAGAAGGGACTTATAAAGTAAAATAAGCCCGGCGCCTCTCCCAAACCGGAGGGCGCCGGGCTTTTTCAGCAGATTTTTATTTGAGGTCCGTCCGGTCGAGGAGACGTCTGACGGGCTTGACCTGATAGAGAAGCGCGAAGACAACAACGGCAAGGATAATGCAGGGGAGCGCCCAGGTGCCGTTGTACACCAGGGAGTAGAACCAGGGGTTGGTGAAGGTTATGCCCAGGAAGTCCCAGGGATCGGCCGCCGACAGGTTCCTTGCCCAGACGAACACGCCCACCAGGTAGCTGGAGGCGAACATCAGAAGTCCGCCCACGACGGAGCCCCATATCGCGGAGAGCTTTTTGCCCTTGAAAAGTCCCGCGCCGAAGCCCAGGAGCCCGAAGGCGAGGAAGTAGTCGCAGACGATGCTTGTCCAGTCGATGGCGACGCCGTTGCCGCTTATGTAGTTGAGCCCGCCGAATACAAGCCCCGCCAGGAAGCCCCAGCCGCAGCCGTAGCGAACGGCGAAGAAGACGATGGGTATGAGCTTCAGGGTGATGGAGCCGCCGTCGGGGAGCTTGTAGAGGACCAGATAGTCCAGAAGCACCGCCAGCGCCACCATCATGGCGCCCTCAACGATGTGCATGACGCGGCTGTGGGAGCTTGCCGCCGTTTTTGCCTGTTTTTCTTTTTTGTCGTCCATTTTTGTTACCTCCGAAAAAATTTCCGCCCGGACAATGCCGGACGGAAAGAAAACGGGCGCAAAAATACCCCCGATATTTCCCTACGCTGGCATTACCCAGATCAGGTGATAGGTCATGGGAGAAAACCCATATCTCAGCCCTTCAATTCGGGCCCCCTGTTATGCAAGACGAATTGTAGCAGATAAAATCCCCGCTGTCAAGCTTTTCTTGACGGTTTGCCGCGAAGGTCAACTTTGGCGCTTTGACAGTATCTCCTCCACCTGCGCAAGCTGGGCGGGGGTGTTGACGCCTATGAGCTCGTCGCCCATGTTGCGCACACATACGCCGACACTTTCGCCGCGGGACTTGAGTATGAGTGGCAGGTCGGTGAGGTAGTATTCCCCCTGGGCGTTGTCGGTCCTGAGCTCGCCCAGGGCGGACGCCATTTTTTGGGCGTTGACCACAAGTATGCCGGAGTTGAGCTCCCGCACCCTTTTCTGCTCGGCGGTGCAGTCCCGGTCCTCAACTATCCGGTCAAAGCCGCCGTTTTCGTCCCGCAGGACGCGCCCGAAGGGGAGCGGCTCGTCGGAAACGCCGGACAGGACGGTGCAGGCGGCGCCGCTCCTTTTGTGCTCCTCCACCAGCGCCGCGTAGGTCTCCGGGCGCACCAGCGGCATATCGCCGCAGCATATGAGCACGTCGCCGTTGTGATCCCCCAGCGCGGGGACGGCGCACATGACGGCGTGTCCGGTGCCCAGCTGCTCCGTCTGCTCGGCGTGGACATATTCAGGGAAAGCGGCGAGAATGTATTCCTTCTTGTAGCCCACAACTATAACGGTGTCCTCTTTACCCGTGGGAAGGGCGTCAAGCACCCACCCCAGCAGGGGCTTATTCAGGGCGAGGCGCATGGCCTTGGGCAGGTCGATACCCTCCTGGGCAAGGCGCGTGCCCTTGCCGGCGGCAAGAACTATGGATTTGAGCATGTATTTTCCTCCCGAATCGTATTCATTATATCCTCCGGACCCATCCCGCCGCGGCTCAGCTCCATCATCCGCTCCACCGCCGGCTTTGCGTGGGCAAAGAATTTTTCCATGCCGGGGCACAGATAGTGCTGACCCGGTTCCCCGTCAGGGGACAGGGCAAAACGGTCCTTGGGACAACCTCCGTTGCACACGGACAGCCACGGGCAGCCGCGGCACCGGGCGGTGAGAGACGCCCTCTTAGCCTCGCCGAAGCGCAGCTGGACCTGGGAATTAGCCATTGCCTCCAGTTTTCCGCCCATCAAATTCCCCAGCCGGTGCTCCGGGTCCACGAAGTGGTCGCAGGCGTACACAGCCCCGTCCTCCTCCGCAACCATCACCCGTCCGCACTCAGGGCGCATCGTACAAACCGACGCCTCTCCGCCCACCCAGACGCGGGAGATCTCCGCAAAGAGCTGGACATCCAGCCGCCCCAGGTCGCGGGCCGTCCACTCGTCGAAGCAGGCGATGAGGAAGTCCCCGTACCCCTCCGGCGACACGGACTCCGGAGCCATTGAGCCGTCAGGCCGTCTCGACACAATGGGGATGAACTGTATCCAGCCGCTCCCCAGCTCCCGGAGCGCTCGATAGACCTCCAGTGGCTTCTTTTCGCTCTCCGCGTTGACTGTGCAGAGAATATCCGGCTCGATGCCGTGCCTTATGAGTCGCCGCGCCGCCTCCCGGACACGGGTGAAGGTGGGCTTGCCGCCCATATCCCGGCGGTTGGCGTCGTGGACCGCTTCGGAGCCGTCCACGGACAGCCCCACATCAAAGCTGTTCTCCCTCAGAAACGCGCACCAGACGTCGTTTATGAGAAGCCCGTTGGTCTGGAGGTTGTTGAGAGCCGTCCACCCGGCGGGGAGGGCCCTCCGCTCCAGCTCCACGGCCTTTTTGTAGAAGTCAAGACCCGCCAGCGTGGGCTCACCGCCGTGCCAGGTGAAGGATACCACCGGCCCCGGTGATGCCTCCACCGTCTGGCGAATGAGCCGCTCCAGGAGGTCAAAGCTCATACGCGTCTGGCGGACGTGGGAGGAATATTTTCCCTTATCCAGGTAGTAGCAGTAGCGGCAGCGCATATTGCACCGGGAGCCCACGGGCTTCGCCATCACCGCAAAGGGCAGCTTTTCGCTCATTTCAAATGCCTGTCCAGAAATTCCAGCGTCTTGTCAAAGGAGTCCATGGCGGCGTCCCACCGGTACATGGGCCGGTGGTAGTACCAGATGCCGTGGCTCGCCCCGTCGTAGCGGTGGAATTCGTACTCCTTGCCAAGCTCCTTCAGGCGCGCCTCCAGCACGTCCACGTCCTCCCTGGTGGGGTTCCAGTCCTCGTTGCCGAAGATTCCGAGAAGCGGGCACTGAAGACCCTCCGCGTAGTCGATGGGCGCCACGGGCCGGGCGGGGGTCAGCTTCTCCGGCGGGCAGACCACGCCGCCGCCCCAGCAGTCCACCGCCGCGTCAATGCCGGGGACGGTGCAGGCGGCAAGGAAGGTGTGCCGTCCGCCGGAGCACATGCCGATGACGCCCACCTTCCCGTTGGACGCGGGCTGTGCTCTCAAAAAGCCCAGGGACGCCGCCACGTCGCCCATCACGTCGCCGTCGGGCACGCCGCCCCGGTCCATTGACCTTTGAGCAACCTCCGAGGGCGTGCCGTGGCCCACCTCCTCGTAGATGTTGGGGCAGAGGACGGCGTAGCCGTGCTCCGAAAAGCGCCGCGCCGTCTCCCGGCACCACTCGTCCCAGCCGGGCATGTGGGGGATCAGCACCAGAGATGGCGCGGATTGCGTCCCTAGCGGGCGGGACAGGTAGGCGTGGATCGGTACGTTCCGGCGGCCGGGGAGGACCACCGTCTCTGCCAAAATACCGGAGTAGGCGTCGGTTTTAAATGAGTTCCACATATTTACATTAATGCCTCCTTTTGACAGCGTTTTTATTTGCCAAGATATATCATGAGCGCGGCGGCGTCGGCGGGGGAGACGCCGGATATGCGCCCCGCCTGACCCAGATTTTCCGGGCGTATGGCGGAGAGCTTCTGCCGCGCCTCAAGCCGGAGCCCCTGAATGGAGTTATAATCTATGTCCGGAGGGAGCTTTTTAGCCTCCAGGCGGCGAAATTCTCTAATCTGCCGCAGCTGCTTTTCGATGTAGCCGGCGTATTTCAGCTCTATCTCCACCTCTTTTATCACGTCGCGCGCAAGCTCCGGCCTTGCCGGGTCAAAGGGGGCGGTGGAGGAGTAGTCGAGCTGCGGGCGGCGTATGAGCCCCGCTATGCTTACGCCCGTGGAGACAGGCGGCTGCCCACGGTCGCGGAGAAAGGCGTTCAGCTCCTCCGAGGGCGGGGCGTAGGCGGACTCGAGCCGGGAGATCTCGCGCCTGACCTTCTGGTACTTTTCAAGAACACGTTCGTACCGCGCATCGGAAATGAGCCCGAGAGCGTGGCCTGTGGCGCAAAGGCGTATGTCCGCGTTGTCCTGGCGCAGGTAGAGCCGATACTCGGAGCGGGAGGTCATCATGCGGTAGGGCTCGTTGGTGCCGCGGGTCACCAGGTCGTCAATGAGCGTGCCGATGTAGCTCCCGGCGCGGTCGAGTATCATGGGCTCGCGCCCCTGTATTTTCAGCGCGGCATTTACGCCCGCCGCGAAGCCCTGTACAGCCGCCTCCTCGTAGCCGGAGCTTCCGTTGAACTGCCCCGCGCCGTAAAGCCCCGGCACCTTTTTGGACTCCAGCGTAAACCGAAGCTCCGTAGGGTCGACGCAGTCGTATTCAATGGCGTAGGCGTACCGCTGTATCTCCGCCCTTTCAAGACCCGGTATGGTGTGGAGCATCTCCACCTGAACGTCCTCTGGCAGGGAGGAGGAGAGCCCCTGGATGTACATCTCCTCCGTGCCAAGACCCATGGGCTCGATGAACAGCTGGTGGCGGGGCTTGTCGGGGAAGGTGACGATCTTCGTCTCGATGGAGGGGCAGTAGCGGGGCCCCACGCCGTCAATGACACCGGAATACAGCGGCGAGCGGTGGAGGTTTGCCCGGATTATCTCGTGGGTGCGCTCGTTTGTGTAGGTGAGCCAGCACACCGCCCGATTTTCCGGCGGGGCTTCGCCGTCAAAGGTGAAGGGCTCAGGGTTCTCGTCTCCGGGTTGGAGCTCCATTTTTGAAAAGTCGATGGAGCGGGCGTTTACCCTCGGCGGGGTCCCTGTTTTAAAGCGGCGCAGGGAGAGCCCCAGGGATTTGAGGCAGTCGGTGAGGGCTCCGGCGGCGTGCATACCGTCCGGCCCGCTCTCCTCGGTAACGTCGCCGACGATGGTGCGCCCCTTGAGGTACGTGCCCGTGCAAACAACGGCGGCTTTACATTCCCAGACCGCGCCGGAGCGTGTCACCACGGCGGAAACGGCGCCGTTTTCCGTGCGTATTTCCGATATTTCCGCCTGGACCAGCCGCAGCCGCTCCTGCCCCTCAAGGACGCCCTTCATCACCTTCTGGTATTCCCGCCGGTCCGCCTGGGCCCTGAGGGAGTGGACCGCCGGACCCTTTCCCAGGTTCAGCATACGGTACTGTATGCACGCCCTGTCCGCCGCCCGGGGCATTTCTCCCCCCAGGCACGAAAGCTCCCTCACCAGGTGCCCCTTGGCGGTGCCGCCTATGGCGGGGTTGCAGGGCATATTCCCCACGGCGTCAAGGTTGATGGTGAACACCACCGTCTCACAGCCCAGACGCGCCGCGGCAAGCCCCGCCTCGATCCCGGCGTGGCCCGCGCCGATCACGGCTATATCACATTTTCCCGCTGTGTATTCCATGGGCTCGCCTCCGTTTCCATGGGTCTATTTTAAACCAACTCGCCGCGTTTCGCAACTGAAATCGCGGCTGTAACGCGGTTTTGAACAATTTGTAAATTCGGTGAAATTTTAACCGGCTTGTAACAATTATGTGTTTTAATAAAAGCATGGAATATATTTTTGGGGGTTTCACATGAACATCGCGAAAATAATGGTCCCGAAGGCTCTTACCGTGTGCTTGAGCGCCAACGACACTGTCCGCGAGGGGGTGGAGGTCATGCGCCGCCACGGGTACACCGCCATACCCGTGCTTGACATGAACGGGAAATTCTTAGGGTGCGTCAACGACAGGGACTTCCTCAGGTTCATACTCACCCAGGGCCATGTGGACCCCGGCGAGCATGAGACGCATACGGTGCGGGAGATAATGCGCCGGGACTTCTGCCCGCCCGTGGCGATAACCGACAGCGAGGATAAGCTTATCGACGCCGCCCTCCAGCAAAATTTCGTGCCGGTAGTGGACGACCGCGGCGCCCTTTGCGGGATCGTCACCCGCAGGATGCTCATAGCCGAGCTCGCCGGCCGCGACCTCCCACCGGCAGACGGCGACTTTTTCGAGGAATGACCGATCCCGCCCTTTGCCGAATGGACTGAGTGAAATAAAGGAGCTGTAAATCCGAGCCATTCAGACTCGCGCTTTACAGCCCTTTTTTGCTTAGTCCTTTAGAAGAAGAGATATACGCCGCATGGCGTCGTCCATTATACCGGCGGAGCCGGCGGTTACTCCGGCTACATATGTGTCGCACAGGTTCATGGGTATCAGCACCCGCGCGGCGCAGGCGGAGGCGACGGCGTTTGCCATAGCCGGAGAGATCTCGCCGACCAGCGCGTCCGCCATAGCTATGCCTATGGGTCCCACGATTATATCCGCCGTGCGGCAGGCGGCTATCACGGGATTATCCCCGGTGGCTACCCTGTCGGCACCGCCCTTGAGCATGGCGGAGGAGGCGATGGAGTTGGTGCCCACCGCCGTGACAATTGTCTCCGGCCAGCGGGACTTTATGTTTTCCACCAGCGTCCTGCCGAGCTTGCCGCCCTGCCCGTCAATTACAAGTATGTTCATTTATGCCTCCGTCAGATGAACGCGGCGGCGTCGCCGGGCTCCCCGCCCAGGACCCAGGGCAGGTAGTACCATATCTGCTTCCTCCACCATGGCCAGTCGTGGTTCACGTCATAGCCCCAGAAGTCCACCCAGCCGTGGATGTTTTTCCTGAGGAAGATGTCATTCAAAAGCCCGGAGGTGCGGCGTCCCTCGTCCTCCCAGGCGCCCTGGCCCACACATATGGCGAAGCGCCGGCTGTTGTAAAGCCCGATGTACGGGTGGTCTGCGGGCATATTTTCAAGGAAGTGGACGGGGGAGTTATTGTAAAGTATGTCGTTGGACCAGCCGTCCCAGAAATGAAAGGCGTCATAGCAGCCGGAGAGGGCGACCATGCCGGTGAAAAGCTCCGGGCGGCGGAGGAAATCTATGGCGGCATGGGTGGCGCCCAGGCTGAATCCGGTGAGGACGGGGGCTTTGCCGGTGGAGTTTATCTGGGCTATTACGGGCAGCGCCTCCTCCACGATGTAATTGTAGTAGCACTCCTGCATCCACGCCCTGTGACCCTTGTCGCCGTATACGTCAGACCAGCTTTCACGGTCCACGGTATCCACGGAGAAGAGCTGCACCGCGCCGCTCTCGATGAAGGGAGCGAGGGTGTCCTGCATACCGAAGCTCTCCCAATTGTCGCACATCCCGTCCTGGCAGGGAAACGCCACAAGCGGCACGCCGGTGTGACCGTGGATTATCATGTGCATCTCACGGCCCAGATAGCGGCTGTAATGGCCGATATATTCTCTTTTCATACGGTCCCCTCCATAAAAAACATTGCACCCATTATAACAAAGAGACGGAAAGAATGTCAATCGGATTTACAAAATAGGAATAAGACTTGCAAAATCGGGATAAGACGGGTAAAATATAAAAAAAGACAGGAGGGGTAAAGGTGAAATTCAAGAGCTTTGACGGGAAGGAAATATATGTCCATGAGTGGACGGATGTAAAAAATCCCTGCGGCGTGGTGCAAATAGTCCACGGAATGGCGGAGCACGGCGCCAGGTACGGGGCATACGCCGCTTTTCTCAACGAACACGGCTACGTGGTAGTCGCCGACGACCACAGGGGCCACGGGCTCACCGATGAGGCGACGCTCGGCTACTGCGACGGGGATATGTTCAACGACGTGGTGCGTGATGAGGCGGAGATAACGGATCGTTACAGGGCAAAATACCCCGGTTTACCCTATTTTATCTTCGGCTTCTCCTTCGGCTCGTTCCTGACTCAGTGCTACATAAGCAGGTACGGGGATAAGGTGACCGGCGCTGTGATTGGCGGGAGTAGCTATAAAAAGGACTACGAGGTGTACTTCGGCTGGCTCGCGGCGCACCTGATCCCGGCGAAAAAACCGGCGAAATTCATTGAAAAGCTCTCCTTCGGGGCCTATTCCAAGGCGTTTCCCGACGGAAAATGGGTGTCAAACGACCCGGAAAACAACGCCGCCTATGACGCGGACCGCTTTTGCGGCTTCACGTGCTCCGCGAGATTTTACCGCGACTTCTTTTCCGGGCTTATAGGGCTCTACACCACAAAATACATTTCCGGGCTTCGCCGCGACCTGCCGGTGCTGCTGGTCTCCGGCGCCCGCGACCCTGTGGGCGCCATGGGCAAAGGCGTTATGAAGCTGAGGGATTTCTATACCGGCAAGGCGGGCATGAGGGACGTGACAATGGTGCTTTTTGAAAACGGCAGGCACGAGTTCCTGAACGAGAAGGAGGAACGGGAGCTCAAATGGAACACGGTGCTGGAATTTTTGGAGAGGAACACCTGAAGGGAAGCGGGAGAATATGGCTGTTGAGCTGCCGAAAATACGTTCCGCGGAGGACATGGTCGAGCTTGTAAGGGAATACGGCTTCCTTCCGTTTTTCAAGGGGGCGGTGGAGGGCTTTTCCGTTGAGGAGTGCTGTCCGCGGGAGCTGTGGTTTTCCGACACCGCCGAGGGCCCCTGGGAGTGGAAGGGACCTGCCGTCAGGACAGGGGAGTGCGCCTACGGAAAGCTTTACGGGGGAAAGGCGGGCTTTGTAAGCCGCGAGTGGCTGCCGGAGCTGTGCAACTGGCGGCGGGACGGGTACGACTTTGATGCCCGCTATGAGGACGGACTTGCCGCTACCAAGGACAAGAACGTGTACGACGCCGTGGCTGAGCGCGGGCGGGTGCTCTCTGTGGACCTGAAGGATGAGCTCAATTACCGCCGGGGCGGGAACAAGGGCTTCGACACCGTGATAACCCGCCTGCAAAGCGGGACCTACATAATCATCTCGGACTTTATATATATGCGGGACAAAAAGGGCAGACCCTACGGCTGGGGAGTGGCGGAGTATTCAACTCCGGAGACGGTTTTCGGATATGACAGTGTGACCTCGGCATACGCCCGCGAGCCGCGGGAGTCCCTGAAGCTGATGGCGGAGCACCTGGGAGCAAAGCTGCCGGGGGCTGGAGAGAGGGAGATAATGAAGCTCCTGAAAGCCTGAAAATTGGCTCCTTTACATCTTGAAATAAGGTCGAAATAGTGGTATAACTTTATAAAGCGTTTATATAAAAATATGTCATATGTCTTTCACGATGGGGGAATGGACATGGGAAAGACGGCGCTTTGTATTTTGATTGCCTACATTTCCGGGAGTGTTCTCTATGCCAACATCTTCGGCGACCTTTTCGGGGTCAGGGAAAGATACGCCGAGAGCGCGGACAAAAATCCCGGCGTTTCAAACGCCTATACATACGGCGGCTTTTGGTGCGGCACTCTGACGCTGATTTTTGAGGTCGCCAAGGGCGCGTTGCCGGTGCTGTTTTTGAGGAACGTGCCGGGATTTCTGAGCTGGGGCTTCCCGCTCCTTGTGGCGGCCCCGGTGGTGGGGCACATTCTGCCGGTGTTTTACGGTTTTCACGGGGGAAAGGGCATAGCCGTGACCTTCGGCTGTCTTGCGGGGCTCTTGCCGTATTTCAGGCCGCTTTTGCTTCTGGCGGCGGCATTTATATTCTTTTCCGTGTGCGTGCGCATCTTCCCACATTATTACAGGACAGTCGCCTCGTATCTCACAACGGCGGCGATGATGCTCACCACGCATATAAGCTCCGGGGTGTGCGTGAGCTTTTTGCTCATCACGGGGCTTGTGTGCCTGCGGCTTTATCTGGGGCATGAGGAGAAAGAGAGATTTGAGGTAAAGCTTTTATGGAAGCGCTGATCCTTTCCTGCGGCACCGGCGGCGGTCACAATTCGGCGGGGCGCGCGGTGGAGCAGGAGCTTCGGGCAAGGGGGCACAACGTCAGCTTCCTTGACCCGTACACGCTGAGGGGCCCGCGTACCTCCTCGGCGATCAACAAGACATATATTTCAATGGCGCAGAAGGCTCCGGCGGCGTTCGGCGCCGTCTACGCACTGGGAAACGCGTACAGAAAGCTTCCTGGGAAGTCGCCGGTGTACCACGCCAACAGGACCATGGCGCCGGTGCTGGAGCGGTACCTGGACACCCACCCCTGTGACGCCATAGTTATGACGCACCTTTTCCCGGCGGAGATCATTACGGATATGAAAAGGCGTGGCATGAGAGTGCCGGCGACGTACTTTATCGCGACGGACTACACCTGCATACCCTTCACCGAGGAGACGGACTGCGACTTCTACGTGATACCCGCGGAACCCCTCGCGGAGGAGTTCACGGGCAGAGGCATACCGGCAGAGCGTATACTGCCGCTGGGGATACCCGTCGGGCGCGGATTTACCCAATGCGACAGGAAGGGTGCCCGCGCCCGTCTGGGGCTTGACCCCAACAGGCTCTTTATTTTTGTCGCCGGAGGGAGCATAGGCGCGGGGAACATGAGCGAGACGGTAGGGACGCTGTATGAGCACCTTCCAAAGGCACAGCTTACGGTCATCTGCGGCAACAATGCCGCCCTCTATGAGAAGCTCCGGCGCGTCCACGGGGGACGGATAACGGCGCTTGAATACACCTCAAAGATGGCGGATCTGATGGCGGCCTGCGACATATTCGTGTCAAAGCCGGGCGGCCTCTCCTCCACCGAGGCGGCGGCCGTGGGGACGGCGCTGATACACGTCACGCCCATTCCGGGCTGTGAGACGCGAAACATGGATTTCTTCGCCGCAAACGGCATGTGCATACCGGTGAAGCGACCGAGGAGGGAGCTTCTTGCCGCCTGTGACAGGCTGATGAACGCCGGCGAACGGGCAAAAATGCGCGAAAACCAGCGCAGAAACCTGCCGCAAAACGCCGCCGAGGCCCTCTGCGAGCTCATGGAGGCAAGGTTTGCGGGTGTGAAATAACAGGGAAAAGCTGTGGGGCACGGATTTTTCCGTGCCTCTTGCGCTTTTTACCGGGAGGCGTGGGTCCCGACAGGAGGGGAATGAAATGAAAATTTTGATCATTGAGGACGAGGTGCTTCTGGCAAACTCCATAGCGGCGCTTTTAAGGGACAAGGGCTTTGACGCCTTGGCGGTATATGACGGGGAGACCGGAACGGAGCGCGCCCTGAGCGGCGAATACGACCTCATCATACTCGACGTGATGCTGCCCGGAAGGGACGGCTTTGAGGTGGCAAGGGCGGTGAGGGCAAGGCTTACGCCCACGCCGATACTCATGCTCACCGCCCGCGGCGGCATCGAGGACAGGGTGACGGGACTCAACGCCGGCGCGGACTACTACCTCACAAAGCCCTTTGACTCCAGGGAACTGCTGGCGTGCGTCAACGCCCTCCTGCGCCGGCAGGGCAAGGATGTGGAGGAGCTCCGATGGGGGGATACAGTGCTGGACCTCTTATCCTCGACCCTTATATGCGGCGAGCGGAGCATGCGTCTCTCGGCGCGGGAGTTTGAGGTGATGAAGCTTCTCATGCAGTCGGGGGAGCGGAATCTGACAAAGGAGGCGATCCTCGCCCGCGTCTGGGGGCAGGACTCCAACGCGGTGGAGAACCATGTGGAGGTATATGTGGGCTTCCTGCGCAAGAAGCTGACCGCCATCGGCTCCCATGTGGAGATAGCCTCGGCAAGGAGGCAGGGATACCATCTGGAGGTGAGGCCTGATGCTCAGACGCCTGAGATTTAAATTTGTGGCGATAATCATGGCGGTGGTACTGACGGTGCTGTTCGTCATGTTCTTCATCGCCCTGTTCATCACCTTTCAGGACATAGAAAGGGAGTCCGCCCGCGCCATGCGAGCGGCGGCGGCTGAGCCCTTCAGGTTCCTGCGCCCGGGCGAGGAGCGGGTGAGCGCCAGCTCACCGTATTTCGTGGTCCAGATAAACGAAGAGGGCGAGCCCGTCTCCGCCGTGGGCTATTACGACCTGACGGACAAGGAGTACCTGAATGAAATAGTCTCCGCCGCCATGGAGAGCGGCAAGGAAAAGGGAAAGCTGAAGGAATACAGGCTGAGGTTTTACTTCGGAGAAAACGAGTCGGGCAAATGCGTGGCGTTTATGGATATGTCCAGCGAGGGGGCGGTCGTATGGTATTTTGTCCGCACCTGGTTCATAATCGGCGGAGCAAGCACCGTCGCGTTCTTCGCCATCAGCGTCTTTTTGAGCCGCTGGGCGGTGGCGCCGGTGGAGCGGGCCTGGGAGCAGCAGAGGCAGTTCGTCGCCGACGCGTCCCATGAGCTCAAAACGCCGCTGACGGTGATAACCACAAATGCCGAGCTCCTGCGGTCCGCCGGAGCGCAGGAGGGCGACAGGGAGCAGTGCGCCGGGAACATACTGACCATGGCACAGCAGATGCGCGGACTGGTGGGGAGCCTTCTGGACCTGGCAAGCGTGGAAAACGACGAGGACCGCAAACCCACGCAGAGGGTGGACATCTCGGAGCTTTTGGAGGACGCAATGCTGTCCTTTGAGCCGCTGTTTTTTGAGCGGGAGCTGACGGCGGCGACAGACCTGGAGCGGGGGATAAACGTCATGGGCGATAAGCGGGAGCTGATGCACCTGGCGGACGTCCTTCTGGACAACGCGCTGAAATATTCCGCCGCGCCGGGGACCGTGACCGTGGAGCTGCGCCGTCAGGGACGCAGGTGCCTTTTCTCCGTGGCAACGCCCGGGGAGGAGATGACAAAGCAGGAGCTCCAGGATATTTTCAAGCGATTCTACCGCGCCGACAAGGCGCGTCGGATGAACGAGAGCTACGGGCTTGGACTTGCCATAGCGTATGAGATAGTCTCCCGCCACAGGGGGAAGATTTGGGCGGAGAGCGGTGAGGGAGTGAATACTTTCTTCGTGGAACTGCCAACAGCCGCATAATTTTTGCCGCGGCGGTTTTGCTGAATGAAATGACAAAACAATCAGCATCAGACCCATTGATTAAAAAGAAGGACGGTACAGCTCATGCTTACCGTCCTTCATAATTTTTAAATCGTTTTGAATATTTGTCCTCCGGACCGCCTTCTTATGAGCCGGTGGAGCGATAGCGGCGGACGCCATAGCTCCAGGCGAGGGAGCAGGGGATAAGAAAGAGCAGTGACAGCGCGGGCAGAAGACCGTACCATCCGGGTCCCCGGTCCAGAAGGTACATGAGCGGCCAGTGCTGGCACAGCGCCAGTGGTACCAGCAGCGTCATGGTCCACAAGATCCCCTTGCCGTAGACGCCGAAGGGGTACTTTCCGTACTCCCGCGCCCCGTCGGTGAAGATGTTCATCACCTCCAGCCCCTCCATAGTAAAGAAGCACAGGGCGGCATATAAGAGGAACAGCCCCAGGAAGACGCCGGCGCCGCAGAAAATCATCAGCGCCATTGTAGCCGCCTTGCCCGCCGTCCAGTTGACAGCTCCGGCGCCCCATGCCATCATGACAGCGGCCTCGGCGATGCGAGGGAGCAGGTTCAGGCGCAGCTCCGTGCACAAGATCTGGAGCACAAGCGGCCTTGGCTGGACCAGGAGACGGTCAAACCGCGCCGTGGAGAGCACATGGGCGAAGTTGTCAAAACCGCGGCCAAAGCACTCAGCCAGGCTTGACGCCATCAGCACCGTCCCACAGCACAGGGCGCACTCCCGCGCCGTATAGCCGCCCACCGAGCCGAACCTGCCGGTTATGAAGATGAGCCCAAGGAAAAGGTTCAGACCAATAAGCAGCTGTCCCAGACATTCGATGAAAAAGGACCAACGATATGCCATGCGGCTCTTGAAATGCAGGGACATATAGTGAAAATAAAGCCTCATCCCGTCAACCTCCCGCAAAGCACACTCGCCGGAGCCCGGCACGCATGAGGGCGTACCCCGACGCTGTCAGCACCGCCGCCCAGAATACCTGAAGGCCCATGGCGCGGGCTATCCCGGCTCCCGCTATGTCGCCGCCGAATATTCGCAGCGGTACGTTCTGCATGGCGCCGAAGGGGGAGAGCTCCGCGATTTTTCGAAGGCCCTCCGGCAAAAACGGCAGCGGCACGATGGCGCCGCCAAGGAGTTCTGCAAGGGGCGTGACCAGCGTCATGACGCCGCGGGAGTCCTCAAGGAAGAAGGTCAGCGCGTAAATGAGCATGATAAACGCGCACACCACCGCCAGCATCAAAGCTGATGAGACAAGAAACAGTCCCAGCACCGCCGGGGAGACCCGTATCCGCAGGCCCCAGGGCGCGGGAATAAGCGCGCCCAGTAAAATAACCGGCGCCGAGCGCAGAAGCCCCCGGCTGAGCCGAAGAGCCAGGGACCGGGCAAACCACATTACGTAAAGGTCCGTCGGACGCGTCAGTTCGTATGCCACCGTCCCGTCCCTCACTGCCTCGGCAAGCTCCCGCTCCCATTGCCATAGGGCGAAAAAGGTCAAAAAAGCCTGCTGGAGCCATATGTAGGACGCCAGCGCCTCGACGCCCATGGGGAACCGCTCCGGGTCGGCGTTCCAGAGCGCCCGGTAGATGAGCACCTCCATTCCGCCCCAGAAGAACTGGGTGGAGAGCCCGGACAGCGCCGCCGCGCGGTACTGTAAGCCCGCCATAAGGCGCATTTTGAAGAAGGCAAAATATTTTTTCATCACGACCGCCTCATATCCCAAAGCGCCGGTAAAGGTCCGCCACGGACTCCTCTGTGGAAAGATTCTCGCCCGCCATGGCCCGGATCTCGGCGGTGGTCCCGTCCAGCAGCAGCCGCCCCTTGCCGATGAGGAGCACGCGGGAGCAGAGGGCGTCCACGTCCTGCATATCGTGGGTGGTGAGTATCACAGTTGTCCCGCACAGCCGGTTCTGCTCAAGAATGAACTCCCGTACCTTCAGCTTGCTCACGGCATCCAGCCCGATGGTCGGCTCGTCCAGGAACAGCACCTGTGGCGAGTGGAGCAGCGCCGCCGCTATCTCGCACCGCATCCGCTGACCCAGTGAGAGCATACGCGCCGGGGTCTTCAAAAGCTCCCCTAGGTCCAAAAGCTCCGTCAGCCGCTCCAGGTTTTCACGAAAGCGCGGCTCCGGGACGCGGTAGATGTCCCGCAAAAGCTCCATCGAGTCGATGACCGGCACGTCCCACCAAAGCTGGCTGCGCTGTCCGAATACCACGCCGAGCCGCGCCACGTGCCTTTTCCTGTCCTCCCAGGGGACAAGCCCGTTCACCCTGCACTCCCCGCTGTCGGGGCGCAGGATTCCGCTCAGAATCTTGATGGTCGTGCTCTTTCCCGCCCCGTTGGGACCGATGTATCCCACGATCTGTCCGTCGGGAACGGTGAAGCTCAGATCCCGCAAGGCGGATATCTCCTCATATTCGCGGGAAAAGAGGCTCCTTACAGCGTTTCCCAGACCCGCCTCCCGCCGGCGGACCCGGTATGTTTTGTTCACACCCTTCATTTCGATCATAGTATCCGCTCCTTTTCAGAAATCGCCCCGCCGCGGTCATGCCAGAGGAAGATCATTGGGAACCTTCGTGACGTTAAGGCTTGCGGGTAATATTTCATCGGGGATGGCGCAGGCGGCAACGTGCCCCTCCCACGCCGGATGGAATACCCTCTTCCCGCCCGTACAGGGCGAAAAGGATTTTTATTTTATTACGCCATTCCTCATGCTGTCAAGCGGTTTTATATAAAGTTTGTTGAAAAAATCAAAAAATAGTTGTTGACAAACGGCGCTCTTTTTGTTATCATATCTCTTGCTGATGAAACGGAACGCTGGTGTAGCTCAGCCGGTAGAGCAGCTGATTTGTAATCAGCAGGTCGGGGGTTCGAATCCGTCCACCAGCTCCAGAAACTGAATACGGAGGAGTTCCCGAGTGGCCAAAGGGGACAGACTGTAAATCTGCTGGCGATGCCTTCGGTGGTTCGAATCCAC
>CANPYX010000019.1 GCA_947588955.1 uncultured Oscillospiraceae bacterium | reverse complement strand
ATCTTTTCCATGTCAACCTTCACCTCAGTTGACATAATAGCACAAAGGGGTGAAAAAGTAAATGCTGTTGCCGTGGCAACATACGAAAAAAGGCGCCCCAAAAAGAGACGCCTTAATGATTTTTTGTTTCGGATTTCCAACCGCGCGCTGTCACTTGCCCGCCACGACGCCCTTCATGTCGTAGAGGCCCGCCGGCTTGCCCATCAGATACCTCGCCGCGGCAAGGGCGCCGTCGGCGAATAGCGCCCGGTCGTGGGCCTCGTGCTTCAGGGTGAGTGTCTGGGTGTCCGTGGAGATCATAACGGCGTGGGTGCCGGGGAGGTTCCCCATGCGCACCGCCTGTATCCCGATCTCGTTCTTCTCCCGCCGCGCCTGCCCGGACCTCCCCATGCTCAGCGTCGAGCCGGGGCGGACCGTCTGGAGCTCCCTTGCCAGCATAATCGCCGTGCCGGAGGGCGCGTCAAGCTTTCTGTTGTGGTGCGCCTCGACAATCTCGATATCCGCCTCCGGGAACAGCGCCGCCGCCCGTTTGGCAAGGTCCGCCAAGGCGGCGATACCCAGGGACATATTGGCGGAGAAGAACACGGGCACCGATTTTGACGCCCTCTCTATCGCCGCCGTCTCCGCCTCGTCGTGCCCGGTGGTGCAAACGACCACGGGGACGTTTTTTTCCACGCACCAATCCAGAAGCGGCGGGGTGAGGGTGTGGTGGGAGAAATCTATCACCACGTCCACATTTTCCGTGACCTCCTCCGGGGATCTGTACACGGCTCCACCCTTGGAAAATACGTCCACCCCGGCGGCGACGCTCATGTCCTCCGCCTGCTCCACGGCGTTTATGACAAGGCTTCCCATGCGCCCCAGGGCGCCGTTCACCAGTACGTTTATCATACCCTCAATCCTTCCGCTCTCATAAGTTCAAGAAGCTTCGCCCTGTGCTCCGGCTCCATGGGCGTAAGCGGGAGCCTGAGACAGTCCTGAATTATGCCCATCGCCGCCAGCGCCGCCTTTACCGGGATCGGGTTTACCTCGGAGAAAAGCGCGTCCATAAGCGCCTTGTACCTGCACTGGAGCGCCGCCGCGCCCTTTATGTCGCCCTTGTCAAAGAGGGTGACCATTTTTTTCGCCTCACGGGGCATTATGTTGGAAAAGACGGAGATACAGCCGGAGCCGCCCATCGCCATCATTGGCACCGTTATGTCGTCGTTGCCTGACCAGATGGCAAAATCCGGGCACTTGGCGGCAATCTCCACCACCGTCGCCATGTCGCCGGTGGCCTCCTTGATGCCCACGATGTTGGGGTGCTTGGCAAGCTCCACGCATGTGTCGGGCATTATCTTCATGCCCGTTCTGCCGGGCACGGAGTAGACGATCATGGGAAGGTCCGTGGCGTCGGCTATCTTATAAAAGCTCTGTACAAGCCCCTTCTGGGTGCACTTGTTGTAATAGGGCGTGACGCACAGCAGCGCGTCGGCGCCAACCTCCTTTGCCTTTACGCTCATCTCCACCGCATGGTCGGTGTAGTTGGAGCCCGTTCCGGCGATGACAGGGACCCTTCCCGCCACTCTGTCGACGCAAAACTCGATGGTGTCAATGTGCTCCCCGTCGGTGAGCGTGGGCGCCTCGCCAGTGGTGGCGCAGACGATAAGCGCGTCCACGCCGCCCTCAAGCTGAAAGTCCAGGAGCCTGCCAAGGGAGTCGTAGTCCACCCCGTTTTCGTCCATGGGCGTCACAAGCGCCGTACCGATACCTCTGAAAATCTCCTTTTTCATAAAAATGACCTCCACATTTCCGGCCGCTCTCATGGACCGGTTGATACGTTAGACGCCGCCAAATCTCGCTCCCGCACCGCCAGGGCGTCGCAGCGGTTGTTGTATTCGTTGTCCGCGTGGCCCTTGACCCAGTGGACGGTGACGGAGTGCTGAGAGAGGAGCCCGTCAAGCCTCTGCCACAGCTCGATGTTCTTCAGCTCCCCGCCCTTGCGCTTCCAGCCCTTTGCCTTCCAACTTCTGAGCCAGCCCTCGTTCAGCGCCCGCTCGATGTACTGGGAGTCGGTGTAAAGCTCCACCCGGCAGGGCCTTTTCAGGAGCTCCAGCGCGGATATGACCCCCAGCAGCTCCATTCGGTTGTTGGTGGTCTCCCGCTCGCCGCCGGAGATCTCCTTCTCGTGTGCCCCCGACCGGAGTATCGCCCCCCAGCCGCCGGGACCGGGATTGCCTGAGCACGCCCCGTCGGTGTATATGGTGACCGTATCCATCAGTTCCCGTCCGTATCCTCAGCCGTATCTCCGGGCACGTCCTCGGACTCCGTGCCCTCCTCGGCATCCTCTGCCCTTTCGGTGGTGGCGACGGAGAGGAGCCTTGCCCCCTCGGACACCCTCATGAGCCTGACGCCCTGGGTGGCGCGGGAGAGCACAGAGATGGTATGGGCGCCGGTGCGGATCATGGTGCCGTCCTCCGCCAAAAGGAGAACGTCGTCGGTGTCCCTTACCATTTTTATGCCGGCAATTGGTCCGGTTTTCTCTGTAACGTTATAATTTTTAACTCCCATGCCGCCGCGCCTCTGGGGAGTACCGTCGCTCCCGCGCACGTACTCGTCGATGGGCGTGCGCTTGCCGTAGCCGTTTTCGGTGATGGAGAGTAGCATTCCTCCCTCCACCGCCGAGGCGTTCACGGTGCCCACGACGAAGTCGCCCTCCCTGAGCCTGATGCCACGGACGCCCACGGCCTCGCGGCCCATGGCGCGCACGTCGTTCTCGTTGAAGCAGATTGCGTAGCCGCCGTGGGTGGCGATGAGGATGTTGTCGTCGCCGTCGGTGTCGCACACGGATATGAGGGTGTCCCCCTCGTCAAGCGTCAGCGCCCTGAGCCCGTTCTGCCGGATATTCTTGAAGGACTCGCAGGCAAGGCGCTTCACGGTGCCGTTGAAGGTGACCATAACAAGGTACCTGCCCACGGACTCTATGTCGGAGGTGTGGATCATCGCCGTGACCCGCTCGCCCGGCTCAAGGGGCAGGACGTTGACGATATTCGTCCCTCTGCTCGCCCTGTTCGCCTGGGGTATGTTGTACCCCTTTTTCCGGTAGACCCTGCCCGTGCTGGTGAAGAACAGGATATAGTCGTGGGTGGAGCAGGTGAACACCGTGTGGACAAAGTCCTCGTCCCTCAGCGTCTGCGCCCTTATGCCCTTGCCGCCCCTGTTCTGCGCCTTGTACTCGCTGACGGGCATACGCTTGATATACCCGGCGTTGGAGAGGGTGAAGGCGCAATCCTCCTGGGCGATGAGGTCCTCAAGATCGATCTCCTCCTCCACGTCCTGTATCTCGGTGAGCCTGTCGGAACCGTACTTGTCGCGGATGGCAAGAAGCTCGTCCTTGAGTACGCCGCGTATCTTCTCTTCGTGGGCAAGGAGGTCCTCAAAATAGGCTATTTTCTTCTCTATCTCGTCATACTCCGCCTGGAGCTTCTCCCTGTCAAGCCCCTGGAGGGCCTTCAGGCGCATATCGAGGATCGCCTGCGCCTGGATGTCGTCCAGCCCGAAGCGATCCATAAGCCGCTCCTTGGCGTCGTCGTAGCTTGTGCGGATTATACGGATGACCTCGTCGATGTTGTCCTGGGCGATGAGCAGCCCCTCCAAAAGATGCGCCCGCTCCCGCGCCTTTTTAAGGTCGTATACCGTCCTGCGGGTTATCACGTCCTCCTGGAAGGTAAGATACTCCGTGAGGATGTTCCTGAGCGGCAGTATCTTCGGCTGGGACTGGTTGTCCGTCAGCGCCAGCATGATTATGGAGAAGCTGGACTGCATGGCGGTCTGGGTGAAAAGCTTGTTCAGCACCACCTGGGCGTTGGCGTCGCGCTTGAGCTCAATAACCATGCGCATACCGTTCCGGTCCGTCTCGTCCCGGATGTCGGAAATGCCCTCAAGCCTCTTGTCCTTCACCTGGTCGGCTATGCTCTTTATGAGCTGCCGCTTGTTCACCTGATAGGGAAGCTCGGATACTATTATCCTCGTCCTGTGCTCCCTGCCGTACTCCTCAAACTCCGTGCGGGCGCGGACAACTATCTTCCCGCGCCCCGTGGCGTATGCCTGACGTATGCCGCCACGCCCCATGATGATGCCCCTGGTGGGGAAATCAGGTCCCGTGATGTGCTCCATAAGGTCGGAGAAGGTGGCGTCCGGGTTGTCCAAAAGGCACACACAGGCATCTATCACCTCCCGCAGGTTGTGGGGCGGAATGTTCGTCGCCATGCCCACGGCGATACCGGAGGAGCCGTTCACCAAAAGGTTGGGGAAGCGGCTGGGCAGTACCCTAGGCTCACGGCGGGACTCGTCAAAGTTGGGGTCCCAATCCACCGTCTCCTTGTCGATGTCCCGCAGCATCTCGTCGGCTATGCGGGACATTCTCGCCTCGGTGTACCTGTACGCCGCCGGCGGGTCGCCGTCCACGGAGCCGAAGTTTCCGTGACCGTCGATGAGCGGCGCGCGCATGGAGAAGTCCTGCGCCATGCGCACCAGGGCGTCATATACGCTGGCGTCCCCGTGGGGGTGGTAGTGCCCCAGCACGTCGCCCACGGCGGTGGCGCACTTCTTATAGGGGTTCTGATGTGTGAGCCCGCCCTCATACATGGAGTAGAGTATGCGCCTGTGTACGGGCTTCAACCCGTCCCGCACGTCCGGCAGCGCCCTGCCCACGATGACGGACATGGCGTACTGCCGGTAGCTGTCCTGCATCTCGTGCACCAGCTCCGACTGGGTGATAACCTGATCCGGGAACAAAATGTCCTCGGGCTTGTAGTCTCTGTTATGTGCCATAAAAGCTAACCTCGTAAACTGTTAATAGTCAAGATTCACGGCGTACTGGGCGTTTTCCTCGATCCACGCCTTTCGGGGCTCCACCTCCTCGCCCATGAGGACGGTGAATATCTGGTCCGCAGCCACGGCGTCGTCCAGGGTTATGCGGCGGAGCGTGCGCTTCTCCGGGTCCATGGTGGTCTCCCACAGCTCGTGGGGGTCCATCTCTCCAAGGCCCTTGTAGCGGTTGATGTCCACCTTGGCGTTGGGGTTGTCGCCCCGCATCTCGGCGGAGATCTTGTCCCGCTCCTCGTCGGAATACGCCACCCTCTGGGTCTTGCCGCGGGTGAGCTTGTAAAGCGGCGGCACGGCGGAATATACATACCCGTTTTCAATGAGTGGGCGCATATAGCGGAAAAAGAAGGTCAAAAGGAGCGTTCTTATGTGCGCCCCGTCCACATCGGCATCCGCCATGATGATTATCTTGTGATAGCGGAGCTTGTCGATGTTGAACTCCTCCCCGATCCCGGCGCCCAGCGCCACTATCATGGGGTAGAGCTTGTCGTTGCCGTATATCTTGTCGGCACGCGCCTTCTCCACGTTCAGCATCTTGCCCCACATGGAGAGTATCGCCTGGAAGCGGCTGTCCCGCCCCTGTATGGCGGAGCCCGCGGCGGAGTCGCCCTCCACTATATATATCTCGCACAGGCTCGGGTCCCGCTCGTTGCAGTCCTGGAGCTTGTCGGGCATCTGCCCGGACTCCAGCCCCGTCTTGCGGCGCACGGACTCCCTGGCCTTCCTCGCCGCCTCACGGGCCCTGCTGGCGGTGAGGGCCTTGTCTATGATCATCTTCCCGAAGGCGGGGTTCTCCTCAAGGTAAATCTCCAGCTGCTCGGAAACTATGGAGTCCACCAGCGAACGGATCTCGGCGTTGCCGAGCTTCGCCTTTGTCTGTCCCTCGAATTGGGCGTTGGTGAGCTTTACGGATATGACGGCGGTGAGGCCCTCGCGGCAGTCCTCACCGGAGAGCTTGTCGTCCCCCTTCAACGCGCCGTTTTTCACGGCGTAGGCGTTTAAGACCCTTGTGAGGGCCGCCTTGAAGCCCGTCTCGTGCATACCGCCCTCAGGGGTGTGGATGTTGTTGGCGAAGGAGACGAGCATCTCGTTGTAGCCGTCGTTATACTGGAAAGCTATCTCCGCGATGGAGTCCTCCCTACCGCCGGACATATATACCACGTCCTCGGTGAGTGGCGTCTTGTGGCGGTTGAGGTAGTCCACAAACTCCCGTATCCCGCCCTCGTAGTGCATATCGTCAAAGACGGGCTCCTCGCCCCTCATATCCTCGATGCGTATGCGAAGTCCGGCGTTGAGGAACGCCTGCTCCCTCATCCTCTTGTGGAGTATATCGTAATCGTATACGGTATCGTCAAACATCTCCGGATCGGGCTTGAAGGTGACGGTGGTGCCGGTGCGGTCCGTATCGCCCACAACGGTGATGGGCTCGGTGATGTCCCCGCGGGAAAATTTCATCTCGTAGATCTTCCCGTCCTTGTGTACCTGTACCTCCAGCCACTCCGAGAGGGCATTGACCACGCTGGCACCCACGCCGTGTAGTCCTCCGGAGACCTTGTAGCCCCCTCCGCCGAACTTTCCTCCGGCGTGGAGGACGGTGAAGACAACCTCCAGGGCGCTCTTGCCGGTCTGCTGCTGTATGTCCACGGGTATGCCGCGCCCGTTGTCCACCACGGTTATGGTGTCGCCGGGGTTTATCCGCACGGTAATGTGGTCGCAGTACCCCGCCAGCGCCTCATCGATAGCGTTGTCAACTATCTCATACACCAGATGGTGAAGCCCCGAGGAGCTGGTGGAACCGATGTACATTCCCGGCCTTTTCCTGACCGCCTCAAGTCCCTCCAAAACCTGGATCTGACTGGCGTCGTATTCCTCGGTGATTTTTCCTGTGATGCCCGCTGCTTCGGTGATGTCTGCCATGAAATGCTGCCTCCAAAAGAATCTTAATTCATATCGTCGTCGGGGTCGAAGTCCGATTCGTCCCCGTCAAATGGCTCGTCGCCCATGACCTCCATGGTCCTCATTCTCCGCCTGTTCTTAGCGTCCTCCACCGCCCGGTGGATCTGCTCCTTGACCTCGCGGGGATTTTTGATGTTCTCCAGATCCAGCCGCGGGGCGGAGGTGTCGGAGGAATAGAGACACACTGTACCCACGCCCATCATCCTCTGTCCCAGACTCATGCTCAGCTGTATATCCCGTATCCTATAGAGAAGCACCTCCTCGGATTTGAGATTCAGGAATCCCTTTTCAAGGAATATCCTGTCCTCGCTGAGGCTGTACTTTGTAAAGGTCAGCGGCATACCAAGTACCCGCTTTCTGTCCTCCCACAGCTTTTCTATGGGCTCAAATTCCGTCTTTTTTGCCATGCTGTTACCTCCTCATATAAATTCCTCGTCAGCCGCCCTTTTGACGAGCGTCTGGGAGGAGATCTGTGTGAACCACACTCGGCTCTCCCCCCGCTCCTCCGTAAGCACAAACGCCTTGGGGAGGTCCTCCGCCACGTACGCGGTCCTTCCCTCTCTCTCGGCACGGTTGAGAAAATCCCTGGTTATCCTTGAATATGACGTGTTGTCCAGATCAAATATTCCTATGACCGTCCTTTCACGGACGACGCTGTCCTGACCCAGGTGCAAATACAAGCCTATCACGTCCCTTTATTATTCCGGCGACTTAAAATTTACTGGCGTATCTCCCCGTTTTCCACCGTCAGCACCCTGCCGCCCGTCCTCTCGGCGACCCGCTCGTCCTCACAGCAGGTGATGAACACCTGCCCGCCGCCTATGCGGTTCAGTACAAAGTCCTGCCTTGCGGCATCCAACTCCGACAGCACGTCGTCCAACAGGAGCAGCGGGTACTCGTTTTTGTCCCGCCGGTGTATCTCCAGCTCCGCCAGCTTCAGTGACAGCGCCGCCGTGCGGGTCTGCCCCTGGGAGGCGTAGCTCCTGGCGGGAAAGCCGTTTATCGTTATCTCCAAATCGTCCTTGTGGGCCCCCGTGAGGCACAGCTTTGAGGCGAGCTCCGCCTGCCTGTGTTTCTCCTGGTGCTCCAAAATCATGGGCAGCAGCTCCGCCGCCGTGCGCTTTGGGTCGTCAATGGTCTTGACGGTGGTGTATTTCACTTCAAGCTGTTCCCCGCCGGAAAATTCCGCGTGTATCCTGGCGCACTCTGGAGCGAGGCTATCCACAAAACGCGCCCGATAATGTATGAGCTCCGCGCTCATCTGGGCAAGGCGGTAGTCGTATTCCTCCAAAAGCGGCAGGAGAGAGGGGTTTTCCTCGCAATCCTTCAAAAGCCGCGTCTTCCCCTCGTAAGCCCTGTTGAACTCCGCAAGAGCCGCGGCGTACCTTGGGCGGAGCTGGCTTATACACATGTCCATGAGCCGGCGCCGCTCGGAGGCGCCTCCGCGGATGAGCTCCAGGTCCTCCGGGCAAAAAAGCACCGCGGAGAAGGCTCCGGCAAAGTCCTGGGCCGTTTTCCGCTTTACGGAATTTACCGCCATCTCCCGGCGCCGGCCCCTGTAAAGCCGAATCTCCACCCGTTTTTCCCTGCCGTCGGACTCCCCGGCGGCGTATAGCCGCGCGTCCTCCCTCTCAAAACCGATGAGTTCCCTGTCGGAGCGGGCGCGGAAACTCTTTCCCGTGCAAAGAGTAAAAATTGCCTCCAGCAGGTTTGTCTTTCCCTGGGCGTTTTTACCGGTTATAACGTTTATCTCCCGGCTGAAGCCCGCCGCGGAATCTTTGTAATTGCGGAAGCCCTGGAGCTCTATTGTGTCAATAAACATCAGGACCCCGCCGCCACCCGGTATCTGCGGCCGCCCACCTCAACGGTGTCGCCGGGTACGAGCTTTTTTCCCCTCTGAAAACACACCTCTCCGTTTACGCTTGCCTCACCGTCGGCTACCATATTTTTCGCCATGCCGCCGGACTCCGCCACGTTGGAGAATTTCAGAAAGTCCCCAAGCTTTATAAAGGGAGTGCCGATCTCGACACTTTCAGCCTCCGGTTCCCTTCGCCTTACAGTTACCTTAACCTTCATTTGCCCTGAGCCTCACGGGAAGTATCATGTAGAGAAAATTCTTGCTGCCGTCGGCGGGTACTATGACGCACGGGGACACGCTGGTGGAGAGCTGGAACCTGACGGTATCCGCTGGCGCCGCCCTAAGCGCGTCCAGGATGTAGCGATTGTTGAAGCCGATCTCCAGATTCTCTCCGTCCCCCGAAACGCCGCATTCGTCGGCAGCCTTGCCAAGGGTTGTGGCGGTGGAGACCTTCAACACATTGTCCCCGAAGCAGCACCGCACGGGGCTCTTAAACTTATCGCTGATAATAAGCGAAACGCGCTCTACGGCGTTTATAAGGTCCTTCCTGTTTCCCTCCACGCTGTATTTGCCGTTCTGTGGAATGGAGTTGCGGTAATTGAGGAACTCCCCCTCAAGCCTTCTGGCGATGAGCATGTTGTTTTCAAGCGTAAACATCACGTGGGAGGTTCCCAGCGTTATCTTCACAAGCTCGTCGGACTCGCCGGCTATTCTCTCCACCTCTGTGAGGGCGGCGCCGGGCACCACAAAGGATATTTTTCCTATCTCAGTCTTCTCCACTCTCTCCCGACGCAATGCGAGACGGAAGCCGTCCACCGCCACCACGGTTAGAATGTCGTTGTCCACCTCAAAGAGCGCGCCTGTATATATGGGCCGCGCCTCATTTTCCATGACCGCGAAGTTTGTCTCCGCTATCATGGACTTGATGTCCTTCTCCTTCATGTAAATTGAATTCTGATAGTCCGTGACAGGAAGCTCCGGGTACTCGTCGGCGGAAAGCCCCGTGATGTTGTACTCGCTGGTGGCGCAACGAATATTTATCATAAACTTATCGTTTACGGTCATATATACTATATCGTCGGGAAGCTTGCGGATGATGTCGCCAAAGAGTCGGGCGTTTATGACGATGGACCCCTCCTCCGTCACATCGGCGGCGATGGTGGAGCGGATACCTGTCTTCTGATTGTATCCCCACACCGTAAGGTCTGAGGACGCCTCGATAAGAAGCCCCTCCAGGCTGGGCACGGCGCTCTTTGTCGCCGCGGCACGGGAGGCGATGGTCACGGCGTTGGCGAGCTCATTTTTTTCGCAGGAAAATTTCATTTTCCGTTCCTCCTTGGTAAATCTTTTTTATTATAGAAAATATAGATTTTTATTTCAGTAGTATTAGTAGTAGGGAAAATTTATGTGGAAAACCCCTCCTTTATCGGGTTTTTCAAGGTTTTTCACAAATCTCTTCCTGTGGACTTTCTTTTTTTTTTTTCCACAGCAATTTTCAGCCCGCGCCCGTTTTCAACACAACAAAACATAAACAAACATTTTTCTGTTGAAAACCTTTATTTGACCGCGTTTATATTTGCCGTTATGTCTTTGACCATCTGGGCAAACTCCTGATTGGACGCTATGGAGTTTTCAATTTTCTGAATGCTGGATAAAACCGTGGTGTGGTCACGCCCCTCAAATATGTTGCCAATGTCTTGAAGCGACAAATTCGTCAGCTTTCGTATCTCATACATGGCAATCTGCCTTGCCAGCGCCGTATTTCTCGTCCGCCTCTGACCCTTGACGTCCTCGGGTGTGATAGAGTAATATTTCGCTGTCTCGTTTATGATGTCATCGGGCGTGGGGACGTAGGGGGATTTTTGACGGAACATGTCCTTGAGGAGCTTTGAGACCTCGCTTACGGTCATGGGCATCTCCATAAGCTCACTCTTCGCCCTTATTTTCAGCACCGCTCCCTCAAGCTGGCGCACATTGGAGGTCATGTTTTCGGCGATATAGTTGACTACGTCGTTTGACAGGACAAGTCCCAGCTTCATGGATTTGTTCCTGATTATCGCCGCGCGGGTTTCAAAATCCGGCGGTTGAATATCCGCCAGAAGCCCGGACTCGAACCTTGTTCTGAGCCTGTCCGCCAGGGTGGGCATTTCGGAGGGCGGCTGGTCGGAGGTAAACACCATCTGCTTGTTGGATTCGTAGAGGGTGTTGAAGGTGTGGAACATCTCGTCCTGAGTTGACGTCTTACCCGCTACGGTCTGAATATCATCTATGAGAAACAGGTCCGCGCTGCGGTATTTTTCACGGAATTCCTTGTTTTTGCCGGTCTGAATGGCGGTGATAAGCTCGTTCATAAAGTCCCCGCCCCGGACGAAGACGATGTTGTACTCCGGGTGCCGCTTTGCCACCTCGTGGCGTATGGCGTAAAGAAGGTGGGTCTTTCCGAGACCGGAATCGCCGTAAATGAAGAGGGGATTGTAGTTTGTGGTCTGCCCCTCGGCTACGGCAAGGCTCGCGGCGTGGGCGAACTTGTTTGACGGTCCTACCACGAACTTTTCAAATGTGTATTCCTCCGGATCGGCAGTTTCCGCGATCTTGTCGGCATCCCCGTCAAGCTCCTCCTCGCCGGTGAGAAATACGTCCATCTCCCCGGAAAAGATCTGACCCAGCGCAGCCCTTATGGGAGCCATGAACCTCGCCGCGATGACGTTTCTTTTAAATTCTGAGGGCACGCAAAGCGTGAGCCCCGAGTCGGAAAGCGCCACCGGCCTGCACTCACCAAACCAGGTGTTTATCGCCACGGGCGTAAGCTCCTGACCCATGAGCTCCAGCACACTTTGCCATATATCGTCAATAGAATTCATGTCTTTCTTTTCACCGGCCCTTTCTACAAAGCCGCGAAAGGCGGCATATCGGCATCATAAACAGTAAGAATCATTATACCAAAAAAACCGCAATATTGCAAGAAAAAATAAGTTGAAAAGAGGGCGGGGAACCCGAAAAATTCAGGTTTCCCCGCCCGTGAGCCTTTGTCAGTTTTTTAATGAATTTATGGGCGCCGGTATTCTGCCGCCGCGGGCGATGAATTTTTCACTCCCCGCGGGGTTGACTGCCATCACAGGAGCCCTTCCCAAGAGACCGCCGAAATCGACGAAGTCCCCGACGCCCTTTCCGGGGACGGGTATGACTCTCACCGCCGTGGTCTTCTGGTTTATCATTCCTATTGCCGCCTCGTCAGCTATAATGGCGGAGATGGAGGAGGCGGAAGTGTCGCCCGGGACGGCTATCATGTCCAGCCCCACGGAGCAGACGCAGGTCATCGCCTCCAGCTTTTCAATGGTCAGCCTGCCCGCCGCCGCTGCCCTTATCATTCCCGCGTCCTCGGAGACGGGTATAAACGCGCCGGAGAGCCCGCCCACGTTGGAGGAGGCCATCACGCCGCCTTTTTTCACCGCGTCGTTGAGAAGCGCCAGCGCCGCCGTGGTGCCGGGAGCGCCAACGGACTCAAGACCCAGCTCCTCAAGAATATCCGCCACGGAGTCCCCCACAGCCGGCGTCGGGGCGAGACTCAGGTCAACTATCCCGAAGGGCACGCCCAGCCGTTTTGAAGCCTCCTGCGCCACCAGCTCGCCCATGCGCGTGACGCGGAAGGCCGTTTTTTTTATTGTCTCCGCAGCCACGTGGAAGGGCTGACCCGCGCACCTTTTTAGTGCCGAGTGTACCACACCGGGACCCGATACACCCACGTTTATCACGCACTCCGGCTCGCCTGTGCCGTGGAACGCCCCCGCCATGAAGGGGTTGTCCTCTACGGCGTTGCAAAACACCACAAGCTTGGCGCAGCCCTGTCCCCCGGACATATCGGCGGTTTCCTTGACTATCCTCCCCATCAGCGCCACGGCGTCCATATTTATGCCGGCGCGGGTGGAGCCCACGTTGACGCTGGAGCAGACGCGCTCGGTGGAGCAAAGAGCCTCGGGGATGGACCTTATGAGCCTCTCGTCGCCGACTGTGAAGCCCTTTTGGACCAGCGCGGAGAAGCCCCCGATGAAGTTTACGCCCACCTCCTTTGCCGCCCTGTCCAGTGTGCGGGCAAAGACGGCGTAATCCTCCGTCTCACAGCACTCGCAGGCGATGGCGACGGGCGTCACGGATATGCGCTTGTTGACGATGGGTATCCCGAATTCCCTCTCGATGTCCTCACCTGTCTTTACAAGCTTCTCCGCTCTTTTCGTTATCTTGTCGTATATCCTGCCGCAGCAGTCCTTGACGTCCGGTCTTCCGCAGTCCCGCAGGGATATGCCCATGGTTATTGTGCGTATGTCAAGGTGCTGCTGGCTTATCATCTCAATCGTTTCAAGTATTTCGCTTGTTGTAATCATTGTGTCACCTTAGATCCTGTGCATTGCCTCAAAGATGTCCTCGCGCTGGATGCGTATGTCCAGCCCGTGCTCCTCGCCGTCCTTTTTCAAAATATCGGCGAGGCTGGCAAAATCCACCCGGCACCCGGCGGTATCCACCAGCATGATCATGGTGAAATACTCCCTCATAACCGTCTGGGATATGTCCAGCACGTTGACGCCGTTCTGCGCCAGAAGCGAGCACACGTTGGCGATTATGCCCATTGTGTCCTTTCCGATGACTGTCACTATCGCTTTCATTTTGTCCTCCTTATACGCTATACGCTCAGCTCGTCGATGGTCTTCTCAAAGGCGCCGATGAAGTTGTCAAGAAAATAGTCCACCTCCGGCATATTCATGCCGCACAGCTTTTTCCTGGTGGACTCCGCGGCGTTTTTGAACTCCAGGTTGCCGGTTTTCAGCTCCTCAAGGCACTTTATGTACGCCGAGAGCTTGTCCGCCGCCTTGACGATGTCCCGGACGCCCCCCTCGTCGCGCAAAAGCGCCTCGTACTCCGGGCGCATGACCTCCGGAAGTCCCCCCACAAGCTTGGCTATTGCGCCCTCCTCCACACGCCTGTAGGCGGCGATCATCTCCGGGTCGTGGTACTTCACGGGGGTGGGCATGTCGCCGGTGAAGATCTCCGGAGCGTCGTGGAAAAGCGCAGCCGCGGCGCATCTGTCCGGGGAGCAGGGGACGCCCAGCACGTCCCGCCTGATCACCGCCAGGGCGTGGGCAAGTACCGCCACCATGTGGGAGTGCTCCATCACGTTCTCCCGGTCCGCGTTGCGCATAAGCGCCCAGCGGTCGATATTCTTCATGCGCGAGATAAGCGCGAAAAAGTTGCAGCTCATATATTCGCTCCTTTCCAGGCTCCGGACAATTGCCGCCGGTGGGCGTCACGCCGAGGCTATGGTCCCGCCGCCCAAAACCGTGTCCCCCAGATAGAGCACCGCCGCCTGCCCGCAGGTGACGGCCCTCTGGGGCTTTTCAAAGCTCAGCGTCACGTCGCCGTTTTCCAAAACGCCGGCGGAGCACGGCTCCTCCCTCTGCCTGTACCTGAGCTTCGCGGTACAGCTTACGGGGAGCGTCTCTGGCTTTACTATCCAGTTGAAATCCGTCACCCGGCAGGAGCGGGAGTAAAGCCCCTCCTCAAAGCACACGGTGACGGTATTATTCTCCATGTCCTTGGACTTGACATACAGCGGCCTCTCCGCCGCGATCCCAAGCCCGCGGCGCTGTCCCACGGTGTAACCCGCCGCACCCCGGTGGGTCCCCAGCACCCTTCCGCTCTCGTCCACCAGCGCCCCAGGCTCGCTTTTCCTGCCGGTGAAGCGATCCATGAACGCCAGGTAATCCCCGTCCGGCACAAAGCAGATGTCCTGGCTCTCCCTCTTGCGGGCATTGATAAAGCCCTGTTCCTCAGCGACAGCCCGCACCTGGCTCTTGGTGAGCTCGCCCAGGGGAAAAAGCGTGTGGGAAAGCTGCTCCGGCGTGAGCTGCGCCAGCACGTAGCTCTGGTCCTTTGAGCTGTCATACGCCTTTTTGAGCACGGGTCCCTCAAGCCTGCGGGCGTAATGCCCCGTGGCGATATATTCGCATTCCACGGTCCGGGCGTAGTCAAGGAGCCGGGAAAACTTCATGTACCTGTTGCAGTCGATGCAGGGGTTGGGCGTCCTGCCCAGCTCATATTCCCGAACGAACTTGTCTATCACATGAGACTTGAACTCACACGCCAGGTCCAGCGTGAGGAAGGGTATCCCCAGCCTTGCGCACACGGAGCGCGCGTCCTCCACGTCATCCACGGAACAGCAGGTGCTCTCCCCCTCCAGCCCCAAAAGGGCGTTGTCGTAAAGGCGCATGGTGACGCCCACGCAGTCAAAGCCCTGTTTTTTCAAAAGATACGCCGCGACGGAGGAGTCTACCCCGCCGCTCATAGCCACCAGGACCCTTGCCATCAGGCGACATTGGGGCTTTCCCGCATGGCGAGGATCGTCCTTTCAATGAGCTCGTCCAGGGTCCAGCCAAGCTCCTCCGCGCCCCGCTGGATGACCTCCCGGTCACAGCCCGCGGCAAATTTTTTGTCCTTGAATTTCTTCTTGACGGACTTTACCTCCAGATCGCCGACGCTCTTTGACGGCCGCATGATCGCCACGGCCCCGATGAGCCCCGTCAGCTCGTCCGCGGCAAAGAGAACCTTCTCCATGGTGTGCTCAGGCTTTACGTCGGAGCATATGCCGTACCCGTGACTTACAACGGAGCGAATCACGGACTCGTCAACGCCGTTCTCCCTGAGAAGCTCAGGAGCCTTTTGGCAGTGCTGCTCCGGGTAGAGCTCAAAATCCACGTCGTGGAGAAGCCCCACCGCCTTCCAGTAGTCCGCCTCGGCGCCAAAGCCCAGATTTTTGGCGTACCACTCCATCACGTCCCCCACGATGCGCGCGTGGGAGAGGTGGAACTCGCCCTCGTTGTACTTTTTCGTTATCTCGTAAGCCTCACTCGGCGTCGGGACCATCAGAAGCACCCCTTTTCTTTTTAATAAGCTCCGTGAGCTTTCGCGCCAGAAGCGCGCCCAGGAATCCGAAAAGGACCCCGAAAACTATCCCTCCGAGAATGTCGGTGGGGTAGTGCACATAAAGATATATCCTGGAGAAGGCGACGACTGCCGCCAGCACGCAGGAGGGTATCCAGAGCCTTGATCTGCTGAAGTACAGCGCCCCCACAAAGGTGAAGGACGCCGCCGCGTGACCCGAGGGGAAGGAGAACTCCCCCGGCTTCGGTATCAAAAGGACTATGTCCGGATTCACTACGTAGGGCCGGGTCCGCGCCACCAGGTTCTTTATGAGCCCGTTGCACAGCGCCACGTCTATTATCAGCGCCACGGCGCACGCAAACCCCAGCCTGCGGGTCCTTGGAAAGATGAGCAGCGCGACAGTGGCGATTATCCAGAATATCCCCCCGTCGCCCAGCTTCGTTACAAGCGGCATGAACCAATCCCCGAAGGGCGTCCTTATGTTCTGCACCGCGTCCAAAAGCCCTATTTCAAACAGGTTCAAACAAATTCCCTCCTTACTTTTCGCCGGACTGAAAAAAGCACAGCCCATTTGTGACGGAATGAAGCTATTATACCCCCGCCGCCTTCGCCGGTCAAGGCTTATCGCGCATGTCGTTCAGATGACGTAATTTCCCCCGTCGGAGCCGGCTATGAGGTCGGCGAGGGTCACGGAGCTCAAATACTTTTCGATGACCCCGTAAAGCCCCGTCCACAGCCCCAGGGTCCGGCAGTGCGAGGCGCGGGGACAGGGCTCGGCGTCCTCCTCAAGGCACGCCACCGGCGCCAGGGAATCCTCGGTGAGCCGCAGTATCTCCTCCACGGTGTAGTCCTCCGGCGCACGGGTCAGCCTGTAACCGCCGCCCTTCCCACGCAGACCCGAAAGGAGCCTGTTCTTCACCAGCGTCTTCAGTATGCTCTCCAAATACTTCTCTGAGATCTCCTGCCTTTGGGCGATGTCCCGCAGAGGCAGGTACCCCTCCCCCGCGTGCTCCGCCATATCGACCATCACCCGCAGGGCGTACCGCCCCTTGGTGGAAATCATGGGCACAGAAAACCACCCCCAAAATCGAATAAACCCATTATACAGCGGGGTTTGTGGTTTTTCAATAAAATATTTGCAAAACCGCTTGACAAACTCTCCCGCCGGCGCTATAATCCCTATAAACCTATCACAAAGATAGGTTTAACACATAAAATAATAATACTAATATCTTTTTAAAAGGAGACACCGAGCGGCGAGTATTTTTCGCGTCAGGCAAGGAAGGCGCCGCAGGGAATACTGTATGTATTTCCAAGGCGGCTGACGCGGCATGGCGCGAAAAAGACCGGCGCGAATGGCTTATTTTAATTAGATATTAGTATAAAGCGCCCGATGGCGCGGCTAATTTCAAGGAGGAAAAAATCATGTCCAAAATCTACCGCTCCGCCGATGAGCTCATCGGCAAAACTCCGCTTTTGGAGATCACGAACATCGAAAAGGCCCAGGGGCTTGGCGCCAGGGTCCTGGTAAAGCTTGAGTATTTTAACCCCGCGGGCTCTGTGAAGGACAGGGTCGCGAAGGCGATGATAGACGACGCCGAGGCGCGGGGCGCGCTGAAGCCGGGCTCCGTCATAATCGAGCCCACCTCCGGCAACACCGGCATAGGGCTTGCCGCCGTCGCCGCCGCCAGGGGCTACCGCACCATAATCGTCATGCCGGAGACCATGTCCGTGGAGCGCCGTCAGCTGATGCGCGCCTACGGCGCGGAGCTTGTGCTCACCGAGGGCGCAAAGGGCATGAAGGGCGCCATAGCAAAGGCGGAGGAGCTTGCCCGCGAGCTGCCGGATTCCTTTATTCCCGGGCAGTTCGTCAACCCCGCCAACCCCGCCATCCACCGCTCCACCACGGGTCCCGAGATATGGGAGGACACCGACGGCGAGGTGGACGTGTTTGTGGCGGGCGTTGGCACCGGCGGAACGGTGACCGGCGTGGGTGAGTACCTGAAGGGTAAAAAACCCTCTGTCCGCGTGGTGGCTGTGGAGCCGGACGCCTCCCCGGTGCTCTCCGGCGGACAGGCGGGCCCCCACAAGATACAGGGCATCGGCGCGGGCTTTGTCCCGGAGGTGCTGAACACCGAAATTTATGACGAGATAGTCCGCGTCAGCGCCGAGGACGCCTTTGCCGCCGGCAGGCTCATCGGCAAAAAGGAGGGCGTTTTGGTGGGCATCTCCTCCGGCGCCGCCCTCCACGCCGCCCTGGAGCTTGCGAAAAAGCCGGAGTACGCCGGAAAAACCGTGGTCGCCCTCCTGCCCGACACCGGCGACAGGTACCTCTCCACCCCGCTTTTCGCGGAGTGATATAATCTCCCTTTAAGATTCGTAAACGCTATTTGCAGAAGCGGTGCTTTCCTATGGTCACGAGCTGCGGCCTTGACCATATCCACTTGCTGGTCGCCGTGGCGGGGTTGAAATAATATATCGCCCCGCCGGAGGGGTCCCAGCCGTTCAGCGCCTCCCGCGCCGCCCGGTAGGCGCTCTCCGCCACGGGCTCGTTGAACTGCCCGTCGTCCAGGCAGGAGAAGGCGCCCTTCTGGTATATGACTCCGGACATGGTGGAGGGGAAGGAGGGGTGCTCCATGCGGTTGAGCACCACCGCCCCCACCGCCACCTGCCCGGAGTAGGGCTCGCCGCGGGCCTCGGCGGATATGAGCCGCGCCAGAAGGTTGAGGTCCGCCGAGCCGCCGGCGCTCCCGCCGGAGGAGCCGGAGGGCAGACCTATCGCCGCCAAGGTCGCGGGACCCGCGACGCCGTCGGGCGTCAGCCCGTTTTTCTTCTGGAACCGCTTTACCGCCTCCTCGGTGCGGGAGCCGTATATCCCGTCCGCCGCGCCGGAGTAGTAGCCCCAATCGGAGAGGCGCTGCTGTATCTTCTTCACCGTCTCCCCGGAGGACCCGCGCTTCCAGCTCTCGGCGTAGGCGTCGGGCGCCGCCTGGAACAAACAAATAAGGAGCACGTTCACGGCAAAGACCGCCAAAAGCGACGCCGTGAGCTTTTTTCTGTCCATTTTTATCACCTCAGTATTTCTTTCTCAGCTTTCCCACCGCCATGACGGCGGGGATCAGCACAACAGTGAACGCAAGGCTTATCGCCGGCACGATGAACTCCGAAAGGCGCAGGAACTCAAAGGCGTCCCTCGCCGTCAAAAACGCCGCGGCGCCGGAGAGTATGGCGGTGGGCGGCACGAAGAAGGAGCGGCGTTTGACCCCCGTGACGGTTTTCCAGATCTCCGCCACTATCATCAGTATCGACGTGAGGAATATGAAGTCCGTCACTATCCATATCGCCACCACCACCGCCTCCACGCGCTCGATGACGCCGAAGACCTTGATGTTGCGTATCACCATGAAAAAGGCGTTCTCCATGGTGATGGAAAGGCTCTCCCCCAGCGTCCCCAGGGTGAAAAACGTCACCGCGAGGGCAATGAGGGACAGTATCGCAAGCCAGGGGAACGCGGTGGGCCGCACCGCCCTTTCCGCCGTGACGTGTCCCCGCAGGAACAGGAAATACCCGAAGCCCGCCGTCACGTTGAAGATGGGCGCCGCGCCGTACAAAATGTCCCGCCAGCTTCGGTAGGTCACCGGCAGAAGGTTTTCGGCGGATATGTCGGGCGCGGCGAAGACCAGCACCACCGCTATGACCCCCAAAAGTATGGGCATAAGCACCTCCGCCGTGCGCGAGACGGTCTTTGTGAGCCCCGAAGCCGTCAGCACCGCCGCCAGGAGCATCACCACGATGAACACCGGCGTGTTCCCGTTGGGGTAGACGGTGGAGAGAAGCCTTTCCGCCGCCGAACGCGCCAGAAAGCCCCCGTAATAGGTGAGCCACAGGGCGCTCAGCACCCCAAAGACTCGCCCCGCCACGGGACCCAGACCCAGCATCGCCATATCCTGGAGCCCCAGCCCCTCCGGGGCGTTTTTCCTCAGCGCCCTTGTGAGCGCCAGCAGCGCCGCTCCCGCGGCAAAGGCGGCAATGGGCGAAAGCCACGCCGCCCTGCCCCCCAGCATGACGGCGGCGGAGGGCAGTATGCGTATCATCGGCGACAGCAGGCTTACAAACAGCAGTACCCTCAGCTGCCTCTCAGTGATTCTGTCAGTTTTTCCCACGGACTTCCCTCCTCCTTTCCGCTTATCTCCGGCGGGTCGATGATGTCATAGGTGCGCATGAGCACGCTTTTCACGCTCACGTCCACGGGCAGGGCGGTAAAAATGTCCTCCCAGCGTTGGGGCATATCCTCCATCTTTATCGGCTCCCGCCGCTCGCATATGCCCTCCAGGTCCAGAAAATCGAGCCCCAGCGTCCTCTCCCGCTCCAATACCTTTTCCAGCGCCCCGCCCATGAGCTCCGAAAGCTTTTCCTCCACCTTGCGCCGGAGCTTTTCGTCCCGTAGGTCTGCCAGCCCGTCCATACTCACAAGGTTGGACTGAAGCTCCAACTCCAGCCGTATCCTCTCCAGCTCCCCGCTGTCGGAAAAAACAGGGCGTATTTTTGGCTTTACCAGGTCCACTGACACCGTGAGCACCGCGTCCTCCACGGGAACGTCCAGGTTGTGGGACTCGTATTTCCCCAAAATCAGCATGGCGCCCAGCGTCTCCTCCTCCGTCAGGTATCCGGCGGTGGAATCGGGGAGCATGACGGCGAAGCCCGCGGGCTTGATGTTCAAGTCTCCCCGGTCCTCAAAGAGCTTCTCCTCCTTCTCGCCCCGGACGCACTGGATGAGGGCGCAGCCGTTTTCCGAAAGCGACGCCGCGATCTCCCGACAGGAGAAGACGTACCCCTCCCCAACCTTGGGCATGTTCTCCGCAAGTCCCGCCACCACATCCGCCGCGGGGGTCTCCTTTCCGGCGACGCCGGAGACAAGGTCCAGGGCGGTGCCGTCCCGGACGATGAACAGCCCCGTGTCAAGGCGCATTTCCGAAAAGCGTTCCACGTAATCCAAAACCTCGTCAAGCCGCGTTTTGGCGGCGTCCTCGCCTATGAGCATACTCTCCGTGTGGGAGAGTATCGCCTGCCTGCCCAAGGGCATAAGCGTGAGCTCGTTCATGGCGACGCCGATGGAGGGGCCGGTGTTTTGGTACATCCGCGCCTCCTGCTTCTCGCCGGCGGTGCCGCAGATGGACACGTTTACCCCGTCCTCCGCCGCGTCCACGGTGACGGTGCGCACAAGCTCGATCATCTCAAGCCTTCGGTAGTTGGAAAAAATGGTGAGCCCTGAGGAACAGCCCGTCAGGGCAAGGCACACCGCCAGTGAAAGAAAAACCGCTCTTTTCACAGCTTTGCCTCCCCTCCGCCGCCGGTCTTCAGCTCCGGCTCCCGATCCTTTTTGTCCGTCATGCTGTGCCTGAAAAGCGCACGGGATACGTGCCTTCCCTCGCTCCCGGCGAAGGGGGACATATACGGCACGCCGTAGCTCTCCAGGGACGACAGGTGATAGACCAAAAGCGCGCACCCCAGCGCCACACCGAACATACCCAGCGCTATGGCGGCGAGGACCAGCAGGAACCTGCACAGCCTCAGCGCCGAGCCCATATCCAGGTTGGGCATGGTGTACCCGGCTATCCCCGCCAGGGCTATCACCACCACTACCACCGGCGACACTACGCTCGCCTCCACCGCCGACTGCCCCACGATGAGTGCGCCGATTATGGACACCGTCTCCCCTATGGGGCTTGGCAGCCGTATCCCTGCCTCCTGCAAAAGCTCAAAGGCCAGGAGCATCATTATCGCCTCCGCCGCCGTGGGGAAGGGCACCTGCTGCTTCGCCTCTATCATGGACTGCATGAGGCGGGTGGGTATCATCTCCTGGTGGTACATCGCCACCGCCACGTAAAACGCCGGCGCCAGGAGCGTCAGAGCCACGGCGAGGTATCGGAGCAGCGTCAGGCAGGAGGCGACGATAAAGTGCCCAGAGTGGTCCTCCGGCACCTTCATGAACTGCGAAAACGTTCCCGGAGCCAAAAAACCCAGGGGCAGGCCGTCCACGAGCATCCCCACGCGCCCCTCCAGGATGTTCATGCAGAACTTGTCCGACCTCTCGGTGGTTATCACCTGGGGGAAGGGGGATCTGGGGTTGTCCACGATGTTTTCCTCAATGGCGGCGCTTGTAAGCGCCCCCTCCACGTTTATATTCGAAAGCCTCCGCTCCGCCTCGGCGACAATCCCCTCGTTGGTGAAGCCCTCGATGTATATGAGCGTCGCCGCCGTGTCCGCCCGCGTGCCAAGGCTATATTCCTTTATCTTCAAATGCGGGTTCCGAAGCTTTCGGCGCACCAGGGTGGTGTTTATCTTCATCGTCTCCACAAAGGCGTCCTTTGCGCCCTTCACCACCTTTTCCTCCTTGGGCGCTTCCACGCTCCGCCTCTGCTGGCTCTTGACCTCAAAGGTCACCGCCGTGCGCTCCGCGTCGAATATGAGGGCGCAGAAGCCGTTGAGCAGATCCCCCGCCAGGTCCCCCAGCTGCGTCCTGCTCTTGGCGGTGTAGACGTACACCGACCCGCCCAGGAGCATGGCTATTACCTCCCCGGCGCCCTTGCACCCCCCGAACCGCTCCGGGTCCGTAAGGGGCTTTATCACCTGTTCCGCCACGTCCGAGCCGGATACCAGCCCGTCAATGAAGCAAAGCCGCGCCGTCCTCCCCGGCGCGCCCCCGATGAGCAGCTCCCTTGATTCAAAGTCGTAGCAGTTTTCAAATACCTTCTCCACCGCCGCCACCGTCACAGGCGAGTTCTCCCCCACCTGCGGCGCGGCACGTGATGTCTCTCTGCGCATATCATCACCCGAAAAGAAAATTTCAAATTTATTTTGCCTCAGCCGCGCCCAATTAGTTTTTGTAATTTTTTCATTTTTCGCCGTTAAGCCATTGACATATACCGCGTTAAATGGTAAAATCATTCACAATCTGAAATAATCGCGGAAGGAGTTGGAAAAAGTTGTTCCTTGAGACACCGCGTCTGACGATACGCCACATGACAGAGGAGGACTATCCCGACTGGCGGGAATACGGCATGGACCCTGAGTGCTGCCGGATGCTGGGTACCTGGTGCCCCGTGAATGAGACGGAGGCACGGGAGGCCTTTGAGTGGTTGATGGTCAACGAAAAGCGATTTTATGCCATAGTCCTACGGGAGGAGGGGAAGTGCATAGGGCACCTCATCGTCGGAAATTTCCCGGAGATAGGGAATCTGCCGGAGCTTACGGGCCTGGAGGGGCGGACTCTCACGTTCTGCGTGGCCGGGAGCTACCGCCGCCGGGGTTACGCCTCGGAGGCCGTGGGCGCGGTGGTGGACTATCTATTTGAAAAGCGCGGCGTGGATTACGTAAATTCAGGCTACTTCACCTTCAACGAGCCCTCCCGCCGCCTCCATGAAAAGCTGGGCTTCACCCCTATAACCACTCCCACCGTCCCCCTCCCAGACGGCTCCCCCGCCACCGGCGTAGAAACCATCCTCCGCAACCCCAAATCCCCGTCTCCCCACCCCGGCAAAATCTCTGAAAAATAAGCAAAAAGGACGGCAAAAGCCGTCCTTTTCGGGTTTTATGCGCTTTTATAATCCCTCACAAACGTCACCGCGGCGTTTAAAGGTCTTTCGCCCGGTCGGAGCTTCAGGGAAATCGCGGGCTTCAACCCCGCTTCGATCTTCACGCGGTTTTTGTAGAAGGGCAGGGAGTAGAGGCGCGACACCCGGTCCATCTCAAAATCTTTGATGGAGAAAATGAGCCGCCCCTGCTTTTGGCTTATCTCCGAAATGCCCGTGTCTGCCGCCTCGCCCCGCAAAAGGGCAATGTGAATGAGGGAATTGACCTCGGCGGGCGGGTCGCCGAACCTGTCGATGAGCTCGTCCGTCATGTCGTCCGCGTCCTCCTCGGTGCGTATATGGGCGATCCGCCTGTACAGGTCCATTCTCTGCTCGGCGCTTGCCACGTAGCTTTCCGGTATGTTAGCCGACACCGCCAGATCCGCCGCGCACTCCGGCTTTTCGGGTATCTTTTCCCCCTTCTCCTCGTGTACCGCCTCCTCCAGCAGCTTTAGGTACATATCGTACCCCACGCTCATCATGTGCCCCGACTGCTCCGCGCCCAGGATATTCCCGGCGCCCCGGATCTCCAGGTCGCGCATGGCTATTTTGAAGCCGGAGTTGAACTCCGCGAACTCCCTTATTGCCGAGAGCCGCTTTTCCGCCACCTCGGTGAGCACCTTGTCCCGCCGGAAGGTGAAGTAGGCAAACGCTCGGCGGCTGGACCTGCCCACGCGCCCGCGTATCTGGTGGAGCTGCGCAAGCCCCATCTTGTCCGCGTCCTCGATTATCAGCGTGTTGACGTTGGGTATGTCGATACCCGTCTCGATTATGGTGGTGCAAACCAACACCTGCACGTCCCCCGCCTGCATCGCCTCCATGACGCTTCCCAGCTGCTCCTCGTCCATCTTCCCGTGGGCGACGGCAACGGTCACGCCCTCCACAAGCTCGCGTATCTGCGCCGCCGTCCGCTCGATGTTGTCCACCCGGTTGTGGAGGTAGTACACCTGCCCCCCGCGGGAGACCTCGCGGCGTATGGCGTCGGCGAGCACCGACCAGTCGTGCTCCATCACATACGTCTGCACCGGCTGCCGGTCCGAGGGCGGCTCCTCGATGGTGGACATGTCCCGCACGCCGGACAGCGCCATGTTCAGCGTCCTGGGTATGGGCGTGGCGGAGAGCGTCAGCACGTCCACCTTTCGGGAGAGCTCCTTCAGCCTCTCCTTGTGCTGGACCCCGAAGCGTTGCTCCTCATCCACCACCAGCAGCCCCAGCCTTTTGAAGTGTACGTCCTTCTGCAAAAGCTTGTGGGTGCCTATCACGATGTCCACCGTCCCGTCCTCCAACCCCTGGAGGGCCTTTTTTATCTGCGCGGCGGAGCGGAAGCGGCTCAGCACCTCGATGGATACGGGGAACCCGTCGAATCTCCGAGCCGCCGTCTGGTAGTGCTGCTGCGCCAGGACCGTGGTGGGCACGAGTATCGCCGCCTGCTTCCCGTCCATGACGCACTTCATCACGGCCCTGAGCGCCACCTCCGTCTTCCCGTAGCCCACGTCTCCGCACAGAAGCCTGTCCATGGGCACGGCGCTCTCCATATCCGCCTTTATCTCCCGTATCGCCCTGAGCTGGTCGTCGGTCTCCTGGTACTCAAAGTTGTCCTCAAACTCCCTCTGCCATGGTGTGTCCGGGGAAAAGGCGTAGCCCGTTGCCTTCTGCCGCTCAGCCTGGAGCTTCAAAAGCCCGTCCGCCAGGTCCTTCACCGCCGCCTTCGCCTTGCTCTTCGCCTTCGCCCAGTCGGTGCCGCCCAGCTTTGAGAGCTTTACCGGCGCGTCCTCTCCCGCGCCTATATATTTTGACACCGCGTCCAGCTTCGTGGCGGGCACAAAGAGCCGGTCCGTCCCGGCGTAGGCTATCTGTATATAGTCCTTCAACGCCCCGTCCACCTCGCGCTTGACCATGCCCACAAAGCGCCCGATGCCATATACCTCGTGTACCACCAGGTCCCCTGGGCTCAGATCCGTGAAGCTGTCAAGCTTCTGCCTGTTTGACGGGAGCTTTTTCTTTGCCCTCCGGCGGAAAAGCCCTTGGGCGGCAAGCCCCTCGGTGATTATCGCAAGCTTCATTCCGGGGTATTCAAGCCCCGCCGAAAGGGACCCCAGTGATATATACACCACGCCCTTTTCGGGAAGCTCCGGGAGCTCAAAACTGTATGCGGCGCTCACGCCCTTTTCCCGGAGCTTGTCGTGGAGCACCTCGCCTCTGCCCTTGTCCCTCACCAGCGCCACCACGCTGTAGCCCGTCTTGCGGTAGTGGTCGATGTCGGAGACCGCCGTCTCCATGCTCCCGCCGTAGCTGGGCAGCTGCTTTGCCGTGAGCGTCGCCAGGGTTTTGGGGCGCAGCGGGTACTGGCTCTGGGTGAAGCTCGCCATCATCACCACCGGGAAGTCCGAAAGCCTCTCCACCGCGGACTCCCAATCCTCAATGAGCCTCTCCGGTCCGCCGTCGGTGATGTTCCCCTCCTTCAAGGAGGTCATGTCCTGCCCCAACTGCCAGATAAAGTTTTTCGCCCGCTCAGCAAGTCTTGAGGGCTCGCACATCACAACGACGGCGTCCCGCGGCAGGTAGTCTATCCCCGACGCCGGCTCGTATATGAGGTCCAAGTACCTGTCGGAGGCTGGGAGACCGCGCCCGTCCTGAACGCGCTTTAGGTCGGCAAGCACGTTCTCCAAAAGCTCCCGCCCCACGCTCTTTTTCTTCATGAGCCGCTTGCCGTAGGCATCCATGCGCGCGGCAAGCCCCTCCGCGCCGCCCTTCGCCGCCGTCACCGGCGCTTCCCTGGCGGGGAGTATAAGGCAGGACTCCGTATTCTCCACGCGCCTCTGGCTGGACACGTCAAAGTACCCCATGGAATCTATCTCGTCCCCCCAGAACTCGCACCTGACGGGGTAGGAGTACGCCGGGGAAAACACGTCAAGAATGCCCCCGCGCAGGGCGAACTGCCCCGCGCCCTCCACCTGCGCGGTCCTCTCATACCCCGCCTTCACCAGCGTTCCGGTGAGCGCGCCCAGGTCAACGGCGGCGCCGGCCCTGAGCTCCACCGTGAGCCCCTCCAGCACGTCCGGCGGCATGGTGCGGGTCATGAGCCCGTCGGGGGTGGCGACGACGATGGGGCGGTCCTCCGTCATCAGTCTGTGCAATGTGGAGATGCGCGCCCTCTCGCCGTCACGGGAGACGCCCTCGGCGTTGTAGAACACAAAGTCCCTCCCCAAAAGCATGGACGGCGTCCCGCCGGTGAAGGCGGACAGGTCCTCGGCGGTCCTGCGCGCCTCCGCCTCGTCTGCGCACAGCACCACCAGCGGCCGCCCCGTCGCCAGGTACACCGCCGCCGCCGCGTGAGCTCGCGGCAGCGCGCCCGCGCCGGACAGCAGCGCCGGGCACCTGCCGGCGTCTATCGCCTCCAGCACCCGCTTTACCGATTCCTCGCCGATTATGGATCTTGTAAGGGCTTCAAACATAAATATCACTCCACGCCGAAATGCCCCGATACGGCGTATCGGGGAAATAACGTCAAAAAAGGGCGGAGCCCTTTTTTGAAAAATATATAACGTTCAGAAAAATTATGTGAATTTTGCGAAATTCACATAATTTTTCCTGCTGTCGCGCTGCGCGCACCGCCGCCGGCGGCACACTTGCGCGACAAAAGGTGATTTTTCCGACGTACATGCCGCCGGAAAAATATTTAATTTTGAGCCCCGCGGCGCAACTGCGTCCACACTAAGTGTCAGAAGCATTTGCCATATTACGGCGCGCGCTTGGCTATTGCCGCCCATCTTCTGGGGAAGCGGGCATCGGTGGGGGCCGTCTTTTCAACGACCACCAGCCGCCGCTTTATGCCGGTGCCGGGGACGGTGTATTCCCGTATTTCGCCGAACTCCCCGCCCAGGGCGGAGACGGCGGCGCGCGCCTCCTCCACCTCGCCGCCGCAGTCGTCGGACTTCATGGCGAGGAACCTGCCGCCCACCTTTGTCAAAGGCAGGCACAGCTCGGCAAGCACCCGGAGCCTTGCCACGGCGCGGGAGACGGTAAAATCAAAGATCTCCCTGTATTCCGGGTCCCTTCCCAGCTCCTCCGCTCTGCCGGCGACGCATTTGCAGTCAAGCCCCAGCTCGCGGGTGAGACGGGAGAGGAAGTCTATCTTCTTCTCCGTTGCGTCTATCATGGTGAGGTCCGTCTCCGGGACGGCTATCTTTATTGCAAGCCCCGGAAGTCCACCGCCCGTGCCTATGTCCGCCAGCGTTCTCCCCCTCAGGTCCGCAAGCCCGGCAACGGCTATGCTGTCCAGGAAGTGGAGCCTGGCGGCGTCCTCCTCGCTCTCTATGGCGGTGAGGTTAAAGTCACTGTTTGCCTCCGTGAGGCGCTGAAAGTACGTCCTGTACCTCTCCTCCGCCCCCTCCGGCAGGGGAACGCCGAGGGCGGAGGCGCCCTCGGCTATGATACGTTCCAGCATTTTATTTGTTTTTAAGTAAGTCGCGGATCTCGGTCAAAAGCTTCTCCTCGCTGGAGGGCTCGGGGGGAGCGGGAGGTGCGGCGGGCGCCTCCTCCTTCTTCCTGTGCAGGGAGTTGATGGCCTTCACCAGGCAGAAGACCACAAATGCGAGAACGATGAAGTTGAAGACCGCCTGGATGAAGTTGCCTATCATTATCTGCGCGGGGCCGATGTTGAAGCTCAGGGACGCGAAGGTGTCCTCACCCACAAATATGCCGATGATGGGCATGATTATGTCGTTGATGAGGGAGTTGGTGATGTTGGAGAACGCGCCGCCCACAATGACGCCTACCGCCAGGTCCATCACGTTCCCGCGCATGGCAAACGCCTTGAACTCGTTGAGAAATTTCTTCATTTTTTTATCTCCTTTACCTTGTTATACTAATATCTATTTAAAAGGAGACACCGAGCGGCGAGGATTTTTCGTGTCAGGCAAGGAAGACGCCGCAGGGAATACTGTATGTATTTCCAAGGCGGCTGACGCAGCATGGCGCGAAAAAGACCGACGCGAATGGCTCGTTTTAATTAGATATTAGTATTAAATTCACACCGCGGAGCGGCTGACGAAGGGGCCTTTACGCCTCCTCAGGCCTGGGCTCCTCGGAGTCGGGGATGTGATCTGCCTCCGGCTCATCGGCGGACTCCTCTACCTCGATGGTTATGCCGTCCTCTTCCTCCTCAGGGTGCTCCTCACAGCAGCACTCGTCTTCGTCGCAGCAGCACTCCTCCTCCTTCTTTGAAAGGAGCGGGAGGAGCCGGACGCTCAGGCTGGGACCGTCCTCGGACTTGGTGTATTTCGCCGACCACACCGCCGCCTTGAGCTGTACCTCGCCTGTCTCCTCGTCCTTCTTTACGCTGTAGGGCGCAACCGCCGCCACAGCCGCGGTGCCCAAAAGGACCTTCCATATAGCTTTCATTTGATTGCCTCCTTATATTAAATTAAATTTACTTATCCTTGTAATTTTCCGCGGACTCCGCTCACACGGCGGGCGCCTTTTCCAGCTTTTCCTTTCCACCCATGTAGGGGCGTAGGACCTCTGGTATCTTGACGGTACCGTCGGCGTTGAGGTTATTTTCCAAAAGCGCGATGAGCATTCTGGGGGGCGCGACAACGGTGTTGTTGAGGGTGTGGGCAAGGTAGATTTTCCCGTCCGCGTCCTTGAAGCGGATGTTGAGGCGGCGCGCCTGGGCGTCGCCCAGGTTGGAGCATGAGCAGACCTCAAAAAATTTCTGCTGCCTGGGGCTCCACGCCTCGATGTCGCAGCTCTTTACCTTCAGGTCCGCCAGGTCGCCGGAGCAGCATTCCAGCTGGCGCACGGGTATGTCCAGACTCCTGAAAAGCTCCACGGAGTAACGCCAGAGCTTTTCGTACCAATCCATGGACTCCTCCGGGCGGCAGACGACTATCATCTCCTGCTTCTCAAACTGATGGATTCTGTAAACGCCCCTCTCCTCGATTCCGTGAGAGCCCTTTTCCTTGCGGAAGCAGGGGGAATAGCTGGTGAGGGTGTGGGGAAGGGTTTCGGCGGGGATGAGGCGGTTTATATACCTGCCTATCATGGAGTGCTCGCTGGTGCCGATGAGGTAGAGGTCCTCCCCCTCTATCTTGTACATCATTGCGTCCATGTCCGTCTGGCTCATGACGCCCTCGACTATATTTCCGTGCATCATGAAGGGGGGGATCATGTATGTGAAGCCCTTGCCTATCATGAAGTCCCTGGCGTAGGCGAGTACCGCCTCGTGGAGCCTGGCGATGTCGCCGATGAGGTAATAAAACCCGCTTCCCGCCACGTCCCGGGCGGCGTCCAGGTCTATCCCACCGAAACGCTCCATGAGCTCCGTGTGATAGGGGACCTCAAACTCCGGCACCTTCGCCTCGCCGAACCTCTGCACCTCCACGTTGTGGCTGTCGTCGGGGCCGATGGGCACCGAGGGGTCGATGATCTGGGGTATCTGCATCATCACCGCCCGAAGCTCGGACTTGTACCGGTCCTCAAGTACCTCAAGCTCCGCCAGTCTGTCGCCGTCCGCCTTGACCTCGCTCTTGAGCTTTTCGGCCTCTTCCGCCTTGGTGGGGTCCTTTTTCGCCTGACCCATGAGCATTCCGATCTGCTTTGAAAGCTGATTTCTGCGCGCTCGAAGCTCACTTGCCTCGTTTATCGCGGCGCGGTTTGCCCTGTCCAGCTCCAGAGCCGTATCCACCAGGGGAAGCTTTTGGTCCTGGAACTTCTTTTTGATGTTCTCCCGCACCAGGTCGGGATTTTCGCGTATGAGCTTTATGTCTATCATATTGCCGCCCTCTTTACCTGTTTTCCAAATAGGAATTATATATGTTGAGATACGCCCCGTCAAGATATTCCCGAAGCGTCTCCAGCTGATTTATGACCTCCGTCACGTCGTCGCCCTTTTTTGCCGAGAGCAGCGCCGTCAGAAGCCCCAGCGCCTCGGTCCTCCTGCGCTGGTCCTCCAGGTCCAGCTTTGCTTGCGCTGTCTCCTTATCCGCGGCGTCCGATGCCTCGGCGAGGCGCGCAAGCTCCCCCGCCTGCTCCTGGAGGCTCATTTGCGCCTCCTCCAGCTTGTCCGTGAGGTCGCGGATCTCATCTTGGGCGGCTTGCAGTGAGTCGGTTAGCTCCTGGTTTTTGTTTTGCAGGTCCTCTATGTTCTGTAATGCCTGGTTGCTGAACTGACCGTGCTGAGCGGTTATGTTCGTAAGCGTATTCGTGGTCCTCTGCTGTGTGGCGTAGGCTATAAGGATCAGGACCAGCGCCACGACAAAAAGTATTGAGGTGTATATCAGCACCGATTTTTCCTGTTTTTTCATGGACGCGGGTGTCTTTTCGGGGACCTTCTCTTTGTTTTCGCTTTTTTCGCCCTCACTTATTTGCGCGTCGTCCCGGCGCTTCAAGTGTTTTTGTTCCATTTGCTCACCTTCTTTATCTCACGGAGCTGGGTTATGAGATTCTCAAAATCGTCCCTGTCGTAGTATTCCATCTTTATGGCGCCCCGGTCTTTTCCCGCGTCGATCCTTATCTTCCTGCCGAAGAGCTTTGTCAGCTCCTCCTCCACCTCCCACATGTAGTCTATCCCTTCTATAACGCGGTACGGTGGTTTGTTCTGATTGTCGTTCTTTTTCGGCTTCCTTTTGGCAAGCTCCGTTACCTCCCGGACGGAAAGGCCCTCATCCACCGCCTTTATAGCGATGTCCGTCTGCCACTGGGGGTCCTTTACCTCCAACAGGGCCCTGGCGTGGCTCAGCGAGAGCTTGCCCGACTCCGTAAGGACGATGACCGCCTCAGGAAGCCTCAGGAGCCTGAGGGAATTTGCCACCACAGGTCTTGATTTTCCCACCCTGTCCGCCACCTGCTCCTGGGTGAGGTCAAATTTTTTCATCAGCTGCTGGTAGCCGCGCGCCTCCTCGATGGGGTTCAGGTCCTCCCTCTGGAGGTTTTCTATAAGCGCCAGCTCCTCTGTTTCCCGGTCGTCCGCGTCGATTATATTTACCGGCACGTCATAGAGTCCCGCCTTCCGTGCCGCCCTCCAGCGCCTTTCTCCGGCGATTATCTGGTAGAATCCGTCCGAGACGGGCCGCACCGTTATGGGCTGTATGAGCCCGTGCTCCCTTATGGACTCCGCCAGCTCCTCCAGCTTCTCCTGGTCGAAGTTGGTGCGCGGCTGGTCCCGCCGGGGCTCCAGCTTTGCCAGCGGCAGTCTTGTTATGGAGGACTTTTCGTCCAGCATGGCGTCCTCGCCGAGAAGCGCGCCCATTCCGCGTCCCAAGCCCTTTGCCATCATCTCACCGCCCTTTCGTTCCGCTCGACGAACTCCCGCGCCAGGCTCAAATATGCCTGCGAGCCGCGGGAGGCGTAATCGTACGCCATGACCGGCTTTCCGTGGCTCGGCGCCTCGGAGAGGCGCACGTTCCGAGGAATCACCGTCCGCATGACCTTTTCTTTGAAAAATTTCTTTACCTCCGCCGCCACCTGCATTGAAAGGTTGGTGCGGGAGTCGAACATGGTCAGCACCACGCCCTCCACGTCCAGCGACGGGTTGAGGCGGCGCTTTATGAGCCGCACCGTCCCCATGAGGTCCGAAAGCCCCTCCAGCGCGAAATACTCGCACTGTACCGGCACCAGCACCGTGTCCGCCGCGACAAGGGCGTTGAGCGTCAAAAGCTCAAGCGACGGGGGGCAGTCGATTATGATGTAGTCGTAGCTGTCCTTCAGCTTCTCCAGCGCCTTTCTCAATATGTATTCCCTCTCCGGAACGTCCACCAGCTCCACCGTGGCTCCGGCGAGGGCTTTGTTGGAGGGCATGAGGTCGCCGTATTTTGTCTTGACCACGCTTTTCTCTGGGGCCTCCCCGCTGAGCGCCTCGTAGGTGCCGATTTTTACGCGGGTTTTCTCCACGCCCATGGCAGAGGTCGCGTTTCCCTGGGGGTCGGCGTCCACAAGGAGAGTTTTCTTTTTTAAGAGATGAAGCGCGTATGCCAGATTTACGGCGGTGGTGGTCTTCCCCACCCCGCCCTTCTGATTCGCCACGCCCACTATCTTTCCCATTTTGCCCTCCGGTCGTTTTTATGGAGGATATTATATCTTACCGGTCGGATTTTTTCAAGCCCCTATCAATGTTTCACGTGAAACATTTCTGTGAACGCGCCTGAAAATGTTTCACGTGAAACATTGGCTGAGGCGGGGTCAGCCGAGGAACATGTCGATGTCGGCGACGGTGAGGTGGGGGTGGACGGCGAGGTTGATGGCGTATGCCATGAGGCGGGAGATGGTGCGGACGTTGGCGTCGATCTCGCGGGGGGTGACGATCATGGAGCCGGAGGCGCCGCGGAGGGCGGCGGGGTCAAGCTCCACGCCGGAGTCGCGGGCGACGTCCAGGGTCAGGGTGGCGGCGTCAACGACGGTGGGGACGCCGAAGGCGATGACGGGGATGCCCAGCGTCTCCGCCGAAAGAGCGCCGCGGGCGTTGCCAACGCCGGAGCCGGGGACGATGCCGGTGTCGGCGATCTGGACGGTGCGGCAGACGCGCTCCATGCCGCGGGACGCCAGGGCGTCAACGGCGATGAGGACCGAGGGCTTTATCTCGCGGACGACGGCGCCGACGACGTCCACGCTCTCAACGCCGGTGGTGCCCAGGACGCCGGGCTCAAGGGCGGCGAGGTCGCCGAAGCGGTCAAACGCCTCCGGCATCTGGCGGCGCAGGTGGCGGGTGACAAGGGTGTCCTTCACCACCAGGTGGCCCACCGCGTCGGGGGTAATGGCAGGATTTCCCAGCCCGACCACCAGCACGGAGCCGCCGGAGGGGAGAAGGTCCGAGAGGACGGCGGAGATGACCTGCGCGCCCGCCTCAAAGGAATCGTCCTCGCGGCGGAGGAAGGAGCCCAGGTCAACGGTGACGTAGGTGCCCTTGGGCTTGCCCAGCTCCCTGGCGGCGCGGTCGCCGGTGACGGTTACGGTGGTGACGGGGAAGCCCCGGCGGGTCTCCACGGACTCCTCCGCCCCGTCCAGATCGGCGAGGTTGTCCTCGCTCCAGATTTTCCGCGCCTCCATGGCCAGGTCCGAGCGGCGTGATAACATAGGCGTACCCCCATATATAGTAGTTTTAATATATTATCCGCACAAAAAGGGAAAAAGTATTCGTTTGACATAAAAAATTTAAAAAAACACTTGAAATTTCCGCGAAAGAATGTTACAATACCATTCCGCACGGTAAACGTGACTTTATAGGAGGAGGTGGCCAGAAAATGCCCAACATCAAATCAGCCAAAAAGCGCGTGCTCATCGGCAAGGCGAACAACCTGCGCAACAAGGCCGACAAGTCGGAGCTGAAGACAGTTCTCAAGAAGTTTGACGCCGCTGTTGCCGGCGGGAACCGCGGTGAGGCCGAAAGCGCCTATAAAGTCGCCGTGAAGACTGTGGACAAAGCAGCCGCGAAGGGCCTTATCCACAAGAACAACGCCGCTCACAAAAAGAGCAGCCTGGATTCAAAGCTCGCCAGCCTTTAAAGGATGAAAAAGCCGCCCCGGTCGCCGATCGGGGCGGCTTTTTTGCATATATGGGGCGGCGCGCGCCGCGCGCGGACAAGATGTTGTGGGGGATACTTTATTTATATAAAAAACAGCCGAAAACAGCGGAGATCGGGGCGGAATTGTGCGTTCTTACAAAATATTCGCGCGCGGCGCGGGGCGGATTGGGCAAAGGTGACAGCGAAACGGGTGATTTTGGGTAATTAGACCGAAAAAAACACCATTCCTGCAAAAATTTTGAGAAAATGGAGAAAAATTTTTTCTTGTATGTTGGAAAAGTGTGTGCTATAATGCTTTTATTCAGAAGCGGGACTTTAATACAGCAAAGAAAAATACAGCGGCGATTTGCAAGTTCCGATTTTTGATAATGCAGATTTTTAAAGTGTATATGGCGTTACATAATTCGACGGTACATACATTTTAAAATAAAAATCTTTAAGGAGGAAAAAACAGTGAAAAAGAGCAGAATCCTTTGCCTGGTGCTCGCTCTCCTCATGGTGCTGTCCCTTGTCGCCTGCAACAACAATAACAGCAACGACAACCAGAACCAGGGCGAGAACAACAACCAGCAGGAGAACAACACCCCCAACACACCCGACAACCCCGACACACCCGACAACCCTGAGGGACCTCAGCCCCCGGTGGACGACGGCACGTTGAAGGTTGACACCGTCGATCTTGACACCCTCGACATGGACGCCCTCTATGCCGAGTGCGACGCTATCTATGACGAGGTCTTCGGCGAGTACAGCGACCTCTATCTGGCGGCCAGGGCGGAGACCAAGGACATCGACCAGCGGTTTGCCAACATGGCCATCGCCGAGGCGAAGCTCCTTGAGACCGGCTCCATGCTCCCGTACCATGACAACTCCGGTAGCTACGGCATGAGCCCTGTCATCCCCCACACCGCCCCCGGCATCCTCTGGGGCGTTGACGGCCAGGCCGTCCGTATGTATCAGAACGCGCTGGTCTGCGAGACCTTCCTGACCCCGGCCGAGCGTTCCGAGCTCACCGCCAAGTGGCTGGAGCTCAGGGGCACCGGCACGTGGCTTGAGTGGGCCAAGCAGTGGGCCGCCGACAACGGACACACCCTTACCGATACCATCAACTACGTCTTTGACGACTCCGACATGCCCACCAACTGGGACGTGCTGACAAGCAGCGGCGCCAACGACTCCTTCCCCGTGGCAGGCACTTTGGACAGCCTCATGAACTACAACACCGAGGACCAGCTGTCCCCCGCTCTGGCGGAGAGCTATGAGGTCTCCGAGGACGGCCTTACATACACCTTCCACATCCGCAAGGGCGTACAGTGGGTCAACTATCAGGGCAGTCCCATCGGCGCCGAGGTGACGGCAGACGACTTCGTTGCCGCCCTCCAGCACATGTTCGACGACCAGAACGGCCCCTGCTACATCCTCTCCCCGATCATTGTGAACCTTGCCGCCTATGAGGCCGGCGAAATCACCGACTTCAGCCAGGTGGGCATCAAGGCCGTTGACGACTACACCCTCCAGTACACGCTGGTGGAGCCCACCCCCTGGTTCATCACCTGCTGCGGCTACACCGTCATGTACCCCATGAACCGCGCCTACTATCAGTCCCAGGGCGGTAAGTTCGGCCAGGAGTACGATCCCTCCGCCGCCGACTACACCTACGGCACCGATCCTCAGCACATCGCCTACTGCGGCATGTACCTCATCAGCAACTTCACCGAGAAGAACACCATGAACTTCGTCGCCAACCCCACCTATTGGGACAAGGACAACGTGACCATCAAGAACATCAACCTGCGTTACCTTGACGGCACCGATCCTCTCGCACTCTACAACGGCACCGTCCGCGACGGCATCTACAACCTGAGCGTCGGCCTTGGCGCCAACCAGAGGCCCCTCGCCGAGTCCACCGCCGTTCCCGGCGATCCCGACGGCAAGACCTACTTTGAGAAGTACGCCTACGTCAGCAACCCCAACGGCAAGTTCGGCTACATGTGGTGGGTCAACCTGAACAGGACCTCCTACAAGAACTACAACGACGGCGCCGTGGCCTCCACCCAGACCGTGACTCAGGCCGAGCGCACCCACGCCGCCCTGCTGAACCACAACTTCCGTATGGCCCTTCTGATGTCCGTTGACCGCGCCGCTGTCCGCGCCCCCGTATCCGGAGAGGAAACGAAGAATTTGCCGCTGATCAACTCCTTCGTGCCGGGCGATTTCGTGAGCCTGACCGCCGACACGACCGTTGACATCAACGGCACCGCCACCACCTTCCCCGCCGGCACCTACTACGGCGAGATCCTCCAGGCGCAGATCACCGCTGACGGCTATCCCATGAAGGTTTGGGACCCCGAAGGCAACGACGGCGCCGGCTCCAGCAAGGGCTTCGACGGCTGGTACAGCCCCGAGGCGGCCAAGGAGTATCTCGATATGGCCATCGAGGAGCTGGCAGCCGAGGGCATCCTCATCAACGAGGAGAATCCGATCTATCTGGATACCGCCGCCGCGACCTACAGCCCCAACGGACAGCTCATGGACAACGCCGCCAAGCAGTCCATCGAGTCCACCCTTGGAGGACTTGTGCAGTTCACCCTGAACGACTGCAACACCTCTCAGGAGAGCGGCTACGCCACCTACTACGGCTTCGCCGGCTACCGCATGAACTATGACTTCGTGTCCGGCACCGGCTGGGGCCCCGACTACGGCGATCCTCAGACCTACCTCGACACCATGCTTCCCGAAGGCGACTTCATCATGTTCGCCGGTATGTATTAATATCGCGCGGCATAAAAAACAAGCTATACTTTGGATGGGGGCGGGGGAAACTCCGCCCCCTTTGCCATTTTTTGGACAATTTAACGCGTTAAATCCGCATTAAAGAGAGTTGGGTGCTTATGTTAAAGTATACGCTAAAGCGACTACTCCACGGCGCCTTTTCCATCATAATCGTGGTCGGCATCGTCATGCTGCTAATCTACGGACTGATGGACCGCGATCTGGTGCTTGCTCAGGACGGCAACTACAGCAAAATCTCCAACAACAGCCGGGTCATTTACCGTTACCAACGTTGGGAGACGTTCGGGTATCTGGATTTCGTCTCATACGCCGAGTATTTGCAGACGTTTGTAGACGACGGGACCCTGGACGAGGAGGCGCGGGCCACCGCCGTCACATTGGGACGGGCGGAGGACGGCTCCAAGGATTCGGAGCTCACCGCGAAATATACTGCCGATTTCAGGGCGTATTACGAATCCAAGGGCTATACCGTGACACGCCTTCCCGCCGTCCTTATCCGCAACCGAGTGGCGGACGGAGGCCAGCCGCAGCTGTTCGCCTACAAGGACAGGCCGCTGCTGGGCCGCCTGTGGGACTATTTCGCGCATCTTATCTACATCGACAACATCCACTACGTCCCCGAAAATCAGGATATCGGGGAGCGCGGCCTGACATTCACGTGGTACGACCCCATGTACGGCGGAGAAAAGTTCTCACCGGCGCTGATGGCAAACGGCACGCGCTATAAATATCTTGTATATTTCAACGACAAATTCCCGTATATCCACCAGAATATGGCCACAATCAATCTGGGCCTGAGCTTCTCGGTCAACCGCGGCGTGGACGTTTTCACCACCATGACCCAAAGCCAGGGCTCGTGGGTACAGAGCATGATAACATATCCCACGGGGCTTGAGGAGATGAGCGCGGACGATCTTCACACCGCAAGCTACGTGGCAGGGTCGCGGGATATAAGTCCGGCCAACCAGAGCCGGTTCACCGACGACTACACCAGCACGCGGGCGACGCTTAACAGTATGTCAAAGCTGGGCTTCTCCTTCGTCATCGGTATAATCTCCACGATCATGGTCTATATCCTGGGACTGCCCATCGGCGTACTGATGGCGCGGTACAAGGACGGGCTTTTGGATAAGGCTGGGACGGTGTACATCATGTTCATATCCGCCGTACCTTCCTTAGCGTACATATTCCTCTTCAAGGGCATCGGCGCGAAGATGGGGCTTCCGTCGATATTCGATATGGACAACGGGACAAAAGCGATGTACATCTTGCCTATCGTGTCGCTGGCGCTGCCGAGCATAGCCAGCATGATGAAGTGGATGCGCCGGTACATGATAGACCAGATGAACTCAGACTACGTCAAATTCGCCCGCAGCGGCGGTATGAGCGAGACGGAGATATTCTTCAAGCACGTAATGAAGGTATCGGCGATACCCATCATACAGGGCATACCCGGCTCCATACTCTTTGCCATGACGGGCGCAATCATCACGGAGCGTGTGTACCTGGTGCCGGGCGCCGGTAACCTGCTGACCGAGGCAATCAACAAGTACGACAACTCGGTCATCGTGGGCGTGACGCTGTTTTACGCGGTGCTGTCGGTGCTGTCGCTTATTTTGGGCGACGTGCTGATGGCGACGGTAGACCCGAGAATCTCCTTTACAGAGAAAGCGAGGTGAGCGGTTTTGGAGGATTTCAACAAGAAATACAACATGACTGACGCGGAGCTGTTCGCGCCTATTGACAAGGACGAGCTGGAGTCTGAAAAGATAACCGCTCCCCGGTACTCATACTGGAAGTCGGTTTTCCGCGTATTCTTCCGCAATAAGGTAAACATCGTGGTGCTTTCCATCCTCGCAATCGTGGTGGCCTTCACGTTCATTTATCCCGCGGTGACGGGGTACGACGCAAAGGTGGACCCGTTTGAAAATCTGATGGACACCGAGGCGAAGCACCTGACGCCCTCCGCCGCCATTGATCACTTCGGCTTCGGACTCAAGTGGATCTTCGGCACGGGCAAGGGCGGCGAGTCGACATTTGATTCCATCTGGTACGGCTCGCAAATCTCCATCGCGCTTGCCGCCATATGCGCGGCGGTCAACATGACCATCGGTATACTGCTGGGCGCGGTGTGGGGCTTTTCGAGAAAGTTCGACATGATAATGAACGAGGTCTACAACATCCTGGGCAACGTACCGTATATCCTGCTTGTGGCCGTCCTCGTTATGATCTTCTCGCCGAGCTTCTGGACGCTGGTCTTTGCCATGACGATTTTGGGATGGTTGGGCATGGCGTACTACATCAGGACGCGAGTCATAATCATCCGGGACCACGAGTATAACCTGGCGTCCCGGTGTTTGGGCACGAGTATCTTCAAGATAGCCATTAAGAACATCCTGCCCTTCATGACCTCCGTCATCGTCCTTGAGATCGCCGCGGCAATTCCGGGGTATATCTCCAACGAGGTGTTCCTCTCCTACATCGGCATGGGCATGAGCGAGATGTCGCTGGGCAAGCTAATCTACGAGGCACAGAACGCCATGGTGACGCCCGGCTGGGGCTGGGAGTTCTGGACGCCCGTGGCGGTGGCCTCCCTCATCACCGTGGTGCTCTACGTCACCGGTCAGAATCTGGGCGACGCCTCAGACCCCAGGACGCATATGTAAGGAGGACAGAAAATGGAAGACAAGAAAGTTCTGCTCTCCGTAAGGGACCTGCACGTGAAATTCCGCGTCCGCGGACGTATACTCACAGCTATCCGGGGAATTGACCTGGACATTTACGAAAACGAGTCCATCGCCATCGTGGGCGAGTCCGGCTCCGGAAAGTCCGTCTTTACAAAGACATTTGCCGGTATGCTGGATTCAAACGGGTTTATATCCGAGGGGCAGCTCATTTTCTCCGACGACGAGCTGGCGGATACCCACGTGGGCAACGGCTCCGTGGCGCAATCCTTCATGAAGCACGCCAAGGCGAAGCTGGACGAGTACTCCAAGCTGGAGTTCGGCGCCAAGACCTGGCAGGAAATGGAGAAGATGAAGGACGAGCGCAGCCAGCGCATGGGGCTTTCGCACGAGGAGGAGGCAGCCGCCGAAAAGGCGATGAAGGACCTCACCGACGAGCGCACCAACCTCTTTAACCTCAAGCAGACGTTGGACCCCAAGAGCCAGAAGAACGAGATACACGACGCCGCCGCGAAGCTTAAAGACCTGGACAAGCGCATCAAGGAGCTCAAGGCCGCAAACGAGGCGAAGGCAAAGGCGCACAAGGCCGCCGCCGAAAAGGACGCCGCGTATCAGAGCGCGTACAGCAAAAAGATGGCGGAGCTCAAGGCGCGTTACGCCAAGGAGATCGCCGCGCAGCCCACAAAAGCTCAGCTTGAGCGAAACACGGTTTTGGCGAAGGAAATTTACCTCTCCATCGGCAGGTACGGCTTCAATAAGCGTATCCAGCTGATGAACGGGCTTTTGAAGGCGCTGAAAAAGGCCATGACCATGGGCGTGGACCTGGACGACGAGAACGAGCGCAATAAGGTGTTCGACACCGTGGCGTTCCGGGTCAAGTATCTGGACGAGACGGCGGAAAAGCTCCACGGCACCTGCATACTGAACCTGGCGAACGTGAAGTACGCCAAGGACTGGAACCAGATCCGCGGACGGCGTATCGCCACGGTTTTCCAGGACCCCATGACGAGTTTGAACCCCATCGTCACAATCGGCAAGCAGATAACCAGCGTTATTGTCCGGCACCAGGGCTGTTCTGAGGCCGAGGCAAGGAAGCGCGCCATAGAGCTTATGCACAAGGTGGGAATACCCAACGCGGAGAGCCGCTTTGACGACTACCCGTTCCAGTATTCCGGCGGTATGCGCCAGAGGATCGTCATCGCCATCGCCCTCAGCTGCCAGCCGAAGATCCTCATCTGCGACGAGCCCACAACGGCGCTGGACGTCACCATTCAGGCGCAGATACTCAAGCTCATAAAGGACCTGCAGAAGGAATTCGGTTACACCATCGTCTTCATCACCCACGACCTGGGCGTTGTCGCCAATATCGCCGACCGCGTCGCCGTGCTCTACGCCGGTCAGGTGGTGGAGTTGGGGACCGTGGAGGAGGTATTCTACGACCCCCACCACCCCTACACCTGGGCGCTGCTGTCCAGCCTTCCGCAGCTGGCGCAGAGCGGCTCGAAGCTCTACTCCATCACGGGCACGCCGCCGTCCCTGTATAACAGCATCGTGGGCGACGCCTTCGCGCCCCGCAATCCGTTCTGCCTGAAGATCGACACCCTTGAGGAGCCGCCGATGTTCAAGATAACGGATACGCATTACGCAAAGACCTGGCTCCTTGACCCCAGGGCACCGAAGATAGAGAAGCCCGATGGCATCCAGGACATTCACGAGAAGATCCTGGCGGCCTACAACGTGGAAGAGATATGAGAGGGGGCGGACGAAATGGCTGAAAAATCAAGAACACGCCTTCTTGGCGAGTGCCCCGTTGACGAGAACGGCAGGGAGATACTGCTGAGCCTGAAAAACGTGGACATCACCTTCGGCAAGGGCGACAACGCCGTCCGCGCCGTCACCGACGCCTCCTTTGACATCTACAAGGGCGAGACATTCTCCCTGGTGGGCGAGTCCGGCTCCGGAAAGACCACCATCGGCCGCGCCGTCATCAGGGTCAACCCCCTTGCCGCCGGCGAGATAGATTACCGCGGGACCAAGATCTCCGGCAAGATCTCCCACGCGCTGGACAGGGAGGTCATCAGGAATATCCAGATGGTGTTCCAGGACCCCGCCGCGTCCCTCAACGAGCGCGCGACGGTGGATTACATCATCTCCGAGGGACTTTACAACTTCCACCTCTTTGAAAACGAGGCGGACAGGGTCCACAAGGTTGAGACTATGATCGAGGAGGTGGGTCTGCTCCCGGAGCACCTGACCCGCTATCCCCATGAGTTCTCCGGCGGACAGCGCCAGCGTATCGGCATCGCCCGCGCCATGGTCATGGAGCCTGAGCTGGTGGTCGCCGACGAGCCCATCTCGGCGCTGGACGTGTCCATCCGCGCCCAGGTTTTGAACCTGATGAAGAAGTTCCAGCGGGAGAAGAACCTGACGTATCTCTTTATAGCTCACGACCTCTCCGTGGTGCGCTTCATATCCGACAGGATCGGCGTCATCTACAAGGGGCGGATAGTGGAGATAGCCTCCGCTGAGGAGCTTTTCAACTTCCCCCTGCACCCCTACACCCACTCCCTCATCTCCGCGATACCCATTCCCGACCCCCAGCTTGAGAAGAACAAGGTGCTCTACACCTACGACCCCTCAATCCACGACTACTCCGTCGACAAGCCGGAGTTTGTGAACATAGGGCACGACCACTGGGTGTACGGCAACAAGGCTGAGATCGAGAAGTATAAGGCCCTGCGCGAGAAGGGCGAGCCGGTGAAAGCCATCACCATCACCCACGACCCGGAGAAGAAAAAGGAGTCCGTTCAGGAGAAGGAGGCGCACGATGCCGCCGCCGAAGCGCAATTCCTGGCGAGCCCCGTGCATGACACGGGCAGCAAGCTTTACGCGATACTGTCCTTCTTCCTGCCGATATTCGGCATAATCGCGGGACTTATATTCAGAAGGTTCAACTATATCCGCAACTACAAGATGTGCAAGAAGGGCGCCATCGTCGGCTTCGCCGTGATAGGTGTTATAATTCTCATCTTCCTGTTGCTGCTGCTGTTGGCGGTCATCTGAGTGGGACGCGGCGCGAGAAAAAGGGGTACACCCTATGCCCCGAAGGTGGAGCGCGTTGAGGTCTCCGACCGTCACGTAAAGGGCCGAATAATTGCAGCCGCGGTGTTCCTTATTATAGGCGCCGCGGCTATCGGCTATGGTGTTAGCCAGCTTGTGAGCGTTGATCGCGGGTGGCAGGTCGTATCCGCCTCCAATGAGGCACAGGTATACGGCGCCGACTTCGCTCTGACCTATGAGCTGGGCGCCTCGGGAAAATCGGCGCGCAGTGAGAAAAACGCCATTGTAAGGGCGTATTCCGACGCGCTGTTAAAGGCCGGGCGCGCCTTTGACCCGGACACGGAGAGCGAGGGAAATATCCGGGCGCTCAACGCCTCACCTAATCAGGAGGTGGAGCTGGACCCGCTGCTCTATGAGGCATTCGAGCTTCTGGAGCGGTACGGTGACAGGACGGTGTACCTGGGACCCGCCTTTGACATCTACGAGAACATCTTTTTCTGCCGGGAGGATTGGGAGACGGCGGACTTTGACCCGCAGCAGAACGACTACCTGCGGGAGCTGTTCGCCAAAATCGCCGCTTTCGCCGGCGACCCGGAGAGCGTCAGAGTGGAGCTGCTGGGGGACAACAGAGCAAGGCTTACCGTGTCGGACGAGTACCTTGCCTTCCTTGAGGACGAGGAGCTTTCCGGCATAGTGGACTTCGCCTGGATGAAAAACGCATTCATAACCGATTATCTGGCGGAAACGCTCACCGCCGAGGGTTTCACCCGCGGGAGCGTATCAAGCTATGACGGCTTCGCGGTGAACCTGGGCGGCGCCGAGGGGGAGGAGTTCGGGCTGAACATTTTCGACTGCCCCGAGGATACCCCGCTTCAGGCGGCGACACTCATCTATCAGGGCAAAATGTCCATCGCCGCGTACAGGAATTTCCCCGTGAGCTCCCAGGACTCCCAGCGCGTCTACGTGACGGACGAGGGGGAGCGAAAGACGCTGTACCTGGGCGCCGAGGATGGCCTCCCGTGTACTGCCGCGGACAGCCTGACCGCCTGGTCGCGTCAGCTTCGCTGCGCCGAGGTCATGCTCCTCTCCTCCAAAATCTACCGTCAGACCCGGATCGAGGAGACCGACCTTTCGGGCCTGGTGGCAAAAGGCGTCATGTCCGCCGCTGTGATGGGCAAGCAGATCCTCCTGACAGACCCGGAAGCAAAGCTTCAAAACGTGTACAGCGGGTATAGCGTTAAGACAGTAGCATAAAAAATTCCCGACGTAAAACAGTATATTTAAAAAGGACGGCATGGCATCATGTCGTCCTTTTTAGAAATAATGCTTATTTCTTCATCAAAGGTGATCCATATTCGTCAAATCCGTTATCCACGAACCCAAGGGACAGCCAGAACCGGCGTGAATCCTCCTTGGCATAATTCAGAGCATAATAGAGCGCACCATCCTTTTTTGTATATTCGGAAAGCGCGTAAAAACAGTCGCGCCCTGTTCCGTTCCCTCTATACTCCGGGAAAACCCAAAAATCAAGAATAAAGCATTTCCCATCCTCGCTCTGATAAGTACAATACTGTGAAGCCCCAATACGAATTCCGTCACGAATGAAATAAACCATATGCAGCGTATCCGGTGTGCGTAACATATGCCCTTTAAGAACATCACGATATTCAGCACTCTGATAGTATGATTTTTCTTCATCAGTTGTTATCATGCCATCGTCAACTAAATACTGAAACTGGATTTTCCAAAAGTCGTTTATGTTCTCGACAGGTATTTCTTGAATTGCTATCATTCATTTTCCTCCAAAATATGCAGTTTTCCGAACAGCTTTCTGTTTGATTCTTTCAT
>CANPYX010000018.1 GCA_947588955.1 uncultured Oscillospiraceae bacterium | reverse complement strand
AAAAAAGAAGAGAGTTACCAGGGGGTTCCTTGGTAACTCTCTTCCCTTTTTATGGGGCTTTTTTCACAGCCCCTTTTCGCACGTTCCCATTTGTCAAAAAAGGGCACAGCCCTTTTTTGACAAGCTTACATAAGCCCCTTATAGAGCTCAACGATCTCCTCAACGCTGGTCTCCCTGGGGTTGCCGGGGCGGCAGGCGTCGGCGTAGGCGGACTCGGCGAGGAACTGGACGTCCTCCGCCTTCAAAATCCCCTTGAGGTCGGCGGGAATGCCCACGTCGGCGGAGAGCTTCTTCACGGCGGCGATGGTGGCGTCAGCCGCCTCCTCGTCGGTCATGGAGTCGATCCCCGGCACGCACATCGCCCTGCCGATGGCGCGGTAGCGCTTACCGGCGACAGGCGCATTGTACTCAAGCCCCGTGGGGAGGATGATGGCGCAGGCAACGCCGTGGGGCGTGTCATAGAGGGCGGAGAGCCCGTGCGCCATGGAGTGGACTATGCCCAGGCCCACGTTGGAGAAGCCCATGCCGGCGATATACTGGCCCAGCGCCATGCCCTCGCGCCCGTCCGGGTCGTTCTGGACGGCGGCGCGGAGGTTCGCGGAGATGAGCCTGATGGCCTCAAGATGGAACATATCAGAGATGGCGCAGTGACCGGCGGTGATGTAGCCCTCGATGGCGTGTGTCAGAGCATCCATACCGGTGGCGGCGGTGAGGCCCTTGGGCATGGTGGACATCATATCCGGGTCCACAACGGCGATCTCGGGGATGTCGTTCACGTCCACGCAGACGAACTTGCGCTTCTTCTCCACGTCGGTGATAACGTAGTTTATGGTGACCTCGGCGGCGGTACCGGCGGTGGTGGGCACCGCGATGGTGAAGGTGGCGTGCTTCTTGGTGGGGGCCACGCCCTCAAGGGAGCGGACGTCGGCAAACTCCGGGTTCTCGGCGATTATGCCGATGGCCTTGGCGGTGTCCATGGCGGAGCCGCCGCCCACCGCCACGATGCAGTCCGCGCCGGACTCCTTGAAGGACTTTACGCCGTGCTGGACGTTCTCGATGGTGGGGTTTGCCTTGATGTCGGAATATACCTCGTAGGGGAAGCCCGCCGCGTCAAGAAGCGCGGTGACCTTGCCGGTGACGCCGAACTTGAGAAGGTCGGGGTCGGTGGCGACAAACGCCTTTTTGTACCCGCGGGCAGTGAGCTCTGGGACAATGTTTTCGATCGCGCCGTGCCCGTGATAGGAAATGGTGTTGAGGACGATACGTGAAGCCATAATGAATACACTCCTTATATTATAATAAATTTAAAATGACTGCCAATTTAGTTTACGCTTTTCTCGGACTGAGGTACCCCTCCCTGGGCGTCAGCTCGAACCTGTCGCACAGGAGCCACATCTCATCGTCGGTGATGGTGTTGAGAAGCGGCAGGTGGGCTATCTTCATGTATATCTCCGCGGCCTTCTCGGCTGTCTCGATGAGCCCGAAGGTCTCGTCCAGATCCTTGCCCGCGCCGTAAATGCCGTGCTGTGACCAGACCACAAGACGCGCCGTCTTCATCTTCTCCGCCGTAGCCTCGCCGATGGTGTTGGTGCCGCAGAGCATCCAGGGCAGCACGTTCACGCCCTCAGGGAACACCACTATGCACTCGGTGCACATCTGCCAGAGGGTGCGGGTGAAGGCCTTCTCGTCCAGAGTGTGGACGTAGGTCATGGCCAGCAGGTTACCGGGGTGGCAGTGCATGACCACGCGGTTTTCGGGGTTCACCTCAAGGCGCGCGGCGTGGCTCATAAGGTGCGCCGGCAGCTCGGAGGTGAATTTGCCCCCGTCGGTGTAGCCCCAAAGGAGCTCGGCGGTACGCCCGGAATCCTTTATGCGTATAAGCCCCAGATTCACGTCGGGCGCGTACTTCACGTTCTTGAAATACTTGCCGGTGCCGGTGACCAGGAAGTACCTGCCGTCCAGTGTGGGTGCGTCAAAGCCGGTGGGTATCTCGCGGATAACCTGGTTGAGGTCCAGATAGTCCGTCAGCTCCGCCTCGTCAACCATAAGGCTGATGTTGCCGCCGTTGCGCTCGTCCCAGCCGTGGTCGTACATGTTGGATGCGGTGCGTATCATCTCCACCATGAAGGGGGCGGTGAGGATGTCCTTCCTCTTGAGCCTCTCCACGGTCTCACCCACAGCCTCGCTGACCCTGCCGTATACGTCCTTGGCGGTGTCCTTTATGTCATTGAGATTTATGTCCTTCAGTGCCATTTTGATTTCCTCCTTACACTCTCTTTGAAAGCACCTGTGCTTCGTATTCCTTCACCTGCGGCAGCCACTCGCCGTCCAGGGGCTTGCCCTCCCTGTGGCAGTACTCGTCCCACACGTCCCCAAAGGGCGCGGTCTTCAGCTCCTCCTGCATGACCATAAGTGTGGTCCAATCCCCCTCGTCCTGGAGCTTCTTCAGGGTGTCGTTGGGCTGGAGAAGGGCAAAGAGCAGCGCCTTCTGGAGGTTCCTGAAGCCCGTGGTCCAGGCGGAGATGCGGTTGATGGATGCGTCAAAGTAGTCAAGAGCTATCTTCACGCTGCCCTCAAGCCCGCCGCAGCGGACTATCTCCCTGGCGATCTCCCGCGTCTCGTCGTCATAGAGCACCACGTGGTCGGAGTCCCAGCGGATGGGCCGCGTCACGTGGAGCGCGATCTCCGGGAAGAACGCCAGAAGCGCCGGTATCTTGTCGGAAACCACCTCGGTGGGGTGGTAGTGGCCGTTGTCCATGAGGGGTATGCACTTGTCGCGGTTGGCTGCGGCGTAGCTCAGGGCGAACTCCGCGCTCCCCACGGTGTACGCCTCCACGCCTATGCCAAACACCTTTGACTCCACACAGGGCTTGACCTTGTCAAAGTCGTAGGGCTCGGAAAGTATCTCGTCAATTGCCTCTCTGTACCTCACGCGGGGACCCATCCTGTCGGCGGGCACATCCTTGAAGCCGTCGCCGGTCCAGATGTTCATAACGCACGTCTCCCCCAGCTCCTCCGCCAGGTATTGGCTTATGCGTATGCAGGCCTTGCCGTGGTCGATCCAGAAGCGGCGCGTCTCCTCATTGGGGGAGGAGAGCGTCAGCGGGTCGCACTTGGGGTGGGAGAAGAAGGTGGGGTTGAAATCGCACCCCAGGCCCCTCGCCTTGCAGAAGTCCACCCACTTCTTGAAGTGCCTGGGCTCCAGCTTGTCCCTGTCCGCCCACTCGCCGGGCTCAAATATGGCGTAGCTTGCGTGAAGATTCATCTTCACCTTGCCGGGAATGAGCTTCAAAACCTCGTCAATGTCCGCCATCAGCTCCTCCGGCGTTCTCGCGCGGCCAGGGTAGTTGCCGGTTGTCTGGATGCCGCCGGTCAGGGGCTTTGAGGGGTCGGTGTCAAACCCGCGCACGTCGTCCCCCTGCCAGCAGTGGAGCGACACAGGCACCGTGCGCAGCTTCGCCATAGCCGCCTCAACGTCAACTCCCAGCCTTGCGTACTTTTCCTTTGCTTCCTGATAACTCATATTTGACCTCCTCCATTAAAATTTATCATAAATTTTTTAGCAAAATTATCCCTTTGCCCTCATCTGCACTCTCAGGTTCCCTATAGCCGTGGCCTCGATGGGCAGTGCGACGACCTCCTTGCCGGAAAGCTCCTGGGTCAAAGCGTTGAGATAACCGTTTTTCGCCCCGCCGCCCACTATGTAGAGCTTCGTATATCTCCTGCCCGTGTTTGCCTCCAGCTCCTCCAGGGCCTTTTTGTACCCCAGCGCAAGGCTCCTCACGGCGCAGTTGAAATAGTCTCCGGGGGTGTGGAGCGCCCCTCCCGTCGCCTCGTCAAAGGCCCTCACCATGCTCTCCGGCGCCAGAAATGCCTGCGCCGCCGCGTCCACCGTTGCGGTGTTCCGGCTCTCCTCCGCCATGTGGGTTATTGTCCCGAAGTCCGTGTCCGGGCACAGCTCCGCGCGCAGGCGGTTTATGAGCCACATGCCCATGATGTTCTTCTGGTAGCGGTTATACCCCACTCCGCCCTCGTTGGAGTAGTTGGCCGCCATGCTCCCCGCGTCCGTTATGGGCTTCGGCGTCTTGACGCCCAGGAGCGACCAGGTGCCGGAGGATATGTAGGGCTCGCTGCCCTCCATGGGTATGCCCTCCACCGCGCTCCCCGTGTCGTGGGTGGCGCAGACCACAGCCTTTATCCCCTTGTATTCTCCGATGACCGTTCCGGGCACCGTGAGCTCCGGGAAAAGGCACCTGGGAAGCCCCAGCCTGTCCGTTATTTCCAGGTCAAACCTGCCCGTTTCGGCGTTTATGAGCCCCTGTGTGGTGGCGTTGGTGTACTCCCTCGCCTTCACTCCCGTGAGGGTCCACATCAGGTACTCCGGCACCATCAAAAGCCCCGTCACGCCCTCCAGCCTGCCGCTTACCTTGTCCTCGTAGAGCTGATAAACGGTGTTGAAGGGCTGGAACTGACAGCCCGTGTGGGCGTACAGCTCCGAAAACGGAACGACGGAATGTACCTCGTCGATTATCCTCTCCGTGCGGCTGTCCCGGTAGGCTATGCAGGGCAGCACCGGCTCCTCCCCGCGGAAAAGCACGTAATCCACGCCCCAGGTATCGATGGCGAAGCTCTCGATTGTGCCGAATTCCGCCACGGCCCTGTCAATGCCCTCCCGGACGTACCCGGCGAGGGCGGGCATGTCCCAGATAAGGTGCCCCTTGTCCTCCTTTACCCCGTTGGGGAAGCGGAAAACCTCGCGCGTTTTAAGCTCCCCGTCCTCCTGCCAGCCCACAAGATGCCGGCCCGAGGACGCGCCGATGTCAATTGCCAGATAGTATTTCATTCTACCACCCCTTTATAATATCCATTATACCCGTTTTCAGCGGTCCTTCAATGACTTGAAAATTTTTTACTGTATCCGATTTTGCATTTTCCCTTGACAAGCTCAGATACAGGTCTTACTATTATTTCCGAGGTGGATAATATGCGTCAGGAAATAATCGAGCGCCTTTCCCGCGTATCCCGCGAGGAGCGGGAGATACTGAGCGGCGAGGGCGTTGACATGACCCTCTATAACCGCGCCGGAGGCAACGTCCTGGAGCCCGATGGCATCCTGGAGGGCGGGCGTCTCTTCGGAATACGCACCCACACCCGCTTCGCCCCCTTTCCCCGCCACAGCCACACCTACGTGGAGATGGTCTATCAGGTCTCCGGCTCCACCCGCCACATCATCGACGGCACGGAGCGACTGGAGCTCGGCGCCGGAAGCCTCCTGCTTTTGGGCCGTGGCGTGGAGCATGAGATCATGCCCGCGGGGATGGGCGACATCGCCGTCAATTTTATCCTCATCCCCGCCTTTTTCGACTCCGCCGCCATAAGCATAGGCGGCAGCAACGCCCTGAGCGTGTTCCTCAAGGGCAATCTGGGGCTGAGCACCGGCGCGGGCGCTTACCTTGTATTCGATATTTCCGGCGACGCCGCCATAGAGAATCTTTTGGAAAATCTGGTGCTGTTGGAACTTGAGGGTGCCGACCCCCGCCGCCAGGAGCTCCAGAGGGCAACGCTGGAGCTTCTTCTGCGCCACCTGTCCCTGCGCTCCGATGACCTTCTCATATCCGCCCGACGGGACCGGGAGCAGGCCCTCGTCCTCAGGGCTCTCTCCCGCATAGAATCCGACGTCCACTGCACCCTTGCGGACCTCGCCCGGGAGCAGGATTTGACGCCCTCAACGCTTACGCGCATATTGAAGCGCCGGACGGGTTGCACCTTTACGGAGCTTCTTCACACGGCGAGATTCAACAGGGCTGTGGCGCTGCTGAGCGAAACGGACCTCTCCGTCGCCGACATAGCCTACAGCGTGGGCTACGAGAACACCGCCTTCTTCTACCGCCGCTTCGAGCAGCTCCACGGCTGCACGCCGGGTGAGTACCGCGCAAAAGCGCGCGGATAGCCCGCTCACGCCTCTATACGGTTATACGGTTTTATTCGCACCTCAGATTTTTAAACGTCAGCCCGTCGCACCTTTGGAGAATTACGCCCAGGTTCCCCTCCTCCAGGGTGCAGTCCTCGAAAACCATGTTGTGTATCTCGTGCCCCGGCTTTGAAAAGCCCACCAGCTCAATTGCCGGCGTGCGGCTCATCACGTGCTCGTGGTCAAGGCTCTGCCCCAATATCCGCACCCGCTCAAAGAGGCAGTTTTCAAATATTGGCTGGTCCGGTCCGGGAACGCCGTCGTCGTTGTAGGGCACCGTGTGCATGAGCACCCGCGCCACCGTGCAGTCCGTGAGCCGCAGGCCCCGGACGTATCCGCCCCGCTTGGGCGTGGCCTTTATCTCTATCCCCTGCATGGCGTCCCCCAGGTCGCAGTCCCAGACCCACACGTCCTCCACGCCGCCGCTCATCTCGCTCCCGATGACGATGCCGTGCCCGAAGGAGCTCTCGCAGTCAAATATCCTTATGCGCCTTGTGGCCCTGCCTATCTCGTTCCCCTCCGGGTTCTTGCCGGATTTGACGGCCACCATGTCGTCACCCGTGAAGAACCGGCAGGCGAAAAGCGTGCAGTCCTCGCTGGAGTCCGGGTCCCACCCGTCCCCGTTCCACACGCCCTCGGATATAAACACGCAGTGGTCCGTGACGATATTTTTGCTGTAAATGAAGTGCAGGTTCCAGCTCGCCCCGTTTTTCAGCTCAAGCCCGGTTATGCGTATGTTCTCGCAGTTGGACATATTAATAAGCCTCGACCGCACCCGCCCCGGAATTGTGTGGTCGTTTTCACAGCTTTCCACAAGCTCCCTGTTGGCGGCGAGAAACTCCTTCAGCCTCTCCCGCTCGGCGTCTATGGTGTTGAGGCAAAGCTCCTGCCCGCCGGAGGCTATGGTCCCCCCGCCGTAGATAAGCACGTTCCTGCAATTCGGTCCCCCGTTCTTGTCGAGGTGCCCCAGATTCAAAAGGCTTGAGTAGCACTCCTGCTCTATCCCTTCAAATCGGCTTGGTATCCTGGGGAGGTAATCTTCGGGGTTGGCAGTTCCCTGTATCACCGCCCCCCTCTCAACAAAGAGCGCCATATCCGAATGGAGCCTCAGCGCGCCCGTCATGTACGTCCCCGCCGGGACATACACCTCCTGCCCCACCCCGCAGGCGTCGATGGCGGCCTGCAAAGCGGCTGTATCCATGGTCCTCCCGTCGCCCACGGCGCCGAAGTCCCGCGCGTTCACACGCTCGCGGACCCTCTCCGTGCGCGCCGCCGTCTCACATAAAACCCCGTCCGGCGAGCACACCCGCGCCTTAAATTCCGTGTCCGGCGAAAGATCCTCAAAGGTCATGTGCGTCCTTTCCGTGACGGCGGTCTTTCCGCCAAGGGACACGGTGTAGGGTCCCCGCGCCGACTTTTCCCACCACAGCGTGACGGAATCCGCCGTCGCCGCGTACTCAAGCCTCGCCATTTTCTATTCCCTCCCGCGATTTGAATTTCAAATACAGCTCCCAGTCCGTGGGGTGGTTGTCCTCCACCAGGAGCGCCTTTATCGGCCTGTCCTCCGGCTCCATGAACGCCTGCCTGTACCAGCTGTCGTGGCTGGGCGAGTCGCCCAGCTCCCGCGCACAGCCCATGAGCTTTTGGAGCATGTACGCCGTGTGCTTGTAGTCGGCAAAGCAGTCATTTGCGTAAAAGCCCCGCCAGACGCCCCTTTCGCTGTCCCTGAGTGCCCTGTCGGCGGCGATGAACTCCTCCGCCGCCCCGCCCAGCTCCATAAAAGCGCCAAGGCAGTCCCCGGCATCCAGCTTTTCAAACGCCCTCCCCAGAGCCGCGCCGCCCCGCGCGCCGCGAAGCTGCAGCTCCGCCTGGAGCTCCAACGTCTCCGCGCCGCACCCGCGGCATTTTTCCCGGTATTCCGCCAGCGCGGGGACCTGTTTTCCGCACAGGCTGCCGAAATACTCCGCCTGCCCGGTGAGAGTCCCCTCCCGCGTCAGCCACAAAAGCCCCGGCGCGGGCTTGTCCCTGTCAACGAAAAACTGGTGCGCTATCATCCTCGGTATCTCGCAGTAAAACTGCTCCCCGGCGTGCTGGTCCTCCTCCGGACCGAAGACCAGCTGCGCTCCCGCGTACTCCCGCAGGCACTCCGCTACCCTCTCCGACCCGCCGAAATATGTACCGGCAAACTCCCTGCTGTGGCTCTCGGAGGTGACCTCCAAACCAAACCACTTCTTCCTCACCGCGTCCAAAAAATACACGTGCGGGCGGATATTGGAGCAGTTTATGAGCCAGTATTCCCGCAGATTCCTCTCAAGCACCCGATCCAGCTCACGGCTCACAAAATCCACAGAGTTCGGCATCATCGTCATGTGATTTGCCGCCTGGAGGTCATAAAAGGACACGTGGTAGTATATCCCCCCGTGCTCCTCCGGCTTATCCGGCAGTGAGGACACCCTGGGGTCATGGTTCCCCCGGCGCCTGGTCACCATCCTTCCGAAGCCGTTGTCGGCGCGTATTTTTATGATGTCCGGGTCCAGATCCACGTACCCCTGTGCGTACAGCTCCATGGTCTCGCCGTAAAGATTCGTGCAGAATACCGGCTCCTCAACGTATTTTTCCACTATGCTCCGCTGGAGACGTATCATGCGTGAGATCATCGCCCCCCGCTTTTCCGGCGTATCGTATCTCCCCGTGGTGTCAAAAGCCCAGAATGGCGCGTCGCCCTGTCCCCGGAACCCCAGGCACCAAACCACCTTCATGTCCCTCTGGGCCTTTACCGCGTCCTCCCACTGCCTTTGGAAAAGCTGCGGGTATTCGTCGTAGTTTGGCTCCAATCGCGGGTACTCCCGCAAAAAGAACTCCGCCCCCAGCGCCTCCGCGTGGTGGTGGGTTATCCAAAGCCCGTAGGACGCCGCGAGACTCCTGTACCTGCGGGCGTTTTTGTCCGTTCCGGGTATCACCATGTTTCCCCCGCACCTCAGCAGCGCCTCAAGCGCCATCCGCCAAGGCTCCACGGGGTCGCCGTCAATGCTCCAGTGGGACAAAAGCACCTCGTCGTTTATGAACCATCCCCGGAACCTCACCGCCGGGACATCCCCGCAGTAAACGCCATCCTCCGCCGTGACCGGGTCAATTCTCCCGATTTTCTGGTCCGCCCAGAACCAAAAGGGCGCGATCCCCAGGAATTTTTCGCTTATATAAAGGAGCCCGTACACAAACCCCAGCGCGTCCCCGGCGGCGACGGTCATGCCCCCATTTAAGACGCGCACCTCAAAGAGCTCCGGCGCGCCCATGTCCTCGCGCACAAGCCCTATCTCGTTTACCGCCCCGCCGGCCTCGCCGAATCGCTTTTTAAGGTCGCGCGCCAGCATACCGGCGGCGTTTTCCACCGCCTCGCGGCATTCCGTCTCCGGTATTTTCCCGATTTTCGTCCCCGCGCAAAGGGTAAAGCCCATGCTTATCCCTCCGTCTTGACGGCTCCCGCCACAAGCTCCTGCCAGAGCCCGTCGGCGTCCTCATATTTATCCCTCTGCTCCTCCGAGAATATCCCCCGGCGGCACACGTAAAGCCCCTCCATGGCGGTCTGCCCGTCTATCTGCCTCTCGTCAAGGTCCATGAACACGGAGTACGTCCCCAGGTCCATATTCCTCAGCACCGGGCAGTCCTCCCAGCGGTAGCACATATCCCGCCAGTTCTCCGCCTCGTACCCGTCCGTGTCCGTATCCGCCACAGTCCCGTCCAAATACGCCAGCGCCCCGAAGCGCCTCTGGAAGCCCTCCGGGTCGTCCGATAATATAAGGTATACGTTTCCGGAGCTCAGGTCCACCGTGAGCCTGGTCACAGCCGCCTGCGCCATCTCCACGTCGATGTAGTCCTCCTCGTCGAAGCCCATCTCATAGACCAGCACGTCCGCCACGACCTTCCCGTCGCCGTTCAGGTCCTCCCCCATCTCCTCAAGCCGCGCCTTCAGCGCGTCCCGCGTCTCCTCCGGGGGTATGGCTCTGGCAATTATCGCCACCTCGTAATCCGGCTCCGTCCTGAAAAAAATGTCCCTTATGAGGAACCCCAGCGCGACAGCCGCGGCGATGCCCAAAAGCACCCACTTCAGGTTGTAGTCCCACCAGTTGGCGCGCAGCTCCTTCTTGGTGTACTCCTTTTTCGGGTCGGGCTTTACGTCCTTGTATTTCCATTTGAGATATTCGCTCGCCAATTTACTCTTCCTCCCCGTCGTTCCCGGCGCTGTCCGCCGCCTCAGCCGCCTTTTCCTCGGCGCGCTTTTTCGCGTTCAACTCGTCGATGGACTCCTTTATATTAAACGCCTCGTCAATGGGCTTCCACAACGTCTGGAGGCAGATGAGCATGGGCAGCCAGAAGTTGAAAAGCACGTACAGCAAAGTGGAAAATGGGTATGTGACCACCATAAAGAGCCAATACACCAGCGTCACCGCCACGGCGATGATCGTCTTTATCGGGTGCTGCGCGCTGAGCACCAGGGAGTTTAAAAGTATCCTCCCCAGCGGCAGCTCCATGAGCGCAATCTGCGGCACCGCCCATGTCGCCACCGATATGGAGATCACCGCCCCCGCCAGCATGAGCACAACGATGAAAAGCCCCTGATTCCTGGTGTGCATGAGCATGAAGTATTGGAACCCGAAAAGGAACCCCGCTATCAGCCCGAACACCGCCGACTGTTTGAAGTTCCGCTTCCACGCCTTCCTGTACCGCATACCCCAGAAGCCCGCCTCGTTGCGTATGCCCCGGAGCACCGTGTCCGCCACGCCCACTATCTGCGGCATGGCTATGGCGCCGCCCAGGGTACAGCCCACCAGCACGAATATGAGCCCGTGGCTCGTCATGGCGAAAAAGAGGCTCACGATGTACACAAGCGCCGTGATCCCCGCCAGAATACCTGAGCCCAAAAGCCCCAGCATATCCCTGGTGATTATCTGCCACACCCGTCCCAGGCCCGTTTTTGGCTCCGGCACCTGCGCCCCCTCTGGTCCCATTCCGTTGAAGTTGTTGAAAAAGCCCATATCTCTCTGTCCTTTCCTGCCTTAAACCGTTTTTCCTGCCTCAAACCGTCTTTGGCGGCACGGCCCAGCCGGTGTACTTCCTCAGCGTCACCGGCATATCCGCGTGTACCTTGCTTCTCCACGCCGTTGGCGGCTGGCCCATTATGGCGGAGAAGTGGCGGTTGAAGCTGGAGAGCGATCTGAACCCCACCGCCTCGCACACGTCCAGCACCGAGGAATCGCTCATCTTTAATATGGTACACGCTCTTATTATCCTCGTTTTATTAAGGTATTCCAGCGGCCCCAGCCCCATGGTCTCCGTGAACACCCGCCGGAAGTAGGACGTGCTCATCTTGCACTCCGCCGCCAGGTCGTCCACCCGTATGTCCTCCATGTAGTGCTGGTCCACGTACCTCAGCGCCGGGGAGATGTGGAAGGGCTTCTCGTTTCTGTCCGTGTCCCCGTCCTCGGCGCGCCTGGAGAGCCTGTTCAGCACCGTGTCCAGCAGCGCCCTGACGCTCCGGCGGTAATTCGTCCGCTTCTCCGTCATCTCCCGCACCGCCTCGTTCACCAGCATCCCCAAAAGCGGGTCCTGCTCCGCGGTGACTATGGCGCGGAAGTTGTAGAGCACGCCGTTATAGAGCTCCGCCACCGGCGGCTCCGTCACCGACGTGGTGGGGTCTATGAGCCGTATCGGGTCCACCATCACATAGCTCCACTTTGACGCCGTCCCCGGCGCGGAGCAGGTGGTGTGGGGCGTCCCGGCGGCGATTACCGTCACGTCCCCCGCCTTGAAGGGCACGTCCCTGTCCCTAAAGCCCACGACCCCGCTGTCCGAGTGACACACGCCTATCTCCATGTGGTTGTGGAAGTGGAGCACCGGGCTCCTCCGGTCCGAGATCCTCCACTCCTCCCCCGTCAGCACAATGACGGGAAATTCCGGCGGCAGAAGGTAATCCCTGCACTCCATGACCTCTCTCGGCGGCCTCGGCACTGCTCTCACCCCCCTTATTTGCGTAATCAATTTTTATTTTACCACTTCTCCCGCCCCTTTGCCATAGCGTTTTGCAAATTCAATCCTAATTCGGCAGTCCGCACAAAATTTTTAACTAAAAATATACAACTTGCACAAATCTCTGTAACACTTTTGTCCAGAATCACCGATTAATTTGGTATCTCTATGGTCATTTCGCTGTAAAATTGCTAAAATTTTATCTTAGTAAAAAATCGAAATTGCATAATATAATCTCAAAAATGGAGAGAACGGAATACCCTTTCGTTATAGAATATAAAATACCATAACAGGAAGACGGCCGTCTTCCTGTTCAAGCGGAGCCTCCGCTTGAGTGCCCGGCGCCAAAGCAGGGAGACGGGCCGGTACTCAAACGTGTTGTCGTCCGCTGCGGGCGCAAAACGCCCGAAATCAATAAGTTAAGGGAGGAATAAAATGAGCAATTCAGCGGCAGCCACCCTTGATAAGCCCGTTGCGAAAAAGAAGAAAAAGGCCGGCAACACCTGGGGGAAGGCTCTCAGTCAGCACGGCTGGCTGTACGCCATGCTGGTCCCCGGCGTTGTGTGGATGCTCGTCTTCTGCTATCTGCCCATGGGCGGACTCGTGATGGCCTTTGAAAAGTTCAGCCCCTACGCGGGGACAAACATCATCGAGTGCCTTGTCAACAGCCCTAAGGTGGGCTTTGGCAACTTCAAGCTCCTCTTCACGGGCTCCGACTTCATGATGCTTCTCCGCAACACCCTCGGCATCTCCTTCGCGAACCTGCTGATCGCGTTCCCTGCGCCGATCATCTTCGCTCTGATCCTCAATGAGCTCCGTCTCATGTGGTTCAAGCGTCTTTCCCAGACCTTCGTCTACATACCCCACTTCGTGTCCATCGTTATCGTGGGCACCCTGACCTTCCAGCTGTTCAACACCCAGGACGGTTACATCTACAACCTGATGGTTTCCATCATGGGCAAGGCCAACACCCCCGACGTCCTCAGCGACCCCGACTGCTTCGTCGGGCTCATCGTCGGGCAGAACCTTTGGAAGGAGACAGGCTACGGCACCATCATCTACCTCTCCGCTCTCGCCTCCGTTGACCCGCAGCTCTATGAGGCCGCGAAGATCGACGGCGCGGGCCGCTGGAACCTGATGTGGCACGTGACCCTGCCCGGCATAAAGGGCACCATCGTCATCATGCTCATCATGAAGGTCGGCGCCCTGCTGAACACCGGCTACGAGCAGATCTTCCTGATGGCCAACTCCATCAACCGCTCCGCCGCCGAGGTCTTTGACACCTACGTCTACAACCGAGGCGTCTCACAGGGCCAGTACTCATTGGCTACGGCAGCGGGTCTATTCAAGTCTGTCGTCAGCCTGATAATGGTCCTTTCCGCCAACAAGATCGCCAAGCTCCTTGGCGAGTCCGGACTTTATTGATGGGAGGCGGAGAATATGGCAAAAAGCAAAGATAAAGTCGTCAACGGCTTCAACCACCGCTCGCCCGGCGATATGGTGATCCAGATCATCCTTTACATCATCACCGCCATCGCCGCCCTGATGTGCGTGCTCCCGTTCCTCTACATCTTCGGCGCGTCCTTCGCATCCCAGCGTGAGATCATCGAGCGCCCCTTCTTCATCATTCCCAGGGAGTTCTCCATCAACGCCTACTCCTACATCCTTCATGACGGCGCCGTTTTCAAGGGTCTTCGCAACTCCCTGCTTGTCACCGTCGTGGGTACCGCCATCAACATGTTCGTCTCCTGCACCATGGCCTACCCCTTGAGCCGTAAGTACCTCAAGGGCCGCAACTTCTTCATGAACATGGTGGTCGTCATCATGCTCTTCGGCGGCGGCATGGTCCCCAGCTACGTGCTTATCGCCTCGGTCCTCAAGCTCAGGAACACCTTCTGGGCACTGTGGCTCCCCGGCGCCATGAGCGCGTTCAACATGATAATCATCAAAAACTACTTCCAGGGCATCCCGGATGAGCTGGAGGAGGCCGCCATCATCGACGGCGCCAACGATCTTTACACCTTCCTGCGCATCATGCTCCCCCTGTCGGGCCCCGTGATTGCCGCCGTCTCCCTGTTCTACGCGGTGGGTCACTGGAACGCCTACTTCGGCGCCATGATGTACATCAACGACCCTGAGATGGAGGTCGTCCAGATCGTCCTTCGCCGTATCATCTTCCTCACCGGCTCCTTCGCGGACGACGGCTCCATCAACTGGGGCCCCGCCGGAAGCCCCCCGTCCAAGGCGGTCCGTATGGCGACCACCGTCGTCGCCACCGTCCCCATCCTCGCGGTTTACCCCTTCATCCAGAAATACTTCACCGCCGGCGTCATGGTCGGCTCCGTGAAGGGCTGATTTCCACCCCTCAATTACTTACAGCTTAGGCTGTTTGTAATACATACAAAATCATATAGGAGGATACTGTATGAAAATGAAGAAGATCATCGCGTTGGTCCTTGCCTTTGTCATGATCATGGCGTTTGCGGTTGCCTGCAATAACAGCAACAACAACAGCAACACCAATCAGGGCAACGGCAACTCCAACAACCAAGGCAGCAGCAATCAGGGCAACACCAACCAGGGCAGCAGCGACAACCAGGGCAGCGGCGACGACAACCAGGGCGGCACCGCCTCCAATGTCACCACCGACATCTCCATCATGCTCCCCTCCATGTTCGGCGGCGAGATGAGCGATTCCCGTCCCAACGTTGATCAGGTCCGCGCCAAGCTCTACGAGATCACCGGCATGACCAATGTCAACTTCATGTTCACGGCCAACGACGGCTACGGCGACAGCTTCAATATGCAGCTCATGGACCGTGCCAACATGCCCATGATCATGACCGCCGGCGGCACCATCAATGGCAACTCCGCGGTCCTGGACGCCGCCGCTCAGGGCGCTTTCTGGGATCTCACCCCGTTCCTTGAGACCGGCGACTATCCCTACCTTTCCCAGGTCGATGAGTCCATTCAGGCTCTTCTGACCGTCAACGGCCAGTACATCGGCATCCCCAAGCTCCGTGACCCCGGACGCCACGGCTTCAGCTATCGCGCTGACTGGGCCGAGAAGCTCGGCTTCGGTGAGCCCCAGAGCGTTGAAGACGTCTACAACATGCTCTACGCCTTCACCCACAACGACCCCGACGGCAACGGCAAGGACGACACCTACGGCATGGAAGCCTGCGGTCAGTACACCGGCTGGATGGACATCATTCAGACCTGGTTCGGCTGCGGCAACGGCTGGGTCGAGCAGGACGGCAACCTCGTTCCTGTCCACGAGACCGCGGAGTACAAGGAAGCCCTTGACTGGATGCGCAAGCTCCACGCCGAAGGCATAATCCGTCCCGACTTCGCCTCCGTCCAGTCCTCCGACTGGGGCCAGGCAGTCCAGCGTTCCGAGGCCGGCTCCATCGCCGACTGCCTTGACTCCGCCGGACGCCGCGCCTGGCTGTACTTTGAGGGCGACGGCAAGACCCCCAGCGTTGTGAATCCTGACGAGTACGCCAGCATGGTCCTTCTCGGGCCCGTAGCCGGCCACACCGCCCGTATGCAGACCTACAACGGCTACTTCCTCATCACCAAGGACGGCGCCAAGACCGAGGACGACGTCCGCGGCTGCCTCCAGTTCCTTGACCGTATGTGCTCCGTTGAGGGCCGTACCCTTGCCGACTGGGGCATCGAGGGTCTGACCTTCAACTATGACGCTGACGGCTACGCCTCCATGTTGGAGGGTCTTGAGACCGCCTCCTATCCGTTCCAGGGTCTTAACCAGGCTGAGGGCTATATCCCCTTCACCCTTGAGGGCACTCCTCAGGCCAAGCAGGATCTGCCTCACGAAGCCTGCACCGAGGCCATGAAGCGTTCCGGCGCCGTGGCAGTGGGCAACCCCGCTGAAGCTTATCTGACCCAGTCCCAGACCAACGCCACCATGGGCACCGTCCTCGCCCAGACCATCAGCGACGCCCGTACCCAGTACATCGCCGAGGTCATCACCTGGGATCAGTTCCAGGCAGCCGTCGCCACCTGGGAGTCCCAGGGAGGCGCCGCTGTTAAGGAAGAGGTCAACGCCGCCTATCATGCCGCTCAGGGCTGATTTGAGCGTACATAATCTTATCCCTACAGCATAACCTGACTGTGCGCCGCGCCGCAAGGCGCGGCGCACTTTGGTTTTCTGATTCCTTGAAAGCAAAGAGTCCTCTCTTTGCAGTCCCCCTCTTTGTTTTCAAGGAAACAGAAATCATAAAAGAGGTGTTCCCATGTTCCTTATCCCCTTCGGACTTATATTCATCTTCTACTCCTACGACCTTGTCCTCACGGACATGACCGCCCTGGGCTTCTGGCGCGACACCCTTGCCATCGACCTCATAAACGACCTTGTGGGCTACCTCCTCATCGGCATAAACGCCTGGAAGCTCCGCTCCAAGTCCTTCTCCTTCTCCCGCGCTCTGTGGCTGTGCGCCGCCATGTCCGTCTTTTACGTCGCCACCCGCCTCTGGTCCCCCACGGGTCTTTTCGGCCTTGCGTGTCTGGCGATAGAGACGGCGGGCGTCCTGTGGCTCCTAAAACTCCTGGTTGACGGCGTACAGGATTTGGAGGCAATCGAAAAGCGCCACTTAAACTACGTCCAGCTCCACCGCTGGCAGTACCTCGTCTCCATAAGCTGGCTCGCCGTCTTCGCCTGCACCGTGGGCGTGAATTTCATCTCCGGGCTGGGCTTTTTCTCCCTTCTCATCGTCTTCATCTGGGCGGTCCTGGCGCTCCTTCTCATAATCACCTTCCTCCGCACCGCCATGCGCTACAGGAAGATGGGTGAGGAGAAGGAGAAGGCGGAGTGGCGCAAAAAGGGCTCCAAAAAATTTTTCCGCGGTCCCCTCCCCCCGCATATTGACAAGTGAGGAAATCGGGATATATTTATAACTGTAATTTCTACGCTTCAAGGTGATTTTCATGGACCTTACAGATATGCTCAAAAGTCCGGGGGACGAGTTCTCCCCCATACCCTTCTGGTTCCTCAACGGCGGCCTGACCCACAAGGAGATGCGCCGCCAGCTTTACGATTTCCATTCCCACGGCGTCTCCGGCGTGGTGCTCCACCCCCGCATGGGCCTTCCAAAGCGCATCGGCTACCTCTCTGAGGAGTTTTTCGCCTACATAAAAACCGCCCTGGAGACCTGCCGTGAGCTTAATATGCGCGTGGTCTTTTACGACGAGGGAATGTACCCCTCCGGCTCCGCCTGCGGTCAGGTGGTGAAGGACCACCCGGAGCTTGCCAGCGTCGGCATAACGGTCACGGGCGCCCTTCTCGAGGGCGACGAGCTCATAGCCGAAAAAGACGGCAGGCTCCTTGTCGCCCGCCCCACCCGCGGCACCATCCGCGGCGTCCACTACGGCGAGGACGACTTCGAGCCTGACGCCCCCCTGAGCGCCGACATTCTGAACCCCGACGCCGTGCGCCGCTTCATCGACCTCACCCACAACGCCTATTACCGCCGCTTCCATGAGTATTTCGGCTCCACCGTCATAGGCTTCTTCACCGACGAGCCCAGCATTTTGGGGCGCTGCGTCACCGGCATGAAGCCCTGGACACGGGGCTTTGCGGAGATCTACACCTCCGCCGGCGGCGACGTAAACGACCTCTTCGCCCTCTTTGACGGCGGGAAAAACGACGGAACACGCCTCTACAACTCCCTCATCGTCGAGCGCGAGAACAGCGTCTATTACGCCGCCCTCTCCCGCTGGTGCGCCGACCACAACATCTGCCTCATGGGTCACCCGGACTCCTCCGACGACATCGAACGCGAGCGCCACTTCCACATCCCCGGTCAGGACCTTGTCTACCGCCAGGTCTCCCCTGAAAACGGCGACCTTGTGGGGCGCGACAGCGTCCAGGGCAAGTGCTCCGCCGACGCCGCCCGCCTTTTGGGGCGGGAGCGCAACTCCAACGAGTGCCTTGGCGTCTGCGGCGGCGAGGAGAACCCCTGGAGCATGACCGGCGCGGACGTGAAATGGTTCATCGACTACCTTGCCGTGCGGGGCGTCAACCTCTTTATCCCCCACGCCTTCTATTACTCCGTCGTGGGCGCCCGAAAGGACGAGCGTCCCCCCGACGTGGGCCCACACTCCATCTGGTGGCCCCATTACCTTATGTGGACCACGTACATACGCCGCGTCTCCTGCCTCATGACCGACGCAAAGCTCCGCGCCGGCGTAGCCATACTCTGCCGCAACCGGGAGCTTGCGCCAGAGACCGTGGCGGAGCTCTTCAAAAATCAGATCGGATTTACATATATCCCCAAAATGTTCTGGGACAACTGCCGCGAGGAAAATGGAAGGCTCGTCACGCCCGTGGGCGTCTTTTCCGCAATCGCGGACCCGGAAAACCGCTTCCCCGGCGTCTCCCGTGACATTCTCGGCGTCCCCCGCGACCTCACCTGCGCGGAGCAATGCGATGATCTGCGCGTCATGCGCTTTGAGCGCCTGGGCAGGGAGTGCCTTTTCCTTGTAAACGCCGGTAATGCGGACATCTCCACCCCCGTAACCCTCCCCTTTGAGGGTCCCGCCGCGGCATACGACCTCTGGACAGGCTCCGCCTTCCGCTTTGACGGGCGTTTGGACCTCCCCCTCCGGGGGAGCCTCCTGATTTTCTCCTGCACCGCCGAGGAGCTTGCCTCTCTGCCGGAAAAGCAGGTGAAAAAAGCCCTTCCCGCGCCGGAATTCAGGCTCGTCAGCGAGGACATCTCCGCCGCCGTCAAGGTCTACGAGGCGTCCCTGCCCCCCATGGAGGGCGTGCTGACAGTGGAGGCGGAGGAGATGGCGGAGCTCACCGTCAACGGGCGCGACGCGGGCGTCTCCTTCTGGGGACCCCACAGCTTCGACCTCACGGGCCTTCTCACCCGCAAGTCCAACAAGCTCCGCCTCACCGTCACCGGCTCCCGCGCCAACCTCTACGGAAAACCCGTCCCCTACGGACTTAAATAACCCTCCCGCTCCCCTTAACGGGAGAGCAAGGAAAGGACACCGGTATGCTGAACAAGGAAATAAATGTAAAGCTGTCGAATCTCACCGAGCAGGGGGTCACCCTCTCCTGGGACGAGGTGAGCGGCGCGGACCACTACGTGGTCTCCTGGTCCGACAGGAACACCCCCGCCCACATTCTCAAGCCCCTCTCCCCTGTCCGGGAGAACACCTTCCGCTTCACACGCTGTACCGCCATACCCTACTACCTGAAGGTGGCGGCATACGATTTGGAGGGCGCTCTTGTGGGCGAGAGCGGCATCGTCCGCTCCGCCGTGGGCTGCGTCATGCGTCCGCAGCTGGAGGAACTGGGGCGCGGGCTTGTGGCCGTGTGCACCTCCGCCGGCGTGTTCCTCAGCTGGCGCCTGCTCAAAAGCGAGGTCAATGGCTTTACCGAAACAGGTCTCTCCGGCGCGGACTTCGCCGTGTACAAAAACGGGGAAAAAATCGCCCTGGTCACCGACAGAACAAGCTGGCGGGACGAAACCGGCACGGCGGAGGACATGTACTCCGTCGCCGCAGTCCTCCCCGGCGGCGAGGACGCCCCCTGCAAGGCAGTGAAGCCCTGGGCGCAAAACTATATCGACATCCCCCTCTCCATACCTGAGGGCGGCGTCACCCCCGCCGGTCAGGAGTTCACCTACCACTGCTCCGACATGAGCGTGGGCGACATGGACGGCGACGGGGAATATGAGTTCGTGCTGAAGTGGAGCCCCTCCAACGCCCACGACGTAAGCCACCGGGGCTACACCGGCCACTGCATACTTGACTGCTTCCGAATTGACGGCACCCGCCTCTGGCGGCTGGACATGGGTCCCAACATCCGCGCCGGCAACCACTACACCCAGTTCATGGTGTACGACTTTAACGGCGACGGCAGGGCGGAGATGGCTGTAAAGACCGCCCCCGGCACCCTCATGACCCGCTACGCCCCCGACGGCAGCGTCAGGAGCCGGGACTACATAACCATGCCCCAGGAGGACATCGACGCCGGCTGGTCCCATCAGGACAACTACGTCTGCTCCACCGCCGACTACCGCCGCCACGTGGCTGATATGTTCGAGGGCTGGCACCGCCACCACGAGGTCGTCGCCGGTCACTGGCCGGCGACGGTGGAGGAGTGCCTGGGTATACCCCGCCGCTACCCCTATCCCCTCTCCCGCCGTGAGGCCGAGGCGCTGGCGGACTTCTTCATCGACGAGTGGGCGCCCGCCAGGGACCCGAAAAACAGGCTTTGGGAGTTTGAGGGCTTCATCTACGAGGGCCCTGAGTACCTGACCATGTTCGACGGCACGGGCAGGGAGCTGGACACCATCCACTACGAGCCCGCCCGCGGCGACGACGGGCTCATGTGGGGCGACTACGCCTGGACGCGCATCGAGCCCTGCAACCGGGTGGACAGGTTCTTGGCGGGCGTTGGCTACCTGGACGGGGAGCGCCCGTACCTTCTCATGTGCCGGGGCTACTACACCCGCGCGTTTGTGGCGGCTTACGACTTCTTTGAAAACAAATTCCACAAGGTCTGGCAGGCGGACTCCGGCTTCATGCCCATGTCCAACCCCTTTGACTACACCACCACCCGCAGGACCGGCAGCCACCCCACAATGGGGGGTCTCGCCGGACAGGGCAACCACTCCGTCTCCACCGCCGACATCGACGGCGACGGCTTCATGGAGCTCATATACGGCGCGGCGGTCATCGACCACGACGGCACCCTTCTCTACTCCGCCCGGGGCAAGCTCCCCGACGGCAGGGACGCAAAGCTGGGCCACGGCGACGCCATGCACGTGGCGGACATCGACCCTGACCGCCCCGGCAAGGAGATTTTCAACGTCTACGAGGAGGGCAAAAACGCCCCCTACGGCTACGCCCTCCGGGACGCGGAGACGGGCAAGGTCTACTTCGGGCAGTATTACGAGGGCGACCTGGGCAGGTGCATGATCGGCGACATCGCCGACGGCGTCCGGGGGCTCCAGGTGTGGGTAAACGATGTCTTTGACTGCAAGGGCAACAAGCTGGGTATCCCCGCTCCCTCCACGAATATGCGCATTTTCTGGGCGGGCGACATGACCACCCAGCTCACCGACGGGCCCGACTACATGGGTCAGGGCGCCAAGGGTACCGCCATCGGCAGGGTCGTGGACCCCCGGCGCGGCGTGCTCCTGGAGCCTGAGGGCACCGGCACCAACCACTACACCAAGGCCACCCCCTGCTTAGTCGCCGACATATTCGGCGACTGGCGCGAGGAGATACTTCTGCGCCATGCGGACAACACCGCCATACGCATTTACACCAACACCGACGACGCGCCCCACAAGCTCTTCACCCTGATGCACGACCCACAGTACCGCTGCGGCGTGGCGTGGCAGAACAACTGCTACAACCAGCCCGTCTACCCCTCCTTCTACTACGCCTCGGACATGGAGTTCAAGGACGTGCTCAAAAGCATGGAGTTCCGCCCCGCGCTCTACCTCGCCGGGGACTCCACCATGCAGTCCTACGATCCCGACGGCTCCGGGCTTTCCGGCTGGGGACAGGCGCTTTTTGAGAAGGGCGCCGGCGCGCGGGTGTGCTTTACGGAGCACCGGGCGGACTGCCCCTTCGGGACTGAGCGGAGGTACACACTGCCGGAGCTCGTCATTGACAACTGCGCCATGAGCGGCAGGAGCACCAGGGTCTTCCTTGACGAGGGAAGGCTTGAGGACATAAAAAATCACCTGGGCCTTGGGGATTTCCTGCTCATTCAATTCGGGCACAACGACTGCGACCCCTCCCACCCGGAGCGGTTCACGGACCCGGAGGAATACGGGGAGAACCTGAAAAAATTCATCTCCGCCGCTTTGGAAAGGGGCGCGCAGCCCATTCTCGCCACCCCCATAACGGACCTGGGGACACAGCCGGGGCTCGCCACCCTCAACAGGTACAGCGACGTCACCCGCGCCGTGGCGGAGGAGTGCGGCGTACCCGTCCTTGACATACGCAAGGCCTCCAGGCTGAGCCTGGAAAAGCTGGGCGCCCACAGGACGGCGGAGTTTTTCAACGCCGACGGCGTACACCTGACCGCCTCGGGGGCGAGGCACATCGCCTCCATCGCCGCCGCGCTTATTTCCAAGTCCGACGACCCCAGGCTTTCGTATCTGCGCCGCGTTTTCGGCGGATAAAATCTCTTTCGGGAGGAATAAAATATGCTCAACCCCAAATTCAAGAATATTTACATCTGCTTTCCCGGCGGGAAGCACAAGGTTTTGACCATGAGCTACGACGACGGCAGGGAGGAGGACCGAAGGCTCGTCTCTATCTTCAACGAGCACGGCATAAAGGGCACCTTCAACTTAAATTCCGGCATTTTTTCCGACCCCCACCGAGTGCCCGTGGAGGAGTACCCGGAGCTTTACCGGGGCCATGAGATAGCCTGCCACACCTACACCCACCCCACCATCGAGCGGTGCCCCACGGAGCTTGTGGCAAGGCAGATACTCCAGGACAGGTACGAGCTGGAGGCGCTTTCCGGCGCGCCGGTGAGGGGGCTTGCCTACCCCAACGGGTCGTACTCAAAGGAGATAATGGCGCTCCTTCCCGCGCTGGGGATAAAATACAGCCGTGTGGTGGAGACCACCGGCGGCTTCGGTATGCCCGAAAATTTCCTGGAGTGGAAGGGCACCTGCCACCACAACGGAAGGCTTTTGGAGCTTGGGGAGCAGTTTATCAACATGCACAAGACCCAGTACCTCTACATGATGTACGTCTGGGGCCACAGCTTCGAGTTCACCACCTACGGAAACTGGGACGTGATGGAGAACTTCTGCGGAATGGTGGAAAATAAGGACGACATCTGGTACGCCACGAATATTGAGATAGTCGATTACATGGAGGACGCAAAGCGCCTGCGCTTCACCGCCGCCTGCGACAAGGTGTTCAACCCCAACGCCGGCTCCGTATGGTTGGAGGTGGACGGCGGTAAGGCGGAGATCCCCGGTGGGGCGCTGGTGAGTCTGTGAGAGGCAGGAAGATGGTAAACGTTCCTTTCGCCCTTGACTTTTCCGAAAATGGGTGCGGAAAATACACCCCCGGCAGCCTCGGTTTTGTGACGGAGGAGGTAATTTCCCAATATTCGGAATTGAAAGTGCCGGAGGTAAACAGCGGTTTTACCCCCGTCTGGTGGTACTCAGGAGCCCCTCTGACAGTGCTCAAACAGGGTCCTGACGGGGTCCATACGGCCCCCGGAGAGGCCGCAATAGGGGGTGATCTCATATGCCGCGCGCTGCCGCTGTGGTTCAAGGCGGACGTGGGACCCGGAAGGTACAAAATAACCGCGACCCTTACGGCGGCAAGGGATTCGGACGAGATCACCGTCTTTGTCAGCCGCCGCAGGCTCGCCTGGAAGGGCAGTCTCCGCGCCGGTGAAAGCGCGGAAATTGAGGTCCTGTGCGACGTTTCACCAATCATCGCCGTGGGCGGCGGAGACGCCGCCGTCAGCGACAACGGGGTGGCTGAGGACGTGAGCGTGGACTTCACGGTGCTGGGAGCGGGGCTCAAAAGGATAAGCGTAGAGCCCTGGGAAGGTCCCGCGATGTTCATAATGGGCGATTCAACCGTGACGGACCAGCCCGCCGCGTACCCTTACGCACCGGGGTGCAACTATTGCGGCTGGGGGCAGATGCTCCAGCTCTATTTGGGGACAGGCTATGCGGTCTCAAACCACGCCCACTCCGGCCTGTCCACCGAGACCTTCAGGGATAAGGGCCACTACGCCGTGATGCTCCCGCAGGTAAGCCCCGGCGACGTTGTGCTCATACAGTTCGGACACAACGACCAGAAAAAGAGGCGCCTGGCGGCGGAGACGGGGTACACGGAGAACCTGATAAGGTACATCCGCGAGCTCAGGGAGGCGGGCGCGAAGCCCGTTCTTGTCACATCCCTTGCGCGGAACACCTGGAAAAGCCCCACGGAGTACAACGATCTTCTTGAAAAATGGGCCGCGGCGGCAGTGAAAGTCGGGCAGGTTGAAAATGTTCCCGTGCTGGACCTCCACGGCATGATGATGAGGAAGATAATTGACTCCGGAATGGAGGGGGCCAAGAGGTTCTACCACCCCGGCGACTACGCCCACCCCAACGACTTCGGGGCGCACATGGCGGCGGGGTTCGTGGCATCCGAGCTGGCGCGCGCCGGCATTATCCCGGAGCCTCACGTTCCCGCCTGGGAGATACACGGCCCCATGGAGGGGCTCAAACGCCCCGAAAACGAGGCGGATCTTCACGGAAACGCCGCCCCCGGCGAGGAGCCGAGGCTTGTGGACTACGGGCTCATACCCGATATGCCCTGGCCGGTGGATTGATGGTCGAACCGGCGTCAGCTTAAAGCATAACTAACCCTTACGATGGCATTATACCACAAAGGTAAGTATTTGTCAAGCATTATTTTAAGTATTTTTAATTATTTTTGGGGAGGGGTAACAATATGGAGCACACTAAAGGCGGGTTCACGATGCCCGGTGAGTCGGGCTACGAGAAGCTGACGCTGGAGCTTGCGGAGAGATGGGGCGCCGACGTGGTGAGGGACAGCGACGGCACGAAGCTCTCCGACGAGATAATCTCGGCGGGCTACGGGGTCTACTCCACCATCTGCATAATCCGGGAGCACAACGAGTTCGCGAGGGAGCATCCGGAGTGCCTTCAGCAGTCCTTTTTGTCCACTGAGCCCGTGGCGGCGGAGGGCGGGGAGCTGAAAATAGACCTCATCGCCGGATTTTTTAACCAGCAGTTCAAGGTAAACGACTCCCCCGCGTCCCGCGCCTACTGGCAGGTGTGGGACAGGACCGAGGGGAGGGTTTTGGACGCGGGCGAGTGGAGCTATGCCGACGGGGTCGTCACGGTGAAGTCCCCCGTCCCCTTCCACACCTACACGGCGAGCTTCCTCGCCTACCGGCTGTGGGAGGAGATAAATATGTACAACCATGTTACCAACTCCTGGACCAGCGAGCACCTGATGCCCATTGACCCGCGCCTTCCCGTGGCGCAGGAGTACCTTTTTAATTACCTGGACGGCTGGTGCAGGGACCACCCGGCGACAACGGTGGTGCGGTTTACCAGCATGTTCTACAACTTTGTGTGGATCTGGGGCAGCCACGAGCGCAACAGGACGCTTTTCACCGACTGGGGGAGCTATGACTTCACGGTGAGCGAGAAGGCGCTGGCGGATTTTGAGAGGGAGTACGGCTACGCCCTCACCGCCGAGGACTTCATCAATCACGGCGATCTCCAGGTCACCCACATGCCCCCCACGGAGCACAAGCGGGACTACATGGAGTTCACTCAGAGGTTCGTCGCCGGGTTCGGGCGCAAGCTGGTGGAGCTGGTACACAGCTACGGAAAAAAGGCGTATGTATTTTACGACGACAGCTGGGTGGGCGTGGAGCCCTACGGCCCGCACTTTAAGGAGTTCGGCTTTGACGGGATAATCAAGTGCGTCTTCTCCGGCTACGAGGCGCGGCTGTGCGCCGGGGTGCCGGCGGGGGTACACGAGCTGAGGCTCCACCCATACCTTTTCCCCGTGGGGCTGGGCGGCGCGCCAACCTTTATGGAGGGGGGCGACCCCACCGCCGACGCCAGGAAGTACTGGGTGAACGTGAGGCGCGCGCTTTTGCGGGCGAAGATAGACAGGATAGGTCTGGGCGGGTACATACACCTTTTGGAGGGCTTCCCGGACTTTGTGGACTACATAGCGGAGGTTTCCGACGAGTTTAGGGCGATACGCTCCTTGCACTTAGACGGCGCGCCGTACGTGCTGCCCATGAGGGTGGCGGTGCTCCACAGCTGGGGCGCTCTGAGGCCCTGGACGCTCTCCGGACACTTCCACGAGACATATATGCACGACCTCATCCACATAAACGAGGCGCTTTCCGGCCTGCCCGTGGACGTGAGGTTCATTGACTACAACGACGCGAAATCCGGCGCTTTGAAGGACGCGGACGTGGTGATATGCGCCGGAAGAGCGGGCTCGGCATGGAGCGGCGGGGCGGTTTGGAACGACCCGGAGCTTGTCGCCGCCGTTACGGAATGGGTACATTCCGGCGGCGTGTTCCTGGGAGTGGGCGAGCCCACCGCCACGCCGGAGGGCTGGGGGTACTTCAAGCTCCGCCACATCCTGGGCATCGACAGGGACACCGGCGCCAGGGTGTGCCACGGGCGCTACACCTTTGACGTGGAGACGGTACCGGGGCTCATCCCCGATGGTGCGGGCGTCCGGGGGCTTTCCCACCTCTACCTCACCGACGGGGAGACGCGGGTGCTTGCCGCGGACCCGGAGACGGGGCTTCCCACCGTCGCCGCCCACAGGTTCGGCGCCGGATGCGGGGTATATTTGTCCAGCTTCCAGTTTACACCCGAAAACACCCGTATGCTTTTGAACCTCATGCTCCGGGCGGGGGGAAAGGAGCTTGGTCAAATGTGGCTCACGGATTCGCCGGCGGCCGAGTGCGCCTGGTTCCCGCAAAGCCGCTCGCTGGTGGTGATAAACAGCTCCGCCGAGGCGCGTACCGTCGGCGTCGCCACGGACAACGGGCGGGCGGAAATTGAGCTTGAGCCCTTCGGAACAGTGATAAAGAAAATATAAAAGGAGACTCCGTATGCGAATCATCATAAACCCCAACCGCTCAGTGGGGACCATAAACCCCAACATATACGGGCACTTTGCCGAGCACCTGGGACGGTGCATATACGAGGGGCTGTGGGTGGGTCCCGACTCCCCCATACCCAACGAAAACGGGCTCCGCTCCGACGTGGTAAACGCCCTTAAAGAGCTTCACGTACCGGTCCTGCGCTGGCCGGGCGGGTGCTTTGCCGACACCTACCACTGGCGCGACGGCGTGGGTCCCGCGGAGAGCCGCAAGACCATCGTGAACACCAACTGGGGCGGCGTCACCGAGGACAACCGCTTCGGGACCCACGAGTTCATGGAGCTTTGCCGGCAGCTGGGGTGTGAGGCCTACTTTTCCGGCAACGTGGGCTCCGGCACGGTGCAGGAGTTTTCCGACTGGGTGGAATACTGCAACATGCCGGGCGTGTCGCCCATGGCGGACCTGCGGCGGGCGAACGGGCGGGAGGAGCCCTTCAACGTGAAATACTGGGGCATAGGCAACGAGGCCTGGGGCTGCGGAGGAAACATGCGCCCGGAGCACTACGCCGACCTTTGCAGGCAGTATTCCACGTATCTTCGCGACTACTCCGACCACCGCATATATAAGATCGCCTCCGGCGCGAATGTGGCGGATTATGAGTGGACGAGGAAGGTGGCGGAGATAGCCGGAGGGACAATTGACGCCGTGAGCCTCCACTACTACACTCTGCCCCACGACGAGTGGAGCCACAAGGGAGCCGCCACGGGGTTCACCCGCGAGGAATATTACGCCACGCTGAAAAAGACCCTGCGCATGAAGGAGCTGGTGACGGAGCACGGGCGGATACTGCGCCGTGCCGACCCTGAGGGCAGGCTTGGGCTGGTGGTGGACGAGTGGGGCACCTGGTACGACGTGGAGCCGGGGACGAATCCGGGCTTCCTCTATCAGCAGAACACCGTGCGTGACGCGCTGGTGGCGGCGCTGAACCTTAATATCTTCAACGACCACTGCGACACGGTGGTGATGGCAAACATCGCCCAGACGGTGAACGTCCTCCAGGCGATGGTGCTGACGGAGGGAGCGAAAATGCTCAAAACGCCCACCTACCACGTGTTCCGCATGTTCCGGGAGCACCAGGGGGCGAGGCAGGTGGAGACATACGCCGAGACGAAGCTCATCTCCTGCGGGGATTGGAGCGTTCCCAACATACACGTCTCCGCCAGCGAGGGCGCGGACGGGTCCGTACTGCTCACGGCGGTGAACCTCTCGGACACTGACGCGGCGCCCCTGGAGGTGCTGATGGACGGGATAACGGAGAAATCGACGGTCACGGGCGAGATCCTGGGCGGGGACGCCGGGGCTTACAACACCTTTGAAAAGCCCGACGCGGTGAGGCCCGCGGCTCTGGGCGGTGTGGAGGTTAAGGGCGGCGGCGTGAAGGCGGTGCTTCCCGCCTCTTCCGTGGCGGCGATAAGGATAGTCCGTGAGTGAGGTCAAATGCCGCCGGTGCCTTCTAAATGAGCTTGCCCAGGGGCGGGAGCTTTACGAGAGCGTGAGGGCGTATCGGGCGGAGCTTCCGCCGGAGGAGCGGACGGAGGATAGGGAGTTTGAGGCGCGGCTCCGTGAGTGCAGGGAGTGCGGGTATCTTGCCAACGCCACCTGTATGCAGTGCGGGTGCTTTGTGGAGATCAGGGCGGCGAAGAGGGATATACACTGCCCGATGTTGAAGTGGTAAAAAAGGTTCTGCGAACCTTTTTTAGAAGGGGAAACGGCTATTCTTCAATATCAAAATCAAGGAGGAATCTATATGGAGCGCATGGCTTGGAAGGGGCGGATAAAGCCCGGATGCAAGGCGGAGTATGTCAAGCGGCACAATGAGATCTGGCCGGAGATGGTGGAGGTTTTGAAGGCCGCGGGGATTTGCAACTACACCATTTTCGCAAACGGCGAGGAGCTTTTCGGCTACTATGAGTGCGAAAAGGGCATTGAGTTTGCCGAGAGGACCCAGGCGGAGAGCCCCGTTGTGGACAGGTGGAACGAGTACATGAAGGACATATTGGAGCTGGAGATGGACCCGGTGACGGGCGCTCAGCCCAAGCTGGAGCCGGTGTTCAGGCTGGATTGAGGGGGAGCGGAAATGAAGCTTGACTTTGACAAAGAACAGGTGCTCCGCACCATGGACGCGGTGGTGGACCGCACCATGCGCATGGATATGACCTGGGACTGGCCCTGCGGGGTGGCGTACTACGGCATATGCGAGGCCTATGAGACAACGGGGAAGCGGGAGTACCTGGACGCGGTGAGGGCGAGGGTGGACGAGTTTCTTGAGATCGGACTGCCCACCTGGACGGTGAACACCTGCTCCATGGGGCACTGCTGTCTTTCGCTTTATCAGCACACGGGGGAGAAGAAGTACCTGGACGTGGTGATGAGCAAGATAGACTACCTGAAAAATTCCGCGCTGCGCTTCGGGGACCGGGTCTTACAGCACACTGTCTCCGCCAATAACGACTTTCCCGAACAGGCGTGGGCGGACACGCTGTTTATGGCGGCGTTTTTCATGCTCCGCGTGGGCGTGGAGCTGAAGGACGAGGAGCTTATCGACGACGCGCTCAACCAGTGGTACTGGCACATAAAATATCTCCAGGACCCCGCCACGGGGCTTTACTACCACGGCTACAACAACATAACCGGCGACCACATGTCCGGGTTTTACTGGGGGCGCGCCAACGCGTGGGCGGCGTACACCATGTCACAGGTTGGGGCGAGACTGCCACAGGCGTATCTGTATCCCAAGTTTCTTGATGTGACGGGCTCGCTCAACGACCAGCTGGCGGCGCTGAAGCTCTGCCAGACGGAGAATGGGCTGTGGCGCACCATTTTGGACGACCCGGAGAGCTACGAGGAGGTATCCGCCTCCGCGGGTATCGCCGCGGCGATGGTGGCGAAGGGGAACCCGCTGCACATAAAGTACATAAACCGCGCCATACCCGGCATACTTGCCAACATCTCCCCCGACGGGCGGGTGCTCAACGTCTCAGGCGGGACCGCCGTCATGCGGGACCGGGACGGGTATAGGAACATCAGCCGCGACTGGATACAGGGCTGGGGTCAAGGGCTGGCGCTGGCGTTTTTGGCGGGAGTTCTCAGGTACGACCAATCTGAGGGGGCGAACTCTTTGTAATCTTTTTGCAAAGGCGGTGCCTTTGCGAAAAGATTAAGGGGGACGTGCGAAAAAGGATTCGGAAATGTCTGCGGACATTTCCGAATCCTTTTTCTGCTGTCGCGGTTCGTGCACTCGCTGCGCTCGCACACTCACCGCGACAAAAGGTTATTTTTCCGACGTACATGCCGTCGGAAAAATGTTTGATTGCAGGGATTAGGTTTTTGGCTCGGTGTAGACGGAATCGGTGGGGGTGGTGTAGGCTATGTGGCAGGTTTTTTGGTAAAGCATGGAGGCGGGGAGGCGCCAGGGGAGGCGGTCGGAGAATTTATCGGCGGTGAGGACGCCGTTGACGTAGAGCTGGGCAACGTCGAATTTTGTGGGGACGGTGACGAAGCCGCGGGGGGAGGTGACGGTGAGGCGGCGCCAGAATACGGGGCGGTCGCCGCCCAGGCGGAGCTCCTCGGAGTACCGGGGCTCGAAGGGCGGCGGGCAGGGGCGGGTGGTCAGGCGGGCGGCGGAGGCGCTGCCGTCCAGGAGGGAGAGCTCGTCCAGGTCCTCGTCCTCTGTGTCCTCCTCGCCGGAGGCGAGCTGTTCGCCTTGGAATTCGTAAAGGTCGAAGCCGCTGCCCAGGACGATGCCGCTATTCAGGCGGCGGAGGTATTTTGCCTCGTACATGCTGAGGACGGTCACGCTTATTGAGCCCACGGGGATGGTCTCGACGCCGTCGCCGGTAAACTCAAGGATTTCGCGGCTTTTGAATTTGAAGCGGGGCTTTATATTGGGGAGGGCGGCGAAGTAATATTCGTCCTTCTCGCGGCATATTAGCTGGGCGGTGGCCCACTCCAGGGTCTCGCCGCCCAGATTGAGCCCGAAGGGGAGAATGAAGGCGGTGTCGCCCTTCACGTCGATGGGGGGAAGCTCCAAACCCAGGGGGCGGAAGGAGACGTTTTTCATGTCCCGGAGCTTCATATGGCGCTGGTGGTGGTTTACGAATATGAAGCCGGAGGAGCCGTCGGTGCGCATGGCGTAACGGAGGGTCTCGGTATCGCCGGCGGGGGCGAATTTTTCCGCGGGGACGTGCTCCATGGGGGCGAGGATGTGACCGAAGTCTTGGACGAAGAGGTGGAGGAGGTTTAAAAGGCGGTAGGTCTCCCCTATCTCGCCGTAGGGGGAGACGCACGCCTGGAAGCCGTAATCGAGTATGGGAAGGTCGTTGGGGTAGCCGGTGGCGCGGGACTCCTGGAGGGTGGAGAGGGCGCCTATCTTGTTTATGCCGCCGTGGTACATGTACCAGCCCATGAGGTTGTTGCCGCAGCCCAGCTTGGCAAGGCCCATGGAGTAGGCGTCCATGGGGGCGACGGCGGGGCGGCGGTGGTAGGTGGGCTGGAGGCCGGGGCCCAGCTCGCAGGTGGCGAAGGGGTAGCGCTCGTAGGGGAGGCGCCAGCCGGAGCTGTCGGTGTCGTGAAGGGGGTCCACCCAGACAGCCGCCTCGTTGCGGGTGGGGTTGAAGGTGAAGTGGACGGAGGGGGGGAGCTCCTCTGTCGTCTCCGCCCAGGGCGCGTCGGCGTAGCCGCCGAACACGGGGAGGAACTCGTCCACGGGCATTTTTGCGCCGTAGCAGCTGTTCCAGCCGGTGGCGGTCCAGAGGGGAACGTCAAAGCCCACGCTTTGGGCGAGCCTTTTCAGCGCTGAAAGGTGTTCGGCGTTGTCCACAAGCTCGTTTTCTATCTGGACGCCGATGATGGGCCCGCCGTCCCTGTAAAAGAGGCCATTCACCTGCTCGTATATGTGCCTGTACCATATCTCCGCCTTCTCCATGTAGCCGGGGTTGTTGTCCCGGACCTTGAAGGGCTTTTTCAGTATCCAGTCGGGGAGGCCGCCGTTGCGGGTCTCCCCGTGGCACCAGGGACCTATGCGGATGATGACGTCGAGCCCGGCATCCTGGGCGTCGGCGACGAATTTTCTCAGGTCCCTGTCGCCGGTGAAGTCGAAGCTCCCCTCCGATTCCTCGTGGTATATCCAAAAGACGTAGGTGGAGACGGCGGTTATGCCTCCGGCGCGCATTTTGGCAAGCTCCCGCGCCCAGTTTTCGCGCCTGTCGCGGACATAGTGGTACTCCCCCATCACACCGATCCAGGGCATACCGTCACGCTCGATATACAGTGAGTTTACGTCGATCCGCCGTCCGGCGGGGTCCGCGCCGCCCAGCTTGAGGTGCCCGCGAAGTATCTCCGAGGGCCTGTATTCGGAAAAGCGAAGCTCGGTCATGTCATATCTCCCCTTTCAAAATTGCCTGTACCGCTTCAGGCGTAAGCGTTTGCGCGGGGTCAAAGTCCTCCGAGGACATATAGCTGTAAACTGATCCCAGAAGCGCCCGCGCCTCGGGCTCGGCTTGAAGATTTTGGAGCCCGAAGGAGCAGACAAGGAGCCTGCCGCCCAAACAGCGGCACTCGAACATATACGAAAGGCGGCGCAGGTAGGCGTAGGAGTCCATGAGGGTGACGATGCTCTCCAGCCCGCCCGGTACGCGCAGGGCGCGAGCGCGGGACATGGGACGCCACTGCCAGTCCGTGTGGCTGTCCGTGGGGAAGCCGGCAAAGACTGGGTGGGCGCTGTCCACAAGCATACCCATGCCCCCCGGCTGGAAGGGGAAGGTTCCCACGGACCAGAAGTCGGTGGTGAACTGCCCCTTGACGGAGCCGGGCAGCGCCTCCTCGGTGGAGTCGGGTGCCAGAAGTACCCTGCCGCCGGAGGAGAGGACGCGTAGCGCCTCGCCGTCAAGGGCGCGCGTCTCATATACCGCCGGGGGACAGACCGGCGTTTCGTCGGGGTAGAGCCAGACGGAATAACTGTTTTCGGCGCCGGCGAGCTTCACCGTCAGGGTATATTTTGCCGGCGCGGGGAGGCGGGAGAGGGGTATGTTCAGCTCCCCCAGGTCCGTGAGACCTCCCGCTTTGGCGGTGGTCCCGGCGAGGTTTCCAGAGAGGTGGGAAAGGCTCCATTCGAGGGCCCCCGTGAGGTCGGATTTCCCATAATTTGCCATTGTGACCGGGGCGCGGAGGGCGTCGGACCGGGTGAAGGTGAATCGCTTTGCACGCACAAGGGGCAGAACGCCGGTGAAGAAGCTTTTAAATCTTTTGGGGTCCGCAAAGGGGTAGGGCTTTGGCTTTAGGTGGGAGTTGAGCATTCCCACCAGCGCCGTGCCCTGTCCGGGGAAGTCCTGGAGCCCCAGGAGGCTGATACCGCCAAGCCCCGGTGTGGCAAGCGCCGCCTCGTACTCCGCCCGGTAGCCCAACAGGGACAGCTCTCCGGAGGCGGAGACGCAGTCCTCCCATTTGTCCGCAAGGCCCTTTTTTTCCACGTTTTCGCGGATAAGGCGGAGGTTGGCGGGGTCCGTGACGCCATTGAAGTCGGAAAGCTCGGAAAAGTCCGGCAGTATCTCAAACTGCCCCACCTCAAAGGAGACAACGGGGCCGGAGTAGTCCCGGCGAATGGCGTCCATGGCGTCGGAGTAATCGGCGGTCACATCGGGCGACTCGTTTATCCAGCCGGAGACGCCGGCGGAGGCACCCCGGAGGCGCCTGTCAAAGTACGCAGCGGAGGTATAAAAGCCCTCCCACGGGTCGATTTTCCGCTGTCCGTAATGGTTATTTGATCCGGAGGCGTAAAGGCGGGTGGGGTCGTATGCCCTTGCCCGCGCCAAAAGCTCACCCATGAAGCGGTGGCCCTCCCCGTCCGCCGTGAGCTCGTTCCCCAGGGTGAGCATGACGAAGGAGGGGTGGTTGGCGTAGACCTTGAGTATCTCCATGAGCTCACCGCCGTAATACTCCCGGCTCTCCGGCGTTCCGAAGGCGGCGCGGGGGTTCCAGTTGGAAAGCTCCGGCTCCATGAGCATACCCAGCTCGTCGGCGACGGCAAAAGCCGCCTCGGGGGGACAGTGGGAGTGGAAGCGCAGATGGTTCACGCCGTAGGACTTGTAGGTACGTATTATCTCCCGCCAGCTCTCCGTGTCCGTGGGCTCGTGGCCTGTCTCGGGGAATACGGCGCAGTTTGCCTCGCCGCGAAGGAACACCGTTTTTCCGTTCAGGGAGAACTGCCCGCCCGCCGATACGCCGAAGTCCCGCGCGCCGAAGCTGACGGTGACGCTGTCCTCCCCCAGGGAGGCGGTTATGGGGTACAGCTCTCCCCCGTCCAGATCCCAGCGGCGTATACTTTCCGCGAGTGGGAGGTTTTTGACGCGTCCTGGGGCGCGGAAGGTGACGGGGGCACTCAGGGCGGGGCTTGTGACGGTGACGTCGCCCTCGCCGCCGGAAAGCTCCGCGTATATATCCAGCTCCCCGCCGTGGGGATAGGCGCGAAGGCTCGTGATGAATTGGCTCTCGCGCACGGAGAGGCGGATATAGCCCAAAATCCCGTTCCAGTTTGTCTGAGTTTCGTCGGTGGCGGCGGAGGAGGCAAGGATGTCGGCGCGGGGCCAGCCGGGGTAGGAGTTGTCGGATATGAGCGTCAGCTTACATTCCTCTTTCCCCGCCAGCGCCCCGGTCAGCTCAAAGCGCCTTGGTGTGGAGAGGGTGGGCGGGGTGAAGTCCGGCGCCGGGACGCCGTTGGCAAGGACTCTCAGCGACCTTGCCCGCTCGCACTCAAGGAATATCCGCTTTCCCTCGGTGGGCTTTTCGGATATTTCCAGCTCTATCCGCGCCTCACCCTCCCAGGTGTGCCTGCGGGTGAGACGGGTGGCTATCACCTCGCCGCCGGAGAGGGCGTCGTTCACCTGCTCGTCCGGGTGCCAGGGGGCGGTTATTTTGTCGGGGAAGCCCAGACCGCTCTCGTCCAGGGTGCCGGGGAGACGTATTTGCCCCCGCTCCCCGCCAAACTCGCATGGGTAGACGCCGGAAAGGTCAATGTATCTCATAACGCGCCTCACAGGACAGTAAATTCCGTTTCCCGCGGCTCAAAGCCATCCACGCTGACTGTGAGCCTTGCGCTTCCCGGCGTTTTTCCCGCCCGCACCGCCAGCATAAGGTGACCTGAGAAGGTCGGCGCTTCGTTCCCGCCGGGGAAGCCGTGCCAGGGGTCGCCGTTGTCCGCGAGGACGGCAATATCGCCCTGTATTTTCCAGGAGACGTTTTTGTCCTCCAGCATATACCGCTCGCCGTGGCTGTCCTCTATGTACACGTCCACGAACGCCGTGCCGCCCGCCGGGATAGAGGTCCTGTCCGCCTCTATCCGCGCCGCCGACGCCTCGTGGTCGGACCACACCGTGTCCTCGCACACCAAAAGCCCGCCGCGCCAGCCCTCCGCCCGGAGCTTGCCGGGGATGAAGGGGAGGTAGAAATGGACCATGCCGTCCTCGAAGTCGGAGAGGCGCGCCACGCGCTCCTCCTGGGAGTTTTGAAAGAGCTTCACGGTGTCGCAGTTGGTCATGACGGCGACGTGCATCACCTTTTCAAATTCCTTATAATTCCAATGCCTGCGCATTTGCGGAAAGCCCCATAGACCCCGCGCCCCGTCCCAGGGCTCGGACTCGTCGTAGACGGCGAGCCTGAGCACGGGCTCGTTTTTCCACTGGGCGGCGCAGTACCACGCTCTGAGCTTGGGCTCGCCTGTGGAGTCCAGAAGGTCGCCGGTCCAGCCACGAAGGGGCCAGAAGGGGCTCTCGCCCAGGTAGTCCGCGCCCGCCCAGACGATGGCTCCGCAGACCCAGTCGTGCTCCTTTACGGTGGTATAGGGGGACTCAAGCCTCAGATTTACCTGGTTGTGGAAGCGGGAGTCGTTGCGGTAATAGGTCCGCACCTCCGCGCCCAGTATGGGCTTTCTCATACCGGACTCACGAAGGCGCTCGTAATACTGCTCCATGTAGTTGCCGGCGAACACGTCCACGCACTCGGAGTACCGGCGCGCCAGCTCCAAAAGCTTACCCAGCGGCATCGTGTCGTTGGCGTTAGGCAGGCAGAAGCCGATGAGCACGCAGGTGACGGCGCGGGTGGGGTCCAGGCTCCGGCAGGCGTCCGTAAGCTCCCGGAGACGCCGGTAGAACCCCTCGGTATACTGCCCGCGCACCTCGTTGCCCACGCTCCAGAGTATAACGCACGGGTGGTTGGCGTCACGGCGGACCATGGTTTCAAGGTCGGCGCGGCTCCACTGGGGGAAGACGCCGTCATAGTACATATTGCTGTTGTCCCACTTGTCATAGAGCTCGTCCACCGCCATTAGCCCCAGCCTGTCGCACAAATCATAGAGCTCCGGCGACTGGGGGTTGTGGCTCATCCTGACGGTGTTGACGCCCAGGGCTTTCAAGGTCCTGAGCCTGCGCTCCCACACCTCCGTGGGCGCCGCCGCGCCGAAAACCCCGCCGTCGTGGTGGAGGTTGACGCCCCAGAGCTTTATTTTTTTGCTGTTGAGGCGGAAGCCGTCCTCGCTGTCAAAGACGGCGGAGCGCACTCCGAAGCTGACGGTGTGGGCGTCCAGCGTCTCCCCGCCCCGGGTCACGCTGATCTCCGCCCGGTAGAGATACGGCTTGTCCGGGGACCAGAGCATGGGGGCCTCAAGGCGTGTCTCAAATACCGTTACGGGCTCGGCGGCGCGCTCCTCGAAATAGACCCGCCCGCCCTCAGGTGAGAATATCTCCAGTCGGACGGCACAGCTCTCAAGGCCGCCCTCAACCTCCGCCGAGGCGCGAATTTTGGCGGAGCCGCAGCGTATGCCCTCCACGTCCGGCACGTCGCCACGGGGTCCGCGCATGGAGGGCTCCGCGGTTATCCTGACGCCGTCGTGGGCGATGTGGGTTGGGTCCTGGACAAGCAGCCAGACGTTTCTGTATATGCCCGCGCCTGAGTACCAGCGGTCGCCGCCCCTTGCCACCCACTCCCCGCCGGAGAGGTCCCGGTTGTCCGCGCGGACAGCGAGGAGGTTTTCGCCGCCGCAGTGGAGCTCACCTGTCATGTCGCAGAGTATGGGGACATAGCCGTAGGGCCTGCCGCCTATTTTTTTGCCGTTGAGCCAGACCTCCGAGAAGCGCTGGACGCCGTCAAAAAGGACGCGGACAGTCCTTCCGCGCCACTCCTCTGGCGCTGTGAAGCGAAGGCGGTAGACGCCCACGCCCTCGCGGGGGTAAAAGCCCTGCTCCATTGGGGCGGACTCACTGCGGGGGTTCTCGATCTGCCAGTCGTGGGGAAGGTCCAGCCTTCGCCACGAGCTGTCGTCAAAATCCGGCAGTACGGCGGCAGTGTCCTCCGTCAGGGCAAAGCGCCAGCCGGCGTTGAAGCTTACGCGTGTTTTTTCCATGTTACCGCCTCCGCAGAATAATCCGGATCGTTATATCTATTTTAATTCCAAATATAAGGCTTTGTAAAGAGAAAAGGGAAGGTTTTTTCAATCGCGGAATGTTCAAAAAACCTTATTTTTTGCTTAACAGAAAATTCACCCTTGCAAAGAGGGGAAATTTATAATAGTATAAAGTTTAGTGGGATAATTATTTGCAAAAGGGAGGAACCGGATATGGCGGAAAAGATACTTATAGTGGAGGACGAGCAGAACATAGCCGAGCTTTTGCGGCTCTACCTGGAGCGGGAGGGGCTGGAGACGGTCATCGCCAACGACGGTGAGAGGGGCGTGGCGGAGTTTGAGCGCGTGCGCCCGGACCTGGTGCTGCTGGACATCATGCTCCCCGGACTTGACGGGTGGGGCGTTTTGAGGAAGATACGCGCCCAGGCGGACACGCCGGTAATCATGCTCACCGCCAAGGGCGAGACCTTCGACAAGGTGACGGGGCTGGAGATGGGCGCCGACGACTACATAACAAAGCCCTTCGACATGAAGGAGGTCGTGGCGCGCATCCGCGCGGTGCTGCGGCGTTACGGCGGCGGCGAGAGCGGGGACAGCAAGCGCCGCCTCGTCTTCGACAAGCTCATCATAGATATGGAGTCTTTCGTCCTCACCGTGGACGGCAAGCCCGTGGACATACCGCCCAAAGAGATGGAGCTTTTGTACCATCTGGCGCTGTCGCCCAATCGGGTGTACACAAGGAACCAGCTTTTGGACGAGGTGTGGGGCTTTGACTACTTCGGCGACTCCCGCACCGTGGACGTACACATAAAGCGGCTGAGGGAAAAGCTGGAGGGCGTCTCGGATAAGTGGAGCCTGAAGACGGTCTGGGGCGTGGGCTACAAATTTGAGCTCAAGAACGACGGTGAATAAGTGAGGCGGTAACCGTGCGCTACCTGCGCAGTGTATATGCCAAAAACTTCATAACGATAGTGCTTGTCTTCTGCCTGAGCCTTCTCATACTCGGCGCCGCCTTCGCGGGGATGAGCTACAGCTTCATCCTCCGTCAGCGCGCGGACGCCATGACAGACTCCGCCGGCACCACCGGCGAAATGCTCAGGTCCTACGCCCAGCAGTGGGGCACGGGGTACGAGGGCATCAATATGCGCGCCACCATATCCTGGCTTGCGAGCATAGCGGGGTACCACATAATCATCACCGACGAGCAGGGAAGTATAGTCAACTGCTCCGACAGGAATTTAAACTGCGGCCACGCGGGGCTTACGGTGCCCGCCTCCGCCATCTCCGCCATAAACGCCGGCGGGAAGTTCCAGGGGATAACGAATCTCGGCGGGGTGTTCTCCGTCCCCAGGTTCGCCGTCGGGGTGCCCCTCCCCGCGGGGCCCTCCAGGGGGTACATCTTCGTCTCCGACGAGGCGGGGCGTATGTCCGGCATATGGCGGGGCTTTGCGCGGATATTCATCTTTGCCGCCATTGTGGTGGTGCCGCTGTCCTTCATAATGGCGTATGCCGTCATCCGCAAGCAATCAAAGCCCATCAAGGAGATGTCCGACGCCGCCCGCAGCTACAGCCGCGGCGATTTCTCCCCCAGGGTCCACACCGAGGGGCGGCAGGACGAGGTGGGTGAGCTTGCCGAGGCATTCAACGCCATGGCGGATTCCCTGGAGCGAAGCGAGCAAAGCCGTCGTGACCTCATCGCCAACGTGTCCCACGAGCTGAAAACGCCAATGACCACCATCTCCGGCTTTGCCGACGGGATACTTGACGGGACCATACCCAAGGAGAAGGAGGGCGAGTACCTGACGGTGATCTCCTCCGAGACAAAGCGCCTCTCGCGCCTGGTGCGGGGTATGCTGGATATGTCACAGCTCCAGTCAGTGACGCCAATGGAGCTCTCGCGCCGCTCCTTCGACCTTCTGGAGGTGGTTTGCCAGTCGCTCCTGAGCCTGGAATCCAAGATAACCTCCCGTGGCCTTGACGTGGAGACGGTACTGCCTGAGGAGCCGGTCTACGCCGTGGGCGACGGGGATGCCATAACCCAGGTGGTCCACAACCTCCTTGATAACGCCGCCAAATTCGCCGAGCCCGGCACCGCCATAATTTTGAAGCTCTGGCGGGAGGAGGGCAGGTGCTACGTCTCCGTGGCAAACAGGGGCGAGACTATACCCAAGGAGGAGCTCCCCCTCATCTTTGAGCGTTTCCACAAGACCGACAAATCCAGAAGCCGCGACCGCGACGGCGTGGGGCTGGGGCTCTACATCGTCAAGACTATTCTGGACAGCCACGGCGGGAGCATTTACGTCACCAGCCGCGACGGGCTCACCACCTTTACCTTCAGCCTGAAGCTGGCAAAGCAGCGCCCACAGCAGGAGAAAAACGGCTCCAAACCGTGATTTTGGCGTAATTTTCCGCCGTTGTTTACAAAATGTATAAAATTTATTCACACTCTCTTGAAGGACGCACTGTATAATACGATTGAAGCGGTTCCTCCATACAAACGGTGATATTCCCCCAAATATCTCCGTGAAGCCGCTTCAAGCGGATCTCTCCCAATCCGCGTGCTTGGTCATTTCCAAGCGTTTCTCCCTCATTTTTTTGCGAAATGCCCCCGTCCCTACCCCGGGACGGGGGCATTTCAGGCTTTCAAAAAAAGGGCATTTGCCCTTTTTTTGAAGGGGGACGTGCGAAAAAGGTTTTGGAAATGTCTGCGGACATTTCCAAAACCTTTTTCTGCTGTCGCGCTGCGCGCGTGACCCGAAGGGTCACACACTTGCGCGACAAGAGGTGATTTTTCCGACGTACATGCCGTCGGAAAAATGTTTGATTTGGGGGTTGGGTGGAAATTGGGGCGGGGCTTGAATGTTTTAAAGGGTTCTGCTATAATATCCGCGAGGCGGATATTATATTAAGCCGTTTTTCTTCCCGGCTTTGCCGGGGGTCGAAAAACGGGGGTAATTATACATATAAAGAGCGGTGAAAAAAGATGAAAAGGAACACTAAAATTATTATTGCCTGTTTGGCGCTTTTGGCGGCGGCGGGGGTTATGATGGGGGTGTGGCTGGCGCTGAGGCCGGAGGTCTCGGAGGGGGTTAAGGAGATAACGGTGGAGGCGGCGCACTCCGACGGGAGCGTGAAGTCCTTCACATACAAAACATCGGAGGAATACCTGGGGGCTGTGCTTCTCTCGGATGGGCTTGCGGAGGGCGAGCAGGGGGAGTACGGGCTTTATATCACCTCAGTCGACGGGGAGAGGGCGGTTTACGAGGAGGACGGCGCGTACTGGGCGCTGTACCGCAACGGCGAGTACGCCGTCTCCGGCGCGGACACCACGCCCATAGCCGACGGCGACGTGTTCCGGCTTGAGTACACCAGATGAGCGGCAGGAGGATAAGCGTTCGGGAGCTGGTGCTTTTTGCTCTTCTGGGAGGGCTGTGCTTCATAAGCGCGGCGGTGATGTCGGGGCTTCCCAACGTGGAGCCGGTGTCGCTTTTTGTGATGCTCTTTGCCGTGACCTTCGGGTGGAAATCGCTTCTGCCGATATACACCTATGTGCTTTTGGTGCTGGCGGTCTACCCGCCGCAGCTCTGGTCCATAAACTACCTGTACATCTGGCTCATACTGGCGGCGGTGTCCATAGCCATGCGGGGCTGTCGGACGAATCTGATCTGGGCGCTGGTGTCCGGCGCCTTCGGGCTGTTCTTCGGGCTTTTGTGCGCGCCGGTGTATTTGGTCACCGGCGGCTGGGCGTTCGCCGTCTCCTGGTGGGTCAGCGGGATACCCTTTGACCTTGTCCACTGCGCCGGAAATTTCGCCCTGGCGCTGGCGCTTTTCGGGCCGCTCCGGAGGCTTATGGAGTGGATGTACGCAAAGCTAATGACAAAATAAGGAGGAACCGCATGAAAAGGCTGAGCTTCAACGACGGCTGGACGCTTAAAAGGGAGGACGGCACGGTTTTGCCTGTGCTTTTGCCCCACGACGCCATGCAGACCGAGCCCCGGCAGGCAGGAAACCCATCTGGTCCGGGGTGCGGATACTACAAGGGCGGGGTGTACGAGTATGAAAAGCACTTCACCCCTCCCGCGGATTGGGCTGGAAAGAGCGTCATTTTTGAGTTTGAGGGCGCGTATCCCACGGCGGAGGTATATTTGAACGGTCTTCGCGCGGGCGGGTGCGCCTACGGGTATGAGCAGTTCCTCGTTCCGGGGGACGGGCTGAAAATCGGGGAGGAAAACGTCCTGCGGGTGGTCGTGGGCAACACACAGCTCCCCAACTCCCGATGGTACTCCGGCGCGGGGCTCCACAGGCCGGTGTTCGTTTACCTGGGCGAGGCGGAGCACATCGAGCCCTACGGGGTGAGGGTCGGCACGGTTTCACTTGACCCCGCCGTTGTCAGGGTCACCGTGAGGCATACGGGCATTTTACCCGCCAGGGTGGAGATACTGGACGGGGACACGGTGGTCGCCTCCGGCACCGGGAACGAGCTGGAGCTTGAGATACCCGCCGCCAGGCTTTGGAGCGATTTAACGCCGGAGCTCTACACCTGCCGCGCGGCGCTCCCCGGCGGCGACGAGGCGCGGGAGAGCTTCGGCATTAGGACGCTTGAATGGGGTCCCACGGGCTTTTTCGTAAACGGCAGGGCGGTGAAGCTCCGGGGCGGGTGCGTCCACCACGACAACGGCATTTTGGGGGCGCGGAGCTTCCCGGAGTCCGAGCTTCGGCGGGTGAGGATACTCAAATCCGCCGGCTTCAACGCCATACGCTCCTCCCACAACCCGGCGTCCAGGTCCCTGCTGGACGCCTGCGACCAGGTGGGAATGTACGTAATGGACGAGGGCTGGGACATGTGGTTCAACCACAAAAATCCCGGCGACTACGCCTCCCGCTTCGAGGGAAACTGGAAAATGGACCTGGAGCGCATGGTCAATAAGGACTTCAACCACCCCTGTGTGGTGATGTACTCCATCGGCAACGAGGTATCGGAGCCAGCGAGCCGGCGGGGGCTTGAGACGGCAAGGGCGCTTGTTGACACGCTCCACGCCCTTGACCCCTCCCGTCCCGTCACCTCAGGCGCGAACCTGGTCATACTCACCGAGGCGTTTTACTCCCATCAATTCGGCGGGATAAGCGCGGACAAGGCCGTGGACAGCACGGAGTTCAATAAACTGCTGTCGGAGCAGTTTTTGGGCATGTGCAGCTACTCCGCAAGGCCTGAGGCGGACGCCGCCACTGAAGCCTATTTCGCCCTTCTGGACATCGCCGGCTACAACTACGCCTCCGACCGCTACCCCACGGACTGCAAAAAGTACCCGGACCGGGTGGTGGTGGGCAGCGAGACCTTCCCCTCCATGCTGGCGGAGAACTGGGAGGCGGTGGAGAAATACGACTACCTCATCGGCGATTTCATGTGGACCGCCTGGGATTATCTGGGCGAGACGGGCATCGGCGCGTGGAGCTGTGAGCCCGACGCCAAGGTCTTTGCCAAGCCCTACCCCTGGCTGCTGGCGGATTCCGGCGCTTTTGACATACTCGGACACGACAACGCGGAGGCGGGGCTGGCGATGACGGTTTGGGGCGCCATGGACACGCCGTACATCGGGATATCCCCTCCCAACCACCCCGGCGAGCCCCAGTACAGGGGCGCCTGGAGGGGCTCGGACGCCCTTCCGAGCTGGTCCTGGAGGGGGTGCGACGGGAATCCGGCGGGGGTCGAGGTGTACTCCAAAGCGCCAACGGTCGCGCTGTACATAAACGGCAGGCACGTGGGCACAGCACCGACAAAGGGGTGCCGCGCCGATTTCAGCGTCCGGTATGAGCCCGGAGAAATCCGCGCCGTGGCGCTGGATCTCAACGGGAACGAGCTCTCGGAATCGGCGCTGCGCTCCGCTCGCGGCAGGCTGGGGATAAGGATCGTCCCCGAGGGCGTCCCGGAGGCGGGAAGGCCGCTGTACGTGGACTTCTCGGTGGTGGGCGAAAACGGCGAGGTTGAGTCCAACGCCGACACGGTGCTGTCCGTCGAGGTCACGGGGGCGGAGCTTCTTGCGTTCGGAAGCGCCCAGCCCAGGACAGAGAGCCGTTTTGAGACAGGCCGGTACGAAACATACCGAGGCCAAGCCCAAGCCGTCCTCCTCCCCAACGGCACCCCAATAACAGTCAGAGCAACCTCAGATGAATTTGGAACCTTTGAAGTAAAGCTTTAAATCTTCATCAAATATTTTTTCGACGGCATGTACGTCGGAAAAATCACCTCTTGTCGCGCAAGTGTGTGACCCTTCGGGTCACGCGCGCAGCGCGACAGCAGAAAAAAATTTCGGAAATGTCCGCAGACATTTCCGAAATTTTTTTCGCACGTCCCCCCTAAAATTTAAAAAAGGGCAAAGCCCTTTTTTAAATTTTAAGCGAAGGCTCCGAATACACGCGTGATGCGAGCTCGGAGTTGAGCATGTAGAGGCAGCGGGTGTCGTCGCCGAAGAGCTCCATCTTGGTTATCATATCGGAGGAGTTCTTCTCCTCCTCGCCCTGCTCCTTAACGAACCAGTCAAGGAACTGGACGGTGCGGTAGTCGTGGGCGTCCTGGGCGGCGCGGTAGATGTTGTTGATGAGGCCGGTGACGTACTGCTCATGGGCGTGGGCGGCCTTCAGGGGGTCAATGAGGGCGGAGTAGGTCTTGTCGGGCTTTGCCACGGCCTCCAGAGTCACCTTCTCGGAGTTGTTGTGGAGGTACTTGTAGATAAGCAGCGCGTGGTCCTGCTCCTCGCGGGCCTGTATCTCGTACCAGTTGGCGAAGCCGTCAAGCCCCTTCTCGTCGTAAAAATTTGCCATATCCAGGTAGAGATAGGCGGAATAGAGCTCCTTGTTGATCTGGTCATTCAAGAGCGCGGAAACATTTTTGTCCATATTGGGTCCTCCTTACAGAAGTAAAAAATCGGTCTGATACTTTTCGTATTAGCCGTAACCGTAATTATTATAGCACCGGCTTTGGCGGTGTCAAGCGGCAGAACGGGATTTTTTTGTCCGGAACGGCGGTGGTTCGATTTAATTTTTTATACTGTCAACTTGAGAGGTGTGTATTGACCTTGGGAAGGATTTGGTATAAAATATAAAATGCTTTTTTAAATCCTTTATTAAATCGGAGGTGAGGGTATGCCCGCAAAGTTACGGCGGAGAATGACGCCGGTGAAGCTCGTGGTCCTGAGCTTCCTTGCGGTCATACTTTTGGGCTCCGTTGTCCTCACGCTCCCCTGGTGCTCCAACGAGGGCGTGTTGACGCCGTTTGTGGACTGCCTCTTTACCTCCACCTCGGCGGCGTGCGTCACGGGGCTTGCCGTTGTTGACACGGCGGGGCACTGGAGCGTGACGGGTCAGGCGGTGATACTCGTCCTCATTCAGGTGGGCGGGCTGGGCGCCATGACCATCATCACGGGCTTCTTCTCCGTTGTCAGAAAGCGTGCGAGCCTTTCCGATTCGCGGCTCATAATGCAGGCGGCGGGCAGCGACAGCTACGCCGGAGTGGTAAAGATGGTGCGTCGGCTCTTTTTGGGGACTGTCATATTTGAGGCCGCGGGAGCTGTACTGCTGGCGATAAGGTTCGTCCCCCTCTTTGGCTGGGGGCGGGGCATATGGTTCTCCGTCTTCCACTCCGTTTCGGCATTCTGCAACGCCGGCTTTGACCTCATGGGTGATTACAACGGCGGGGCGAGCCTCTCCGCATTTTCCGGGGACGCGCTGGTGGTGCTCACCGTCTCCGCCCTCATAATCCTGGGCGGGCTGGGATTTATCGTCTGGGACGACCTTCTCAACTCCAAATTCCGCCTGAAAAAGCTGAAATTCCACTCAAAGATAGTGCTCATAATGACGGGCCTGCTTATAGCCGTGCCCTTCGCGCTGTTTCTCATATTTGAAAATGCCGCCGCCTTCGCCGGCACGGGGGCGGGAAAAAAGGTGCTGCTGTCGCTTTTCCAGGCGGTGACGCCCAGGACGGCGGGCTTCGCCACGGTGCCGATGTCGGAGCTCTCCGACGCCGGGGCGCTTTTGACGATGGTGCTCATGCTGGTGGGCGGGTCCCCCGGCTCCACCGCCGGCGGACTTAAAACCACAACCGTGGCTGTGGTGCTCATCTGCACGGCGGCGTCGGTGAAGAAGTCGCCCCCAACGGCGCTGAGGCGGCGGATCGACGACGACACCGTCAGGCAGGCGACAGCCATCGTGGTCATATACCTGACGGCGGTGATCGTGGCGACCTGCGCCCTTTGCGCGGTGGAGTCCGCGCCGCTGAGGGACGCGCTTTTTGAGGTCATCTCCGCCATAGCCACCGTGGGGCTCTCCACGGGTATAACGCCCACCCTTGGCGTGGCGGCAAAGCTTATATTGACGGCGCTGATGTTCGCCGGAAGGATCGGCGGGCTCACAATGGCGATAGCCCTCACGGGCGAACAGGGCGCGTCGCCGGTGAAATTCCCCTCGGGCAAGCTGCTCGTGGGCTGATTTGGGAGGATACCTATGAAATCCGTACTGGTCATTGGTCTTGGCCGCTTCGGGCGGCACCTGGCGACAAAGATGCAAGAGCTGGGCAACGATGTGATGATAGTGGACAAGGACGCGGAGCTGGTGGAGCTGATGGCAAACCGCTTCACCGAGTGTACCATCGGGGACTGCACCAAGGAGCCGGTGGTGGCGTCGCTGGGCGTGGAGAACTTTGACCTGTGCTTTGTCACAACGGGCGACGACTTCCAATCCTCCCTTGTGACCACGGCGCTTTTGGTGCGCCACGGCGCGAAAAAGGTCATATCAAAGACGACCCAGGACATCCAGGAGATGCTTTTGAAGCAGATCGGCGCATATGAGGTGGTGTACCCCGAAAGGGAGATCGCCGAGCGCGTGGCGGTGCGCTACAACTCCGACAACATTTTCGACTTCATACCCATCACCGAGGACGTGGCGATATATGAGATAAAGGTGCCAAGGTCCTGGATAGGCGACACCATTGTGGGAGTGGACGTGCGGAAAAAGCACAGCGTGAACATCATCGCCATAAAGCAGGGCGAGAAGCTCATCGCCGCGCCGGGTCCGGGGTATGTTTTCAAGGAGGGCGACCACATAATGGTCATGGGCGCCTCCTCTGACGTGTTCAGGCTGGCGGGCAAGGCGTGATGGCTGAGCCGCAGAGAGTAAAAAGAGGAAAAAATATCCCCGCCGGCGCCGGGTTCGGCGTGCGGCAGGGGGACGACTCGATGGAGCCCTGGATAAGGGCGGGGCAGGTCTTCTACGTAAGCCGAGGACCCATGCCGGAGCCGGGGGACGTGGGGCTTTTCCTTGCGCGCGGGGAGCTGGTGTGCCGGCAGTATTTGGAGGACAGCGAGGGGAACATATACCTCTTTGTCCTGAACCGGGCGCGCCGCGAGCTGGACATCACCGTTCCGCCCACGGACCCTAAGGGCGTGAGCTTCTACGGCAGGGTGCTCTTAAACCACACGCCTCCGCTGCCGGGTGTTGAAGATTAAAAAAGCAGAGCTTTGTTTACGCATGGACGCGAATCAAGTTGATATATTCTGTAATGGCGGAATCTAACAGCGCCATGTCAAGGCGTTGGTCGAGCTGTAGGGGTTTGTTTTCCTTTACAGCGTTCATAAATTGCCCTTGCACAATTTTCAGCTTTTGGCTGATTTGAGTTTCCCCAATCAAATCCAGCATTGTAATTCCATCAAGCAGAATCGCGCGGAATAGAGTATTCATAGACAACCGAATATCCGTTGAGAGTCTTTCCTGTGAACAGAAGTCGGCTATTTCTTTTGCCAACGACTGAAGGACAGCTATAGAGTGCTTTACCGTACTTTCAGCTTTAACAGCTTCACAAGCGGTCTTATTCAAAACACCCACCGTTACTTTTTCATCGACCCGCCGCAAAAGCTCCTGTTCTGAAAACACCAGCGTATCAGGCTCATCAGACTGTTCCCATTTGTTATTGAGCATGCAGAATTTTCCGTCTCTCATCCCTGTGTATACTACGGCGTGCTTATTTCTCTCGCTTACATAAATGCCCAGCATGGCATACTGTAAATCGCGAAGATAACCGCAAAGCTGTTCCTTATTTACCTCTTTTTCCGTCATGGTATAGCCGATAGGCTTTAAGTAGAGATTGAACCATTTTGCGCCTTGAAGCATTGGTCCCGAAAAATAACACCCCTCCTCATAGTCAAACAAAAACGGCAGCCCCATTTCAAGCGCAATCGTTCTGTCCTCGGTATCTATCCCATAAAACGACAAAAGATTTGCGATCCCCGCATAAGAACACGATGAATTGAAAGTCATATACTTCATAGATAACATTTCCTTCTCAAATATTTTTTAATGGGAGCGTTCAGTAAAAGGGGCTGTGAAAAAAAGAGCATCTACACGCTCGGCTTTTCACAGCCTCGGTTTTTGTGTGGAAAAATAACCAC
>CANPYX010000017.1 GCA_947588955.1 uncultured Oscillospiraceae bacterium | reverse complement strand
GAGTTACCAGGGTCCCTTGGTAACTCTCTTCCTTTTTTACGGGACTTTTTTCACAGCCCCTTTTTCTGCTGTCGCGCTGCGCGCGCCGCCAAAGGCGGCACACTTGCGCGACAAAAGGTGATTTTTCCGACGTACATGCCGCCGGAAAAATGTTTTATGAGGGAGAGCAGCAAAGCTTTAAGGGTGTTCTTTTATTTCCACGTTTCTTATTGCTATCCCGTCAATCGCGCCGTCCCTGTAGCCGTTGTGGTTTGCCCTGACGGTCAGGTTTTCCAGGGTGAAGTCTCTGAGCTCGTACTGCTCGGTGTCCGGCTCGACGTTGAAGAATACGTCGCAGTCACAGTCGCAGTCGCGCATTGTGATGTGCTCGGCGATGGATTTCGGCTTGTCCTCCCGGCCCTTGAGGTCAAAAAACTGCGTCCAGGGGCGGACGGTGAGGAAGTTTTCGACCCTCCCGGTTACATGCTCCACAGTTATGTACTCATAGTGCTGGGGCGTATCCGGCCGAAGCTTCAGCCAAAGGAGGTTGCTCCCGTCCAGAACCTTTATCCGCCTCACCAGTATATTTTTGTTGTGTACCGACTCCGAGCCGCAGGTCAGGCACCCGTGGCAGAAGCCGTAAACGCAGTCCTCCACCAGCACCCGCTCGTTTCCACCGTTGGCGGGGTCCGAATCCGCCCAGGGTCCCTTGCCGCCCTTGAGCACCACGGAGTCGTCGTTGACCTCCATGTAGCAGTTTTTCACCAGCACGTCGGAGCACACGTCGATGTCAATGGCGTCGGTGCTGGGAGCCTTCACGGGCGACGCCGGGGAGTATATGGTACAGCCTATAAATTTCACCCTTTGGCAATTGTAAATGTGGTTTGTCCAGAAGTGGGAATTTTGCAGATGTAGTCCCGCGATCAGCACATCCCGGCTGTTTGATATGTAAACGAGCCTCGGCCTCTGCTCGTCCTTGTTGGTGCAGTCGGGGTTCCACTCCCTTCGGAGCCAGAAGGACCTCCAGGACCTCATGCCGTTTCCGTCCACTGTCCCCGGTCCGCACATGACAAAGCCCTCCACCCCGTCGGCGTTTATAAGCGCCGGGAAGTAGCGGCACGTCTCGCCCTCGATGCGGGTAATCGTCACCGGGTAGTCGGCGATGTCGTCGCTCCCCCGCAAAACTCCGCCGTCGCAGACGTAGAGGTTCACCCCCTGCCGCATAAAGAGCGCCCCCGTCAAATACGTGCCACGGGGCACCACAATGACGCCGCCGCCATCGGCACAGGCGGTGTCGATGAGGTCTTGTATCTCCCGTGTGTGGACCCTGCCGTCGTCAAGTATCCCGTGCTCTGTCAGCACATACCTCCGCCCCAGCTCCTCCAGCTCCGGCACGCGTATGTCATAAAACCACCCGTCTATCCGCGTGACCCCGTCGGGAAAAAATTCCGTCCCCATTGCCGCGCCTCCTTTGTTTTTTCCTATTATACAACCTTTCCCGTCTCTCCGCAACCCCTTTACCTGCTTTCGAGCATTTTCATGACCCCCTGGGCCACCGCCTCGGCGATGGTGTCCTGGTACTCCTCCGTTTGAAGCGTCTCCCTCTCGCCGGGATTTGACAGAAATCCTATCTCCATCAGCGCCGCGGGCATATCCGTCTCCCTTAGCACCTGATAATTTGCGTCCTTGACGCGCCTCGTCTTCACCCCAAGCCCCACCGCCTTCTCCATTATGTACTCCGCCAGCCTCTTGCCCTCGGTGCCCAAATGGTAGTACCCCTCAAAGCCGCTGACCCCCTCGTCCTCGGTAAAGGAGTTGCAGTGTATGCTCACAAAGAGCTCCGCACCGGCGGAGTTGGCGATCTCGCACCTCTCGTCCAGCGACACGTCCTCGTCCCCGTCCCTGGTCATAATGACGGTCACCCCCGCCTCGGATAGCTTTTCACGGGCAAGCTTCGCCACGGAGAGCGTTATATCCTTCTCCATCACCCCGTCAAAAACGCACCCGGACTGCACTCCCCCATGCCCCGCGTCGATAACCACCACCGCAGAAGCCTCACTGTCCTCCGTGTCGCCGCCCTCCGCGTCGCCTTCAAGGTCCTCCGCGCCGCCGCCCTCCGACGTATCCGCTCCGCCCGCGGGCTCCCCGTTTTCCCCGTCTTTTTCCAGCCTTTCGCCGATATACAGCGCGCCGCAAACCATGAGCGCCAGTATCGCCGCCGCGAAAAGCGCGATTCCCGCCCTCACAAGGAAGGCAACGGCAAATCTTCTCCGCTTTCTTTTCATTCGCTCCCGATCCGTCATTCTCTCAGCCTCCCCACCTCGTCCGCGAGCCTCTCCGGGTCGCCCACGGCGAACAGCACCGAGCGGCCCACCCGGTGGAGCACCGCCGCCTCAAGTCTCGGAACCGCCGCCGGAGTGTAGGCAAGCGCGTTTTCCGTCATACTCTCAAGCCGCTCCCTCAGCGTCTCCTCCGCGCTTTTTGCGCTGTCCTCGTCGACCAGCACAACGACGGTCACCTCGTCACAGCTCACGGCCGTATTGCCCGCGCGGACGCTCCTGAACTCCACTATGTCCTCCGCCGCCGCGCCGCATATGCTCTCCGCCGCCGAAGCGCCCACCTCCATCATGTCGCCCTCAAAGAGCCCCGCGTCCAAAAGCGTCTGAACGTCCCGAACCGTGTACTCCCGCCCCACGCCGGCGCACCCGGCAAGAGCCGCCGTCAGCAGGGCAAATATCAAAAACGTCAATGTAAGCCTCATTTCGCATCTCTCCAGTAAAAATATCTCTCCGGGTCAATTACGTGCGTTCGCAGGTACTCCGCCCAGCGCGTGTACCCGTCAAAGGAGAAGTGAACCCCGTCGCGGGTAAGCTCCTCCGGCAGCTGCCCGTCCTCCCCCCGGTAGCAGGACGCGGTGTCCAGCAGCGCCACGCGCTTCTCCTCAGCCGTTTTTACGATTATCTCGTTGAACCTGTCCACGTTCTCGCAGCACTCATACTCCGGCAGCCCGTTTTCCGTCGCCGCCCGGTCGTTCACCGGCGGCATGGTCTGCAAATAGACCACCGCCTCAGGCTGAGCCTCCACGATTCTTTCCACCAGCTCCCCCAGCGCCCTCTCGTAGGACTCCGGCGGGTACCCCAGCTCGTTGACGCCCAGCATGAGGTACACCGCGCAATAGCTTTTAGCGCCCAGCGCCTCAAGAAGCGTCAGCTTCTCCCCTCCCACGTCAAAATACCTGTGCTCCTCCCCGTCGGCGGCAAAGACGGACAGCCCCCTGTGCCAATAAAAATCCCCGTGGGACAGCCCGCCGAAAAGCTCCAGCCCCTCTGTCCTTGAGTCCCCCAAAAACACCGCCCCGTCAAACCGGTCGTCCTCAACTCTCCCGCTCTCCTCCACCGGCTCCCCGAAAACATACTCCTCCGGCACCTTTTCCTCCTCTGCCGGCGCCTTTTCCGCCTCCTCCGGCGTCTTTTCCTCCTCCGTCTCCCCCGCTATCTCCACATTCCCTCCGCCAATCCTCAAATGCTCCCCCACATAAAGGCACCCGCACACCGCCAGCGCCGCCGCCCCCAAAATCACCGCCGCCGCCAAAATAAGCGCCAAATACCCCACCGCCGTCCTCCATACCCGCCTTTTCGTCCATCTCCCACTCACTCCACTTCACCTCCACCCCCACCCTACCCCACAAAAGTCAAAAATCAGCCAAAAAATTCAAAAAACCTCCCCAATTCCCCAAGCCGCCCCCCGATTTAAAATCCCCCAATAAAACATTTTTCGCGGGGCTTTGCCTCGCGAAAAATCACCTTATGTCGCGCAAGTGTGTCGCCTACGGCGGCGCGCGCCGCGCGACAGCAGGAAGACCTCCGGGAAAAGCCCGCAGGCTTTTCCCGGAGGTCTTCCGCACGTTCCCCCTCCTCTTGTCACAAAAGGGCTTCGCCCTTTTGTGACAAGAGGAACATAATTTCTACTTCCCCTCCCCCTTCCCTGTTCCTGATCCTCAATCCGCCGCCGTGCTTTTCGCAAAGTATCCGCCCCGTGGCAAGGCCCAACCCCAGGTGTTCGCCCGTGGGGTCCTCGGTGTAATAAAGGCTGTTCCGGCGGCTGAGCATGGCGTCCGAAAACCCCGGCCCGTCGTCGATGACGCGCACCGTCAGCAAATCCCTCCGCAGGGAAAATTCCATGTCCACCCGGCTTTTGGCGTACCTGACGGCGTTTGATACAACGTTCTCCAGCACCCTGTAAAAAATCTCCCCGTCCAGCTCCGCCCGACACTCCGGCACGTCGAACGCCGCGCCCACGGTCTTTTCCCCCGCCAGCATCGCCACGCTCTCCGCCGCCCTGTGGAGAAATCCGGGAAGCTCCACGGGCTCCAAATTCACCGGCAGCTCCTCCACCTCGTCGATATCCCTGATGTAGTCCGTGTACCGCTCCATTCTTTTCGCAGTGGCGTCAATATTCCCCAGCGCCGCCTCCAGCCTCTCCCCCGTCAGCTCCCCAGCTTCCGCCATGGCCCTCACGTTCTCCACTGTCCCCTCCATTATCGCCAGTGGGTTCCTCAGATCGTGCGCCACGCTCGCCATTGTGCTCCGCCTCTCCTCCAGCGCCCGCCAGAGAACCAGGTTATTGTCGTAAAGCGCCGCCCGCATCCTCTCAAAGGACGCGCACAGCCTCCCCAGCTCGTTGTTCGTGGGGCTCTCCACCCTGAAATCCAGGTCTTGACCGCTTATGTGCCCCGTGGCGTCCTCCAGCACGTCTATCGCCGGCGCCAGCTTGCGCCTGAATATCCACAGCCCGCACAGCACCGTCCCCGCGACGGCATAGAGTGCCGGCAGCACCGCCATCGCAACACCCGCCGCGATGTACGCCGCCCCGCGGCGTGGGCCGTTTTTGTACGCGCTGAACTCCGGGCTCAAAAGCCTGAATGTATATGCCGTCACCGGCCTCTCCCCCGCGTCCTCCGGCTCATCGCTCTCCCGCTCAGTATGCGCCCCCGGCCGGATCTCCAGACGTGCCGCCGGCTCGCCCAGCGTCACCTCGTCCCCGTCGGGCTCCACGTATATATTCGTGTCCTCCGTCCACCCGTCGGGGCTTTTGAAGGTCGCCCTCAAAATGAGGCTGTCGGGCCTTGGCACAAGAGCGCGCCTCAGCGCCCAGCACCCCCAGACCGTCAGCGCCGACGCCGCCGCCACAAGTGTCAGCGTCACCGCCACCGCCAAAATAAACTCCCGCTTTAACGAGCCCTTTTTCACCTTTTCCATCTGTAGCCCATCCCCCAGACCGTCTCGATATACTCCTGCCCTGTGACCTCCAGCAGCTTGCCGCGTATCTTCCTCACGTGCTCCTTGATGACGCCGCTGTCCCCCTCGGCGTCAATCCCCCAGATGAGCTCATACATACGTTCCCTGTCAAAAATCTGTCCCCTGTTCATGACGAGAAACTCGATGATGTCAAACTCCCGCTTGGAAAACCGTATCTCCTCCCCCTGCCAGCTTACCTGCCTGCCGGCAAGGTCCACCGTCAGCCCGCGAAAGCTCAGCGCCCCGGAGCTCCGCCTTTGCCTCTCGTCTCGTCTCAGATGCGCCGCTATCCTCGCCGACAGCTCCGAAAGGCTGAATGGCTTTGTGATGTAGTCGTCTCCTCCCGCCTCGAAGCCGCGTATCTTGTCCTGCTCCGTTATCCTTGCGGTGAGGAATATTATGGGGCACCCCACCCGGTCCCTTATCTCCCCGCACAGCTCCAGCCCGTCCTTCCCCGGCATACTGATGTCCAGCAAAATAAGGTCAGGTCCCAGCGCCAGCCGGCTCCTCACCTCCCCGGCGTCGGAGGCGAGGAAAACCGTATACCCCTCCCGCGTCAGGTGCTCCGAGACCACCTCCCGCAGCAGCTCCTCGTCGTCCGCCACAAGTATCCTGTATCCCACAGGCCTCACCCCTTTTTCGTTTTTTACCTATTTTAAAAAAATACCCCCGGAAAGTCAAGAAACGGTCAAAATCACGCCGCCGGGCGCGTTTCCCGTATATGAAATTTCCGAAATTAAAAATTTCATTTTTCTATTGAAAATAAAACGGCACAATGATAAAATATTTGTGTTTACGCCGTTTGCGTACATTCCGCAAAAACAGGAGGAAAAAACATATGAAGAAGCTTCTTTCCCTGCTTCTCGTGCTGAGCCTTGTCCTCTCCCTGGCGCCCATGGCGCTGGCTGACGGCGAGGACGTGAACGAGACCGACTACTTCGAGGACCTGTGGCACGACCCCAACGTAGACCTTCAAAATTACACCCCGCCCGTTGTGGACGAGGAGGCCAACGCCGCGGCTCTCGCCGCCTTCTACGCCCTCTTTGAGGACGAGGGCACCGTCATTACCGACGTCCAGAATGGCTTTGACTCCATTGTCAAGATGTACGAGGACGCCACCACCAACTACCAGTATTACTACTACCTTTACAGCGCCGACATAAACGACGAGGAGGCCTACGGCCTCTACGCGGCTTACGGCACCCTCATCAACGAGTATTGGGACCAGGTGCTCCTCGCCGCCAAGGAGGTCCTCAACTCCCCCTTCGCCTCCTACCTTGAACAGCAGCTCGTTCAGGAGGACATCGACTTCCTCAAGGACTACGAGCCCAAGACCCAGGAGGAGTTTGACCTGGACGATGAGCTCCTCGGCGTTGAGGGCGAGTACTACGACGCGCTTTACGGCGACCCCACCGTTGAATACGAGGGCGTCACCTGGACCTCTGACGACATCGTAGCCGCCTACCAGTCCGGCGAGATCGACGACGAGACCTATATGGCCCTGGCAACGCTCTACAACGACGCCTATTACAATGCCCTCGCCGCCGTCTACGCCCACCTCCAGGACGTCTGCTCCCGCATAGCCGAGCATTACGGCTATGACAGCTACGCCGACTACGCCTACGAGCAGGTCTTCGTCCGGGATTACACCCAGGAGGAGATGCAGGAGTACTGCGCCGCCGTGAAGGAGTACATAGCCCCCCTGGTCCCCTACCTTGAGGCGTTCCTCAGCATGGTCAGATATGCCGACGCCGATTCCTTCAACAACGTCTACCGCGGCGACTTCACCACCGAAGAGACCCTTGACGCCATCGAGCCCTACATCGGCAAAATCTCCAGCGAAATGCTGGAGGCGTGGCAGTATATGCGTGAGCACAACCTCATCGACAACGCCTATTCCGAGACAAAGAGCGGCGCAAGCTTCACCTACAGCCTCATCTCCTCCCGCGCCCCATACATGATAATCTCTCCCGTAATGTATATCGATGACTTCACCACCGTTATCCACGAGTTCGGCCACTACAACGACAACTACTGGCACGAGCACGACTGGAACTCCGCCGAGTCCAACACCGACGTATCCGAGGTCCACTCCCAGGCCAACGAGCTGCTTTTCTCCCAGTTTTATGATGACTTCTTCGGCGATTACGAGTACGGCGTTGAGATCGCCACCAACAGCCTGATGGAGAACACCGTCGTCTGGGGCATCATCATGGGCGCCATGGTCGGCGAGCTGGAGCTTTACATCCACTCCGACGCCAGGCCCACCCTTGACGAGATAACCGCCAAGTTCGCCGATCTCGCCGTGGAGTACCATGTCGACGAGATCCTTGACGGCGACAAGGAGTGGTGGATGCAGATCCCCCACATTGTCAGCCAGCCCCTCTATTACATAAGCTACTCCGTCTCCGCCGTGGGCGCCTTCGAGTTCTGGCTTGACGCCCAGGAGAACGGCTACGACAAGGCATACGGCGACTACCTCAAATTCGTCTCCCTGGACCCCATACTCTCCTTCAAGGAGCAGTTCGAGGAAATGAATATGCGCTCCCCCTTCGACCCCGACTTCCTCAAGGAGCTGGGCGAGGAGCTCAACGAGAAGCTGGGTCTTGAGGTAAAGGGCGAGGAGTACCTCCTCATTCAGGACCGCTACGCGCAGTACCCCGACGTGGTCTACAACCTCCCCGAGCGCGGCATCGACTACGACGAGATCTGGGCGGCAATTGACGCCGGACTCATGGTGGGCTACGATGACGGCACCTTCCGCCCCGCCCAGACCATAACCCGCGCCGAGACCGTCTACCTTCTCTGGGAGCTGGAGGACAATATCCAGTCCGCCACAGCCTCCACCCTTGCCGACGTCGGGGGCCGCTGGTATGAGGACGCCGCGGCCTGGGCCGAGAGCGTCGGGCTTGTCACCGGCATAAGGAATGACGACGGTACCCTCTCCTTCCGCGGCGCCAATGAGCTCACCCGCGTCCAGGTCGCCGCCCTCCTCTACAAGTACGCCGGCCTTATAGGGCTTGACACCTCCGTTGAGGGCGAGCTTACCGCCACCGACGCCTCCTCCGTCAAATCCTGGGGCGTTGACGCCACAAATTGGTGCCTTGAAAACGGCATCCTCTCTGCGGACGAAAACGGAGCCGTCAACCCCGACGCCCCCGTCACCCGCTCCAAGATGGCAGTCGCCCTCACCGCTTTCTCGGCTCTCCTCCCCGAAACGGACACCGCTGAGTAAAATCCAACCTCTATCCCCCCTCTCTCTGCGGAGAGAAGGGGGATTTTTTTGTCGTTTTGAAAGGATATTACGCGCTTTGACATTGATATTTTATTAACGATAATGGTTGACATGCCGCGCCCGCGCTGTTATAATACATATAAACCGTCTCAAATGAGACATTTTGGAGGTGCACCGTGGACGCTGACGTTCTTGAGATACTCTCCCGCACCTTTCTCTTCCGCAATATCGACCCCGCCGGGCTTGAAGCTCTCCTTGAGGGCTCAGACGCCCGCCTCCGCCGCTTCCGCCGCGGCGCCGTCATCTACTCCCCTGAGGACTTCCGCCGGGAGCTGGGCGTGGTCCTTCGCGGCTCCGTCACCGTCACCAAGGGCTCCCTCACCGTCTCGGAGCTCGCCGCCGGCGACATGTTCGGCGCGGCGGCGCTTTATACCGACGAGGAGCGTTACGTCTCCACCCTCACCGCCCGGACCTCCTGCGAGGCGCTTTTCCTCTACCAGGAGTACGTCTACGGCCTCATTGATACGAACCGGCAGGTGCGGGAAAACTACCTCCGCTACCTTGCCCAGCGCATCCGCTTCCTCTCCGCCAAGGTGGACGCCTTATCCGCCGGCACCGGCGGAAAGAAGCTCTCGGACTTCCTCATTCGCGGCTCCGGCGAGTCCGGCGTTGTGAAGGTCCGCTCCATGACGGAGCTGGCGTCGAGCCTTGGCATCGCCCGCGCCTCCCTCTACCGGGAGCTGGACAAGCTCTCAGAGGCGGGAATAATCGAAAAGTCCGGCAAAACAATAACCGTGTTGAAACCGGAGGCGCTTGAATAGCCTCCGTAATTAGAAAGGAACGACCATGAAAAAGCTCACAGTATTACTTTTAGCCCTCACCCTCGTCCTCTCCCTTGCCGCCTGCGGCGAAAAGGGCACGGACATAAACGTCGCCGTCCTCACCGGTCCCACCGGCGTGGGAGCGGTGGGCCTGTGGGAGGCAGCCGACGCCGGCAGCACCACCGACAGGTACAGCATCACCGCCGTAGCCGACAACACCCAAATTCGCGACGGCCTCATCAACGGCGACTACGACATCGCCGCCATCGCCACAAACGTCGCCGCCACCCTCTACAACAAGACCGAGGGCAAAATAAAGGTCATAGCCCTCAACACCCTGGGCGTCCTCTACATCCTGGAGAACGGCAACACCATAAGCTCCGTCGCGGATTTGAAGGGCAGGACCATCTACGCCGCCGGTCAGGGCGCGAACCCGGAGTACGTCCTCAAGTATATCCTCACCTCCAACGGTCTCACCGTCAGCACCTCCGTTGACCCCGTGGAGGGCGCGGACGTGGAGGTGGTCTTTGACGAGGCCAGCGTCATTCAGACAAAGATGGCGTCGGGCGAGATCGACCTGTGCATGCTCCCCGTCCCCGCGGCGACCGCCGTCCTCATAAACAACCAGGACGTGCGCTCCGCCCTGGACCTCACCGCCGAGTGGAACGCCCTGGGCACCGGCGGACAGCTCACCATGGGCTGTGTGGCTGTGCGCACGGAGTTTGCCGACGAAAACCCCAAGGCCGTTGACCGCTTTTTGGAGGAATACGAGAAGTCCATAAACGGCGTAAAGGACGACGTGGACCACGCCGCCCAGCTTTGCGAGAGCTACGGCATCGTCCCCAAGGCGGCGATAGCCAAAAGAGCCATCCCCGACTGCAACCTGACCTTCGTCTCCGGCGAGGACATAAGATCCACCCTTGAGCCCTACTTCCGGGTGCTCTTTGACGCCGACCCCGCCTCCATAGGCGGCGCGATGCCCGATGACGGCTTCTACTACGGTTAAAAAAATAATAAGGCTCCTTGCCCCGGTCATTTTTTGGCTGGGGCTTTGGCAGCTTGTGTCCATGTGGCTGGGCAAGCCCCTGCTCCTCCCCTCACCGGCGGAGGTGGCGAGGACGCTTTGCTCCCTCGCCGTCACCGGCGCCTTTTGGCTGAGCACCGGCGCCACCCTCCTGCGCATAGTCTCCGGCACGCTTCTGGGCGTGCTCGCGGGGGTCCTGCTCGCCCTTCTGACCCACTTCTCCGCGCCCCTTGACGCCCTCTTGAGCCCCGCCGTGAGGGTGCTCCGCGCCACCCCCGTGGTGAGCTTCATCATCCTCATAATCCTCTGGACCGGGTCAAATTACGTCCCCGTGGTCATCTGCGCCATGATGGTCACCCCCGTGGTCTGGGAAAATCTGCGCGCCGGCCTGTCCTCCGCGGACCCGGAGCTTTTGGAGCTCTCAATGGCGTACTCCATGACCCCCTCCCGCCGCCTTAAATACATCTACGCCCCCGCCGCACTCCCCTATCTTCGCTCCGGAGTCCTCAGCTCCATGGGCCTCGCATGGAAATCCGGCGTCGCGGCGGAGGTCTTGTGTATCCCAAGGACCGCCATAGGGACCCGCATATACTGGTCAAAGCTCTATCTGGAGGTCCCCGCCCTCTTCGCCTGGACGGCGGTGGTATTGGTCCTCTCCATAACCTTAGAGCGCATAGTGCGCCGCGCGCTTTTGAAGGGAGGCGGAAGCGATGTATCTTGAAAACGTCTCCTTCTCCTACCCCGGAAAGCCCGTTTTTGAAAGCCTGACATTTGAGCTTCCCGACGCCGGCGTGACGGCGATCTCCGGTCCCTCCGGCTGCGGGAAAACCACCCTTTTGAGGCTCATCGCGGGGCTTGAAAAGCCCCAAAGCGGGCGCGTCCACGCGCCGGGTCTCGCCAAAACCTCCTTCCTCTTTCAGGAGGACAGGCTTTTGCCCAACCTCACCTGCCGCGAGCAGCTGAGAGCCGTTCTCCCCCGCGGCGCGGAGGTCTACCAATACCTGGACGCCGTGGGGCTCTCCGACGCGCCGGATTCAAAGCCCGACACCCTCTCCGGCGGTATGCGCCGCCGTCTCGCCCTCGCCCGCGCCTTCGCCTACGCCAACGATAAGTCCCTCCTAATCTTAGACGAGCCCTTCACCGGCGTGGACCCTCCCACCACCGAAAAAATAATGTCCTCCCTCCGCGCCCTCCCCCTCCCCATCCTCCTCACCGCCCACGACTCCGAATCCCTCTCCCTCGCCGACACAGTGCTCCCATTTCAGAAAATAACCGGAAAATCATAACACCCCCACTCTCCAACACGGATACAGGGTGCAAAAAAGCAGCAAATCTTTTCAGACTTGCCGCTTTTTTTGTTTCCCCGCGATATGATTCAGCAAAAAGTTTTTTCGTAAATTTTGTAACGCTTTTTGATTTCGACAGTTATTTAAGTGAAAGGAGGTCACAGCGTGTGGATTTTGATTTGATCTACCAAACATATTTTAAAGATGTTTTCTTATATCTGCGCGGCATATCCAACAGCGAAAGCGTTGCCGAGGAAATCACACAGGAGACATTCGCCAAGGCGCTGAAAGCATTGGACCGCTTTGACGGAAAAAAGGATATTAAGGCGTGGCTGTTTACCATAGCAAAAAACACATATTTTACATATTGCAAACGGCAAATAATTTATGTTGAGAATGAAACGGTCGATAATATTGCGGCGCCCCAGTTTGATTATACCTTAAGTGTCGAAGATGAAGAAACCGCGTTTCGCGTCCACCAATTCCTGCACAATATGAAAGAGCCGTATAAAGAGGTATTTTCGCTGCGTGTATTTGGCGAGCTGTCATTTGAGAAAATAGCCTTTTTGTTCAACAAAAGTCCCGGTTGGGCGCGCGTCGTTTTCTATCGGGCAAAAGTCCAAATCAAGGAGTATATGGAGGTATTAGACAGTGAACAAAATATCTTGTAATATAATCAGGGACATCCTGCCGCTGTATGTTGATGAAGTGGTCAGCGAGGATACCCGCGCTATGGTGACGGAGCATTTGGAACAGTGTGGGGAATGCCGGAAACAATATGAGAGCATGAAAAACAAGGTCGAAGTCCCCGTTGAGAACGACATCAGGCCGTTAAAGCGTTTCAAAACCGCGTGGAAAAAGAAAAAAATCATCCTTGTATGCTTGACCGTCCTTATTACGGTCGTTTGCGTATCCGGCGCCGTTTTCATCTACGATCAGACGCAAAAGCAGGCGCTTCTATATAGCAAAGAGTATGTTGTGGGTCAACCCGGAATCCGTGGCAACGTAGATATTCAGCAGTATGTGTCCATTGACCCGAGCTTTGACATTGGGGCAAACAAATACGGATACCCCGTGTTCAAAAATCCCGAGAAAGCGTTGGACGCACTCAAAGAGCTTTATCCCGACGCAATTGCGCTGATCCAATCAGAGTTTGATTTGGCCGAATTATCCACCGATACATGCCAATGGTATAAAATTTACGGTGCACAACTGGAAACCGGAACGCAGGAAGAAAAGGAACAGGCCAACTTTATAGCCCGGTTTCTTGATATTTACGAGAATAGCTATTTTGCGCAGTAAAACCGCTCCGGCGATTTAAAATCGCCGGAGCGGTTAGCTTGTGGACAAAGGCCGCTGGCCTTTGTCCACAAGGGGAACGTGCGGAAGACCTCCGAGAAAAGCCTGCGGGCTTTTCTCGGAGGTCTTCCTGCTGTCGCGCTGCGCGCACCGCCGGAGGCGGCACACTTGCGCGACAAAAGGTGATTTTTCCGACGTACATGCCACCGGAAAAATGTTAAAATGGGGGCTTACTCTTATCCGGGGTTTGTCAACAGTCTGAACGCTCCGGCGATTTAAAATCGCCGGAGCGGTTGGGATAGTTTTCTTATATGCAAAAAACGAATTAATTTTTGATTATTTTTGCTTGACTTTTGCTTATGTTTGATGTATAATGCCATTGTCGGGTGAACTAATCTGAAGTTAGGATCTCCCGGACGCGTGTTAGGTCCATGGTTGGGAGGACGTAGTCCGCCTGGGGCATGGGCTCGCGGGGGGATATGTTGGAGCGGATGTAGACCGTGGAGAGGCCCAGCCCTTTGGCGCCCTCTATGTCGCAGACGCCATCGTTGCCCACCATCACCGTGTCCTTTGGGTCAAGCCTGCGCTCGTTCAGCAGTATTTCAAAAAACCGCCTGTCGGGTTTTTTTACGCCGTAGTCGGATGAGAGATATATTCCGTCGAACTCGGATGTTATTCCAAGGGCGTCCAGCTCCCGTCGGGTGAATATCGCCTGGGCGTTTGAAAGGAGGTAGATTTTCTGCCCCCTTCCGCGAAGCGCGCTCAAAAGCTCCCGCGCCCCGTCGTAAAGGCGCAAATACTCCATGGACGCCTCTCTAAAACGCACCCCCGTCTCACGTCCCAGCTCCGGGCTCGCCTCCACCCCCTTTTGGGCGTAGAGGCTTTGAAAGACGTACTCCAGCTTGATCTCCGGGTGCGCCTCGTGGGAGTCGCGTCTTAAAGGCTCGGCGCCCCTTTCCGCCTCGCGGACAGTGCGGAAATACGCCTCCTTCAACTCCGACGGCGACCAGACCGCCCCGCGGGAGGCGTAAAGCTCCGCCATTTCCTCCCAGAGCTCCGGCTTTTCCTCGTCTGTGCGGATGTCCGCCAGCGTGCCGTAGAAGTCAAAAACGCAGTTATTGAACCTCATTTTTCACCCTCCCCGGCAAGGTAAAGCCGCGCCTCCCAGGGCCTCAGATCGCCTTCGGGCTCCGGGTAGTTTGCCAGGAGAACCGGGGCACTTTCAAATCCCGCCGGCGCGCGCCACCGCCTCGCCTCACTTGCGAAATTGCAGACGATGAGAAGCCTTTCGGTCCTTGCGGCGCGGATATAGGCGAAAAGCGTCTCGTCCTCCGGCTCCAAAAGGGTGAAATCGCCCTCCCGGAAAACCGGGTGCTCCTTTCTGAGGGCTATGAGGCGTTTGTAGAAATAAAATACCGAATTTTTGTCGGAAAGAGCGGATTTTACGTTGATTTCTCTGAAATTGTCATTCACCGCAAACCAGGGCGTACCCGTGGTGAAGCCGGCGTTTTCGCTGTCGTCCCACTGCATGGGCGTTCTGGCGTTGTCCCGGCTCTGGCGGTGGACGGACTCAAGTATCTCGGCGTCGCTGTAACCCATTTCCCGCCGCTCGGCGATCATGTTCAGCGTCTCCGTGTCCTCGTATTCCTCAAGCCCCAGCCTTATGTTGGTCATGCCTATCTCCTCGCCCTGGAAGATATAGGGCGTGCCCTCCATGCCGTGGAGCATAAGCGCCAAAAGCTTTGCCGATTCCACCCGGTATTTCCCGTCGTCGCCCCAGTGGGAGACGGCGCGGGGAAGGTCGTGGTTATCCAGGAACAGGCTGTTCCAGCCCTTTCCGTGGAGCTCCCTCTGCCACCGCTCAAAGCACCGCTTGAGCTTTGGAAGGGAGAAGGGGCGGCTGTCCCACTTCTCCTCCCCCCGGTCGAGGCAGATGTGCTCAAATTGGAACACCATGGAAAGCTCCGAGCCGTCGGGACTGCTCCACCTTATCGCCTCCCCGGTGTCGGCGCTCCACGCCTCGCCCACGGTGACGATGCCGGGCTCAATAAAGGCGTTGGCGGACAGCTCCCTGATGTACTCATGGAGCCTGGGACCGCGTGCCGTTATCTTTCTGTCCGGCTCCTTGGCGACGGAGTCAATGACGTCCAGCCTGAAGCCCTCCACGCCCTTTTGGACCCAGAAGCGGATCATGTCGTAAAGCTCCCGGCGAAGCCTGGGGTTATCCCAGTTTAAATCCGGCTGCTTTACGGCAAACTGGTGGAAATAATACTGCCCCAAGCTCGGCACGTACTCCCAGGCGGAGCCGCCGAAGCAGCCGCGCATGTCGTTTGGGGGCGTTCCCGGCTCCCCGTCCCGCCAGACGTAGTAGTCGTGGTACGGGTTGTCCTTCGATTTAAGCGCCTCGGTGAACCATCTGTGCTCGTCGGAGGTGTGGTTGAGAACCATGTCCATGATGATGGAAATTCCCCGCTTTTTTGCCTCGGAGATGAGCCCTTCCATGTCCTCCATGGTCCCGAAGGGCGGCCAAATGGAGCGGTAATCCGATATGTCGTAGCCGTTGTCCGCCTGGGGCGAGGCGCAGACCGGCGAGAGCCATATTCCGTCCACCCCCAGCTCGGCAAGGTAATCTAAGCGGCCTATAATGCCCGGTATGTCGCCGATGCCGTCGCCGTCGGAGTCCTGAAAGCTCTTGGGGTATATCTGATAGAAGACGGCGGACTTCCACCAGCCGTATTTTGTCTTGTCAAGCATTCTCCCCGGCCTCCCTTTCGATATTTTCCAGCGCCTCGTAGACCCTGAGAAGCTCGCCCACGCTCCACGCCTGGGCAAAGCACCCCTTGGAGGCTCGTGGCTCCAAACCGTCGTATATTTCGGGAAGCTGCCCCACGCAGCCCTCCCGCAGTATTTCCGGCATCGTCCCCAGGAGCTTGCGGACGTGAGCCGCCGCCTGGGGGGTGTTGCCCATGACCTTCAAAAGCGAGAGGTAATAAGCCCCCATGGGGAAGGGCCAGACGGTGCCCTGGTGGTACGCCATATCGCGCTCAAGCTGCGTCCCGCCGTAGGTGGGGTGGAAATCCGGGTCGTCGGGCGACAGTGTTCGCAGACCTTTGGGGGTGTAGAGGTATTTCCCCACCGTCTCCACAACGCGCCTCTCCCTTTCGGGCGAAAGCATGGTAAAGGGCATGGAGACCGCCCAAATCTGGTTACAGCGAAGCTGTATATCGGCGCTTGTGCCGGAGATGACGTCCCGCAGATACCCCCGGTCCTCCATCCAAAACTCCCTGTTGAAGGAATCCCGCACCTTGTCCGCCAGTTTGTCAAATTCCTCCCCGCTCTCCCCCGCCTCAGGCGCCATCAGCGCCATGGCGCGAAGGTCCGAGTACCAGTAGGCGTTTATCTCCACTGGCTTGCCGTGGCGGGGCGTGGGGAGTATGTCGCCCACGCGCACGTCCATCCAGGTCACCTGGTCAAAGCCCTCCCCGGCGCAGACGAGCCCGTCGGAGTCCGTTTTTATGGCGTAGCGGGCGCCGTTTATGTAGGCGGAAACTATGCTTTTCATGGTCCCCCAAGCCTTGCGGACAAAATCTCCGTCGCCTGAGCGCCGGTAATAGAGCCAGACGCAGTTTATGAATAGGAGCGGCGCGTCGGCGGAGTTGTACTGCGGCTCCTCCTGCCCCTCCGGGAAATAGTTGGGCAAAAGCCCGCCGCGCTCGTAGTGAATGAAGGTGCGCAATATGCTTTTCGCGTCCTCAAGCCTTCCGGTGGACAGCGTACAGCCGGGTAGGGAGATCATGGTGTCCCTCCCCCAGTCGCCGAAAAAGGGGTAGCCAGCGATGACGGTCTTTCCGCCGGTGGAGGCGCGGTACGCTATGAAGTCCCCCGCGGCGCGGGCAAGCTCCGAGGCTTCCGGCGTGGAAAAGCCCGCGCAGCGGCGGCGGTTTTCCTCAAGGCAGTCGGCGACTATCTCAAATCCGCTTTTTTCCGTGCCGTCACGGGAAAAGGTGAGCCACAGACTGCCGCTCCCTCCGGCGGGGACCTGAAGGCGCGCCTCACAGCAGGTAAAGCCCACGCCCGATGGCCGCCGTCCGTCCCTCTCGTCGTCGGGGTAGCTTATACCTTCAAAGCTCACGGGAAGCGCGCGAAGCTTAGCATTTGAGGCGACGCGCGCCTCAAGCCCCGCCGCTCTCACCGTTCCGCCCGCGTATTCCGCCGGAAAGCTCTCCCGCGGCGGCTCGCCCTTTTGGGAAAACTGGAACACGGGCCTGACGGCGAGGACGCAGGGCTCGGAGCCCTTGTTTTCAAGGTCATATACGACGGCGGAGGCGTTCTCCCCCGGCTCCATGCCGCACCTGCGCCGAAGTATGACGTCTCCCGCCTCATATCGCCACTCTGGGCCCGCGTCCCAGACGAAGGAAACGGGGTCCGAAAGCTCCAGGGGCTTGCCGCCGAAGCTCAGCTCCTCGCGGGCGCAGTGGACAAGGTCATAGCGGCGGCTGGGGGAATCGGCGGAGATCAAAAGCCCCTGGTCACAGCGGGTCACGCCGAAGTCAAGACCCATGGACATAAAGCCGCCGAGCCCGTTTGTGAGGAGCCAGCAGGCGCTTTTAGCGCCGCCGCTCGCGAAATCTTTTTTGTCAAAGGTGAATCTCATGTCAAATTCCTTAAAAATTCTCCTACGAAATATCGAAAAAGCCCTGACGGGCTTTTTCGATATCTTGGTTTATTATTTTCCGTTCTTGCGGCGCTTGGAGCCGACGGCAACGACCACGGCGCCGAGGACAGCGGCGGAGCCGCCGGCTATGGCGGCGATGGCGAGGGGTGAGAGGCCGTTATTGGCGCTCTCGGTGTCGCCGGGGGGTTCGGGTATCTCAATCTCCCTGCCCTTTGTGAGAATGAGGGCGGAGATGGGCGCGACCTCGACGGTGTTGGAGGCGGCGCCCAGGACTTCCGTTCCGGCTGTCTCGCCGTTGACGCATATCTCCCACTCGTTCCCAACGGGGAGGAAGACGGTCTGCGTCTCGGCGGTGCCGTTGAAGATGACGAACATTCCGTTAGAGGGCTCGCCGTTGACGCCGCCTTTCAGCTCGAAGGCGGCGACGCCCTTGGGGGCGTCGGCGGCGGCGACGTTGGCCTTCACGTCCTCGGCGGTGGAGAGGCGAAGTACGGGGTGGGCCTTGCGGAAGGCGATGAGCCCCTTGTAATACTCAAAAACGTCGCTGTACTCCTGCTCGTCCAGGTTGGACCACTTGATGGAGTTCACCTCGTCGGAGGAGGCGTAGCTGTTCTCATCGAAGCTCCCGTCCTCCTTGACCTTGGAGCGGAGCATCTCCTCCCCCGCCTGCATGAAGGGTACGCCCTGGCTCGTAATATAGATCGCCGCAGCCAGATTGTTCATCTTGATGAGGTCCTCGCGGGAGGCGTCGCTTCTTGAGAGGGCGAGGCGGTCAAAAAGGGTGTTGTTGTCGTGGCAGGAGGCGTAATTTATGAGCTGCGCCGGGGACTTGCACCAGATGGGCTTGCCCAGGAAGCTCTGCTCCACGGAGGATTTCTTCGCGTCCGCGCCGGAGACAAAGCCGCGCTCGATTTGGAATACGCTGCCCTTCAACGCGTCGCGGATGGAGTCGTTGAAGTAGGCAAAGCCGGGCGTCTTGGAGGAGTTTTGCTGGGTGGCGAGCTCCACGTCGGGCTTGGTGACGGAGGTGGACATGCTCCAGCCCTCGCCGTAGAAGATGACGTCGGGGCGGACGGCGTGGACGGCGTCCACAAGCTCGTTGATTGTCTGGGTGTCCAGGAGACCCACCAGGTCAAAGCGGAAGCCGTCGATGTGGTACTCGTCGCACCAGTATTTCACGGAGTCAACTATGTACTTGCGCACCATGCTCCGCTCCGAGGCGGTGTCGTTGCCGCAGCCTGAGCCGCTGGAGTAGGAGCCGTTTTCCGTGGTGCGGGAGAAGTAGTCGGGGACGAGCTTGTTGACGCAGAATTCCGAGGCGTTGTAAACGTGGTTGTACACCACGTCCATGATGACGGAGAGCCCCTGGTCGTGGAGCGCCTTCACCATCTGCTTCATCTCGCTGACGCGCACCGCGCCGTTGTAGGGGTCGGTGGAGTAGGAGCCCTCTGGGACGTTGTAGTTCACCGGGTCGTAGCCCCAGTTGAACTGCGGCTCGTCAAGCCTTGTCTCGTCCACGGAGCCGAAGTCGTAGACAGGCAGCAGGTGGACGTGGGTGGCGCCCAGCTCCTTTATGTGGTCAACGCCTGTCGCCATGCCGCCGGCGGTCTTGGCGCCGGTCTCGGTCAGCCCCAGGAATTTGCCCTTGTTCACGATACCGGAGCTTTCGTCCACGGAGAGGTCGCGGACGTGGAGCTCATATATCACGGCGTCGGTGTAGCCGAGATCCGCGTTGGGGTTTTTGTCCTCCGCCCAGCCCTCGGGGTCGGTGGAGTCAAGGTCGATGACCATCGCCCTGCTGCCGTTGACGCCGGTGGTGCGGGCGTAGGGGTCGCACGCCTCCACGGTCTTGCCGCCGACGGTGACGGAGAAGGTGTAATATGTGCCGTTGAGGTCGCCGGACCTTTCGGCGGTCCAGGTGCCGTTTTCGGCGGCTGTCATGGGAATGGACTCAATGAGGTCGTCGGCGCCCTGGGTTCCGGAACCGTAAAGGTTCACAAACGCCTCGGAGGCTGTGGGCGCCCAGAGGCGGAAGGCGGTCTTTTCCGGCGTCCACACAGCGCCCAGGTCGTCGCCGGTGTAGGTGTATTCCGCCTCGAAGCTGTCCGTGGAGTAGATGTTGGGCATGGTTATCTTGTACTCCGTTCCGTCAAAGATAAGTGTGTAGGTGAGCGTCAAATCCAGCTCAGGGACCGAGAGGGCATATTTTCCGTCGCCCGTCTCGGCGGCGGTGAACTCGATGGCGCCGTCGGGCCCGTTGACGGCGAAGGCCTCAGCGGGGTCGGCGGAGAGCTTGCCGGTGAGGGTGACGTTTACGGTGTGGGCGTCGTAGTCGTACTTCACGGCGGAGACGAGGACGCCGGTGACCACGTCGTCGCCGTCAACGCGGGTGTAGCCCTCGACGCCGGACTCCACGTAGATGTGGACGGTGCCGCGAAGGACGTCGGGAAGCTCTATGAACTGGTCGGCGTCCACGTCCTTCTGCTCCCACTCGCCCTTGCGGACGATGAAGCCGACCCTTGTGGTCCCCGCTGGCACCGGGTAGGTGGCGACCATTTCGCCGTCCTCCTCAACAAGGTCGTATACCGCGCCGTCCTTGCCCTCGGGCCAGAACCAGAGGTTCCAGCCGTCGTATTCGCCGTCGGGACGGTTGTAGTGGAGCTTTACGGTGACGCCCTCCGCCGCCAGCACCGGGGTAAGGCAGGCGGAGAACAGGGCTGTGAGCATAAGCAGCGCGAGAAGCAGACTGCCCAGGCGTGTCAAAGGTCTTGTGCGCTTTTTCATTTTTACCCCTCCGTTTATTCGTTCAATTTCTTATTCATCCGCACGCCAGGACGACGCTGGTCATGGCGTCAAGGGTGAGTGTGGAGCCCTTGAGCTGGGCGCTGCCCATTCCGAGGCAGGCGTTTATCTCCGTCACGGATATGCCGGCGGAGGACAGGTCAAGTGTGGCCGTCTCCTCGGTGGTGTTGTGGAACACCGCGACGGTGGTACCCTCGTAGGTGGAGGTGAAGCCGCCAACGCCTGTGCCCTCAAGGTCGATGGGCGTGTAGTCGCCGCGGGCTATGGCGGGATTTGCCTTGCGGACCATGATGAGCTTTTTGTAGTGGCTCAAAAGGCTGGCGCCGTCGGCAAGCTGCTCCTCGGCGGTGGCGGGGACGCGGTTGTCGGCCTTGTAGGTGGAGCCCTCAGGGTCGCGAACGGTGGCGTCGCCGCCCCACTCCATCTTGAGCCTCCGGTTGGCGTCGGTATTCGCGCCGCCGCGGGAGCCTCTGGCGCCCAGCTCCTCGCCGTAGTAGATGAAGGGCGAGCCGGGGGAAAGGATGTAGAGGTTCGCCGCCATCTGCATCTGCCCGTTGGTGGAGGAGAGGTAGCCCCCCGCCCGGTCGGTGTCGTGGTTGGCGATGAAGGGCACGATCATGGCGTCGGGGTTGAGGTCATGGACCCTGTCAAGATAGGCGTCCACGTAGGCGGTGTAGGAGTCCACGCTTCCGCCCTTGGCGGTGGAGGCGATGAGCCCGTTGGCCTGGGAGGTGGTGAAGTTGAAACAGTTCAGCGCCGGGAAGTAGGCGTCGGTGATGGCGTCGGCGTCCCAGACCTCGGCGACGGTGTAGATGTCGGGCTTTACGGCGCGAAGCTCGTCCATGTACCACACCCAGAATTCGCCGCTGAGCTTGTTGTCGCCGAAGTAGATGTACTTGGCGGCGTCAAAGCGGAAGCCGTCAACGCCCAGGTCGAGGTAGTATTTCGCAACGTCCAGCATGGTCTCACGCACCGCGGGGTTATCGTAGTTGAGCTCCGGCATGGAGCCGGAGAAGTTACATTCGTACATATCGCCGCAACCGGGGATCTGGCTGAATGTGCGGCCGGCAGGGGCGGTCTGACCCGCGGGGCTCCAGGAGTAGAAGTCGTAATACTCATTGGAGGCATCACCCTCCACGTGGGCCTTGCAGAAGCTTTTGAACCACTCGTTGTTGGGACCGGTGTGGTTGATGACAAGGTCCAGAATGACCTTTACATTGCGCTGGTGGCACAGGTCAATTAGCTCCTTCAGGTCCTCCATGGTGCCGAAGGCTGGGTCGATCTCGTAGTAATCGTCCACGTCGTACTTGTGGTAGCTGGGGGAGGTGAAGATGGGTGAGAGCCATATGCCCTCCACGCCCAGGGAGAGGCCGGAGGCGTCGTCGCCGTCGTTCAAATAGTCCATGCGGTCGATTATGCCGCGAAGGTCGCCGGTGCCGTCGCCGTCGGAGTCGGAGAAGGAGCCGACGAAGATCTCATAGAACACCCGGTAGTTGTCGGTCGTCGCCGCGGCGTTCTCCACCTGGGGGCCGGAGATTATGGCCTCGCCGGTATCTGCGTGCTCGTATTCCTCATTTGACCCCACTTCCACGCCCTTTGAGCAGGCGGTGAGCAGGAGGAGCAGGGCAAGAGAGAGCGCAAAAGCGCGATTTTTCATTTTGATCCTCCGTTAAAACATCAAATCGTTATTCGGCTAATTCGTAAGTAATACTAATATCTAATTAAAACAAGCCATTCGCGCCGGTCTTTTTCGCGCCATGCTGCGTCAGACGCCTTGGAAATACATACAGTATTCCCTGCGGCGTCTTCCTTGCCTGACACGAAAAATACTCGCCGCTCGGTGTCTCCTTTTAAATAGATATTAGTATGAACACTAAAATAGGGCTGTGGCCGTTGGCCACAGCCCCGGAATGAGGTTTTAGGGGTGATTTTAGGTAAGAAGATTCTTCTCGGTGTCGGGGTCAAAGAGGTGCATGGCCTTGCCCTCGAAGGTGATGTGGAGCTTGGCTCCGGCGACCAGGGCGCGGCGCTCCTCCTTGTCAAGGTCAAGGGTGGGGACCCTGACGATGAGGCGGGAGCCGTCCTCGGTGTCAACGTGGAGATGGAGCTCGGAGCCCATCATCTCGTCCACCACCAGGGTGCAGGGAATGGCGTGGTCAGCGGCCTTGGCGAGCTGGATGTGCTCGGGGCGGACGCCCAGGAGCACGTCGCCGGACTTGACGTTGCGCGCCGCCAGCGCCTTGCCCTTGTCGCCGTCCACGGGGATCTTGGCGCCAAAGGGGGTGACGTAATACTTGCCGCCCTCGCAGACGAGCTTTGTGCGGACTATGTTCATCTTGGGAGCGCCTATGAACTCGGCGACGAACAGGTTGTCGGGCATGTCAAAGACCTCGTCGGGGGAGCCGACCTGCATGATGAAGCCGTCCTTCATGATTACGATACGGTCAGCCAGGGTCATGGCCTCGGTCTGGTCGTGGGTGACGTAGATGAAGGTGGTGTCAAGCTTCTGGCGGAGAAGGATGATCTCGGCGCGCATCTGGTTTCTGAGCTTGGCGTCCAGGTTGGAGAGGGGCTCATCCATGAGGAAGACCTTGGAGTCGCGGACCATGGCGCGGCCGATGGCGACACGCTGCCTCTGCCCGCCGGAGAGGGCGCGGGGCTTGCGCATCAGGTACTCGGTGATGCCCAGGATCTCGGCGGCCTTGGTGACCTTGTCGTAGATGACGTCCTCAGGGACCTTCTTGAGGCGCAGGGAGAAGGCGATGTTGTCATAGACGGACATGTGGGGATAGAGGGCGTAGTTCTGGAAGACCATGGCGATGCCGCGGTCCTTGGGCTGGAGGTCGTTGACGACCTCGCCGTCGATCTCTACGGTGCCCTCGGAGATGTCCTCAAGGCCGGCTATCATGCGCAGGGTGGTGGACTTGCCGCATCCGGAGGGACCGACGAAGACCACAAATTCCTTGTCCTTGATCTCAAGGTTGAAGTCATGGACAGCAACGACGTTCTTGTCGTAGATTTTTTTGACGTTAGTAAGTTTTACACTTGCCATATCCTTATTCTCCTTTCAAATCAGCCTTTTACGGCGCCGCCGGTAACGCCCTCGACATAGTACTTTTGCAGGCACATGAAGAGGATGGTCACGGGGAGGGCGACGATAACGCCGCCGGCGCAGAAGGTGGTATACCAGCTGTTGATCTGGTCATTGGTCAGCCAGCTGTACATACCGACGGCCACGTTGTAGCCGGCGGAGGTGCCCATGGCCACGTAACGGGCGAATACGAAGTCTCCCCAGGGGCCCATGAAGGCGGTGAGGATGGTGTAAATGACGATGGGCTTTGCCAGGGGCAGGATGATCTTGTAGAGCACCTGGAAGCGAGTGGCGCCGTCAACACGGGCGGCCTCGTCCAGGGACTTAGGGATGGTGTCAAAGAAGCCCTTGGAGACGTAATAGCCCATGCCGGAGGAAGCCACGCCCACAAGAATGAGGCCGGGAACAGCGTTGGCCTGAGTGAGGCCCAGGTCGGCCAGGACGCGGTAGAGGATGATCATGGTGAGCATTCCGGGGAACATTCCCAAAATCAACATGAACCGCATAAGGGGCCCGCGCATTTTGAAGCGGAAACGGGAGAGGGTATAGCTCATGCAAAGCTGGATGACGGTGACGAGCACCGCGGAAGCCAGGGCGATGATGAAGGTGTTGAGATACCAACGCTTGAAGTCGGAATTCCAGAGGTTTATGTAGTTCTGGAGGCCCCACTGCTGGGGGATGACGTATCCCACCTGCCAGGTGGACTCAACACGGAAGGACTGGAAGACGATGAAGACAAAGGGGAGCAGCCAGATAACGCTGATTATGACAAGCAGAATGTAGATAACAGTGTTGCTTGCCCTGTTGAGGGTCTTTAGACCCATATGACGCTTTTCGTTATTCATCACTGGAAGTCCTCCTCATTCTTAATGGAGGGCAGCACGTTGTAGACCACAAGGGAGATCAGCGCCACCACTACGAAGACCATGATACCGACGACGGACGCTAAGTAGTAGAGGGATTCGCCGCCCGTGGTGATCTTGAAAAGCCATGTGATAAGAAGGTCCGTGTAGCCCACGCTTCCCGCCGCGCCGGACGCCGCCGCGTTGGTGGGCGCGCCGCCGGTCAGGAGGTAGATGACGTTGAAGTTGTTCATGTTGCCCGTGAAGCTGGTGAGCAGATAGGGGCCGGTGATGAACAGCATGTACGGGAGGGTGATCTTCCTGTACTGCTGCCAGGCGTTGGCACCGTCTATCTTGGCGGACTCGTAGAGGTCCGCGGGGATATTCATAAGAATACCGGTGGTGATGAGCATGAGGTAAGGAATGCCGACCCAGATATTGATGATAATGACGGTGATCCTCGCCCAGGTAGCATCAGTCCAGAAGGGCAACGGCTGCTTGATCCAGCCGTGGTTCATCAGCATTTGGTTCAACAGTCCGTTTTGGGCGAACATTTTGGATACGTACATCAGGGAGATAAACTGGGGGATGGCGACGGTCATAACAAGGATGGTACGCCACATCTTCTTGAGGTGGATACCCTTCTTGTTGATCATCATGGCAACGCACATGCCCAGGAAGTAGTTGGTGAAGGTGGCAAAGAACGCCCAGATAAGGGTCCAGGTGAGTATCTCGCCGAAGGTGGCGGAATAGGACTGGAGCCCCGCCGAGGTGTTGGCGGTCCAGGAGAACATGGTGCCGAAGTTCTTTAGCCCCACCCAGGTGAACAGGGCGTTGGAATAGCCGTTGTGGGAGCCGTCGTAGTTGGTGAAGGCGACAAGCACCATGAACACTATGGGCATGACGGTGAACACCAGGATACCAACCATGGGAAGGGCGAGAAGGGTCTTGTGGAACTGGTCGTCCACCAGGGATTTCAGGTCGTCCTTGCCGGATTTAAGCTTTTTGCCGGATTTGAGGATCTGGTTTATAAGCTTATTCTGCTTGACGTTGGCACGCCAGGTGTAAATGAAGGCTATAATGAAGAAGATGGTGAGAACGCCGTAGAGGAGGATCTTGAAGGAGTTGTCGTTGAAGACGGTGGTGTTGGTGTCCAGCACCGCGTTATAAACGCTCTCAGGACCCTTGTCGCCCAGATTGTCAAGCTTTGACAGCCAGTAGCCGCCGGTGGTGACCATGTAGAAGATGAATACCACCTCAAAGAGGAGGAACATGACGCCGCGGAGGATCTGCCCGTGGGCAAGGTTCCCGAAGCCCATGACAAGGAAGGAGAGCTTTGTCTTCCAGTCGCCGGTGACGAAGGTGGTCCAGATGTCCTTACATTCGGCGACGACCTTCCCGCCGAATTCCTTGATGCCCTTCCATATCTTGACGAAGAAATGTCCGATGCCCAAGGGGATGCTCACCAGGAAGGATACCAGCTTGTAAACGAATTTGTTCCATTTTGATAAGCGAAGGTATTCCATATCGCTGTATCTTTTCATCAAATCACCCCTTTTAATTAATCGGCCGGAGCTGTTTCCAGTCCCGGCCGATCAGATACTATATCAGGCCGAAATTAACCTGACGCTTTTAAAAAAGCTCCAAATCAGCCGGTTTATTCAGCGGGCGCGGTGACGCAGCCCTGGGCGCTGGCGATATACTTATCGAGAGCAGCCTTGATGGCGGCGTCGTCATTGCCGGCGGCCTTGACGTCATCGGCGATGACCTTGGCGATATCCCACCAGGCGTTGGGGATGTTGGGCTGAGGTACGGAGTAGGGGCTCTGAGCGGAAAGAGCTGCCTGAGCGGGGTTAGCCTGAACGGCGGGGTCAGCCTGCGCGTTCTTGTTGGCGGGACCCCAGGCCAGCTCGTTGAAGCGCGCGATCTGGCACTCCTCGTTGGTCAGGTACAGGGCCAGCTGGTTGAGAGCGGCGGCCTTCTTAGTATCCTCCTGAGGCTTGAGGCCCAGGAGCTTGCAGCCGTTGTAGGAGCCCAGGTGATAGCTCGTTCCGTCAACGGTGAAGGAGGGCAGGTCGGCGGCGCCCAGGTTCTCGCCGAGGATGGCGAGGGCGTCATTGTAAGCCCAGGTGCCGGAGACGACCACGGCGGCACCGTTAGAGAAGGCGTCAACACTGGAGCCGCTCAGGTTGGCGGGGGAGTTGAGGAGCTTCAACATTCCCTTGGAGGCGATAATGCCGTTCTCGGAGTTGAAGTCGTCGTCCAGAGCGATGGCGTTGCCGGCCTCGTCGAAATCCCAATTGGAGTGGCAGCCGGTGCCGAAGAACCAGGCCGCTATGTACCACGCGGAGGTGTTGGTCTCCAGGGAGAAGTACTTGCCGGCGGCCTCGCAGTCGGCGAGGATGTCCTCAAGGCTGTCAATGTGCTCCTCGGGGATAACGGACTTGTCATAGTACATGAAGTAGCCGTTGTCGGCGGTGAGAGGATAGGCGTAGAGGTCGGAGCCGGACTGAGCGGCGAGGACGGCGCCCTCGGCGTTGAGCTCCTTAACGGTGGCGGCGGCGCCCTGTCCGAGCTTGGTAAGGCAGCCGGCCTTGACGATGACGCTCAGCTGGTCCTGGGCGAAGAAGAACAGGTCGCCCGCGGCGGAGACGTCGGTGACCACGTTGCCGGCGGCCTCAGCCTCGGAAACGGGCTCAACGGTGGCGTTGAAGGTGATGCCCAGCTCGTTGGAGCTGTTGAAGTCAGCGACCTGCTGCTTGGTGAGCTCCACAGCCGCCTCAGGCGCCCAGATGGTCACATCATAGGTGCCGGCGAGGTCCGCGGACTGCTCTCCGCCGCCCTGGTTGGTGTCGCCCTTGTTGTCGCTGTTGCTGTTATTGCAGGCGACGAGGGACAGGACCATGAGGAGCGCGAGAGCGATTGCTAAGATTTTTTTCATTTTCATTCCTCCTGAATAATTTATAACAGTTTTTATCCCCGCAAAGCGGGGATACGCGGACAGGGGCCCCTGTCCGGCCTGTTATCTTTTAACATTATAGCAGAGGTCGGAGGCAAATTCAATAAAGTTGGGTAAAAAAGTATGGAAACGTTTTCGACAAAAATTCGTAACAAATTTTGTGCATTTTGAACAAAGGTTTAACACAATATTAATATAATAAAACCAAATTTCCCACACTTTTCGGTGTGGGAAATGGGATTTAAGAGGTCAAAAGCCTATCCGCGACGTATTTTGCGGCGCCGTCGTCAAGGTGGAGGGATTTGGCGCCGAAGTAGAGGTAATAGTCCTCGTGCGAGTAGGAGATGTAGTCCTCGGCGGCTCCGGAGCCGGTATCGGGATCGTAGACCTTCACCGCCTCGCCGCCGGGGAGGAGGAGCTCCTCATACTCCCCCACCATGGATTCCGGGAGGATGAAGAGGTCGCTGTTTTCCAGAAGGTCCACGTTGAGCATGGCGTAGGTGAAGGGGTGGACCTTGACCATTTTTATGCCGTCGGGGAGGTCCTGCTCCAGGTAAACGGCAAGGTCGGTGTCTCTGAGCTCGTCAACGTAGATGTAGATCTGGACCTTTTTTTGTGGGGAGGTGTCGGTGACCATGGTGAAGATCCAGCTCCAGAGTATGGCGGACATGAGCGCCCAGAGGACGAAGGTGTGGAGCTGTGAAAATATGTTTTTCAAAAACCTCATTTTGCCACCTCGTATCCCGCCACGTAGCCGTGGACAGTCCAGACAGCCGAGGCGCCCTCAAGGAGCGGGGCGCGGCTTTCGGCGACCCAGAAAAGACTCTCGCCGTCGGGGGTCTCCACGCGCACTCTTTTGGCGGTTATGCTCTTTTTTATGCGAAGGCGCTGGCGGGTGACGGTGACCCTCCCCTCGGTCCTCTCCCGCTCGCCGTCGCGCAGGGTGCCGGCGTGGGCAAGCTCCCGGCGGGAGGAGCCCACGGCGAAGCAGGCGCAGTAGATGACGAACCAGCCCACGGCGATGCTGACGGCGATGGCGTAAAGCTCCATGCGCTGGGCGTTGGCGGTATTTGTGAGGACCGCCAGGGTCACGCAGGCGGCGAGGCCGACGGCGGAGATGACGGCGAGGGCGACTGTCCAGGCTTTTATTTTGCGGCGGAGCTTTTCAAGCTCGGCGTCGGTATAAAGCTCCCTGAAATTTGCCGGCATGGGCTCCCCTCCCCTTTTTCTCAAAATCATACGCCAATAATAGCATATTATGGCGAAGGATACAAGTGGCAAAAGGCAGAAAACCGCCCGCCTGTATTTGGTGGGCGGGCGGGTGTATCATTTATTCTTTTCGGCAAGGGCGCGCTGCTGCTCGTCGAACTGGAGGGTGTAGAGCTTGTAGTAGCGGCCCTTTTTGTGGAGGAGCTCCTGGTGGGTGCCCTGCTCCTTTATGACGCCGTGGCTCAGGAGGATTATGTTGTCGGAGTGCTGGATGGTGGAGAGGCGGTGCGCCACCACGAGCATGGTGCCGATGTTCTTCATCTTCTCCAGGGAGTCCTGGATGAGAAGCTCCGTCTCGGTGTCGATATTCGCCGTGGCCTCGTCAAGAATCATGACCTCTGGTCGGTGGAGGATGGTGCGGGCGAAGCTGAGAAGCTGACGCTGACCGGCGGAGAAGTTGTTGCCGCGCTCCCGGACAACCTCGTCAAGGCCGCCGTCCAGCTTGCTTATGAAGTGGTCGGCGTTCACGTAGCGGCACGCCTGCCAAACCTCCTCGTCGGTGAAGGACTCCTCCCGAAGGACGATGTTGGAGCGGATGGTGCCGGAGAACAGGAACACGTCCTGGAGCATCTGACCGAAGTGGCGGCGGAGGGAGGCGATCTTGATGCGGCGTATGTCTATGCCGTCAATGAGTATTTGACCCTTCTGGATGTCGTAATTGCGGCATATGAGAGACAAAATGGTGGTCTTTCCGGAGCCGGTGGAGCCCACGAACGCCACTGTCTCCTTTGGCTTTACGTGGAAGCTGACGCCCTTCAGGACCCACTCGCCGGGGACGTAGCTGAACCAGACGTCGCGGAATTCTATCTCGCCCTCGATGTGGTCAAGCTCGATGGCGTCCGGGGAGTCCACAAGCTCGGGCTCCAGGTCGAAGATGGAGAATATCTTCTCGGCGCTGGCGAAGGCGGACTGGAGCTGGTTGAACTGCTCGGCGAGGGTCTGGATTGGGTTGAAGAACTTGGAGATGTACATGTAGAAGCTGACCAGTGTCTCGCTGGCGATGGTCTGCCCCAGGAAGGAGGTGTTTTTGATGTAGCCCCTGCCGCAAAGGTAGAGCAGGCACAAAACGGAGCTTATGTAGAGCATATAGACCATGGGGCGGAAGATGCCGAAGACGAACATCTGCTGGCGCTTTGCCTTCTTGAGCCCGTTGGATTTGCCCAAAAACTCCTGCATTTTGGCGTCCTCGCGGTTGAAGATCTGGGTGATCTTTATGCCGGAGAGGTTTTCGGAGAGGTACGTGTTGATGTCCGTGGTCCTGTCCTTGACGGTGCGGAACACCCGTCGGGTGAAGGTGCGGAAGATGACGGTGAAGAGCACCAGGAAGGGTATGAAGCACAGTATCATCAGCGTCAGCTCATAGTTTAAGATGAGCATCGCCGCCAGAACTCCCACAATGACGAAGACGTTGCGTATCATGTTCACCAGAATGTTGGTGAACATCATGGAGATGGCGTTGGTGTCGTTGGTGACGCGGGTGACAAGCTTGCCCACGGGTATCTGGTTGAGCTGATTGTGGGACAGGCTCTCGATGTGGGTGAAAAGGTCCTGCCGGAGGGAGGAGAGTATCTTCTGGCCTGTCTTCTGGAGGATTATGGACTGGAAGTAGGTGCTGATGAGGGAGACGATGAGAATTCCGGCGTAGACGGCCACGCGGACGAAAAGGTCGCGGAGCTCAAAGTCCTCCTTTATTACACGCTCGATGTCGCCCACAAGCAGTGGGGAGATGATGTCGTAGGCTATGGCGAGGAGCATGAGGAAGAGGACCACAAGGAAGCTCTTCCAATAGGGCTTGGCGTAGGGCAGCATGCGCGCCATTATCTCGGAGTCGGGCATGTTGCGGTCAAAGGTGACAGCCGCCTTGCGGCGCTTTAAGGTGATGTAAGCCGCCACAAAGAGGACGGTGAAGGCGCCGATGATGGCGCCGACGATGTAAAGCGGCGCGAACTCACGCATTGTGCTCGCCCCCTTCCTCCTCAAGCTTTTGAAGGTCCACCATGTGCTTGTAGGCGGGGCAGGTCTCGCAAAGCTCCGCGTGGCTGCCCACAGCCGCCAATTCCCCGTCCTCCAGGTAGATTATCTTGTCCATGCGCTCGATGGTGGATATGCGGTGAGCTATGAGGATGGTGGTTTTGCCCCGGCGGGTGCGCTTGAGGTTGTCGAGAATGGTCTTTTCGGTGTCCGTGTCCACGGCGGAGACGGAGTCGTCGAGTATGAGTATCGGCGCGTCCTTCAAAAGGGCGCGGGCGATGGATATGCGCTGCTTCTGCCCGCCGGAGACGGTGACGCCGCGCTCGCCAAGCATGGTGTTGTAGGTGTCTGTGAATTCCATGATGTTTCCGTCCACGTCGGCGAGGGTCGCCGCCTCCTTGACGCGCGCCATATCGGGCTCGCCGGAGGTGAAGGCGATGTTGCGGGCGATGGTGTCGGAGAAAAGGAAGTTGTCCTGGGGGACGTAGGCGCAGGCGGCGCGGACGTCGTGGATCTTGACGGTGTTCACGTCGCTGCCGTCCACGAATACGGTGCCGTCGGGGACATTGTAGGTGCGCAGTATGAGGTCAACGAGGGTGGTCTTGCCTGAGCCGGTGCGTCCGACGAGGCCCACGCTCTCACCCGCCTTTATGGTGAAGCTTATGTTTTTGAGCACGTCGTACTCCCCGTCGGGATAGCGGAAGGTGAGGTTTTTAAACTCGATGTCCCCGCGCACGTGGGGAAGCTCCCTCACGCCCTCCCGGTCGATCACGTCCTGCTTCGCGTCAAGAAGCTCGCTTATGCGCTTGAGGCTCGCCTTGCCGCGGCTCGTCATATCTATGAGCTCGGAGACTGCCATTATGGGCCAGACGATGGCGTTGAAGTAGCCGATGTACTCCACCAGCTGCCCGGCGTTGAAAACGCCCTCGTGTACAAGGTATCCGCCATAGCCCAAAACCACGCAGATGACTGACTCCACAAAGAGGGTGACCAAAATGTGCAGGAGCACAGAGGCGCGGGTGAAGTCCACGTTTGCCTTCTCGTTTTCAAGGTTGAGCTTTTTGAACGCCCAGAGCTCCTTCGCCTCCTTGACGAAGGCCTTGATGACGGCTATGCCGGAGAAGGACTCTTGGGAGAAGTCGGAGAGGTTGGAAAACGCCTCCTGGCGGATGTCCCACTTCTTCTCCATGTAGCGCCCCACCACGGTGCTGATGGCGAAAAGTATCACCATGGGGATGAGTGACAGCCCCGTGAGCAGGTGGTCCATCTGCCACATGCGCCCGATGGCGAGTATGCCCAGCATGAGGGCGTCGGCGAGCATGAGGAGCCCTGAGCCGTAGCAGTCCTGGACCGTGTCCAGGTCGTTGGTGAAAAGGCTCATGAGGTTGCCCACCTTGTTCACCTGGTAATACTGCTGGGAGAGGTCCTTGCAGTGGTCGAACATGGCGTTGCGGATGTCCGTCTCCACCCGTATGGCGGAGCCGAAGAAGCAGACGCGCCAAAGGAAGCGCCCGAAGACCATGGATATGACCACCACCAGCATCGGCAGGCATACCTTGTCAAGCAGAAATTCCATGTCGAAGGCGTACATCACGCCGTCTGACATGACCTGACCGTCGTTCATGCCGTTGACCACAAGCTGATATAGCCTGGGCACCACCAGCTGCATGTAGTCCACCACGGCAAGGGCGGCAAGGCCCAGAAGAAGGATGGGACCGTATTTTATGTAGTATTTGTTTATGTACTTTCCGAAAATCATCTTGTTCCTCTTCCAACTATGGACTGTTGTCTGAAAAAAGTTCCAATTTTTACGTTCGCAACCCGTTTTTTCGCAAGTTTTCATATTATAGCACACACCATTTATGATTTCCAGTAGTTTTTTAAATTTTAGTATTGCATATCTTGCGGATATATAAAAAAACAGCACGGAGCTGAATCCGTGCATTGCGAATGTGTAACGGTTTTATATGCCGCCGTCGGCCTCCAGGAGGGCGCGGAGCTTGTCGAGGGACTTTTTCTCTATGCGGGAGACGTAGGAGCGGGAGATGCCCAGCTTTTCCGCCGTCTCCCGCTGGGTGAGGCGCTTTCCGCCGTCAAGCCCGTAGCGCAGCGCTATCACCCGTCGCTCCCGCTCCTCCAGCGCGGTCTCCACGTGGCGGCGCAGGCGGGTGTATATCTCCTGGGAGCTCAGGCGCTCAAATACGTCGTCCTCGGAGCACACCACGTCCATCAGGGAGAGGCTGCCGCCGTCGGAGTCCGAGTCGATGGTGTCGGAGAGTGACAGGTCCCCGGCGGATTTGCGCTGGGAGCGGAAGTACATGAGTATCTCGTTTTCGATGCACCGGCTGGCGTAGGTGGCAAGGCGCACGCCCTTGTCCGGGCGGTAGGTGGATATGCCCTTTATGAGCCCCACGGTGCCGATGGAGATGAGGTCGTCCTGGTCGCGGGTCTTTGTGTAATACTTCTTTACTATGTGCGCCACAAGGCGAAGGTTGTGCTCGATGAGGGTGTTGCGGGCGTTTTGGTCACCGGCGGCGGCAAGCTCCAGGTACTCCCTCTCCTCCTTCGCCGTCAGCGGGCGCGGGAATGAGCCCACGGGATTTGAAAGGCGCAGAAGAAGGAAGGGATAGCCCAACAGAGCGGCAAAGGCTGCGGAAAGCATGGGAAACACCACCGTTTATAAGATTCCCTTTAGCATATTCCGACAGGATTTGTCCGTATTCCGTTATTTCGCGTTATTATTTCGATATCACCTTATTTAATTATATGTATGCGCGTAAAAAAACGAAGGCGAGCCCCTCCAGGGCGGTATCCGCGGATACGCACCCTGTTTGCCGATAGGCGCGGGGCTCCCCTCCATAAGAGATGACGGCACGTAAGGTGCCTGGAGACGGGCGGAAAAATTGTCTCATATGGAACCGTTTCCATACTTTAGTTCGCGACAGTCAAAGCTTTATGCTCCTTTTTACACATTTTAGCATATCATCGTCCTTTTGGCAATCCTTTTTTTGAAAAAATATTGAAAAAAATCACATATTTTTTCAGATTTCCCCATTCATCAGCCATTTACAGTTTAGAATACGAAAGAATTCGCAAAAACGGAGCGGCCGTGAGGTAACGTTTCCATCACGGCCGCTGTATTTCAATACGCAAGGAATGAATTAAAGTATTGATTTGTCCTATCGGCGAATGAGCCGTTCTATTGCCTCCAGCTCCTCCTCGGAGAAATCGAGACGCTCCACGCACTTCACGTTCTCCCTTATCTGCTCCGGCCGGCTGGCGCCGATAAGGACGGTCGTCACCGCCCTGTTGCGCAATACCCAGGAGAGCGCCATCTGGGAGAGGGTCTGCCCGCGTGAGGCGGCAATTGCGTTGAGGTCGTTGAGCCTCTTTATCATCGCCGCGTCCAGCTCCCCGGCAAGGCGGCTGTTGCCGCGCCCCGCCCTGGAGTCGGCGGGTATGCCGTTTAAGTACCGGTCCGTGAGCATCCCCTGGTAGAGTGGGGAGAACACCGCGAGGCCCACGCCGTTTTCATAGCAGAGCTCGTCCAGCCCGTCCTCCTCGATCCACCTGTTGAGCATGGAGTAGGAGGGCTGGTTCAGGACGACGGGTGTGCGGAGCTCACGGAAAATGCCAAGTATCTCCTCCATCTCCCTGTGCCTGTAATTGGAGACGCCAACGTACAGCGCCTTGCCCTGCCTCACGGCGTTGTCAAGCGCCAGGGCGGTCTCCTCCAACGGCGTGTCGGGGTCGTAGATGTGGTGGTAGTAGATGTCCACGTACTCCAGCCCCATGCGTTTAAGTGACTGGTCCAACGAGGCTGTCAGGTACTTTCTGGAGCCGTTTCTGTCGCCGTAGGGACCGGGCCACATGCCGTAGCCCGCCTTGGTGGAGACGCACAGCTCGTCCCGGTAATGGCGCATATCCCGCAGTATACGCCCGAAGTTCTCCTCGGCGCTGCCGTTGTAGGGGGCGCCGTAGTTGTTGGCGAGATCGAAATGGGTTATCCCCAGGTCAAAGGCGGTGTGTACCATCGCCTCCATGTTGGCGTATACCCCGGTGTGCCCGAAGTTCTGCCACAGCCCCAGGGACACCGCCGGGAGCTTCAGCCCGCTCCTGCCGCAGCGGTTGTAGACCATGCCGTCATATCTTGTATCGGAAGCCATGTACATTTTTCCTGTCCCCTTTATGTTTTGATTCTCAGCGGAGCGTCACTCCGGTATTATCGGGAGGTTGTCAAGGCAGGGAGGAAGGTGCATCATAAAGTGGTTCGTCATGGGCGTCTCCAGCATACCGGCGCGGGTGAGCCTGCCCCAGAAAACAAGCAGCCACACGGAGCGCAGGTCGGACGTGACGCCACCCGCCTCATATATCCTCATGACCCACTCCTCTGGGACCATATTAAAAAGCTCCCCGTCCTTGAGCTCCGAGATAATTTTTCTGGTATTCGTCCCAACCTCGACCATGTAGTCGTAAAGCGCCCGCGGGCATATGGCCTTCCCGAATTCCACCGCCTCCCCCGGCTCCAGGGCGTTGCCAGTGTCGGTTATGGGCGAGCCGATCCTTTTTTGCCAGCTTTCGTTGAATATCTGCTCCCGGTCCGCCAAAAGGAAATTGCTGACCAGGTCCTCTATGCGCGCGGTGTGCCAGAGCTGCCAAACCATCGGCACCCGGTCCGTGCCGGCGTAGTGGAGGTCGGTCTCCCAGGGCTGTCTCGGCACCTGTTCATTTTGGCGCCCCGCGAGCATATATTCCGCCACATGGTCCGCCATGGTTTTCTCACCGCCGCCGGATACGCACGCCGGGTGTACAAGGGCGTGGAGCTTCAACGCCATGGTCTTTACCTTCACGGGGTCCCTGTCGTTTAAAGCCCTTCTGAAATCAGCCTCTACGGCGCGGTAAGCGTCATAAAGCGCCTGCTTTGTCATAATATCTCTCCTTTCACTCCCCGCACACCGGAAGGGTGGAGCCGCCGTGGGGCATGACCAAAACGGTGGCGTCCGGGCCGTATTTGCTGAGGGCGGCGTCCAGGGCGGCCTGGGCGGAGGCGGCGGGTGTGAGGAACGCCTTCCTCACCGTCTCCTCCGGCAGCTCCGAGACCAGCACCACATCGGCGTTTTCCAGGACCATGGCGATGGCGGCGGCCTTGTGTCCACCCAGCTCAAAGCCGGTTCTCACCCGCTCGATGAGGCTGTGGGAGGTGGGAGCCTCCTCTATCCAGCGGGAGAAGGTGGCTTCCCCCAGCCCCTCCTTACAGGAGCCCACAAGAATAACCGTGCCGCCGCGCCGCACGGCGTGCTTGGCGTTGTCCAGCGCCTTTTGCGTCTGGTAGAGGTTCAGGTCCTTGGGCGCGCCGCCCTGGGAGACGACAACGATGTCCGCGCGGCGGGGTATTTTCTTCAGGTACAGCGTGTCCAAAAACGCGCACCCGGCGCGGTGCGCCGCCGTCACGTCCCCGGCGACGGCCTTTATAATCTCCTTGTGCTCGTCCAGTACCACGTTCAGGATGAAGTCGATACCGCAGACAGCCCCCGCCTCCTCGATGTCGGCGCGCAGGTTGTTGCCCTCCAGGAGCCCGGCGCGGGAGGTTTCCTCCACCATGCGGGAGTGGTTCGCCTGTATCGCGGCGCGGGTGGAGACGCCTGGCATTATTGCCTTCGCGCCCCCGGAATAGCCGGCGAAGTAGTGGTACTCAATGTTCCCGATGCATATGCGCCTGTCCGCCCTTGCCACGGGGGTGAAGATGTCCACGGGCGTGCCACGGGAGGTCACGCCCATATGTACGCAGTCGTTGGGGTCAGAATCGACGCACCTTATCTCCGAGTACGCCCGCTCCCCCGCCAGGCGGCGGCGCTCCTCATCCGTCTGACGCCTGTGGCTCCCCAGGGCGAAGACGAGGGTTATGTCCTCCCGCCTCACCCCGGCGGCGTAGAGCTCGTCCAAAAGCGCCGGCATCACCTTCCAGGTGGGCATCGGGCGGGTAATGTCGCTTGTGACTATGGCGACGCTCTCGCCGGGTCTTACGATGCCGCGAAGCGGCGGGGAGCCTATGGGCGACGCCAGCGCGCGGCGGACCTCCGCCTCGCCGGTGAGGTCTGTTTTCACCTCATTTTGCGTGAGTACGCCCAGAAGATTTTTTTCGGGCACGGCGATATGCTGTTTCCCCGCGCCGAAGCCGAGATCTATTTCCATGTTGTTTCCTTTCTTTAATAATCCGGTGTCAGCTCACTGTCCTGTAAAAATCCAGAGAGGCGAAGCCGCGGCCCAGCTGGGTCAAAAGATACGCCTCACACACGCGGGAGAGCTGCTTTTCCACCTGCGCGCTGACGCGGAAGGAGTATATCCTTTTGGGGTCCGCGCCGGTGATATAACGCATTGCGGCAAGGGTCCCCGGCAGGAGCGACAGGCACTCCCCCGCCCCCTCCGGGCGGCAGGAGGCGCAAAGGAGCGTCCCGCCCTCCAGCGCAAGCTCCGGCGAGGCCGGGTCCTCCCTGCCGCATACGGCGCAGCTTCCCAAAAGCGGCTCAAATCCCGCAAGACACATGGCCCTGAGCTCAAACGCCGCCTTAACCGACGCGTCGGAGCTTACGGAGTTTGACACGGCGTAAAGGGCGTTGAGCCCCAGGGACAGAAGCTCCGGACTTGGGGCGTCCTCGTCGGAGATAGCGTCCATGAGCTCGGCAAAATACGTCCCCAGGGAGAGCTTGGCTATGTCCTCCCTAAGTCCCCGGAAAAGCTCCACGCTGCGCGCCTCGGTGAGGGTGTACCTGTCGCGGTTTTCAAAAAGCGTCATCTCCGACAGTGCCAAAAGCTGAGTGGCGGCGGCTGTTTTGCTGCCCCGCCGCTTTGCGCCCTGGGCGCGGACCGTGAGCTTGCCGTTGGAGGCGGTGAGGACCGTCAGGATACGGCTCGATTCCTTGTATTCCGTTTCACGCAGGACCAGCCCCGGCGTTGTTATGTACATCCCATCCCCCCGCGGCGCTCAGGGCGCCGCGTTTTCCTCTCTCTCGTTTTCCAGCTTTTTGGCGGCGAGGAATATCCGTATATCCCCCGTCGCCCAGAAAAGCCGCCAAAGTCCTGAAATATCCATCCTCTGTCCTCTCCGGTCCACCCGCGTAGTTAGGTTTTGCGCACACGCGGGGATTATTAGAGGGAAATTATTCTGTGTAGCCGAAGGTTTTGAGGTTCGCGCCGGAGTCGCGCCAGTTCTCCTTCACCTTCACCCAGGTGTTGAGGTAGACCCTTTGCTCCAGGAGCTTCTCCATGTCGCGCCGCGCCGCCTCGCCCACGGCCTTGAGCTTCTCGCCGTTTTTGCCGATGATTATCCCCTTGTGGCTCTCCCGCTCGCAGTATATGGTGGCGGTGATCTCCGTGACCCCGTCCCCGCGCTCGGTGAATGCGGTTATCTCCACCGCCGTGCCGTGGGGGACCTCGGACTGGAGGTTCAAAAGGAGCTTTTCCCGGATGATCTCCGCGCACATCTGGCTGGTGGTCTGGTCGGTTATCATGTCCTCAGGGAAGAGCTGCTGCCCCTCCTTGGCGAATTTTTCAAGCTCATCAAAGAGCTCCTCTATCCCCTGCCCGCGGCGGGCGGAGACGGGCACCACAGCCGCCCAGTCAAGCTCCTTGGCGTAAAGGGCTATGACCGGCAGGAGCTCCGGCTTTTCCACGGTGTCAATCTTGTTTATGGCCAGCACCGCGGGGGCCTTTGACGCCTTTATCCTGGCAATTAGCCCCGCCTCCTGTGGTCCTATGCTCGCCTTGGGCTCCACCACAAGGCAGACGGCGTCCACGTCGTCGTCCACCGCCTCCTCCACCACATGGACCATATAGTCGCCCAGCTTGGTGCGGGCCTTGTGGAACCCCGGCGTGTCGGCAAAGACGAGCTGCGTCTCCCCGCGCTCAGCCACGCCGAATATCCTGTTTCGGGTGGTCTGGGGCTTGGGCGTGACGATGGACACCTTCTCCCCCACCATGGCGTTCACAAGGGTGGACTTGCCCACGTTGGGCCGCCCGACTACTGTTATAAGAGCTGTACGTTTTATCATAGGTGATCCTCAACTTTCTTTGAGCGTTTTATCTTATTATGCCCAGCATATCCATAACCGCGTCCTCGCTGGCGCGCATTTGCGCCTTCTGCGGTCCCTCGTCCAGGTGGTCGTAGCCCAGAAGGTGGAGGGTGGAGTGGACCGCCAGGTAGCTTACCTCCCTGGCGTAGCCGTGGCCGTACTCCTCCCCCTGCCTTTCACAGCGGGGGATGTCGATGACCATGTCGCCCATCATGAGCTCGCCGGTGTCGTAGTCCCGCTCGCAGGCCTCCGGGTCAAATTTTCCGGGCGTCAGGTCGTTCATGGGGAAGCTCAGCACATCCGTGGGCGCGTCCACGTCCCGGTGCGCAAGGTTGATGGCGTGTATGCCGGCGTCGTCCGTGAGTAGCACGTCCACATGGCAGGGTGCCTCTATGCCCTCGACCTTGAGGGCGGCGAGGACGGCCTTTTTCACAAGCCTCGCGGTCTCAGGGCGACCGATGTTGGGCTTTTCCCTGGTTATCGTCACCGAGCTCACAGCCTGTACACCTCCGTGAACTTGCGCTCCAGGTAATCGGTGTAGTATTTGGGGTCAAACTCCGCCCCAAACGCTTTTTCCATGAGCTCCGACGGCTTGTAGAGGCTGCCGTATTTCCAGATTTTATCCTCCAGCCAGCCGTTTATTTTCCCTATCTCCCCCGCTTTTATCGCCTCGGCGACGTCGAAGCTCTCCCGCATTTTGTGGAGGAGCTGCGCCCCGTATGCGCTGCCCAGGGCGTAGGAGGGGAAGTAGCCTATGCCGCCGCCCGACCAGTGGGAGTCCTGCAAAATGCCGTTTTTGTCGTCGGGTACGTCGATCCCCAGATACTCCTTGTAGAGGGAGTTCCACATCTCCGGAAGCTCCGAGGTCTTAATGTCGCCTCCGATCATGGCCTTCTCCATTTCAAACCTGACCATGATGTGCAGTGGGTAGGTGAGCTCGTCCGCCTCTGTGCGTATGAGGCTTGGAAGCGCCACGTTCGCTGCGCGGTAAAGCTCCTCCGGCGTGTGCTTGCCCATCTCTGGGCTGAGCTTCACGATCTCAGGGTAGATAAGCTCGATAAACTCCCGGCTCCTGCCCACGATATTCTCGTAAAACCTGGATTGGCTCTCGTGGACGCCCATGGATACGCCGCCCTCCAGGGATGTGAAGCAAAACCTGTCGTCGGAGTGCAGGTCGTAGAGGGCATGTCCGCCCTCGTGGATAACCGAATACATGGAGGACAGGAAGTTGTCCTCGTAGTAGTGGGTGGTTATGCGCACGTCGTATTTGGAAAAGCCAGTGGTGAAGGGGTGCTCCACCTCGCCGATCACGCAGTTGTCCTCAGGAAGCCTCATGATCTCCATGAGGGCGCGCGAGAGCCTCCTCTGGTCCTCCACCGGGAAGCGCCGGCGGACAAAGGCGTCGTCGATGGGCTCCGCCGCCTTGACCTTCTCTATGATGGGCACGATGCGCCGGCGGAGCGCGCCGAAAAACTCCTCGCATTTTTCCCGCGTCAGCCCCTCCTCGTACTGGTCCAGGCAGTAGTCGTAGGGGTCCATGTCCGGGCGAACGAGCCCCGCGAAGCGTTTTTGCGTCTCAATGATTTTTGAAAGGTACGGCTCAAAGAGCTTGTAATCGGACTTGTTTTTCGCCTCGCGCCAGACGTTGGAGGCGTCGTTCAAAAGCTCGGTGTACGCCACGTACTCCTCCACGGGTATCGCCCGAAGCTCCCGCATACTCTTGTCCCGAAGGTCCGTGCGGCGCTTGTCCTCCGGGGAGAGCTCGTCGTAGTGCTCCTTCAAAAAATCCAGAAGCCCCCGCGCCTCGTCGCCGGTGGAGAGCTTGTAGCTGAGCTCGCTGAGCACCCCCATGGTCTTGCCCCTGGGTATGCCGGAGCCCTTTGGCGCCACAGTCTCGTCGTCGTAGGAGAGTATCCCCATGGCGTGCCCGTAGGCAAATTCCTTGAGCTCCAGATCGTTTAATTTTTCGATAGCTTCCTGTACGTTCATCTTTTTTATCTCCCCGTTTTACGTTGTTTTGACGCGCCGCCGCTGCCGCTCTGCTTTGCGCGCTCGTAGCGGTCGTAGGCCTCCACTATGCGCTGGACCAGGACGTGGCGCACCACGTCGGCGGAACTCAGGCGCATTATGGCTATGTCCTCCACGCCCTCCAGGACGCGCACCGCCTCACGAAGACCGGATACCTTGTCGGCGGGCAGGTCGATCTGCGTCTCATCGCCGGTGATGACGATCTTGGACCCGAAGCCGAGGCGTGTGAGGAACATCTTCATCTGCTCGCGGCTTGTGTTCTGCGCCTCGTCCAGGATTATGAAGCTGTCGTCCAGCGTGCGCCCGCGCATGTACGCCAGCGGCGCAACCTCGATGTCCCCCCGCTCCAAATACTTCTGGTACGTCTCCGCCCCCAACATATCAAAGAGGGCGTCATAGAGCGGGCGCAGGTACGGGTCCACCTTGGACTGGAGATCCCCCGGCAGGAAGCCCAGGCGCTCCCCCGCCTCCACCGCGGGGCGGGTGAGGATTATCCTGTTCACCGTCTTTGCCCGAAACGCCGCCACCGCCGCCGCCACTGCAAGGTACGTCTTGCCGGTGCCGGCGGGTCCTATGCCCAGCGTCACGGTGTTTTTAAGTATGGCGTCCACGTACTTCTTCTGCCCCAGGGTCTTTGCCTTTATAGGCTTGCCCTTGGCGGTGACGCATATCACGTCCCTGGAAAGCTCGCCAATCTTGTCGTCCTGCCCCGCGCGCACAAGCCCCAGGACGTAGCGGACGTTCTGTTCGTCGATGTTCTCACCCTTTGCCGCCAGCCTCATGAGGCCCTCGATGGCTCTCTGGGCGTACATCACGTTTTCCGCCTCTCCCGCGATCCTCAGCTCCGACTCCCTGTCCGTGACGCGCACGTCCAGCTCCGCCTCGATGAGGCGAAGGTTTTCGTCAAAGGAGCCGAATACGTTGATCACGTTCTCCATGCGGTCGATGCTCATTGTCTGTTCTGTCATATCTGTTCCTCTCTTTTGTGTGCCGCCGAAGCTCCGCTACTCGGTGCCGTCCTCTGCCCGCTCCTGCCCTATCTGCTCCACGCACTCGGCGGTGAGTGTGACGGAGATGACGCCGTCCGAAACGTCGCTTGAAAGGTCGAAGTCAGCCACGTACCCGTCGCCTATCTCCCGCTCCACGGTCTCAAGAAGGTGTGCGGAGAGGAGCTTCTCCGCCTCCTCCCGTGTGAAGGCGGAGGCGGCGCTCTCGTACTCCTCGTACCTCTCCCGGACTATCGTCACCGGCAGGACCCCCCCTCCGGGGAGGGTCAGCCTTTTGTACGTTGTAATTTTATCACAACTTGTATACGGATTTCCACCCATAAAATAAAGATTTATTCTTTTTCCGCCCAAAATTACGGCGGTGCGGGTCTTTGTCCTGCCCGTATACTCCTTTTTTGCCGTCTCCAGGGGCATTTTCAGCGTAAGCTCGTACCAGGTCCGCGCCCAAACCTCCCCCGATGCGTGGGTATTGTAGCCCTGTCCAACCGGGACATAGGAGGAGATGAGCTCGTCGCCGGTGTCCACCGCGTCCCCCGGCTCCCGGAGGCTCCAGCCCTCAAGGGCGGTGATCTCAGTTATTATACCCGGCTTTTTGGCAAAAACCCCGACGCACGCGTCCGGGTCGTAAAGCTCCGGCCGTAACACCTTCTCCCGAACCACCACGTCTATCCTGCTGCCGTGGGAGTTGAGGGTGATAAATGAAAGCTCCGGCACGTCCAGGAGCATTTTGTTGGCTATTGGCGACTCGGCGATGTCCAAAACGCACGTGCCGATGTCCACCCCGTTATTTCTCAGCGCCGCCAAAATCTTTGAGGTGGGCACCGTCTCGTTGCCCGTCACGTCTATCTGCCAGACGTATAGCGTGGACAGCCCCGTGAGTACGGCGCACAGCGCAAGCCCCAAAAACAGCGCGTACCTTTTCCTGAGCCTCCAGAGGAAAAACGGCGCGCCCCTTCTCAAAACTATGCCCACGGTGAAGGCTCCGGTGTCCCGCGCCACCTCCCGGAGCTTCATATACCCCGGTATGGAGACGGTGAGGCAGGCGTTCCCCTCCGGCGTCCTTGTGAGATCGCGGAATTCGATGTGGTGGCGGGCGCAGATGTTCACCGCCCGTTCGGAGTACCGGCACCGCAGCTCCACACGCACGCGTCCGCTTATAAGGTCCATTATCGCTCCCATGACGCCACCTACGAAACTATCTCGGCGGCGGCTATCCTGCCGGTGACCACGAGCTCCATATCGCTCATCGCCGAGATCTCCAGCCCCGCCCCGCGTATCCTCACCGTGATCCCCGGACAAGCGGCGACAATGGTCTCCGGCCCGTATTCCAAAAGTCCCCGGTGGTTTTCAATGTGTACCCTTCTGTCGCCCGTTATAGTGACCCTGGGCGCGCCCGCCCCCGCCTCGGCGGGAATGTCAAATATTTCCGACACGCGCAAAAGCGCCGCGCGGCCCGACAGTTTTTTCCTCATGCTGTTCGCCTCCATAGCCTGTATCATTAAAGCTTATGAAGGGAGTGGCAAATTTAGGATTGTACCGGCATAGACTTGATTTGAAAACCTTGGGGAGGCGGCGGATATGGGAATTTATACGGTGCGGCAGAGGATATTCGACCTTGTCACGGTCCTGGGACTTTTGGGGGTTATGGCGGGGCTCATACTCCTGCCCGCCCGGACGGTGGAGGCGGCGAAAAGCGGTGTGGATATGTGCTTCAACGTGCTGATTCCCTCCCTCTTTCCGTTCTTCGTCATATCCTCCCTCACGGTGGAGCTGGGGCTGGCGGAGAGGCTGGGGCGGGTGCTCTCTCCGGTGATGGAGCCGCTTTTCAACGTGGGGGGCGGCTGCGCCCCGGCGCTGATTCTCGGTTTTGTGGGCGGCTATCCCGTGGGCGCGAAAACCGTGATAAGCCTCTATGAGGGCAAAAAAATATCCCGCCGGGAGGCCGAGCGTATGCTCGCCTTCTCCAACAACTCCGGTCCCGCCTTCATCTTCGGCGTGGTGGGCGCGGGCATATTCTCCTCCGGCGCCGTGGGAGCGGTGCTGTACCTCACCCACATACTCGCCTCCGTGCTGGTGGGGCTCATATTCCGAAATTACGGCGGACGCGGCGGGATAACCCGCGCATCCCGTGATGACGCCCCGCGCGCCTCCTTCCCCGCCGCCTTTGTGAGATCGGTCAGCTCCTCCTTCACCTCGTGCCTGGGCATATGCGGGTTTGTCATATTCTTCACGGTTCTTCTGCGGCTTTTGTACCTTTCTGGCATCATGGACGCGCTGGCGGGGGCGCTGGGAGCTGTGTTCGGCTTCCTGGGCTTTGACAGCGAGTGGGCGCAGATGCTCATAACCGGTCTTCTGGAGCTCACAAGCGGCGTCTGGTGCCTCAGAGACGTGTCAGGTCCCCTCACCGCATCCGTGGCTATGGCGGCGTTTATGCTGGGCTGGGCTGGGCTCTCGGTACACTGCCAGGTTCTCTCCTTCTTAGGCTCCACCGGGCTCTCCGCCCGCTCCTACATACTCGGCAAGCTCCTCCACGGCGTCCTCTCGGCGGGGCTGGCGGCGGTGGCGATGTCCCTCATCTCCGGCGACGCCGCCGTTGGCGCGTACCTTGCGGGGCGCGTGGGCGAGATCGCCTCGCGGGACTTCTCCTCCGCACTTCGCGGCTCGGCGGTGCTCTCCGCCGGCATCCTCGCCGTTTTTCTCATTGTTTCCGCAATTTCTTTAAAATTGAGTGGAAAAAAGAAGTGATGTGATATATAATATAAGGAACCACTGAACAAATCGCCGCACCGATCTTGGCGGCGTATTTTCCGCCATGCTTCGCCGAAAAAATTTGAAATACACAAAGTATTCCTGCATTTTTTCGACTTTGCCTGACGAAAAATCTGCTCGCCAATCTCGGCGCTTCGATTTATTCAGAGGTTCCTAACCCCTCCAATAAACGGAGGCAGGAAAAACGGAGGACATATCATGCTCTTCAACAAAAGAATCGACCCATGCTGCTCCTACTGCTCCAACGGCACGCGCATAAGCGAGACGGAGGTGGCGTGCCTCAAACGCGGTATCGTCTCCGCCGCGGGACAGTGCAGGAAATTCAAATACGACCCGCTGAAGCGCCAACCCCCTGAGCCCGCCGCGCCGGTCAGCGGTAAATTCACCGGGGAGGACTTCTCCATTGAGTGAAAACGCCACTGTAAAGCGGATTCTTGACGCCTCCGGCGTCGACCCCCGCTCCTTCCGGTACATCGGGGAGTGCGGCTCCACCAACACCCTCCTCAAGCGCCTTGCCGCCTCCGGGGAGGCGCTCCCCTCACCCCTCTTTCTCGCGGCGGGACGCCAGACGGATGGGCGCGGCAGGCTGGGGCGGAGCTTCTTCTCCCCTCCGGGGACGGGGATGTATCTCAGCGTCCTCATATCCCGCCCGGAGCTTTCCTCCGAGGACCTGACGCTCCTCACCCCCGCCGCCGCCGTCGCGGTGTCCCTGGCGATTGAGAGCGTTTTCCAAGTCCCCACGGGGATAAAATGGGTAAACGACGTGTACGCCGGCGGGAAAAAGGTCTGCGGTATCCTCACCGAGTCCGCCCTTGACCCCGACGGCGGGGCAAAATGGGCGGTCGTGGGTATCGGCGTCAACGTCTGCCCGCCGGAGGGCGGCTTCCCGGAGGACATATCCCAAAGGGCGGGCGCCGTGCTGACGGAGTACCGCCAATACGCCGTGGAGGACCTCACCGCCGCCGTAATACGCTCGCTTTCAAATCTTTTGCCCCGCGTGGAGGAAGCCGGCTTTGTGGAGGACTACCGCCGCCGCCTCATGTACGTGGGGCAAAGGGTCAACGTGATACGTGCGGACACGTCCCGCTCCGCCACTCTATTGGGCTGTGACGGCAGGTGCGGGCTCAAGGTGCGCTATGACGGCGGCGCGGAGGAGACGCTGACCAGCGGCGAAATAACCCTCCGCCCGGAGGAGGCTGCGACATGAACCTGAGGCCCCATCACGCCCTTTGTATACAGAAATTCACCGGTCACGGCTACGACGAAAAATTCACCGCCCACATGACGGGAACCGTCAAGGTCCTTCGGGACCGTCCCGAAACGCCAGTGGAGCTCGTGTCCGGCTGTGACGACCTGTGCGCGGCGTGCCCCAACAACATACGCGGCAGCTGCTCCACCCCGGAAAAGGTGGAGGCCACGGACGCCGGCGTTCTCTCCGCCCTCTCCCTCTCCGCGGGCGACGTCCTCCCCTGGGACAGGCTCTCCGAAAGGGCGCGGCGGGAGATATTCGGAACAGAAAAATTTCCCGAAATTTGCGCCTCCTGCGAGTGGTACAATCTCTGCCGCGACACTGATACCAATATTTTATAAGAAAAAAATCTCCCTTTTGCGGAAAGCTATAGCTGACAAACAAAAAAGGGAGGCTTTACAATGACCGAATTTGCCAAGGGAATTGCCATAGGCATGATAGCCGGCGGCGCGGTGGGCGCCATCGCCGCCATGCCGAAAAAGCGTGTCTCCGCCGCGGGAAGGTTCCTCAAGACCGCGGGACACATCATCGAAAACGTCTCGGATTCCCTGGGTCTTTGACCCGACGGACCGGTCTGCCGGTCCGTACATAGCCTGCCGTTAAACGAAAAAAATATATAGGAGAGTGACAGATATGAGCAGTACCCAATGGGAGGCCCGCGTATTCGGGCAGTCCACCGACCTCAATTTTACCTCCACCCTTCTCCTGCCCCGGTACGCCGGCAAGATAGGGCTCCATGAGGCGCGCGTCGCCCCTGACGGCTCCGTGACCCTTGAAAGCCGCGGCGGAAAGATAACCGGCGGTCACGACGGGCTCCTCTACTACTTCACCCGCCTTGACCCGAAAAAGCAGGGCTTCGTCCTCACAGCCCGCGTGTTCGTGGAAAACTACGGGCGGGAGGGCACCGCCGACACGCCCCAGCAGTGCGGCTTTGGGCTCATGGTCCGGGACACCGTGGGACAACCCCGCCGCGACCCCTACGACCCCTCCTTTCAGGAGATACCCGCGCCGTCAAATATGGTCTACATAGGCCTGTTCGCCGGCGACCGAAACGAAAACGTCCTTCGCGTCACCCGCAGGCGCGGCGTATACGACCCCGGCGAGCTGGTGGGCGTGACACTGGACCACCTGGACCTGCCCTTTGAGACGAAAATCGTCACCGGCGGCGACGGGGTAAAAATGCAGATAGGCAGGGACGAAAAGGGCTTCTTCGTCGCCGCCCAAATGACCGACGGCGAAATGAGCGGCCGCTGGTACGTCCCCGACTGCCCGCCGAACCTCCTGGAACAGCAGGACCCGGAGAATATGTACGTGGGCCTCTTTGCCTCCCGCAATGCCCAGGTGAGGTACGAGGACATCGACCTTGAAATCACGGACTACACCGCCCCCAAGGAGCCGCCCAAGCTCTGGGTGCCTGTAAACGACAGCGTAAAGCCCACGCTGCTCCTGCGCTCCGGCGCCGTCTCCTCCGTCAGCGCCTATACCCTCACCCTCCAGGGCAACGAGGACGGTGAGGTTTACATAACATTCAACGGCGCGCCCGCCGGCAGTCTCACCCTGACCGAGGAAAGGCCGGCGTCCCTCTCCGTCTCCCTCCGCCCCGGCGAAAACACCTTTGACTGCCGTTACCGCTTCGGAGGGAATGCCCTCACCGAGATCTTCACGGTGGATTACCGCGAAGCGCCCGGACCCAGCAGTGAGGTTTTCGCCGCCCCTGACGGACGGGACGACGCCGCCGGCACCGAGGCGTCCCCTCTCTCCCTCACCTCCGCGCTCCGGCGTGTCGCCCAGGGCGGCACGGTGTATCTGACGGACGGCGAGTACCCGGAGGCGCTGAAGCTCACCCGCGAGCTGTCCGGCGCTGATGGCGCGGTCAAGACCGTCGCCCCCGCCCCCGGCGCGAAGGTGAGGATACTGGGCGGGCTGTGGCTGGATTCCTGCTTCTGGCGCGTCACCGGGCTTGAATTCACCAAGACCCGCTGTCTGATCCTGGGCAGCTTCAACCTGGTGGACAGGTGCGTCTTCCACGACTGCGACGAGACGGGGCTCATGATAGGCCGCGGTCAGCCCGCGGGCTTCAACTTCGCCTGGCCCAGCCACAACCTGGTGAGCTTTTGCGAGAGCTTCGGCAATCTGGACCCCAAGCACATGAACGCCGACGGCTTTGCCGCCAAGGTGGGTGTGGGACCCGGCAACGTCTTTGAAAGCTGTGTCGCCCACGACAACGTGGACGACGGCTTTGACCTCTACAACAAGGTGGAAAACGGCAGGAACTCCCCGGTGACCATGCGCGGCTGCGCGGCGTACCGCAACGGGATATGGACGGACCCACACGACCCCACCCATGTCATTCGCGGGGGCGGCGGCGGGAACGGCTTCAAGGCGGGCGGCGAGGGCCTGCCCGTGGGACACGTCATGGAAAACTGCGTCGCCTTCCAAAACATCATGGCGGGCTTCTCCGACAACTTTAACCCCGGCAAGCTCGTTGTCACAGGCTGTGTCTCCGTTGACAACGAGCAGCAGAACTTCATCTTCCGCGACAACCCCCTCACCGCCCCCGCCGGCACCTACCGCCGCAACATCTCTATCCGCACCACCCCTTCAAACTGGAAGGACTCAATTACTGGGGATGTGGACGATACAAACAAATTATATAATTAGCTTAAGCTGCCGGAAAATTCAAAATTAAATATTTTTCCGGCGGCATGTACGTCGGAAAAATCACCTTTTGTCACGGTGAGTGTGCGAGCGCAGCGAGTGCGCGAACCGTGACAGCAGGAAAAAATCCCTGAATTCCGCAGAATTCAGGGATTTTTTCCGCACGTTCCCCTTTGGGGCTGTGAAAATACACGCCGACTGAGATGTGAATTTTCGCAGTCCCGCTTTTTTGCGGAAAAAACCACAGTT
>CANPYX010000016.1 GCA_947588955.1 uncultured Oscillospiraceae bacterium | reverse complement strand
TCGTCGGAGGCGGGGTCGGTATTGGCTTCGGGGTCGTGCCAGCCTGCGGCGAGGTACAGGGTGCCGTCTTTTTGTTGGAGAATGTACCAAAAGCTGTCGTCCGTTACGCCGAGCCCGCGCCAGGCGGCATGGTTATTGCGCCGGAGGCGCGCGGTCAGGTCCCTGCCGCCGGTCCAGTAATCCCTGTTCGTATATTTATCAAGGCTCCCGCCAAGGGAGACTGGCTCCACGGCTGTCTCCGGGCTTTCGCCGGCATATACCGTCCCGTCGGCGGTGAGGGTGTACTCCTCTGCCTCAGCGCCCACTGACGGGTCGATGTAAATGTACCCCGACACCGTGTAGGTATCCCCAAAGGGGCTGTCCGGCGCGGCAAACGGTCTGTCGGTGACCAGCGACGCCAGAATCAGGACAACGGCAATAAGCCCGGTCAGCGCCACCCAATGCGCCGGTTTTTTATAGCTCAGCACGCCCTTTATCCTCTCCTTCGCATCGCCCGCCCCAAACGCCAACGGTCCCGCCGCCGGACGCCTTCCGGCGGACAGGCGCAGCAGGACATCGGCGTAGTCCGCCCTGATGTCGCCCTCGGCCCTTTCAAGCGCCGCCCGGTCACAGGAGGCCTCCATGTCCCTGCCCGCCAGCCTGAACGCCAACCACACAAGCGGGTTGAACCAGTGGAGGCACAGCGCCAGCCACGCCAGCGCGCGCGTCACATGGTCAAAGCGTCGGATATGTGTGCGCTCGTGGAGCAGGATGTACCTCCGATCCGCCTCCGGCAGTGAGGAAGGCAGGTATATTTTTGGGCGGAAAAGTCCCAGAATGAAGGGGGTATCCGCCCGGTCCGCCAGCCACACGCCGGGCTCGCCCTCCAGCGGTACCGCCCCCACCAGGCGGCGGCGCAGGCGCAGAAGGGTTACGGCGGTGTACGCAAGCATACATCCTACACCCACGCCCCACACAATCGCCGGCGCGGTGCGCCAGTCGGAGGCGTCCCCCGTCTGGGGGACGACGGGAAGCGGCCCGTCAGGGACAAACTCGGCGGGCACATAGCCCCGGTATGGATGTACGGCGAGATAGCCGTTGAGTCCGTCGTCCACCGCCGGGATGCCGGTGGAGACCTCCAAAATCTCCGCGGTGGTGCCGGCGATACCCGGCGTCTCCACGAGCCGGGCGGAGGGCACCAGGCTCAGGGCGCTCTCCGGCGTGAAGGGGCACAGCAGCCGCACCAAAACGACCGCCCACAGGGCGTAGGAGAACACCCTGGGCGCGCCCCGCAAAATCAGCCGCGCCAACAGCACCGCCAGAATTACCCCGGTCCCCGCCAGGCTCATGCCCAGCACGGCCTGGAACAGCTCGTTCAGCATAGGCTCACCTCCGATGCTCGTCGATGAGCCGCCGGAGCTGGGCGACGTCCTCCTCCGACAGCTCTCCCCGTCGGGTGAAGGCTGTCAGGAACCTGGGCAGGGAGCCGCCGAAGGCCTCGTCCACAAACTCCCGGCTTTGCAGAGTGGCAAATTCCTCCCTGCTCACCAGAGATGTCACCGTACCGTCGTTGTTTTGGAATATCCCCCTCCCGCAAAGCCGCCGCAGGATCGTATAGGTGGTGGACTTCTTCCAGTTCAGCCGCTCCTCGCACAGCTTGACCAGCCGCGTGGAGGATATGGGCTCGTTGTCCCAGATAATGCCGGCGAAGCTTGCCTCCACCGCTCCCAGCTTGTATTGCGCCACTGTCCGCGCCTCCTTATCAAAATGGTTTACAGGCTGTAGCCTAATCTTAGTTTACAGCAAGTAAACCACTTTGTCAAGAGCGGTGTTCAATTTGCGGTCAAATAATTTCAGCCCTCGATTTCGATAAGTCCGTATTTGGCTTTCAGCTCCAGAATTCTCCGAACACTCCCGTCAACACGCTCTTCTGTCAGATCGCCGGAGGCGACGGCGTCCTCAAGGGCGGCGAGGGACGCCGGCAGGTCAGAGGGCATCAAAAGTATGTCGGCGCCGGCGCCTATCGCCCTCACCGCCAGCTCCCCCGGCGGGTACTTTTCCGCGGCGGCGGACATCTGAAGGCTGTCGGTGATGACGACCCCCTCAAAGCCCAGCTCGCCGCGCAGAAGCTCCGTAATGACGGTCTTCGACACCGTGGCGATCTCACCGTCCAGCGCCGGTACGGTGAGGTGCCCCACCATCACCATGTCCGCCCCCGCCGCGATGCCGGAGGCGAAGGGCGGGAGCTGTGTGGCGTATATCTCCTCCCTTGAAAGCTCCACAAGGGCCTCGCCCGTGTGGGAATCGGCGCGGGTGTCGCCGTGTCCCGGAAAGTGCTTCAATGTACACATGACCCCGGCGAGGTGAAAGCCCTCCACCGCCGCCGCCACAAGCTCAGACGCCTGCGACGGGTCGTCGCTGTACGCCCTGCGCCCAATGACCGTGTTATCCGGATTCGTCCACACGTCCGCCACAGGCGCGAAATTTAGGTTAAAGCCACAGTCCGATATGTCCGTGCCGATGGTTTGGGCGTTCTCCCGCGCCTTCTCGGTACCCATGTCCTTATAGTAGAACATGGAGTTTACGCGCGTGGTGCCCAGCGTCCCCATCAGGCGGTTCACAACGCCGCCCTCCTCGTCAACGCCGATAAAAAGCCCGATCTCCGAGGCGTTTTGGGCGTCCTCCAGGAGCTTTTTCACCTGCTCCCTGTCCACAAGGTTCTGCCGGAACAGCACAAGCCCGCCCACTGGCGTTTCGGCAAGCGCCGCCGAAAGCTCCTCCCCGCCCGTCACCGCCGCCTCCCCCGTCAGCGCCTCCGGCGTCACAATGAAAAGCTGTAAAAGCTTCGCCCGCAAGGTCATGGACGCCATCAGCTCCGCGATCGGGTCCGGCTCTGGGTCAGGCTCCGGCGCGGGCTCCGGCGTGGGTTCTGGAACAGGCTCCGGTTCCGGCGCGGGCTGCCGCTCCGGGACAGTCACGAAGGGCGGGTCATCCTGTACCGGCGGATCGTTTTGCTCCGGCGCGGCAGGTCCGCCGCAGGCGGAGAGGGAAAAAAGCAAAAGTACGCAAAGGAACAGGCAAAGTAATTTGTTCTCCGTAATTTCCACCTCCTTTTTCTCCATTATATTCCCCAAAGCTACATTTTTCAAGCCGTTGCGCCATTATGCTCCGCCTGCCTCCCGCCGCGACGGTACAATGATTAATACTTTCTTTGGAAAATTAATTTGTCTTTTGTATGAATTATTGCGAAAAAGGGTTTTCCGTGGTATACTTTTTCTGGAATAAAGGGAAAAGCTTCGCTTTATGTCGATTTAGATAGAAAAAGGGATGGGCCATTTTGAAAATTCAAAGTATGCGTGAATTTCTGACCCTTTCGGAGCTCAGAAATTTCAACTCCGCGTCAGAAAAACTGTTTTTATCACAGCCTACGCTGTCACGTCATATAAAGGAGCTGGAGGAGGAGCTGGGCGTAACGCTTTTCAACCGCTCCACCCGCCGTGTCGAGCTCACGGAGTGCGGCGAATATTTCCTCCCCTTCGCAAGACTCATAGTCAACGCCGAGGACGAGTATACCGAGGGACTTGCCGGTATGAAAAAGCAGAACGCCGAGGAATGACGTCCTGCCCAACCGAAAAGCACGACTTTCGACCAACGGTTGATTGAGGCCGTTAATTTATCATGCTGATTTGTTAAAAAGGCTATGTCTTTTTTGACAAGGTGTATACGTGTGAAAAAAACGTGAATTCCGGGGAATTCACGTTTTTTTAGTCTGTCGGCAAAGGCCGCTGGCCTTTGCCGACAAGGGGAACGTGCGGGTAATTCTCTCTGATTTTTGCGAAATTCAGAGAGAATCTCTCTCAAAAATCATTCTCAGCTCCGTATTTGGTGTGCCGAGCATGATTTGCGCTTCTGTCCCGTCAAAACGGAAGCCAAACCTTTCGTAGAATCGAATGGCTCTTTCGTTCCCCTTCAGCACCCAAACGGCGATCTTTTTATATGCGGAGAGTTTTTCAACTGCCGCTTTCATCAACTCGTAACCGACCCTTTGTCCGTGATATTCCGCAAGGACATAGATGGCAAAGACCTCGCCGCAGGCAGGAAGCGTGTCGTCACGGTAAGCGCCGCATCCCACAAATCCGACGACCTTCTCTCCGTCTTTTGCCACAAGAATATTGTCCGGCCATTTGTGCGCTGTCGCTATACATTTTTCAAGCGTTTGCCTCTCAAGATAATCCGCGTCAATCAAGCCCGTATATGTTTCATGCCAGGATTTGTAGTGAACATATCCTTTGCCGTTGATTTCGGCTTCGCTTTCCATCTTTTTGATAACAATTTTTTCCATATCAGTTTCTCCAAAAAACGGATTTTCCGAATATTTCGCTTTATCAAACCCTGCCCGCGGCCTATTTTGAGATGTTGTACTCCCTCAGATAATCGCCAATCGCCTTCTCCACCTCCTTGACCTCCGCTTCGAAGGCGGAGGCGGGGACGCGGAGGGCGCCGTTGCCGAGGATTATCATTTGCTCCATTCCGTCGGAGGTGGCGACGCGGACGTGGTGGCGCTTTGAAAGGTCGTAGGTGGCGCGCTCGATGTACATGTCGGCTGTCTCCGCCTCCCTGGTGTACACCACGGACACGCCCCCCAGGTGCTCCACCTTGCCGGGGTTATTTTTAACCTTGTAGGCGTCAAAAACGACTATGACTGCGCACTGGCGGAAGCCCTGGTAGTTCCTCAGCCGCTCTATGAGCCTCTCCCTGGCGGCGTCAAGGCTCTGGGCGGCGAGCCTTTTAAGGTCCTCCCAGGCGAAGATTATGTTGTAGCCGTCCACAAGCACAAATTCCAGCCCGTCCTTCTGGGGCATTTTGGCGCGCCTCGGCTCCTTTTGGCGTGATTCGGGCTCCTTTGGAGCGGGGCGCATGGCCTCCTCGCCCCGGTCTATCCTGCCGTAGGTGCGCTCGAATATCGCCATGAGCTCCTTGTCCGTGGCGGCGAGCTTCACGTATCTTGCCGCCGCCTCCCTTATGGGATCGGGCGGTTTGGGCGGCTCCAGGGTGCTCTCCAGGTGCATACGCCCCTTGACCTCATACCAGGGCACCACGACTCCCGCGCCGTGGGAGCAGAATACGCTGTGTGGCGAGTTGTCCATATCCGCCTCCGGGTCGTAGCCTATCGCCTCCACCACCGCATCCTGCTCCGCGCAGGGCTCGTAGCCGTGGAAAACGAAGCTCACGCGCCCCTGTCCGCGGGTGAAGGCGGCTATTTCGGAGGGGTACTCGCGCAGCTTGGAGACGGGTCCCGAACCCGTGAGCACCGGGTCCGAGCCCACGCCCTCCCCCTGCGCGAACTGAGCGCCCATGCGCTGAAGGTCCGTCATCACCCTTCCAACGTTGGCGGCGGGCACCTCGATGCGAAAGTCGTACCAGGGCTCTAAAAGGACGCTTTGAGCCTGCATGAGCCCCTGGCGCACCGCCCGGTAGGTCGCCTCGCGAAAGTCGCCGCCCTCGGTGTGCTTCAGGTGCGCCCTGCCGGCGGTGAGGGTTATTTTTATGTCCGTGACAGGCGAGCCCGTGAGCACGCCCAGGTGTTGTTTTTCGTGCAGGTGCGTCAAGATGAGCCTCTGCCAACTGCCGGCAAGTGTGTCCTCCGGGACGTTGGCGGCGATCTCAACGCCGCTTCCCCTCTCCCCCGGCTCCAAAATCAGGTGAACCTCGGCATAGTGGCGCAGGGGCTCATAGTGCCCCACGCCCTCCACCCGGTTTGCTATGGTCTCCCGGTAGATTATCCCGCCGGGACCGAAGGAGATCTCAAGTCCGAACCTGTCCAAAACAAGCTGTCGCAGGACCTCAAGCTGGACCTGCCCCATTATTTGGACGTGGAGGCTCTGACTCCTCGGCTCCCACACCAGCTTCAGCTCCGGTTCCTCCTCCTCCAGCTCCCGGAGCTGCGCCAGGGTCCTGTGTAGGTCACAGCCGGATGGCAGATACACGGCGTAGCCCAGCACCGGTTCCAGCGCCGGCGCCCTGCCGTCCCCCTCGGCTCCCAAGCCCTGCCCCGCGAAGGTTGCGGAGAGCCCCGTGACCGCCACGATGTCCCCCGGCAGGGCCTCCTCCACGGGGGTATATTTCGCGCCGGAGTATACCCGCAGCTGCGTCGCCTTCTCCTCCCAGTCCGGTCCCGAAACGGTGTCCCGGACCCGCAGCGCGCCGCCGGTTATCTTCATGTGGGTGAGCCGCTTGCCCTCCGGGTCCCGTGATATTTTGAATACCCTGGCGGCAAAGCTCCCCTTCTCACGGCACACCGGCGAGAAACGCCCAAGCCCCGCCAGAAGCTCCTCCACCCCCTCAAGCCTCAAAGCCGCTCCGAAAAAGCAGGGGTATACGTTTCCCCGCTCAAAAGCCCTGTCAACAGCCTCTTTCGAGAGATCCCCGCGCTCCAGATGCTCCTCTAAAAGCTCCTCGTCGCACAGCGCCAGCGTCTCGGAGTCAAAGTCCGCGGGGTCAAAGAATCCGTCCCCCAGGGAGCCGGCGAGGGCAGAGAGTATCCCCTCCCGGTCCGCGCCGGGGAGGTCCATCTTGTTGATAAACAGAACCGTTGGTATCTCCCGCGCCCGCAGGAGCCGCCAGAGCGTGCGGGTGTGGCTCTGCACCCCCTCCGGCGCGGAGACGACAAGTATGGCGCAGTCCAGCACGTCCAGCGTCCGCTCCGTCTCGGCAGAGAAATCCACGTGCCCCGGCGTATCAAGGAGCGTGGCGGTCTTGCCCTCCAGCGTCAGCCGCGCCTCCTTGGAAAATATGGTGATGCCCCTCTTGCGCTCCAGGGCGAAATTGTCAAGAAACGCGTCCCCGTGGTCTACTCTGCCAAGTTTTCGGATGTCGCCGGCGCAGTAAAGAAGCGCCTCGGAGAGCGTGGTCTTCCCCGCGTCCACATGGGCGAGTATTCCAATAACACTTGCGGACACGCCAAGACCCCCTTTTTTAAGTCAACGTTATTTTAACACAGTTAAACGGTGTTGGCAAGCAATTGTCCCCCGCCCGCGAGGGACGGGGGGATCTTCTTTTCTCATCTTTTTCTCCGAAATGAGAAAAAGATGAGTAAAAGAAGCAAAAGAGAGAAAAAGAATTTTTTTGGGGTCGGCAGAAAATTTTGCGCCCTGCCGTTTAGTCGGCGTGTCGGCTCACGCAGTCCAAAACTTTCACGCACGGGCAAAAAAAGAAGCGCGGGTTCCCAAAACCGAATTGCACAGTCTCCGAACCCGCTTAGCCGCTTAACGCGGTCGGGTGTCAGAACGCCCTACCCTTCAACATCGCCGCGCTTTGGCTCTGTTGTCGGGCAAAACTTATGGCGCTGCTCCTACGCTGTGTTTTTCGCTCTAATTTGAATATTTTTCCGGCGGCATGTACGTCGGAAAAATCACCTTTTGTCGCGCAAGTGTGCCGCCTACGGCGGCGCGCGCAGCGCGACAGCAGAAAAAACATTCGGAAACGTCCGCAGACGTTTCCGAATGTTTTTTCGCACGTTCCCCCTTGGCATTTGAAGCCCCGCAAAGCGGGGCTTCAAAGCCAGTCACACACATCCCTGTGCCTTCATCGCCTCGGCTACCTTGAGGAAGCCGGCGATGTTGGCGCCGGCCATGTAGTTGCCGGGCATGCCGTACTCCTTCGCGGCGCTGTCGCAGGCGGCGAAGATGTTCTTCATGATGTCGTGGAGCTTGCCGTCAACCTCCTCAAAGGTCCAGCTCAGACGCGCGCTGTTCTGGCACATCTCAAGACCGGAGGTGGCGACGCCGCCGGCGTTGGCGGCCTTGGCGGGACCGTAGAGCATGTTGTTGGCAAAGTACACGTTTATCGCCTCTGGGGTGGAGGGCATATTGGCGCCCTCGGAGACGCAGTAGCAGCCGTTCTTTGCGAGAATCTTGGCGCTCTCCTCGTCGATCTCGTTCTGGGTGGCGCAGGGCAGGGCGATGTCGCAGGGGATGGTCCAGATGCCGGAGCAGCCCTCGTGGTACTCACTGCCGGGATGTGTGGCGACGTACTCCTTTATGCGCTTGCGCTCCACCTCTTTGAGCTGCTTGACGGCGGCGAAGTCAACACCGTTGGGGTCATAGATGTAGCCGTTGGAGTCGGACATGGCGACCACCTTGGCGCCCAGCTGGGTCGCCTTCTGGAGGGCGTAGATCGCCACGTTGCCGGAGCCGGAAATGACGACGGTCTGTCCCTCGAAGGACTTGCCGTTGGCGCGGAGCATCTCGTCGGTGAAGTAGCAAAGGCCGTAGCCGGTGGCCTCAGTGCGGGCGAGGGAGCCGCCGTAGGGGATGCCCTTGCCGGTGAGGATGCCGGACCACTCGCCGGTGAGCTTCTTGTACTGACCGAACATATAGCCGATCTCACGGGCGCCGGTGCCGATGTCGCCGGCGGGGACGTCGATGTCCTTACCGATGTGGCGGTAGAGCTCGTTTATGAAGCTCTGGCAGAAGCGCATGACCTCGTTGTCTGACTTGCCCTTGGGATCAAAGTCCGAGCCGCCCTTTGCGCCGCCCATGGGCAGGGTGGTCAGGCTGTTCTTGAATATCTGCTCAAAGCCCAGGAACTTGATTATGCCGATGTAGACGGAGGGGTGAAGGCGGATACCGCCCTTGTAGGGGCCTATGGCGTCGTTGAACTGGATGCGGTAGCCCCGGTTGACCTGGATCTTGCCCTGGTCGTCCACCCAGGGGACGCGGAAGATGATCTGACGGTCGGGCTCCACAAGGCGCTCCACCACGTTTGCCTCGACAAGGTCGGGGCGCTTGTCGATGACGGGCTCCAGGGACTCCAGGACCTCGGTGACGGCCTGGATGAACTCGGGCTCCGCGGGGTTGCGCTTTTTGACAGTCTCAAGGACGGACAGCAAATAGGCGTTCTTCATATATGAAACCTCCAAAAATAAGTTTTTCAACATAAAAAAGAACGGCAGTGCGTGTGCGCGGACAAAAGCCCGCGACGCCCTTGCCGTTTACGACGTTCATTTTATTCCTTTAAAGCATAGTTGTCAATGGGCAATCCATATAAAAATGAATTTTCATTTATGAAATCTTGCAAATAATAGACGAAGTGCCGCGTTCCCGCCCTTGCGCCGGTAAAAAAACTGTGGTATTTTTGTGATATGACCGTAACCGGCAGCCTTTTTTCGCGAGTTTATACTAATATCTATTTAAAAGGAGACACCGAGCGGCGAGTATTTTTCGCGTCAGGCAAGGAAGACGCCGCAGGGAATACTGTATGTATTTCCAAGGCGGCTGACGCAACCGGGGTCCCCGACGGGCAAAAGCCCGTTGGGGAGAGGAGGAGCGAAGTCCGCGCCTGAGCCTTCGCGCTTGCGCGGAGGCGAGGTTAAGCGACTTCAGCGACGACGACGTGAAAAAGACCGGCGCGAATGGCTTATTTTAATTAGATATTAGTATTAGGGGTGAGGAGGTGAGACGCATGGAGGATTCCGAAATCGTGGGGCTTTACTGGGCACGCGACCAGAGGGCCGTCCACGAGACGGCGGAAAAGTATGGGCGGCCGCTGAAACGGCTGTCCGCCAACATTTTGGACGACGAGCGGGACGCGGAGGAGTGCGTCAACGACACATACCTGGCCGCCTGGGGCTCCATGCCGGAGCACCGACCGGAGCGGCTGGGGGCGTACCTTGCCAAGCTCACCCGCAGGATGAGCCTCACGCGGCTGCGCGCGCGCCTTGCCCAAAAGCGGGGTGGCGGGGAGGCGGAGGCCGCCATCGACGAGCTTGCGGAGGTCCTGCCCTCCCCCGACAACACGGCGGCCGCGGTGGAAACGGCGGAGCTGGGCCGGGCGCTGGACCGGTTCCTGGACGGGCTTCCGGCGCGGGAGCGGAGCGTCTTCCTCCGGCGGTATTTCGGCTTTGAGAGTTTAGCCGGCATCGCCCGGGACGCCGGGGCCAGCGAGGGGGCCGTCAAGCAGTCCCTCCGCCGGACCCGTGCGAAGCTCCGTGCCTTTCTGGAAAAGGAGGATTGGTTATGAATAAGGATGATTTAGTGGACGCCCTGGGCGAGATAGACGAGCGGCACATAGAGGCGTCGGGGACGCTGACGCCCGGGCGGAGGCGGGGCGGCTCCCTGAAGCGCCGCCGGTCCACGCGGCTCCTGGCGGCGGTCCTGGCGCTGGCGGTGGGCATCGGCGGCTTTGCCGCCTGGCGCCGGTACCGGGACGGCCTCTCCCCAGACGACCTTTTGCGCGTCCCGGCGGGGGTGACGAGGCTCGCCAAGGCAGTCTACCCGGAGCGGGTGCAGTATTCCAAAAGGAACTACGACGAGTGGGAGGAGCAAAGGTCGGAGCTCAAGCTTTACAGGGAGGAGCGGGAGGCCTTCCGGCCCTATCTGGAGGCGGCCATCCCCGCCTTCCTCTCGGTCGGGAACGGGGAGAACGTGGTATGCTCGCCCATGGACGTGTATATAGGCCTTGCCATGCTGACGGAGACCGCGGGCGGCGGGACGCGTCGGCAGCTCTTGGAGCTTTTGGGGATGGACAGCGTGGAGGAGGTCCGGGCGCTTACGAAGCGGGCCTGGAACGCCCTCTATGTCAACGACGGGGTGTCCGTAATGGAGCTTGCCACCTCCGTGTGGCTGCGGGAGGGGATGATGTTCGACCGGGGCGTCCTTGATACCCTCTCCATGGACTACTACGCCTCGGTCTTCTCGGGGAAGATGGGCAGCGCGGAGCTTGACGAGGCACTTCACAGCTGGATCGACGCCCACACCGGGGGTATGCTCAAGGAGGAGACGGGGAACCTCAGGCTGACGCCGGACACCGCCATGGCCCTGGTGTCCACGGTGTATTTCAAGGACGCGTGGTTCTTTGACAAGTCCCTCACGGAAATGGGGATGTTCCACGCCCCCGGCGGTGACACCGAGGCGGACTTCATGCACCAGACCTACGACGACCTCTACTACTGGGGCGACAGGTACGGGGCTGTCAGCAAGAGCTTTGAAAACTGTCAGATTCTCCTCATGCTCCCCGACGAGGGCGTGACGCCGGAGGAGCTCCTCAATGACCCCCAGGCCATGGCGATGCTGTGCGGAGAGCGCGACTACGACAGGTCCGGGGAGTATGAGATTGCGCTGACCCTCCCGCGCTTCGATGTACGCAGCGACGGGCTTTTGAATGACGCGCTGAAGGATCTCGGTATCACCGACGCCTTTGACATGAACACTGCCGATTTCTCCCCCTTGAACGCCGTGTGCGAGGACGGGACCCCGGCGCAGCTCTACCTCTCCGGCGCCCTCCACGGCGCCAGGATGAAGGTGGACGAGGATGGCGGCGAGGGCGCGGCATATACGTTTATCTATCTGGGCGACGGCGCCGCGCCCCCTGTCGAGACGGAAAAAATCACCCTCACCTTCGACCGCCCCTTTCTCTTCGCCGTCCTCCAAAACGGCCTGCCGGTTTTCACGGGTATAGTCAACGAGCCGTGACAAAAAAGGAGGCGGGCATTTCTGCCCGCCTTAAAAAGGGTTGTGGGATAAAGATATGAGCTTATGGTTGGATAAGCTGTAATTAAATAGTAGCACCGCCGGGACAAATTGTAAATAGGAAGTTTTGTCGCAAAAGGACTACTTTTGGCGTATTTCGCGTTTTTGCCCCGACGGTGCCGCCGTCGCTCATGCCTCTTATTGCAGCGCGTCGTAGCCCTCCTCGCCGGTGCGCACCTTGACCACGTTCTCCACGTCGAAGACGAATATCTTCCCGTCGCCGATGTTGCCGGTGTAAAGGACCTTGCGGGCGGTGTTTATGACCTCGCTGACTGGGACCTTGGAGACCACGATGTCCACCTGCACCTTGGGCAGGAGCTGGATCTCCACGGGTACGCCGCGGTAGTAGCGGCTCTGGCCCTTCTGGATGCCGCAGCCCATCACGTTTGTGACGGTCATACCGGTCACGCCAATGCCCTCCATGGCGTTTTTAAGCGGCTCGAACCGGTTCATATTCATTATGATTTCCACCTTGCTTATCTTCTCGCCGGGCTTGGAGTCGGACTTCCTGCCGTAGACGGGCACTGCCGCCTCCACAGGCACATCCCCGCCCGCATTCGCCACGTCCTCGGAGGGGATAACGGAGGCGCCCAGGGAGTAAACGCTCAGGTTTTGGGGCGTCACAAAATCGGCGTAGGCGGACACAAGACCGTGCTCGGCGATGTCAAGTCCTTCCACCTCCTCCTCAGGCTTTACGCGAAGCCCGTTGGTCTTTTGAATGAGCTTAAAGACCAGGAACATGGTCACAATTGTCCACGCCAGTATGCACACGGTGCCCAAGCACTGAACGCCCAACTGACGGAAGCCGCCGCCGTAGAAAAGCCCCTTTGTGCCGTATTTCTCGTTGCAGGCAAAGAGCCCCACGGCTATTGTCCCCCAGAGCCCGTGTACGCCGTGGACGGAAAAAGCGCCCACAGGGTCGTCTATCTTAACCTTCTGGTCGATGAAGTTGACCGACTCCACCACCAGCACGCCGGAGACCGCGCCGATGACGACGGCGCCTATGGCGTCCACGCTGGCGCACCCGGCGGTGATGGCCACGAGGCCCGCGAGGGAGGCGTTGAGGCACATGGAGACGTCAGGCTTGCCGGTGCGAAGCCAGGTGTAGCACATGCACACCACCGTAGCCACGGCGGGGGCGATGGTGGTGGTGCCGAGGATCTGGGCCATCTCCGTAACGTCCGCGGCGGCGGCGGCGTTGAAGCCGTACCAGGCGAACCACAGCATAAATACGCCCAGCGCCGCCAGGGTCATGGAGTGACCGGGGATCGCGTTGACCTTGGTCTTCCCGTCCTTACCCTTTGTGTACTTTCCGATGCGCGGACCCACCAGCCACGCGCCGATGAGCGCCGTCCAGCCGCCCACCATGTGTATCACGGCGGAGCCGGCAAAGTCGATGAATTTAAGGTCGCTGAGCCATCCGCCGCCCCAGGCCCAGCCCGCCTCCACGGGGTAGATGACAAGGCTTATAACGGCGGAGTAGATGCAGTAGGACGAGAACTTGGTGCGCTCCGCCATGGAGCCGGACACTATCGTCGCGGCGGTGGCGCAGAACACCAGCTGGAACACGAAGCTCCTCCAGTCGGCGCCGTCAAAGTCGGTGAAAAGCTGCCAATCCGGTTTGCCGATTAGCCCGAAAAACACGTGCTCCCCCATCATGATCCCGTAGCCCAAAAGGCTGAACACCACGGTCCCGATGCAGAAATCCATCAGGTTTTTCATGATGATGTTCCCCGCGTTTTTGGCGCGGGTAAGTCCCGTCTCCACCATGGCGAAGCCGCCCTGCATGAAGAACACCAGGATCGCTCCCACCAGATACCATACTGACATATCCATTTTGTTTATCCTCCTGAAATGATTTGTTTTTCCCGGTGAACACACCTTTGTAATTCAACGGGTGAAAAATAAAGAGCGCCGGTTAAAAGCACCGTCGCTCTTATTGACAATATTAAGCGTCGCAGACTTCGCGCCCGCAGGCGCGAAAAAATTTAATCAAATTTTCAAGGACATGCGCCTTGAAAATTTGCCCTTTTAGGTCCCCGGAGTGTGCGGTCCTTGGACCGTGCGCGCAGGGGACCGGCAAATCCCCATTGGCATCGAAAGGCCGCAGGCCTTTCGAGCCAGTCACACTAGGTTCGTGTAGCCCATCAAAAACTCGTCCGCCTCCCGCGCCGCGCCTCTGCCCTCGGCTATGGCGTGGACCACAAGGGACTGACCGCGCCGGACATCGCCGGCGGCGAATATTTTCGGGTTTGACGTGCGGAAGCTCCCGTCCTCCGTGGCGATGTTGCCGCGGGCGCCGGTCTTCACGCCGAAGGCCTCCGCTATATACGCCTCAGGTCCCAAAAAGCCAGCCGCTATGAGCAAAAGCTCGCAGGGCAGAGTCTCCTCCGACCCCTCCACCGGTACCATCACCGTCCTGCCGCCCTCCTGATGCGGCAAAAGTGACACCGTGACGATCTCCTTCACGTTCCCGTTTTCGTCGGGAATTATCTCCTTGACTGTCCGCTGATATAGCCTGGGGTCGCGCCCGAAGACAGCCGCCGCCTCCTGCTGACCGTAGTCGGTCTTCTCCGCCCTCGGCCACTCTGGCCAGGGGTTGGAGGCGAGGTCCCGCTTCTCCGGGGGACGGGGCATCATCTCAAGCTGTGTCACCGAGGCGCACCCGTGGCGCAGGGCGGTCCCGACACAGTCGTTGCCCGTGTCCCCGCCGCCGACCACAACCACGTTTTTCCCCTTTGCGGAGATGAACGTCCCCGGCTTCAACCCTGAGTCCAAAAGGCTCTTAGTGGTGGAGGTGAGGAAATCCACGGCGAAATGCACTCCACCGCAGTCCCTCCCCGGCACCTTCAGGTCCCTGGGCTCTCTGGCGCCGCAGCAGAGTATCACCGCGTCATAGACCGCCTCAAGCCCTCCCGCGGGGAAGTCCCTCCCCACGTCCACGCCCGTTTTGAACTCCACGCCCTCGGCGCGCATGAGCTCCAGGCGGCGCTCCACCACGCTCTTTTCCAGCTTCATGTTTGGTATGCCGTACATCAGGAGCCCTCCGGCCCTGTCCGCCTTTTCAAACACCGTGACGGAGTGTCCGCGCCCGTTGAGCTGGTCCGCGGCGGCAAGCCCCGCCGGTCCCGAACCCACCACGGCGACCTTCTTCCCCGTGCGCACCGCCGGTATCTTGGGCTCCACAACGCCAGAGGCGTAGGCGTTCTCCACCACGAAAAGCTCGTTTTCCCGCACCGTCACCGGCTCGCCGTGAAGTCCGCAGGTACACGCCGCCTCGCAAAGCGCCGGGCACACCCTCCCCGTGAACTCCGGGAAGTTGTTGGTCTTCCGGAGCCTCTTGTACGCCTCCTCGAAATTCCCGTGGTAGACAAGGTCGTTCCACTCCGGCGCCATGTTGTGCAAGGGGCAGCCGGTGTACCCGGAGCCCAGCTTCAACCCCGACTGGCAGAAGGGCACGCCGCAGTCCATGCACCGCGCCGCCTGCCGCTGCCTCTCGGGAAGGTCCAGCGCCGGGTGGAACTCCCTCCAGTGCTTTATCCTCGCCTCTGGCGCCTCGCAGGGGTTGGGGCGGCGGTCAAATTCCAGAAAACCCGTCTGCTTGCCCATCAGCGCCCGCCCCCTCTCGTTATCATGTAGAATGCCTCCTCACGGGCCTCCTCGTGCCCCAGACCGCGCTCCTCAAACTGGGAGATGGCGCGGAGCATCCTCTCGTAGTCCCTGGGCATTATCTTCTTAAATAGCCCCACGTTCTCCGAAAAGCCCTCTAGGAGCTCCTTTGCCCTTGCCGAGCCCGTTGCCTTCAGGTGCTCCTCTATGAGCCCCCTCAGCTCCTCAATGTCGTGCTTCTCCGTGACGGGCTCCAGCTCCACCATGGACTTGTTCACCCGCTTGTAAAGGTCCCGCTTTCCGTCCCAGACGTAGGCGATCCCTCCGGACATGCCCGCGGCGAAGTTCTTTCCCGTGGGACCAAGGACCACGACTCTCCCGCCGGTCATATACTCGCACCCGTGGTCGCCCACGCCCTCAACCACGGCGTAAGCGCCGGAGTTGCGGACCGCGAACCTCTCCCCGGCAAGCCCCGCGATGAACGCCCTGCCGCCGGTGGCGCCGTAGAGCGCCACGTTGCCTATGATTATGTTGTCCTCCGCCCTGTATCTGGCTCCCTCCGGCGGCCTCACGGTGAGCTTTCCGCCGGAAAGCCCCTTGCCGAAGTAGTCGTTGGAGTCGCCCACCAGGTTCAGCGTCAGCCCCTTGGGAATGAACGCCCCGAAGGACTGCCCGCCGGCGCCCCGGCAATCCACCGTAAAGGCGTCGTCAGGGAGGGTGTTCCTGTATTTTCTTGTGATCTCCGAGCCCAGTATCGCGCCGAATGCCCTGTCGGTGTTGCCCACCTCCACGGACACCCTGGAAAACCTTTTATCCAGGTCAAGCTCCGAAAGCAGCGTGTTCACGTCCTTTGTCTTCTCCAGCTCAAAGTCGTACACCGCCTCCGGCTCAAAGTGGCAGGGCGTCGAATACTCGCCGCCCAGGACAGCGGACATATCCACGCTCGCCGCCCGGTGCGTCACCTGCTTCTCCCGCACCTTCAAAAGGTCCGTTCGCCCCACAAGCTCGTCGACCGTGCGTATACCAAGCTTTGCCATGATCTCCCGGAGCTCCTGGGCGACAAAGCGCATGAAGTTCATGACAAACTCCGGCTTTCCGGTAAATCGCTTCCTCAGCTCCGGGTTCTGCGTAGCGACGCCCATGGGACAGGTGTCCAGATTGCACACCCTCATCATCACGCACCCCAGCGTCACCAGCGGCGCCGTGGCAAAGCCGAACTCCTCCGCGCCCAGCATACAGGCGATGGCAACGTCCCTGCCCGTCATGAGCTTTCCGTCCGCCTCGATGCGCACGCGCCCGCGAAGCCCGTTTTTCACAAGCGTCTGGTGCGTCTCGGAAACGCCCAGCTCCCAGGGGAGCCCCGCATCGTGGATGGAGGTCTTGGGCGCGGCGCCCGTACCCCCATCGTAGCCGGATATGAGCACCGTCTGCGCCCCGGCCTTTGCCACGCCCGCGGCAATGGTCCCCACGCCCGCCTCGGAGACAAGCTTCACGGCTATGTCCGCGTACCTGTTGGCGTTTTTAAGGTCAAATATGAGCTGCGCCAGGTCCTCTATCGAGTATATGTCGTGGTGCGGCGGCGGCGAAATGAGCGCCACACCGGGCGTTGAATACCTGGTCTTCGCTATCCAGGGGTATACCTTCCCGCCGGGAAGGTGCCCGCCCTCGCCGGGCTTTGCCCCCTGCGCCATCTTTATCTGTATCTCCTTTGCGGAGACAAGATACTCACTGGTGACACCGAAGCGCCCTGAGGCCACCTGCTTTATGGCGGAGCCCTTTATTGTCCCCAGCCTCTCCGGGAGCTCGCCGCCCTCGCCGGAATTTGACTTGCCGTGGAGGGTGTTCATGGCTATCGCAAGGCACTCGTGCGCCTCCTGGGAGATGGAGCCGTAGGACATGGCGCCGGTCTTGAATCGCTTCACGATCTCGTCAACGCTCTCCACCTCGTCAATGTCTATCCCCTCCGCCGGGAAATTGAACCGCAGCAAGCCCCTCAGGGTGTGTGGCACGGCGTCGGAGTCCACCCGGCTGCTGTACTCCTTGAAAAGCCGGTAGTCCCCCTCCCTTGTGGCGCGCTGGAGCGTCAGGATGGTGAGAGGATCGTACATGTGGTCCTCCTTGTCCTCGCCGCTTCTCAGGGAGTGTGTGCCGGTGGAGTCCAGAGTGGGGTCCACCCCCAGCCCCAGCGGGTCAAACGCCCTGGAGTGCCGCCACTCCACCCCCTCGCCTATCTCCTCAAGGCCGATGCCGCCCACGCGTGAGACGGTGTTGGTGAAGTATTTATCTATCACGTCGGGCCTTATGCCCACCGCCTCAAAAATCTGCGCCGACTGGTAGGACTGCACCGTGGAGATGCCCATTTTTGAGGCTATCTTCACTATCCCGTGGAGCACGGCGGAGTTGTAGTCGTCCACCGCCGCGTAAACGTCCTTGTCCAGCATGGACTTCTCAATGAGCTCGGCTATGCACTCGTGGGCAAGGTACGGATACACCGCCCTTGCGCCGTATCCCAAGAGCGTGGCGAAGTGGTGCACGTCCCTGGGCTCGCCGGACTCAAGTATCACCGACACCGCCGTGCGCTTTTTCGTGCGGATGAGGTACTGCTCCATCGCCGACACCGCCAGCAGCGACGGTATGGCCACGTGGTTCTCGTCCACTCCCCTGTCGGATAGGATTATTATGTTCGCCCCGTTCCTGTAAGCCCTGTCGCAGGCGATGAACATCCTGTCTATCGCCCGCTCCAGCGGGGTGTTCTTGTAGTAAAGTATGGATACCGTCTCCACCTTGAAGCCCGGCTTATCCATGCTTCGTATCTTCAGCATGTCGACGCCGGAGAGGATGGGGTTGTGTATCTCCAGCACCCGGCAGTTCTCCGGGCTGTCCTCCAAAAGGTTGCCGTCGGAGCCCACGTAGACCGTGGTGTCCGTGACTATCTCCTCCCGTATGGCGTCAATGGGGGGATTTGTCACCTGCGCGAATAACTGCTTGAAGTAGCTGAAAAGCGGCTGGTGCTTCTCGCTGAGCACCGCCAAGGGTATATCCGCCCCCATGGAGGCCGTGGGCTCCGCGCCCGTGCGCGCCATGGGGAGTATGACGCTCCTCACGTCCTCGTAGGTGTAGCCGAAGGCCTTGTAGAGCCTGTCTCGCGTCTCCTGGGTGTGTATGGGGACCTTTTTGTTCGGTATGGGAAGCTCCCTGAGCTTCACCAAATTCGCGTCCAGCCACTCCCCGTAGGGTCGGGAGGCGGCGTAGCGTTCCTTGAGCTCGCTGTCGGTCACTATCCGCTTCTCCACCGTGTCGGCAAGAAGCATACGCCCCGGCTGGAGCCGCCCCTTCTCCTTTATGTGCTCCTCGCCGATGTCCAGAACGCCCACCTCGGAGGAGAGTATCAGGTGGTCGTCGTCGGTGACGTAGTACCGCGCCGGACGCAGGCCGTTCCTGTCCAGCACCGCTCCCACCCTGTCGCCGTCGGAGAACAGCACCGCCGCCGGCCCGTCCCAGGGCTCCATCATGGTGGCGTAGTAGTGGTACATATCCTGCTTTGCCTGGTCCGCCGCGTCCGCGTGGCGCCAGGGCTCAGGCAGGAGGATCATCACCGCCATGGGCAGGTCCATGCCCGACATCATCAAAAACTCTATGGTGTTGTCCAGCATCGCCGAGTCTGAGCCGTTGGGGTTCACCACCGGCAGGATACGGTCCATGTAGGGCTCCAATATGCGGGAGTTCATAGTCTCCTCCCTGGCCACCATGCGGTCGATGTTGCCCCGGATGGTGTTTATCTCCCCGTTGTGGAGAATGAGCCTGTTGGGGTGCGCCCGCTCCCAGCTGGGGTTTGTGTTGGTGGAAAAGCGGGAGTGCACCAACGCTATCGCCGACTTGTAGTCCGGGCTTTGCAGATCCGTGTAAAACCTCCTGAGCTGGTGCACCAGGAACATCCCCTTGTACACCACCGTGCGGGAGGACAGGCTCAGCACATACGTGTTGTCGTTTGACTGCTCAAACTCCCGGCGAATGACGTAGAGGAGCCTGTCAAATGGCAGCCCCTTCTCCACGTTGGCGGGTCTTTTAATAAAGCACTGGGCGATGTAGGGCATACAGTCCAGCGCCTTTTTGCCCAAAATTGATGCGTCCACCGGCACATCCCGCCAACCCAGGAGCTCCAGCCCCTCCTTGGCGGAGATTATCTCCAGCATACGCTTTGCCTGTGAGCGTTTTACGATGTCGTTGGGGAAGAAGAACATCCCCACGCCGTAGTCCCGCTCGCCGCCCAGCTCTATCCCCAGCTTTGCCGCCGCCTTTTTGAAAAAGCTGTGGCTCACCTGGAGCATTATCCCAACGCCGTCGCCCGTCTCGCCGGCGGCGTCCTTGCCCGCCCGGTGCTCCAGCCGCTCCACTATCCTCAGCGCGTCGTCCACCGTCTTGTGGGTCTTGACCCCCCGGAGGCTCACCACCGCGCCTATGCCGCAGGCGTCATGCTCAAACCTGGGGTCGTACAGCCCCGTATTCCTTTTTGTTTCGTTTCCTGTCATTCCAACACATCCTTGTGTCCGTTATACTGATTTTCAACTAAATGAAGATCAGTATCATATGTCAAGTATCTGCCTCGCGGTATCGGCAAGCTTCATTCCCGTCTCCATGCTCCGCTTCTGGAGGTATCTGTGGGCCTGCTCCTCGGAAAAGCCCCTGGACTCCATCAAAAGCTCCTTGGCCTTCTCAATGACGTGCTTCTCCTCCTCGGTGCGCTGGGGTATGTGGCTCCTGGCCGAGATCTCGTCAAGCTGTATGAGTATGCTCACGCTCCCCCGCAGCTCGCCGGAGGAAATGGGTATCTGAAGCTTGAACACGTCCGGGTCGTCTATCATGTCAAGCTGGTTCTGCTTTGCCAGCACCAGGAGCTTCGCCTGTCCGTTGAGCTCGTGGGCAAGGCGCTGAGCGGACATATCCGTGAGCTTGTGCCCGCAAATCACCGCGCCAGAGCCCATGGTCTTTACCGCTCTCAAAACCTCCGCACCGGACCTGCACCGGAACCTGACGGGGACCCCGGCCCTCTCCAGCATATCCGCTATCCTGTCCCTGGATTCGTCCTTCTCAAAAGCGACTACCGTTCGTATCACGGGTCCTCACCCCCAAAAAGCAATAGGGGCGGGCGACATGCCCGCCCCTGAAAACTCTTAATTCAATATTTTTCCCGACGACATGTGCGTCGGGAAAAATCCCTTTTGTCACGGTGAGTGTGCGAGCGAAGCGAGTGCGCGAACCGTGACGGCAGGAAAAATTTTATGGATTTCGCAAAATCCATAAAATTTTTCCGCACGTTCCCACTAATTTTGAAGCCCAAAGGGCTTCAAAATTAATAAGTGACGATGTACTTTTCTATCTCCCAGTCGGAGACATAAGTGCGGTACGCGTCCCACTCCTTCTTCTTGCCCTGGGTGTACTGCTCGACCACGTGCTCGCCAAGGGTCTGGCAGATGAGTTCATCCTTCTCCAGCTCGTCGATGGCCTCGGCAAGGTTTCCGGGGAGGGAGTGGATGCCGTGGGCGTGGCGGGTCTTGCGGTCCATGGCGAAGATGTTCTCGGTGATCTCCGCCGGGGGCGTCATGCCCTTCTCAATGCCGTCAAGTCCGGCAGCCAGGCAGCAGGCAAGCTCCAGATAGGGGTTGCAGGAGGGGTCCGGGCACCGAAGCTCCACGCGCGTGGACTGCCCGCGGGCGGCGGGGATACGGATAAGCGCGGAGCGGTTGGAGGCGGACCAGGCCAGGTAGCAGGGCGCCTCATAGCCGGGCACCAGGCGCTTGTAGGAGTTCACCAGCGGGTTTGTTATGGCCGCCATGCCCCTGACGTGGGCAAGGAGCCCCGCGATGAAGCTGTAGGCCTCCTTGGAGAGCCCCCTGGCGTCGGCAGGATCGTAAAAGACGTTCTTGCCGTCCTTGAAAAGCGACATATTGGTGTGCATACCGGAGCCGTTTATGCCGAACACGGGCTTTGGCATAAAGGTCGCGTGGAGCCCGTTCTTCTGGGCGACGGTCTTCACGGCAAGCTTGAAGGTCATTATCTTGTCGGCGGCGCGCAGAGCCTCGTCGTACTTGAAGTCGATCTCATGCTGTCCGGCGGCGACCTCGTGGTGGGACGCCTCGATCTCAAAGCCCATTGCCTCCAGGTTCAGGCAGATCTCGCGCCTTGTGCCCTCGCCGTGGTCAAGGGGCCCTAAGTCAAAATAGCCCGCCTCGTCGCCGGTCTTGGTGGTGGGACGCCCCTCGTCGTCAGTCTCAAAGAGGAAGAACTCGCACTCTGGACCCACGTTGAAGCTGTAGCCCATGTCCGCGGCGCGCTTCAGCGTCTTCTTCAAAACTCCCCTGGGGTCGCCCACGAAGGGCGTGCCGTCCGGGTTGTAGACGTCGCAGATGAGCCGCGCCACCTTGCCGTACTGGGGACGCCAGGGCAGGACGGTGAAGCTGTCAAGGTCGGGATAGAGATACTGGTCTGACTCATGGATGCGGACAAACCCCTCGATGGAGCTTCCGTCGATCATTATCTGGTTGTTCACAGCCTTTGTGATCTGGCTCTTGGTGATTGCAACGTTCTTGAGCTGACCGAAGATGTCGGTGAACTGCATACGGATAAACTCAACGTCCTGTTCCTCGACTAAACGGATAATATCTTCCTTTGTGTATTTGCTCATGGGAAAGCTCCTTTCAATATGTTGTTGGGATTATATCACACAGATATGATATTGACAAGTATCATAACAAAAGAGCAACGGCTTTCCGTTCCGGAAAAGCACCATCGCTCTTTCATGCGCTATTATATGACCGAATTTGCCCGATGTCAACCTCAAAACTTGCAAATTTCAGCTTTTCAGCGTGTTACACATACCATATTTGCAACTTCCCCATTCCTTTCGTGCAAATTACCGCATTCCCCCACGCAAAGCTTATCCCCGCGCCTTCTCGTCAAAGGGGCGGGGATAAGGTATTTCGCTTTCTCAATCACGCGGCGGACCGGGTAAATTCCACCACCGCGATCTCCGTCACCACCGTCTGAAGGGTGCTGACTATCTCCTCAAGTCTTTCGGCAACGCTGTCCTCAAAAAATGTCTCTCCGCATTGCCCGCACTTCAGGCAGGGTACATTCTTGACAATAATAATGCACTTTTCCAGCGTCACCACATGGCTTGTGACGCCTTCCTCCATACTGCCGCCGCAAAAAAAGCAATTCATGCCTTCACCGCTCCTTTCTCCTCACGTCACCGGCATTCCATTTTTCATCGCTGGGAAAATACGTCGTAACGCACCACAGTCTTCCCTGTCCTATCCCCGCAACAATATGCAGTGCCTTTCCCGAAACGGTTTTTCCGCTGATAAGGCAGCTGGGATACGGGTAATCCCCGGGGTATTGCTCAATAATGTCGCCCGTCATAAGGCAGTTTCTCACATCGTCCATGGTTATTCCCCGCTCGCGCAGCCTCCTGACGATATGTCCCGTCCATATCATGGCTCTATTATTGCACAATTCCCTGATTATATCAATACTTATGTCCAATTCTTCACCACGCCCCCTCAAAGCTCCTCGTCCAGCACCTCTCCCCGCGCCACCATTGTCGTGGGGCCGGTTAGCATGATGTTTTGGGCTTTGCCGCCGTGGGTGTCCACGGTGACGTAGAGCGTGCCGCCGGGCATGGTGATCTTTGTGTTGACGCCCGTCACGTACCCCCTCAGCGCCAGCGCCGTGACGGTGGAGCCGCAGCCGGTGCCGCAGGCGAGGGTAAAGTCCTCCACGCCCCGCTCAAAGGTCCTGGCGTCCAGGGAGTTCTCCCCGTCCACCCGGCAGAAGGTGACGTTTGCGCCCTTGGGAAAGCCCCTCCAGAAGCGTATCTGCCGGCAGGTCTCCCTGAGCTCCTCCTCAGGCATATCCCGCCACTGCGGGCAAAGCGCCACCGCGTGTGGTATGCCGGGGTCCCCCAGCTCAAGATAGGAGACGGTGTACTCCCTCCCGCGCGCCTCCACCCGGCGCTCCAGGTCGATCACGGTGGGGTCGTTGAGCCTGACGGTGTACATCCGCTCCGACACGCGCCGCCCCGTCACAAGTCCGGCGGTGGTCTCTATCCCGACCTCCCCGCCCCTGCCGAAGCCCCGCTCGATGGCGTAGCGCGAGACGCACCGCGCCCCGTTCCCGCACATCTCCCCCACCGAGCCGTCGGAGTTGAAAAACGCCATTCTCACGTCCCCGCCCTCCCTCGGCGGCTCCAGGACCATAAGCCCGTCCGCGCCGATGGATAGCCTCCGGGAGCACAGCCTCGCCGCTAAACGCGGGTATTCCGCCGTGTCGACGCTCCCGTCCAGGTTCTCGATAAGTACGAAGTCGTTCCCCGCTCCCTGCATCTTGGTAAAAAGCATAAGAAACCTCCCCGGATAATGCCGCTGAAAAAAGCCGCCAAAGCCCTGGGCTCCGGCGGCTTTTGATCCCACGCGCTTACGCGTCTGCCTTTTCTGCCAAAGGCGCGTTGTGCGCGCCCCGGAAGACGCGGAAGTGTACGCACCCCACGGGGCACACGTCCTGGCAGTGGCCGCAGTCCATACACTTATTATAATCTATCCGCGACAAATTGTCAACAACTGTAATGGCCCCCGCCGGGCACTCCCTCTCGCACTTCTTACAGCCGATACAGCCCTTCTCGCACTCCTTGCGGGTGCTTGCGCCCTTTTCACGGTTGGAGCAGGCGACGATGACCCGCTCCACGTCGGGCATAAGCGTTATCACCTGGTTGGGGCAGGTCTTGACGCACATTCCACAGCCTATGCACGCCCTGTAATTGACCCGCGCCAGCCCGTCCACGACCTTGATCGCTCCCTCGGGGCAAATATGCTCGCAGTCCCCCAGCCCTATGCACCCGTAGACGCACATGGAGGGTCCCCCGTAAAGGAGCTTCGCCGCCGCGCAGGAGGCGAGCCCTTGGTACCCCGACTTGTTCTTCACGGTGTTGCAGTCGCCGGAACAGCGCACTATGGCGACCTGCTCCACCACGTCCTCAAAGGCCGCCCCCGTCACCTGTGCCAGCGCCTTGGCGACGGCGTCGCCGCCGGCGACGCACTTGTTTATCTTGTCCTCCTCCCCGGAGGCAAGCGCCGTGGCGTACCCGTCGCACCCGGCGTAGCCGCAGGCGCCGCAGTTGGCACCCGGCAGGCACTCTCGGATCTTGGGGAATTTCTCGTCAACAGGCACGTACATGAACTTGGCCGCCAGCACCAGCAGCACCGCGCACACGGCTCCAATGGCGGCAAGTACCCAAACAGCGTTCAATATCCCAGTCATATTCCTACCTCCCCTCAGCCGCCGAACATATTCTCAGCCATGCCGGTGAAGCCCATGAAGGTCATGCTGGTGAAGGCCGCCGCCACCAGGGATATGGGCAGACCCTCAAAGCACTTGGGCGGCTTTGCCCGCTCCAGGCTCTTGCGCACGCCGCAGAAAAGTATCAGCGCCACGGAGAAGCCCAGCCCCGCGGAGAAGCCGGAGACGCAGGACTCCAAAAAGCTGTAGCTCTCGTCGATGTTGAGGATGGTCACCGCCAGCACCGCGCAGTTCGTGGTGATGAGCGGCAGATACACGCCCAGCGCCTTATAGAGCGGCGGCATGAACTTTTTAAGCGTGATCTCCACCAGCTGCACCAGCGCCGCGATGACGAGTATGAAGATTATGGTCCTCATAAACTCCAGCCCGAAGGCCACCATCAGGGTGTTGTATATGACCCAGGTGACGGCGGACGCCAGCGTCATGACGAATATAACGGCGCCCGACATGCCCACACAGGAGCTTAGCTTCTGGGACACGCCCAAGAACGGGCATATGCCCAAAAACTGCACCAGCACATAGTTTTCGGTGAATACGAGGGTAAAGAGAATGAGGAAGATCTTGCTCATTTCGCTTCAGCCTCCTTTCGGTCGTCACATTGAGAATGGCAGGCGGCGCAGTTGCCGTCGCACCCCATCTTCGGCTCAAATTTCTTTCCGTGGGCCGCCATAGCCGCAACCAGTATGGCGATGGCGCACCCAAAGAGGAAGAACCCTCCCGGCGCCTGGGTGAGTATCCCCAGCTGGTACCCCTCAGGGATTATGCGTATCCCGAAGAGCGTCCCCGCCCCGAAGAGCTCGCGTATCACTGACATCCCCGTTATCACCATGGTGTAGCCTATGCCCATGCCCAGCCCGTCAAAGAAGCTGTCCGCGACGGAGTGCTTGCTTGCGAACATCTCCGCCCTGCCAAGCACTATGCAGTTGACCACGATGAGGGAAAGGAACACCCCCAGGGAGTCGTAAAGCGACTTCAGATACGCCTCCATCACCATCTCCACGATGGTCACGAAGGTGGCGATGACCACGATGTAGCAGGGTATGCGCACCTTTGCGGGGATTATGTTCCGCAAAAGCGAGATGACCACGTTGGAGCACACCAGCACGAAGGTGAGCGCCAGCCCCATGCCCAGCCCGCCGGAGACGGATACGGACACCGCCAGCACCGAACAGCACCCCAGCGCCAGAATGAGCACCGGATTTTCCTTGAATATGCCGTTTAAAAGTATCTTCATCTTGTCCTTCATTTCGCGCTCGCCCCCTTTACCGAATCGAAGGCCTCAAGTATCGCCGTGACGCCCGTGCGGACGGCGGTACTGGAATACGTGGCGTTTGTTATGGTGTCCACCCCGGCGGCAGTCCCGGAAAGACCCATGTAATTTTGAAGGTAGCTCTCCTGTCCCGCCTTGGAGCCCACGTTGGGCGTCTCGGAGCTCACGTTGGCGGATATACCCACCACCTTGCCCTCGCCGTCAAGTCCCACGGTCACGGTGACTATACCGCCGTAGCCCTTGTAGCCGGCGGTGGCGACATATCCCGCGCCCCCGTCGTCCCTGAAGGCCGTCTCAACGCCCTCGATGCCGGAGACGTCCAGCTCCGTGAAGGTGGAGGACCCCGGAAGCACCTCCTGCCGCGTCCTCTCCGCCTCTATCCGCTCGTTTTCCTCGATCACCGGCGCGGTTTTCGAGTTTGTGAACGCCAGGAGGAAGGATACAACGACGCATATGCATACCAGCACCACAAAGGGCTTAAAGTATTCGTTGAACGTGTTCCCTTTCATTTCTCCGTCACACCTCCAAAGGGCTTGGGCGCCGTCAGGTCATTGATGTAGGGCACCACAAGGTTCATAAGAAGTATCGAGAAGGTCACGGCGCCGGCGGAGCTTGCGAACGTGCGCATCATCGCCGTCAGGAGCCCGCACCCCATGCCGAATATGAGCTTGCCCAGATTCGTTGTGGGGCTCGTCACGTAGTCCGTCGCCATGAATATGGCGCCCAGCATGAGCCCGCCGGAGAACACCGCCAGCACCGGCTGGGGCGAGCCGAAAATCCACCCGAAAAGCAGTGTGGAGCCTATGTACGCCAAGGGTATGATGGGCTTTATCACCCTTCTCGCGCAAAGATACACGCCGCCTATGATCAGCGCCAGCGCGCAGGTCTCGCCGAGAACGCCCCCGTGCGTACCCAGAAGGAGCCGCCCGAAGTATTCCCAGCCCAGCTCGCCGTTCCTTATGACAGCCAGGGGCGTGGCGCTGGAAAGCGCGTCCACCTTCCCCGCCATGAAGGTGGGGAACTGGTAATTCGTCATGTCGCCGGTGAAGGAAAAGAACATCACCACGCGCCCCACCAGCGCCGGGTTCACAAAGTTACAGCCTATGCCGCCAAAGAGCATCTTGACGCAGATTATCGCCACCACGTCCCCGACGATGAGCTCCCACACCGGCATGGACGCCGGCACGTTGAACGCCAGCAGAACGCCCGTCACAACAGCCGACAGGTCCGAAACGGTGATCGGCTTTTTCATGAGCCTCTCCCAAATGTACTCGCAGGCGACGCACGCGGCGGCGGACACAAGCGTCAGCAACAGTGACCGTATCCCGAAAATTATGACTGACGCCACAAGCGCCGGGCACAGGGCTATGAGCACGTCCAGCATTATGTTCTGCGTGGTGCGCGTACTGCGCAGGTGCGGGGAAACGCTTACCTTCAGCTCGTTCATTTTACCGCCTCCTCCTTTCCCGCCTTTTCCGCGTTAGCCTTCCGCTCAGCCTCGGCCTTCTTCGCCGCGTTGTCGGCGGCGATGAGCCCCTTGGCGAGCTTGTTCGTCTGCACCAGCATACGCTTGGCAGGGCAGGCGAAGGAGCAGCAACCGCACTCCATGCACAGGTTCGCTTTCAGCGCCCTGAGCTTATCCACGTTTTTCTTGTTGTACGCCGCCTCTATCGCCGCCGGCATGAGCCCTAAGGGGCAGGCGTCCACGCACCGCCCGCAGCGTATGCAGGCCGTGGGCTCTGGAAGCGTGGCGTCCTTCTCGTCCAGCGCCAGAATCGCGTTGGTGTTCTTCATAACGGGGAAGTCCGTATTTGGCACCGCTATCCCCATCATGGGCCCGCCGTAGAGGACCTTTTTGGGCTCGGATTTGAACCCCCCGCAGAAGTCAAAAAGCGACTGCATGGAGGCTCCGATGGGGGCTATGACGTTCTTCGGCTCCTTCACCGCCGAGCCGTCCACGGTCACCACCTTCTCCACCAGCGGCATACCCGTGTCTATGTACCTGGCTATCGCCGCCAGAGTGGTGCAGTTTATGACTATCGCGCCCGCGTCCAGGGGGAGCTTCCCCTCCGGGACTATCCTGCCGGTGGTGTTGTAGATGAGCACCTTTTCGCCTCCCTGCGGGTAGAGCGGCGGCAGGGCCATGACCTCAACGCCGGTCATTCCGGAGGTCTCCTCCCTCATCCTTTTCACGCACTCCGGCTTGTTGGACTCGATGCCGATGACCACCCGCTTTGCCTCCAGGTACCTTTGCAAAAGCTCGATGCCCCTGCGCACAAGCGCGGCGTCGTCCAGCATTGTGCGGGTATCCGAGGTGACATACGGCTCGCACTCCGCGCCGTTGATGATCACCGCCTCCACCTGCTTTAGGTCCTTCACGCTCAGCTTCACCGCCGTGGGGAAGCCCGCGCCGCCAAGACCCACAACTCCGCTGTCCCTCACCGCGCTTATGAAGGACGGAAGGTCCGTGACATCGGGGGGCGCTATCCCCTCAAGTACCGCCTGCTCCCCGTCCGCCTCGATGGTGATCGCCTTCATAAAGCGGCCGGAGGACATGAGCATGTCGTCGATTTTTTTCACCTTCCCGGAGACGCTGGAGTAAACAGGCGAGGACACAAAGCCGCCGGGCGCGGCAATAAGCTGTCCCACCTTCACCGTGTCGCCCACCTTCACCGCGGGAACCGCCGGCGCGCCGATGTGCATGGACATCGGTATCGTCACCGTGGGCGGGACCGGCATCCTCACCGGTGCCATCGCCGCCGTGTTCTTCCTGTGGGGAACATGGACGCCATGAAGCTTGGGTAATTTCACTGAACCCACGTATCCTTCCTCCCTATCAATTGACCTTCGCCGAATCCCCGATACCGATTCGGCACTTTACAGTATATCACAGCCCGTCCCCCGCCCGCAATAAATAATAAGGATATTTTTATGTTTTTTTCGTCCTTTTGACCTTTATTTTGAGTAGTGATTGACAAACTTTTAACACTTTTGAATAAAATAACACCAGAGGGGGCCCGTCAACGTACCGCTCCCCCTCCGGCACCTAATACTAATATCTAATTAAAAAAAGCCATTCGCGCCGGTCTTTTTCGCGCCATGCCGCGTCAGCCGCCTTGGAAATACATACAGTATTCCCTGCGGCGCTTTCCTTGCCTGACGCGAAAAATACTCGCCGCTCGGTGTCTCTTTTTAAATAGATATTAGTATAAAACATTGCAAATCTTGCTGTATTTTACTTTACTTTAAAATTTTACTTGACATTTACTTATCTTTGAGGTATAATGCACTTACAAAGCAAAATAATCATTAGTATTCGTATATTCCGCCGCCTATGAACTCCCGAAGGAGGGATGTGGCGGGGACGTACTTTTCGTCCAGGGGCTCGAACCGCTCCAAAAGCGGTATGAGCTCCTCCACCTCCCCGAAGGCGGGCTTGTCCCGGGTGAGCTTTTTAAAAAGCGGCAGGGCCAGTGGCGCCAAGACGCTCATCTCGTATTCCAGCGAGGAGTCCAGCTTCAGCCTCGCTTTGGGAATATATGGCGTGATGTGCTCCCGCTCCCCGCGCATGACGTTGGGCCAGAGCGTCAGTGTGCACTCAGCGTCCGCGCCCCGGAAGTTGTTGTCCCTGACCACGCGCCGCACCAGCCGCACCCACTCAGGGCGGAAAACCTTCCCGTCGGGAAACTCAATGGATGAAGTGGCGGCGATATAGAGGGCGAAGGCGCCGGGATTTTTGCCGGTGATGTCGTCGTTGAGGGCGTGGATGCCCTCGAATATCGCCACCTCGTTGGGCGCAAGGCGCAGCCTTGTGAACTGGCTGGCTGCCCGCTTCTGGCGGGTGAACATGAAATACGGCACCTTTATCTCCTCTCCCCTGGAGAGCATGGCGAAGTGCTCGTTCAAAAGGTCCATGTCCAAAAGCTTCGGGGACTCAAAGTCTATCTCCCCCTCCGGCGTCCTGGGGCATGTCCTGGGGTCCAGGGTGTTGAAGTAGTTGTCCATGGAGATGGTGTGGCAGTTTATCCCCCGTGCCTCCAGCTCGGTCTCGATATTTTTCGCCGTGGTGGTCTTTCCCGCTCCCGATGGGCCTGAGAGGAGCACCACCGGACAGGTGTGCATATTTGCGCTTATCTCGTCGGCGGCCTCGCACACCCTTGCGAAGTACGCCCTGTCCGCGTCAACGACGAACCCCTCCGGGTCCTCTCTGACGCGCCGGTTTATGGTGTCAATACCGTAAGCCATGCTCATTCCTCCCTTGTTTCCCGATAAAACGCCTCTATTTTGACCTTATCGGCTATGATTTTTTCGATATTTTCGGTGTATTCCTTGGGGAATTTGGGGTCAAATATCCTCTCTATCCTGCCGGAGCGCCTGTCCACAAGCTTTGTTGAGCCGCCCCCGCCCATGGCGAGGATGGTGCAAAGCTCCTCCATTATGAGTATGTTGTAAAGGCTCTCGCACCCCGGCTTTGACCAGCCCACGTTTTCAAACCCGCCGGACATGAACTTCTGCCGGTAGAGGTAGAAGGGCCTGTAATCCGACCGGGTGAGAAGCGCGCCCGCCGTGTCCAGCATCAGCCCCACCTCCCGCCTTCCGGGTCTTGCGGTGTCCTCCTCTGTTATCCTTGAGCCCTTTTTCAGGGCGAGGGTGTGGACCGTCACGTTCTCCGGCGCCATTTCCAGCACCTCTCTCACCGTCGATTCAAAGGAATCCGGCGTGTCCGCGGGCAGTCCCGCGATAAGGTCCATATTCACCTCGCAGGGGAGTATTTTCCTTGTGAGCGCGTAAGCCTGCCTTATATCCTCCGCCGTGTGCCTCCTGCCTATGGCGCGAAGCACCGCGTCCGACATGGACTGGGGATTTATGCTCACCCTGGTGACGCCCGAAAGCGCCCGGAGCTTATCCTCCGTCACCGTGTCGGGCCGCCCCGCCTCCACGCAAAATTCCCTCACATGGGAAAGGTCAAACTCCTCCCGGAGCCACCCCAGAAGCGCCGAAAGCTCATTTGCCGAGAGCGTCGTGGGCGTGCCTCCGCCGATATACACCGCCACGGGGCGGAGCCCCAGCCTCCGCGCCGTTTGAGCCGTCGCCGCGATCTCCCTGTGGAGCGCCTCCAGAAAGGCGGGTATCATGCCCATGGACTTCTCCACGCTCTGGCTCACAAAGGAGCAATAGGCGCAGCGGGTGGGGCAGAAGGGTATCCCCACGTACAGGGCGATGTCCCCCTCCGCAAGCTCCCTCTCGGTCCTCAGCGACGCCTTTGCCGTGTCAAGGCACAGACGCGCCCTCTCAGGCGAGACGAAGTAGCCCTTTTCCATTTTTTCCAGGGCGTCCGCGTCGCTCACGCCCTTTTCCAGGAGCCTTGTCACGATGGTCCCCGGTCTGATGCCGGTGAGCGCCCCCCAGACGGGCTTTTCCCCGACGGTCTCCATGGCGGCGTGGTAAAAGGCAAGCTTAATTATCCTCTGGCACTCCCTGTCCCTCTCCCGCTTTTCGGTGAGAAGCGACACATCGCCCTTTTCCGAAGCGCGGGCGGTTTTTCCGTTGATGCGCAGCTCCACCCGGCACTCCGCCCCGCCGCCGGCAAGCTCCACAACGGCATAGTCGTCCCCCGCCGCCGGTCCCTCCGTGGGGTACTCAGGCCGCGCCTCCGGGAACAGCGCCAGCATTATCTGCTCCACGGCGTATTTGTATTCATGGCCCACAAGATAGAGCTTCATAGTCCCCTCGCGTATCTCAAGTATCTGTTGCTCGCCTTCTCCACGTCCAGCGTGGTGGGGTCCATGTGTCCGGGGTATACCTCGTAGTTGCCCGGTATGTCCCCCAGCCTTCTCAGCGACGCCATAAGCCTTTCGAAGTCGCCGCCGGGGAGGTCAGTGCGCCCGCAGGAGCCGGCAAAGAGCGTATCGCCCGTAAAAAGCGCGTCCTGACATTTGAGCGTCACGGAGCCCGCGGAGTGTCCCGGCGTCTCCATAACCCGGAACCTCAAAAGCCCCACGTCCACGGTGTCCCCGTCGGAGTAGAACCTGGTCCCCTCGGTCGCCAAAAAGCGGTAGGACTCAGGAGTGTCCGTGACGTCCGCCCTGTTTATCCATATGGGCGCGCCCGTCTCCTCGCTGAGGGCAACGGCGGCGCCGGTGTGGTCGTAGTGCCCGTGGGTCAGGAATATGGCCTCCACACGGAGCTTTGTCTCCTCGATGTAGTCCATGATGGTGTTGAACTCATCGCCGGGGTCGATGACGGCGCACTTCAAGGAGCTCTCGTCGGTGACGACGTAGCAGTTTGCCTCGATGTGCCCGACAGGTATGCACTTTATAAGCATTTTTATCCCCCTTAATAAGTGAAACGCAGGTGATTTTACTGTTTTTTCGTGTCAAAAATTATTGTCACAGGTCCGTCGTTCACCGACTCCACCTTCATGTCCGCGCCGAACTCGCCGTGCTCCACATGAAAGCCCCTCTTCCGGCACTCAGCCATGAAAAGCTCATAGAGCGGGACCGCGATTTCAGGTCTTGCCGCCTCGGTAAAGCCGGGTCTTCGGGAGCTTGTGTCGGCAAACAGCGTAAACTGGGAAACACAGAGTATCTCCCCGCCGGCGGCGGCAAGATTCAGATTCATTTTCCCCAGCCCGTCCTCAAATACCCTGAGCCCGCAGACCCGGTCCGCAAGATACACCGCGTCCTCCTCCGTATCCTCCCGATGCACCCCAAGGAGCACCAAAAATCCCTTTTTAATACGTGCCGTATTGACCCCGTCGATGGCGACGGAGGCGGACGCGACACGCGTGACTACTGCTCTCAAAGAAAAGACTCCTTTCAAATTCGGCAGAAGGCTGTCACTCCTGAGCCGTTGGGCTTTTTATAATGAGTCCGCCATTAAATGGCGGGGGACTTACTTTCTCCTCTTTTGTCCCGCCAAAAGAGGAGAAAGTAACAAAGAGGAGAAATAGCGGGTCAAGGGGGATTTCGATTTTCCCCCTTGACAATCCCCTTTTAAAAACGACCAGTTAGGGGGGCTGAGGCCCCCCTACTGGAGACACCCCCGGAGAACTCGACCGGTAGCGGTTGCGACGGGGAACGGGAACCTTCCGATTACTGAACGCCAGCGCCCAATGGCGAAGCCGAGGGCGCGGATGTAGAAGTAGAGCGTCAGATTACAGACGCGGCAGCTTACGCCGTGTAGGAGCTGCTCTGAAACATTTTGCCCGATTATAGAGCCAAAGCGCGGCGATGTTGAAGGGTAGTGCGTTCTAATTACCAGACCACGTTAAGCGGCTAAGCGTGTTCGGAGACTGTGCTATTCGGCTTACGGGAACCCGCGCTTCGTTCCTTCTGCCCGTGCGTGAAAGTTTCAGACCGCGGGAGCCGTCGTGAGACTATACGGTAGGGCGCGTAAAGCTTCTGCCGACCCCAACCGAGAGTCCAGAGAGGGATAACATTATCCCTCTTTGGTCGGTTTTTCTCTCCTTTGTTACTTTCCTCTCTTTTTGACGAATTCAAAAAGAGAGGAAAGTAATCCCCCGCGCCTATTAAAGGCGCGGTCCTCAAGTCAGTTCCGTTATGACGTATTACGCCCCTTGGCGTTTTACCTCCTTGACGGAGCGGACATTCATTATCCGCGCCATGGCCGTCCCCAGCTCGGATTTGTCGTGGACGCGGATGGTGATGAAGATGGTGGCGATGCCGCCGCCCTGGTTGCGGGCGGTGAGGGCGTCCACCTTGACCTTTAGGGAACTTAGGACAGTGGCTATGTCCATGACGAGCCCGTCCCGGTCGGCGGCGGTGATGGCGATGGCGGTCTGGTAGAGGTCGTCCTCGCCCGGCGCCCAGTGGACGCGAATCCAGCGGTCCCGGTCCTCCTCCCGCTGTGTGGAGGCGTCATAGTTTTTGCAGTCGGTGCGGTGGACGGAGACGCCGTAGCCGCGGGTTATGAAGCCCACGATCTCGTCACCCGGAACGGGCATACAGCAGTGGGAGAACTTGACAAGGCAGTTGTCTATGCCCTCCACGATTATGCCGTTTACGGCCTTTTGCTGCTTGCCCACGGGGCTTGCCCAGACGGGATCTATCCCCTGCTTGCGGGCGGTGCGCTCTATAAGGCGCATCTCGTCCTTTATGTTGTTCACCGTCTTCTGCGCCGAAAGCCCGCCGTAGCCTATGGAGGCGTACATGTCGTCCAGCGCGGAGACGGATATGCGCTCCAATATCCTGGGAAGCGCCTTCTCGTCGGAGAGGACGGTGAGGGGCACCGCCTGGCGGCGCATTTCAGCCTCAAACGCCGCTTTGCCGGTGATGATGTTCTCCTCGCGCCGCTCCTTTTTGAACCACTGGCGTATTTTGTTGCGCGCCTCGGAGGACTTCACCAGGGTGAGCCAGTCGCGGCTGGGACCCTTGGACGCGCCGGAGGTTATCACCTCCACCACGTCGCCGTTTTGCAGGATGTGGGAGAAGGGCACTATGCGCCCGTTGACCTTGGCGCAGCTCATGCGGTTGCCGATGGCGGAGTGGATGGAGTAGGCAAAGTCAATGGGCGTGGCGCCGGCGGGCAGGCTCTTCACGTCCCCGTGGGGGGTGAAGACAAACACCTCGTCGGCGAACATATCCACCTTCAGGTTGGAGATGAAGTCCTGGGCGTCGGTGTCCTCCTGAGTCTCCAGGAGGTTTCGTATCCAGGCGAATTTGTCCTCGTCGCCCTTGCCCTGTATGCCCTCCTTGTATTTCCAGTGGGCGGCGATGCCGTACTCGGCGGTGCGGTGCATCTCCCATGTGCGTATCTGGACCTCGAAGGGTATGCCCTCGGAGCCTATAACGGTGGTGTGGAGGGACTGGTACATATTGGGCTTGGGAGTGCCGATGTAGTCCTTGAACCGCCCCGGAACGGGCTTGTAGAGCTCGTGGATACAGCCCAAGACGTTGTAGCACTCGGCGATGTCGTCAACTATCACACGGAAGGCGTAGATGTCCATGATCTCCTCAAACTCCATGGACTTGCCGTACATCTTCCTGTAAATGGAGTAAATGTCCTTTGTCCTGGACTGGACGGCGCATTTTATGCCCGCCTCGTCCATTCTGGCGCGGATGGCGCTCTCGGTGCGCTCCATGAAGCCGGAATTTCGCTCCTCCCGCTCCCTCAGGGCGTTTTCGATCTCCCGGTAGCCCACGGGGTCGAGGTAGAGAAGGGACAGGTCCTCCAGCTCCAGCTTTATCTTCTGCATCCCCAGTCTGTGGGCGATGGGGGCGTAGATCTCCATTGTCTCACGGGATTTTTCCAGCTGCTTTTCCCGCGACTGGTACTCCATGGTTCGCATGTTGTGGAGGCGGTCAGCCATTTTGATGAGCACCACGCGAATGTCCCTGGCCATCGCCAGGAGCATTTTGCGCAGGTTCTCCATCTGCTCCTCCTCCTTGGAGGTGTAGCGCATTTTTGTAAGCTTGGTCACGCCCTCCACGATGCCGGCGACGCTCTCTCCGAAGCGGCGCGCCACCTCCTCGTGGGTCACGGGGGTGTCCTCGATGACGTCGTGCAGGAGCGCGGCAATCACGGACTCCTCGTCAAGGCCCATCTCAGCCACTATGACGGCGGCGGCGATGGGGTGGGTTATATAGGGGCTTCCGTCCTTGCGAAGCTGGTCGCCGTGGGAGGCGCGAGCGAACTCATATGCCTTGCGGATCTTTTCCGTGGACTTTATCTGGGTGCCCTGCCCTATTGCCGCCTCAAGGCGCTTATATGCCTCTTCGCAGGGGTCCGGGGTGAGATTTTCTTTTTCGGCGTCTGCCGCCGGGTTCGCGGTTTCCTGAATATCCATATCAAATCCACCTGTGGGGAAAAATTAACTTGATTTTACAGCATTTTCACGTCGCAGAGGCTCAGCTGTACCGTCCTCCTGCCGCGAAACTCGTTTATCTGGGGGGAGAAGGCGATGTCCGCCTGTCTGCGGGGCCTCACTCCCAGCTCCTCCGGGCTCTTGGAGAAGAAGAGCGCCTCAAAGGTCGCGCCGTTCTTGCTTATCCAGAGCTTTGTGTGCTTGCCGTCGGAGAGGGAGGCGACGTTCTCCACCGTCACGCCGTACATGCACAGCACCGGCGAGGGGTTGCCGGGGCCGTAGGGCTCCAGGGTGTCCAACGCCTCCACGTTGCGAAGGCTCAAAAGCTCCGGCTTTATTACCTCAAAGTCCACGTTGAGCACACGCTTAGGGGCGGGGCGGCCCTCATATAGCCTGCCCAGCGCCTCCCTCAGAGCGTCTATCCGCTCCTCCCGCACCGTGAGGCCCGCCGCCATCTCATGTCCGCCGTAGCCCATGAGCAGGTCTCCGCACTCGGTGAGGGCGTCGTAGAGGTTGAAGCCCTCCACGCTCCGGCAGGAGCCGCGCCCCACGCCGTCCTTTACGCAGATCATTATGGCGGGGACGTTGAATTTTTCGCTTATCCTGGAGGCCACGATGCCGCAGACGCCCTGGTGCCAGGTGCGGGACGCCAAAACTATGGGCTTTGTTTTGTTGGGGAAGGCCTCCAGCATCGCCATAGCCTCGGCGTACATGGCGCTCTCTATCCTCTGGCGCTCTCGGTTCATGGCGCAAAGCTCCTCGGCGAGGACGGCGGCGCGGCGCCTGTCGCGGGTGAGCAGCAGCTCCACCGCTATGTCGGTGTTGCCCAGCCTTCCGGCGGCGTTGATTCTGGGGGCGATGGCAAAGCCCACGCCGGAGACGGTGGGCGCCTTGGTGTCGGTCCCCGATGCGGCGCGGAGCTCGGCGAGCCCCGCCCTGTCCCCGTCCGCGAGGCGCTTGAGTCCGCGCTTTATGAGCACCCGGTTCTCGCCTGTGACGGGCATTACGTCGGCGACGGTGCCCGTCGCCACAAGGTCGCCGTATTTTTCCAAAAGCTCCTCCTCATGCCCCTCTCCCGCCACGGCGCACAGGAGCTTGAAGGCGACTCCCACGCCGGCGAGGGACTTGGAGGCGGAGGGGCAGTCAAGGCGCATGGGGTCCACCGCCGCCACAGCGAGGGGTATCTCCCCGCCGCACCTGTGGTGGTCGGTGACGACCAGGTCAAGCCCGATCTCCTTGGCGTGCTTTGCCTCCTCCACCGCGGTTATGCCGCAGTCCACGGTTATGACCAGCGTCGCCCCGCGGCTCTTTATGGCGTCAAGGGCGGCGGCTCTGACGCCGTAGCCCTCCTCAAGGCGTTCGGGTATGTATATGTCGCACTCAAGACCCCTGCCGCGAAGGTAATCCGCCACCATGGAGCTGGAGGTGATGCCGTCCACGTCGTAGTCGCCGTAGACGGCGACGTGCTCGCCGCGCTCTATCGCCGAAAGCACCCTGTCCCGCGCCCTGTCCATGTCCGCGAAGGACATGGGGTCCGAGAGGAGCGACAGGTCATCGGACATATACTCCCGAAGCTCCCGCTCGCCGGTTATACCGCGGGAGGCCAGGAGCACCGCCGCCATGGGGTTCACCCCGCGCCGGCAAAGCTCCACCGCCGCCGCCCGCTCATATCCTTTTACATTCCAACTGCCGTACACTTTTCCTGTCTCCCGAAATCATTTATGAAACATTCATATTTTGTTATTATATCAAATAATCCTTCGGGATACAAGGGCGAGGGGCGAAAAAAGTATATTTTCAATTTTTTATTAATTTTCGAAAAAACGGATTTAATTCCGTATCCCGGTGTGCTATAATGCTTTTATCTGTGCGAGTATGCGCATGGACATGCAATTTTTGGAAAGGAGGGGGCGTATGGACCTTCGGCCAGAGCTTTTGGCTCCGGCGTATTCGGCGGAGGGCGTTTCGGCGGCGGTACAGAGCGGCGCGGACGCGGTGTACCTGAGCTTTTCCACGGGCGAAAAGCGCGCCCCCTATGACCTCACGGAGGACGAGCTTGGCAGGGCGGCGGAGTTTTGCCGCGTTCGGGGCGTGAAGGTCTACGTCTGCCTGGACTTTGAGCCCAACGACGACGCCATACCCCTGGCGCTGGAAAACGGGCGCAGGGCGGCGAGGATGGGGGTGGACGCCCTCATCGCCGGGGACATGGGGCTCATATGGGCGCTGCGCCGCGCCATACCCTCCATGCCGATACACGCCGCCGAGAGCCTTGGGATACACGACCCGGACGGGGTGAGGCTGTGCGCCGCCATGGGCGTAACAAGGGTGGCGGTGGCGAGGGAGCTTTCAAGGGAGCGGCTGCGGGAGATATGCGAGTCGTCGCCCATAGAGATCGAGTACCCGGTACACGGACCAATGTGCCCCGCCTACGCCGGGACGTGCAAGCTTGAGTCGCCGGACGGCGCGCCGGCGGGTCCCTGCCAAAGGCAGTGCCTCAGGGATTTCCCCGCGGGGATAAAGGAGAAGCACCCCCTTGCCATGAGGGATATGTGCCTTGTTGACAGGCTTGAGGAGCTTTCGGAGATGAAGGTCTCCGCCCTGCGGATTGACGGCAGGGACAGGCGTCCGGAGTACGCCGCGGCGGTGACGGGGGTATACTCCCGCGCCCTGGGCACGGGCCGCGCGCCCTCGGAGGAGGACCGGGAGCTTTTGAGGGGGGCGTTCCCCTCCGACGGCTTCAGCGAGGGGTATTTTGCCGCCGGGGACTTCGGGGATATGCTTGGGGCTCCGGGAGAGGAGCCGCGGGGGGACACGCCCTTTAACTTGGCGGTGAGGAAAAACTATTTAAACCACGAATTTCAGCGGGTGAAGGTGACCTTTGAAGCGGAGCTGAGGCTTGAAAAACCCTTCACCCTGTCGGTGACCGACGACCGGGGGAACACGGTTTCCGCCGCCGGCGCGTCGCCCTCGCTTGCCTTCCACACGGAGACCACGCCGGCGATGCTCAGGACCGAGCTTTTCAACACCGGCGGCACGCCGTACAGCTGCGACGGGGTTACGTGCAGTATTGAAAAGGGGATATATCTGGACCCAAAAGAGGTGGGTCCCGTGAGGGACAGGCTTTTGCGGGAGCTCACCCTCAGGCGCACCGGGTTTGAGCCCAGGGCGGAGGAGGCGACGCCTGAGCTGCCCGCCGTCCCCTCCCCCACCGAGACGCCGGTGCTGACGGTGTCGGTGCTGAAGTGCGCGCAGCTCTCCGACGGGCTCCTCGCCCTCGCACCGCCGGTGGTGTACCTGCCGCTGGAGGAGGCCGTCAGCGGGGACAAGCGGCTGGAGGGGTTCCTTGACAGCCGGGACATATCCGTCTGCCCGCGTCTGCCGGCGGTGATAACCAGCGCGCAGCTGGGGCGCGTCACGGAGCTTTTGCTCAAGGCGCGGCAGCTGGGGATAACCCAGGTCGCCGTGGGCGATCCGGGGCACATAGTTTACGCTCGAAAACTGGGCTTTGAGGTCCGGGGCGACACGGCGCTGAGGGTGAAAAACTCCGGCACGCTGGCGGTGCTCCTGGGGCTGGGGCTGAAATCCGCGGCTCTGGCGGAGGATCTGACGAGCGCCAGGGTGAGAAGCATAAAGAAATACCTGGACACGGAGCTTGTGGTATACGGGCGGATGCCGTTGATGAGCACCGCCGGGTGCCTCATACGGGCGCGGACGGGGGTTTGCTCTTGCGACAGCTTTTTGGGCTTCCCCGACAGCAACGGCTTCCTCTGCCCCGTCACAAGGGGCTTTGACTGCGGGAACACGCTTTGGAGCGCCGGGAAGCTCCACCTTCTGCGAAGGGCGAAGGAGTACATGACAGCGGGGCTCTGGGGCGTGAGGCTCGCCTTCACCACGGAGAACGCGAAGGAGTGCGTGGGCGTGTGCGAGAGGTACCTGGATATGGGGACCTTTGAGCCGGTGAGCACGACCTACGGGAAATTTTGAGGGTTTTGGCATGATCATCCTTGCTTCCGCCTCTCCGCGCAGGAGCGAGCTCCTGCGGGGGATGGGCATAACGGAATTTGAGGCGCGCCCCTCCCGGCGCGAGGAGCCGTACGACTTCTCCGCGCACGTCCGGGACGCGGTGGAGAGGATAGCCCTGGGGAAGGCGCTGGACGTTTCCGCCGGAGCCGGGGAGGACGACATAGTCATCGGGGCGGACACGCTGGTGTTCCTTGACGGCGCGCCGCTGGGCAAGCCCGCGGACGCGGAGGACGCAAAGCGTATGCTCCGGGCGCTTTCGGGAAGGGAGCACCGGGTCATCACGGGCGTGGCGGTACTGCGCGGCAAAGTGAGGCTGGTATCGAGCCGCGTCACATACGTGAGGTTCAGAAAGCTCACGGACAGCGAGATAGACTGGTACGTATCCACCGGCGAGCCCATGGACAAGGCGGGCGCCTACGGGATACAGGGGCTCGGCGCGATGCTGGTCAGCGGCATACGCGGGGACTACGGCAACGTTGTGGGACTGCCGGTGTCAACGCTGGCGCGGATGCTCAAGAAAGCTGGATTCAACGTTTTTCAAAAGGGTGAAAACACTTGAAATCATTAAGATCCGGAAAGGGAATATACATCGCCGGGGCGGCGCTGCTGGTGGCGATAGCCGCCGCCATATCGGTGGCGCTTTCAGGCGGGCACGCGGGGTTTGCCGCCCTGTTGTCCGAGCCGTTTTTCAAGCCCATCAAAAGCGCCATGACGAGCCTTGTGGCAACGCTTGAGCGGACATACAACTACATCTACCGCTATGACGAGGCCGAGGCGGAGAACGCGCGCCTGCGGGCGAGGATAGCGGAGCTTGAGCAGGAGTACAGGGAGTACACGGAGATAAGCGACGAAAACGAGCGGCTCAGGGCGCTTCTGGGCTTCGCGGAGAGGCATGAGGACCTGGTGATGGAGCCGGCGACGGTGATCTCCTGGACAGCCTCCAACTTCTCCTCCTCCTTCACCATAAGCAAGGGCTCCTCCAACGGCGTGGAGCTTTATGACCCGGTGGTCAACGAAAACGGCTATCTGGTGGGGCAGGTCACGGAGGTGACCGGCACCTCCAGCGTGGTCACCACCATAGCCGACACCACCATGAGCGTGGGGGCGGTGATTTACGAGACGGACGAGACGGGCGTCGCCTCGGGGGATTTTGAGCTCTTCCGGGACAGGAACCTGAAGCTCTCCTACATCTCCGGCGACAGCAACGTGATAATCGGGAACACGGTGGTCACCTCCGGCTCCGGCGGGGTCTACCCGGCGGGGCTGGTGATAGGCACCATCTCCGGCATCGGCGTCAGCTCCTCCGGGCTTGACCCATACGCCGTGGTGGAGCCCTCGGCGGACCTGACGGGGCTTGCCCACGCCTATGTGATAACCGATTTCGCGGTGAGCGAGTGAGGCGGCGGCATGACGAAGCGGAAGAATGTGACGCTAATAAAGGCGCTGATACTGGCGCCGTATATACTGCTTCTCTACATCCTCCAGTCCACTGTATTCACGCACATCACGCTTTTGGGCGTAAAGCCGCTTTTACTGCCGCTGGCGGCGGCGGGAATGGCGCTGTTCCTGGGCTCTTACGGCGGCGGGCTTTTCGGGCTCTTTGCCGGCATACTTATGGACCTCGCCTGCAATCAGCTGACGGTGGAGTTCACGCTTCTCCTCACCCTCACGGGGCTTCTCATTGGGCTTCTTTCGGATACGGTTCTGGTACAGGGGTTCCCGTCGTTTTTGGTGTGCGCGGCGATGCAGCTTTTGATATGCTCCGCCTTCCAGGTGCTCGCGCCGGTGATACTTCGGGGAGCTCCCGTGGCGCTGACGGTGGGGATAGCGGTGGACCAGTGCCTATACACGCTGGTGTTCACCCTCCCGATATATTATATTTCAAGGTTTTTGAGCCGTGTGATCTGAGCTTGACCCCGGCGTAAAAAGGTAACGGTGGTTTAATGGAAAAATACATCAAAAAATCAAGACTTATCGTTCTTGCCCTGGTGATGGCGCTGCTTCTGTCCGTATACGGGCTGACGCTGTACAGGATCGAGGCGCTGGACGTGCGGGCGCTGGAGGACGACACCCAGGACACCGTGGCGACAACGGTGACGGTTAGCGCCGCCAGAGGGTCGCTTTTGGACAGGAACGGGACGCTCCTTGTCTCCGACAGGACGGTGAGGGACGTGCGCATCTCCCGCGACCAGCTTTTGAAGGAGGCGGACCCCAACGGGACGGTGCTGAAGCTCATACGCGCGGCGGAGCGGTGGGGCGTGGAGTACACCGACAACTTCCCCGTGACGAAAACCGCGCCCTTTGAGTTCGACGCCTACGCCACGAGCTCCCAGAGGAGCCAACTGAGCAAGTATTTCGCGTACTTTAAAAATTCCCTGGAGTCGTATTTTGAGTATACCGTCTCCATTGACGACCCGGACAACCCCGGCATATCGGCGACGCAGCTCATATCCTGGATGAGGGAGCACTACAAGATAGATTACACCGTCACCGCCGAGGACGCAAGGAAGATAATCGGCGTGCGCTACGGGCTGGAGATTCAGGTGGTGGCGATGACGGCGGACTACGTCTTCGCCAGGGACATACCGGAGGAGCTGGTGAGCTACATCTCCGAGCAGGCATTGCCCAGCGTGTCCATAAGCACCCGCTCCACAAGGGAGTACCACACGGATTACGGCGCGCACCTTTTGGGCTACGTGGGCGCCATGACAAGGGCGCAATACGACGATAAATACAAGGATCTCGGCTATCCCCTGAACTCCCAGGTGGGCCAGACGGGGGCGGAGGCGGCGTTTGAGGAGTATCTGCACGGCACTCCCGGTTCCGTCACCACCTACCGGGACGCCTCCGGCGCGGTGATCGATGTGGTGGAAAACTCGCCCGCGCTGGCGGGGGACAACGTGTACCTCACCATCGACATAAGCCTCCAGGCAGCCACGGAAAACGCGCTGGCGACAAGGATCGCCGCCATGAACGCGGAGCGTATAGCCCAGGCGGAGGCGGAGACGGCGGAGAATGAGAGATACCAGGAGCCGGAGCTTGCCGTCGGGGGCGCGGCGGTGATGCTGGACATAAACACCGGAGAGGTGCTGGCGCTGGCGAGCTACCCGACCTTTGACCTGTCAACCTTCTACGAAAACTACTCTCAGCTTGCCAACGACACCGCGAACCACCCCCTGAACAACAGGGCGACCAGCGGGCAGTATAACCCCGGCTCCACCTTCAAGATGGTCACCGCTTACGCGGCGCTGAGCAACCTTTTCATCTCGCCGGAGACGATAATACACGACGACTCGGAGTTTACCGAGTACGCCGACGCCGGCTTCGCCCCCAGGTGCTACGTGTACCCCTACTCCCACGGGGACCTGAACGTGGTGGGGGCGCTGGCGCAGTCCTGCAACTTCTTCTTTTACACCATAGGCGACAGGATAGGCATAAACCGCTTATCCGCCGCCGCGCGTCTCTTTGGCTTCGGAGACCACACGGGCATCGAGATAGGCGACAACGTGGGCTGGGTGGCGTCCAGGGAGCTGAAAATGGAGCTCAAAAACGAGGGCTGGTGGGCGGCTGACACCATACTCGCCTCCATCGGGCAGGGCTACAACGAGTTTACACCGGTACAGCTGGCAAATTACGTCTCCACCATCGCCAACGGCGGGACGCTGAACAAGGTGACGGTGCTCCGCAACATCGTGAGCTTCGACTACTCCGACCTCATTTTGAAAAACACGCCACAGGTCAAGAGCGTGATCGAGGATACGGGCGGGTATATCCCGGTGCTCCAGAGGGGCATGAGGGCGGTCGCCACAGAGGGCACGGCGAAATCCGCGCTTTCCAACTACCAGGTGCCCGTGGCGGCAAAGACCGGCACCGTGCAGTCTGCCAACTCCTCCATGAACGACGGCGTATTTGTCTGCTACGCCCCCGCCGACGACCCGGAGATCGCCATCGCCGTGGTGGTGGAGAAGGGCGGCTCCGGCTCCTCGCTCATAACCATTGCGCGGGACATGATGGACGCCTATTTTTCCGGCTCCGCCTCCCGCGCGAGCCAAAGTGTCTCAACGGACGAAACGCTTCTTAAATGATTTCCTGCAAAAATGTTGAAAATTTCCGTTTTTTCGGTGATGTTTTGCAGTTTTTTCCTGCAAATATCCGAATTTTGAATAAGATATTTGTTTATTCATATTGCAAAAATGTCAAGCTTCATATATAATTCTTAATGGGAGTATGTATGGGTACATCGATTTTGATAACCTCGGGAAAGGGCGGCACGGGTAAGACCGCGTGTACCGCCGCCATCGGCTCGTTTCTGGCGCGCATGGGGCACAGGACGCTGTGCGTGGACTGCGACGCGGCGCTCAGGAACCTGGATCTGACGCTGGGCATGGCGGAGGGAGTGCTGTGGGATTACGCGGACGTGCTGGAGGGCAGTATAAGCGCCTCCGACGCTATCGCTGAGCACCCGAAGCTTTCAGGCCTCTATCTCCTCTCCGCCCCCGTGGACAAGCTGCCCGCCGCCGACAGCGGCGCGTTTAAGGCGCTCATTGACGGGTACAAGGAGAGCTTCGATTACATTCTTCTGGACTCCCCCGCCGGTATAGGCACGGGCTTTCGCCTTGCCGCCTCCGCCGCGGACATGGCGATTATAGTCGCCACGGGGGATCTTACGTGCCTTCGGGACGGACAGCGCGCCGCCGCGGAGCTGCGGGCGCTGGGAGTCACAAAGCTTCGGCTCATTGTGAACCGGGTGAGCCCCAGGGAATACAGGAGGCTTCGCCGGTCGCTGGACGACGTGATAGATTCCGTGGGCGCGCAGCTCATCGGGGTGGTCAGCGAGGACGGCAGCGTCTCCGAGGCGGGTAATTTGCAGGTTCCGCTTATCTCCTACGGCGCGAAGCGCGCCTGGGGGCAGTTTAGGAACATAGCCGGAAGGCTTGCCGGCGAAAAAATCAAGCTTACGAAAATTTAGGGGCAAAACATTAATTATTTATTTTATAAAGGTTGGTGACGGTATGAATATCGCGCTTATGGCACACGACAGGAAGAAGGAACTGATGGTGCAGTTTTGCATCGCCTACTGCGGAATCCTCTCGGCTCACTCGATTTGCGCCACAAACACCACCGGAAGACTTGTGAAGGAGGCAACGGGGCTACCCATTGACCTGTACCTCTCCTGCGACCAGGGCGGGGACCAGCAGATGGCGGCGAGGCTCGCTTACAACGAGCTGGACCTGGTGCTGTTCTTCTCCGACCCCACCGACCCGCGCGCCATGGCGTCAACCAACAAGATAGGCAGGCTTTGCGACCAGCAGAACGTGCCCTTTGCCACCAATGTGGCCACCGCGGAGGTGCTTATACGCGGCTTGAAGGACGGTATGCTTGACTGGCGCGACATAGTTAACCCCAAAAACTGAGCGCCCCGCTCCCGCCGGAGCGGGTCCTGTACCACCACAAGAAGCTCCCCCGTCCTGTCGGGCGGGGGCTTTGTATGCGAGGAGAAATTTACATGGAACGGATAAAACCCCACACACTGTCAGGGTTCATGGAGCTGCTGCCGGAGAAGCAGGCGGCGATGGACGCGATAATGGCCACGGTCAGGCGCGTCTACTCTCTCTACGGCTTCACGGCGCTGGACACGCCCGTCATCGAGGCGTCCGACGTGCTTCTTGCCAAGGGCGGCGGGGAGACGGAAAAGCAGATATACCGCTTTACCAAGGGCGACAGCGACCTGGCGCTCAGGTTCGACCTCACCGTGCCTCTGGCGAAATACGTCGCCATGAACTATTCAAATCTCACCTTCCCCTTCCGGCGCTTCCAGATAGGCAAGGTCTACCGGGGCGAGCGGGCGCAGAGGGGCAGGTTCCGGGAATTTTACCAGGCGGACATCGACGTTATCGGCGACGGGAGCCTGGACATTATGAACGAGGCGGAGGTCCCCTCCATCATATACCGCGTCTTCACAGAGCTGGGGCTCCGGCGGTTCGTGATAAGGGTGAACAACCGCAAGGTGCTCACCGGCTTTTACGATATGCTGGGGCTTTCGGAGAAGTCCGGGGACATAATGCGCGCGGTGGACAAGCTGGAGAAGATTGGCGCCGAGAAGGTGCGCGGGATACTCACGGAGGACCTGGGAGTACCTGAGGCGAGCGCCGGGGAGATACTTGACTTCATGTCCATAAAGGGCTCCAACGACAGGGTTTTGGAGCGGCTCCGGGACTTCCGCGGGCGCAGCGGAGTATTTGACACAGGGCTCGACGAGCTTGCGGCGGTGACTGGGCTTTTGAAGTCCTTCGGCGTGCCGGAGGACCACTTCGCGGTGGATCTGACCATTGCGAGAGGCCTTGATTACTACACCGGGACTGTGTATGAGACGTTCATGACAGACCACCCGGAGGTGGGGTCCATATGCTCCGGCGGGCGGTACGACAACCTTGCCGGGTACTACACGGACAAATCTCTGCCGGGGGTGGGCATTTCCATAGGGCTCACAAGGCTTTTCTTCATTTTGGACGACTGCGGGCTGCTCTCCGACGAGCTGCCCACGGCTCCGGCGGATGTGCTTATCCTCCCCATGACCGACGACCGCGCCCCCGCCGTGGAGCTTGCCACAGGCCTCAGAGGTGCGGGCATACGTGCGCAGATATACGCCGAGCCAAAGAAGTTCAAGGCGAAGATGGCGTACGCCAACAAGCTCAAGGTCCCCTTTGCCGCCATTCTCGGCGAGGACGAGGTGAAGGCGGGGAAGGTGTCGTTAAAGGACATGAGGACCGGATGGCAGGAGCTTTTGAGCTTTGGAGAGGCAATCGAGGCGGTGCGCCGGGCGTCCGTGGCTCCGGTCAGCCCCATAAAGGACTGAGAGCATGACAGCAAAGCAGATTCTCACTGTCACGGCGATAATTTTGTCGGTGCTTATTGTGGTGGGGCTTATCCTGTGCAGGCCCATGTCCTCGGACAGCTACGCGCCGGGGCTTTTCAGCTTCGCGGCGGTGAGCGACATAACCGTTTCCGCCGGGGAGTATTCAGACGGCTCCGCGCCGCCGGAGGAGCTCGTACTGACGGAGGATGACCCGGCGTTTGACCGCCTCATAGGTCTTTTTGACGTGCGGGGGTTCGGAATGACGCCCGCGGGGCTGTTTTCCGACAGCCTCCCGGCCCTTGGTGAGGGGGACGTGTTCTGGAGCGTCACCTTCAGCTGCCGGGTTTCCGGCTCCACTCTCACGGCGGAGTACGCGGGCGGAAAGCTCCGCCTCACGGGGCGCAGCTCCACGCTGGTGACCACCCAGGACAAGGAGGAGTGGGCGATGGACGTTTACGGCGTTATCTCGCCGCTGTACCCCAACAATCCCGAAGAGGACACCGGCGTCAACCAATGATGATACAAAAAAACGGATATTCATACTAATATCTATTTAAAATGAGACATCGAGCGGCGAGTATTTTTCGTGCCAGGCAAGGAAGGCGCCACAGGGAATACCCATTGGTATTTCCAAGGCGGCTGACGCGGCATGGCGCGAAAAAGACCGGCGCGAATGGCTTATTTTAATTAGATATTAGTATCAGCATATTCAGACAGAGGAGTGACAGCTTATGGTCCAATCACGCACGCATAACTGCAACGAGCTTCGCATGGAGAATGTGGGGCAGGAGGTCCGGCTGGTAGGCTGGATGGAGAATGTGCGCCTTGTAAGCGCGAATTTAGCCTTCCTGGTGCTTCGGGACTTTTACGGGACCACACAGGTGGTCATTGAGGACGAGGACATTTTAGCCACGGTGAAGGGCTGGAACAAGGAGTCCACCATAGCCGTCAACGGGACCGTCCGCGAGCGCAGCAGCAAGAACCCCAACCTGCCCACCGGCGACATCGAGGTGGTGCCGGAGTCCGTGGAGCTGCTGGGGCGCTGCCGCTACAACGAGCTCCCCTTCCAGATAAACCGCTCCAAGGAGGCGGACGAGGCCCTGCGGCTCAAGTACCGCTATCTGGATCTGAGGAATCCCGATGTGAAGAAGAACATAGTCCTTCGCTCCAACGTGGTGGCGGCGCTGAGGAACGCCATGATAAACGAGGGATTTCTTGAGATAACGACGCCAATTTTGACAGCCTCCTCCCCAGAGGGCGCCAGGGACTACCTTGTTCCCGCCCGCAAGCACCCCGGTAAGTTCTACGCCCTGCCCCAGGCGCCACAGCAGTTCAAGCAGCTGCTCATGACCTCCGGCTTTGACCGCTACTTCCAGATCGCCCCCTGCTTCCGCGACGAGGACGCCCGCGGCGACAGGTCGCCCGGAGAGTTCTACCAGCTGGATATGGAGATGGCATTCGCCGGACAGGAGGACGTTTTTGCCGTCCTGGAGCGCGTTCTGCCTCCCATCTTCGCCAAATTCGGGACGTTCGACAGGGCCTCCGGCGCTCCCTTCAAGCGCATACCGTATCTGGAGGCAATGGACAAATACGGCTCCGACAAGCCGGACCTGCGTATCGACCTTACGCTTCAGGATGCCACGGAGCTCCTTTCAAACTGCGGCTTCGGTCCCTTTGAGGGGAACACGGTGAAGGCCGTCGTGGTCACGGATTTTGAGGGCACGCGCAAGCAGATAGACAAGCTGTGCGCCGACGTGGAGGTCCAGGCGGGGCAGAAGGCGTACTGGTTCAGGTACGACGAGAGCTCCAACATTGTCGGCGGTATCGCCAAGTTCGTGGAGCCCATCAAGGACAAGGTGGTTAACGGACTGGGGCTGAGGCCCGGCTGCTTTGTGGGCCTCACCGCCGGCGACAGGCTGACGGCGCAGAAGACCGCCGGGGTGCTTCGCTCAAAGCTGGGCGCCTTCTGCCCCAACCACATGGACGCGGAGCAGTACGCCTTCTGCTGGATCGTGGATTTCCCCATGTACGAGATCGGCGAGGAGTCCGGGGAGCTGGAGTTCTGCCACAACCCCTTCTCCATGCCCAACGGCGGGCTGGAGATACTTCAAAAGGCGGCGGCGGGCGAGGTGGACCCGCTGACTATCACCGCCTTCCAGTACGACCTGGTGTGCAACGGCGTGGAGCTCAGCTCCGGCGCGGTGCGCAACCACGACCCGGAGATCATGATAGAGGCGTTCAAGCTGGTGCGGCTTGGCGAGGAGGACGTGAAGGCCAAATTCCCCGCCATGTACAACGCCTTCTGCTATGGCGCTCCTCCCCACGCCGGTATAGCCCCCGGCGTAGACCGCATGATAATGCTCCTGACGGGCTCCGAGACCATCCGTGAGGTAATACCCTTCCCCATGAACAAAAACGCCCAGGACGTGATGATGGGCGCCCCCGGAGAGGTCACGGAGGCACAACTCAAGGAGCTGAATATCAAGACAATATAATTTCAAAAAGGGCTTTGCCCTTTTTGAAATTTGGAAAACTTAGTATATTTAGAGGTCATCATGCTTGGGAAACGGCTGAATGAAGTCAGGAAGGAAAAAGGCTTTACCGCTCAGCAAATGGCGGATGCGCTTCATATAACCATCAGCACGTATCGCAAATACGAAAGCGGCAGGGCGTTTCCTCCTGTGGACAGACTCGTCCAGATCGCCGATATACTTGGCGTGACCACGGACTGTCTCCTGTGCAGGGATGAGTGAGGACTCGACGGTATTCTTCAAAAAATAAATCCTCCTTATGGTATTTTATAGAAAATACCGTGAGGAGGATTATTTATGAAGGTTTTGGAAAGGCCGGCGATACCGGGGCTTTCAGGGGCGCATATGAGGGCGCTGGAGCGGATAGCGGAGCCGGGACTGCGGGAGGCGGCGGCTGTGGAGATGGCTTACATGGCGCTGCCGGAGGAGGCGGCGGAGGCGTACGTTGACGCGGTTCTGGCTCCGCGGGTGCCGGTGCGGTTCCGCAAATTTCTGATGGCGGTGGAGTCCTCGCTCCCCGACGGCGCGGAGTACACGCGGGAGGACGCGGACAACTGCGTGAAGATCACCGTCAGGATGCAATACTAAGGAAGCTCTGATTCACGGTTTTTCAGACAGCGTTGCCCAGAAGGACGGGATATTGAGCTCGTGGAGATAGCCCTCGCCGTTGGTGTCCTCGTAGACGTCCAAGAGCCTGAATCCCGCACGGAGCTGTCCGCCGATCTGGTCGGTGAGCGTGTGGGAGAACTGAACTCCGCAGTCGGTGTCCTCCAGAAGCCGGAGCTGGTCGGGGTCGCTGGTGGGGTCAAAGGGGAATTTGTTCACGATCCTAGACTCGTCCTCCCCCACCATGAAGTTTACGCCGTTGTCAAGGCCGCAAAGGAGCCTGCCGCCGGTCTTGAGAACGCGGAAGCACTCGGCAAAGATGGGCTCGACCTCCCGGACGTAGCAGTTGGAGACAGGGTGGAATATGATGTCGAACTCGCCGTCGGAAAAGGGCAAGGGCTTTGTCATATCGGCCTTTACGATACGTATATCATAGCCCTCCCGCGCGGCGACAAGGCGCTCGCTCTCAAGCTGCCGGTCCGAATAGTCCAGCACCGTGCACCTTGCGCCCAACGCGGCAAATATGGGCATTTGCTGTCCCCCGCCGGAGGCGAGGCCCAGGAGACTCTTTCCCCCAAGCTCGCCCAGCCACTCGTGGGGGACGGGCTTTGTGGGCGTCAACAGCACGTCCCAATCGCCCCGGAGGGCGCGCAGATACGTCTCGCGGTCAATGGGTCTGCCCCACTCCCAGTCCTCCTCCACCCACCGGTCGATGGTTTTGGCGTTTATGTCCTGATAGTTCATCAAAGAAGCTCCTTTCTCATGTGCCTCGGCTCAAGCTCCGTATAGCCGTGCTTGGGATAGAAGGCGTAGGACTCGAACCACTGCTCCCGCGGCTCGCCAAGATGCACGCGCACGCCGGTTATGCTGCGGCTTCGCATGTAGTTCTCCGCCGTTTCGAGAAGAGCAGTACCGATTCCCTGACGCTTTCGGTCTGGCTTGACATAGAGCCGGTGAAGCACCGCGTCCCCGGAGCCGGGGACCAGGCTGTACCCCACGCAGCCCACCACGCGCCCGTTTTCCAAAGCGAGCCAAAACATGCCGCCCCGATCCATGTAGTTTTTACGCACATCAAGCAGATCCTCATTTATACTGGGTATCCGCCCAAGCGCGTCCTTGGCGGAGAGGACAGTAAAGATCATGTCGTCCCGGTATTTTTCCTCAAATTCGATGATTTCCATACCGCTCACTCCCCCGCGCCGCTCCGAGACTTCGGATACGCCATATTATTCTGTCATAATAGCTCATTTCACGCCATTTTTTCACGTCTTTCATCCTCCATTTCCATATTTTCCTCAAGACAGCACAGCTCCTCCACGCTGACGCCGAACACCCGCGCCATACGGTAAGCCAGCATTAATGACGGGTTGTACTGCCCACTCTCAATGGATATGATAGTCCTCCCTGAGACCCGCACAAGCTCCGCAAGCCTCTGCTGCGTCATCCCAGCCCGCGTCCTCATCTCCCTGACCATGGTTTTCAACCAACCACCTCCAGATACGAAGCTTCCTTCATATGAAGTTAGCTTCATAATACCACGAAAACACAGAGTTGTCAACAAGAAATGCAACCAACGCAAAAGGAATCCAAAACTCAAGTCCAAATATTTTTCCGGCGGCATGTACGTCGGAAAAATCACCTTATGTTTTGCAAGTGTGCGCCCCTACGGGGCGTGCGCGCAGCAAAACAGCAGGAAAGAAAGTCGTGAATTCCGCAGAATTCACGACTTCCTTTCCGCACGTTCCCCCTTGCCCAAAAAGGGCACCGCCCTTTTTGGGCAAATAAAAACAGACCCAAGAGGGTCTGTTTTTTTGTGTTGGCGTTACCTATCTTTCCGGGCCGTCACCAGCCAAGTATTGTCGGCGCAAGTGAGCTTAACTTCTGTGTTCGGAATGGGAACAGGTGGACCCTCACCGCAATCAACACCAACTATGGTACACCTTCAGGGACTCGAACCCTGGACACCCTGATTAAGAGTCAGGTGCTCTACCAACTGAGCTAAAGGTGCATTTGGTGACCCGAGGGAGAGTCGAACTCCCGATTGGGGCGTGAGAGGCCCCCGTCTTGACCACTTGACCATCGGGCCATCGGCTCAACTGAGCCTGGGCTTGCGCCCTGAGAACTGAACAAATGGGAGAGGGTGAGCGAAGCGGTGAGCTTGCTATTCTTTTCAAGGTCAAGCCCT
>CANPYX010000015.1 GCA_947588955.1 uncultured Oscillospiraceae bacterium | reverse complement strand
TGTTTGCCCCAATCCAGTCTGACAGATGCCGCAATTAAAATTTTTGCTTCATAACTTTCTTATGGGCACCGGGCATTGAGCCGGGGGGCTTTTTGTGAAGGGTGTTGAGAGAAACGTCTTAACGGACGGTAGATTTCTTCACATTTGGGTGGTATAATGTTCAGTGTCGAGTAGGTGACTGTTTGACAAATCGGGCTTTTGAAGGAGAGATCAATGAATATTGAACTGATAAGATTAACCACCGAATATAGAGAACAGTTATTTGAAATGCTGACGGAGTGGAAGAATGATATCATAGAAAATCATACCAATATGTCTCCATGGAAAATATGGGCTAATGATTTTCATGATTTAGAGTGTTACATAGAAAGCCTTGATACAGGGAAAAAGGAAGAGAATGGTTGGGTTCCTGATACGACTTTGTTTTGTCTTGATAAGGACAGAAATATATTTGTAGGAGCTGTTAATATCCGTCATTATTTAAATGATGAACTATTAAAAACTGGCGGGCATATAGGAGATGGCGTCAGACCCAGTGAAAGACGAAAAGGTTATGCGACAGCAATGATTGCTTTAGCATTAGAAGAATGTAAAAAACTTGGCATTAAGAGGGTTTTGATGACTTGCGACAAAAATAACATAGGTTCAGCGAAATCAATAATCAATAATGGTGGTGTATTAGAAAATGAAGTTGAAGAAGATGGACATATTGAGCTACGTTATTGGATTCAGTTATAGTCCAGATTCCCGTTTGTTGAGAAGTTGCAAAACCCTTTAGGAACTAAAGGGCGCACTTCTATCATGCCAAAAAGGTTGCTATTGTGTAAAAATGCGTAGAACTTTTCGGATGTTTCTTGCGGGTGACAAATTTCCAACAAAGGTTGGTTGAAAGAACTCCTTGAATATGCGATAACTTTCTTGCGGCCGCAAAACTAAATTGCATATCGGAGGAAATTCTTATGAACTTTAATGAGAAATTGATTAACTTGAGAAAATCGAAAGGACTTTCGCAAGAGGAGTTGGGTGCGGAGCTAAAGGTTTCCCGACAGACCATTTCAAAATGGGAGTCCTGTCAATCATACCCTGATTTTCAGCGTCTTGTCCTTTTGAGCGATTACTTCGGTTTAACTCTCGACGAGTTGGTAAAGGATATTGATGTAGAGGAAGTTAGAGACAAAAACATAAACAGTGAAAAGCTCAATTCAATATACAATGACGTAAATACTGCGAAAAGTATTTTCAAGTGGTATTTGATAATTGGCGGGAGTATCGCTGCTATTGTCATCTTGATTATCGCTTATTTCTGTATCAACGCCATTTTTAAGTGGTAGTATTTTAGGAGAACCCCAGCAACAAAATACCGAAAATCAGACCGTTGACACACCGGCTCCCCGGTGAAAAAGCCAGCGGTCTTTTTTATCCAAAAATCAAAGCAGTCAGCCATCGCGTCAGCCGCCTACCGCTCCGGGGAAAAGCTGTTCAGCGAATACTACGGCGAGTACAGCGACTACACCCGCAAGGGCGGCGTGATCTGCTCCGACATCCTGCTCCCGCCCTAAGCCCCGCCGGAGTACCAAGACCGCCAGACTTTATGGAACGCCGTGGAAAAAGCCGAGCGCGGCGGGAACGCCCAGCTTGCATACAGCTTTGAGATTTCCTTGCAGAATGAGTTTTCCCTTGAGGAAAATATCGCACTTGCAAGGCAGTTTTTATCGGAGCGGTTTGTCTGCCGGTTGAAATTTCTGCGGTAAGGTGATAGAATCAGGGTATCAAGGCTTAGGAGGGGTCGGTATGGACGGGAAGATCGAGAGGCTTCAAGGGCTTATTGACGGGGCGGAGAGGATAGTGTTTTTTGGGGGCGCGGGGGTGTCCACGGAGAGCGGGATACCTGATTTCCGCAGTGTGGACGGGCTCTACAACCAGAAGTACGACTACCCGCCGGAGGAGATACTGAGCCGCAGCTTTTTTGACCGGTATCCCGACGAGTTTTACCGCTTTTACCGGGACAAGCTGATAGTCCGTGGGGCAAAGCCCAACGCCGCCCACGAGTATCTGGCGCGGCTTGAAAAGCGGGGAAAGCTTCGGGCGGTGGTGACGCAGAACATCGACGGGCTCCACCAGGCGGCGGGGAGTAAAAACGTCCTGGAGCTCCACGGCACGCTTTTAAAGAATTACTGCGTCAGGTGCGGCAGGCGCTATGAGGCGGATTTCGTCCAGAACGCCTCCGAGACGCCCCGCTGTCCCGCCTGCGGGGGGATAGTGAGGCCCGACATTGTGCTTTACGAGGAGGGGCTTGACCAGGACGTGCTTTCAAGGGCGGTGACGGAGATCTCCCGCGCGGATATGCTCATCATCGGCGGCACGTCTCTGGCGGTCTACCCGGCGGCGGGGCTTATCCACTATTTTCGTTGGCCGCATCTGGTGCTGATAAACAAGTCTCCCACGCCCATGGACTCCATGGCGGAGCTTGTTATCGCCGGAAAAATCGGGGAGGTATTCTCACAGCTGCGCTGACTGCTCCTCTACCCTTACGCCCTCAATATGCAGGAGCCTTGCATGGGAGTAGACGTAGCTTGAGAGCTTACGGTCCAGCGCGTCGTAGGTGTGGGCGCAGACAAGTATCTCCGGCTCAGTCTTGACTATGACAGGGGAGTGGTAGAAGCGGCCCTCCGACCCGCCGAGCTGGAGGATGTCGCCGGGCTCCGCCGCGGAAAGAGGGGCTTCCCTGGCAAAGGGCCCCGCGCCCTTATTTCTTATGAGAAAATCATACAGATATTCCACCCCCGTCCAGGAGGCTGTGCGCTCGTTTGCCGAGATGTAGTACCAGCCCGTGACGGGGGTGTAGTTCATGACGCCGGAGCCCGCGAATATACATTGTGAGGCGAAATTTGTGCAGTCGCCGCCTATTTCCTCGAAGTCGTAGTACCGGGGGTTCCTTGTAAGCGCCCAGCGCCTTGCGTACTCCACCGTCGCGTATCTGTCGTAGGGCTTTTCAATGAGCATAACATGGACCTCTTTACCGAAATCATGCCCCATCCTATGCCGCCCCTTCACGAATCGACACGCGTCGGCGTATAATGCGGCAGGGAGGGATAAATTATGCTCATTCATATCGTCCGCCGGGGAGACACGCTCTACTCCATCGCCCGGCGCTACGGCACCTCTGTCCAGCGTATCCGCTCGGACAACGGACTTGGGGAAAACCAGACGCTTGTGGTGGGGCAGGCGCTTATAATCACACTGCCGTCGCAGGTTTACACGGTGCGGCAGGGGGATACTCTGTACTCCATTGGCAGGAGGTTCGGCGTCAGCGTTCCGGAGCTCATACAGAATAACCCGGAGCTTGCCCAAAACGAGACGATACGCCCGGGACAACAGCTGACGGTAAGCTTTCAGGGCTCGAAAATACGCTCGATAGCCACAAAGGGCTACGCCTATCCACACATACAGCGATCCACGCTTTTGGGCGCGCTGCCGTATCTTACGTACCTTGCCGTTTTCACCTACGGCTTTACGGAATCAGGCACGCTGATACCCGCTTCGGACGCGGAGCTCATCGCCGCCGCTTACAGGTTCAACACGGCGCCGGTGCTTGTGTTTTCCAGTCTTGACGAGACGGGTGGCTTCTCCACCGCCAGGGCGTCCCGGCTCTTTTCCGACCCGCAGCTCCAGGACACGGTGCTGACGAACCTTCTGGAGGTCATGCGGGAGAAGGGGTATGTGGGCATCGACATGGACTTTGAGTACATCGCCCCGGAGGACGCGGAGGGGTACCAGGCGTTCCTGCGAAGGGCCGTGGAGAGGCTGAGGCCCAACGGCTTCACCGTCAGCGCAGACCTGGCGCCGAAGATCACCGCCAACCAGCCGGGGCTCCTTTATGAGGCCCACGACTACCCGGCCATCGGCGCGATTGTGGACAGGGTGCTGCTGATGACCTATGAGTGGGGCTACACCTACGGACCGCCCATGGCCGTGGCGCCGATAAACCAGGTGCGGAACGTGGTGGAGTACGCCGTCACGGAGATCCCGCCGGCGAAAATAATGATGGGCATACCCAATTACGGCTACGACTGGACTCTGCCCTATGAACAAGGCGTGACAAGGGCGGAGAACATCGGCAACCAGGGCGCGGTGCTCAGGGCGGCAAGGTATGGGGCGGAGATACAGTTTGACGAGACCGCCCAATCGCCGTTTTACGAGTATTACGCGGGCGGACGCCGCCACACGGTGTGGTTCGAGGACGTGAGGAGCGTTGAGGCAAAGCTGGCGCTGGCGGATGAATACGGGCTCTACGGCGTGGGGTACTGGAACATAATGCGCCCCTTCAATCAAAACTGGGTGTTTTTGGCGGCGAGGTACAATATTGAGAAGATAGTGTAAGCTTAAACGCAACATTCGCTATTGAAAATTTCCCGAAAGGTGATAACATTATCTTATAATGGATTCGGGAGAGATATAATGTCCGACATACATGAGCACAGGGGCAAGACGGTCATAACCGCGCTGGACCGCCTGCCCTACGGAAGCCCCGGCGATCCCGGCGAGACCGGCAGGGTGGGGAAGGCGCGGGAGCCGGAGGGCGTCACAAAGCGGGAGCTCTACCGTGACGTGATACTTATCGCCATGCCCAGCCTCATTGAGCTGGTGCTGACGCAGCTCACCTCCATTGCCGACCAGATGATGGTGGGCAACCTGCCCGGCTACGAGGGCATAGTCGCCCTCACCGCCGTGGGACTTGCCTCACAGCCGAAATTCCTGCTTATGACCATGATACAGGCGATGAACGTGGGAGCTACGGCTGTGATAGCGCGCTTTCGCGGGAGGCAGGACAGGGAAAAGTGCAATCAGGTGTTCAAGCACGCCATGATATTGAACCTCCTTATGAGCGTCGTATTCATGGCGGTGGGGCTTGCCTGCTCAGAGTGGCTCATCAGCTTCATGGGCGGCACGGGCATAAGCGAGGAGGCGCTGAGGCTGGGCAAGGAGTACCTTGACATCCAGCTCTACGGCTTCATACCGCTTTGCGTCACCATAACCGTCACCGCCGCGCTTCGTGGCATCGGCGACACCAAGACGCCGATGATATACAACACTGTGGCGAATGTGGTGAATTTGGGCTTCAACTACGTGATGATCTACGGACACTTCGGCGTTCCGAAGATGGGCGTGGCGGGGGCGTCCTGGGCGACCAACATCGGGCAGACAGTGGCGTTTGTCATAGCCATGTGGGTGAGCCTGGGGAAGAAAAAGTACGTCTATCTGGACTTGAGGGAGAGGTTTGCCTTCAACAAGGGGCTCATGGGCGACGTCATAAACATCGGCGTCCCATCAATGGTGGAGCAGCTTCTCATGCGCGCGGGGCTTATAATCTACACCCGCCAGGTAACGGGGCTTGGCGACACCGTATACGCCACGCACAACGTGTGCATGTCCATACAGTCAATGAGCTTCATGATGGGTCAGGCCTTCGCCAACGCCGCCACGACGCTCATGGGGCAGTCCATAGGCAAGCGGCGGTACGATATGTCGGCGGTGTATATGCGCAGGACCAGGGATTTGGGGATCGCCGCGTCGTTTTTGACGGCGGCGCTGATGGTGCTTTTCAACAGGCAGATCATAGGTATGTTCAAAAACGACCCGCAGGTAATCAGCATGGGCGCGCCCATATTGCTGCTGCTGGCGGCGTCCCAGCCCTTCCAGGCGGACCAGTTCATCGTCTCCGGCGGGCTCAGAGGAGCGGGGGACACCCGCTTTACCGCGGTGGTGATGGCGATAACCGTCCTGGGCCTCAGAAGCGGGCTTGCCATACTGCTTATAAATTACGCAAACCTGGGGCTGTGGGGAGCGTGGATAGCCCTGGTCATCGACCAGTGCTCAAGAACCTTCATAATGGCAGCCAGATACCATTCGGGGAAGTGGAAGGAGATCAGCAGAAGCTTTAAACATTCCCACGCGCAAGCTTAGTACGCGGCGTAAAAACGGAGTGTCAAAAGCTCAAAAGGATTCGGAAATGTCCGCGGACATTTCCGAATCCTTTTTCTATACTTGATACGCCCACATATTTCTTATTTCACCTTGTATGTCCTCGTAGCTCCAGGTTTTGCAGTTGGAGGGGCGGTAGGGGTCGTAGACCTGGAAGCCGTCGTCGTCACAGCCGGTGAGGACGATGTAGTGGCCCGTCTCGGTGAAGTGACCGGCACCCATGATGCAGATCATGGGGTTCCCCGCCTCCAGCTCGCCGCGCATGGTGGGCTCCCAAAGGGGTATCTCCTTCGCGGTGAGGCCCAGCTTTTCGGCGCCCTCGGAGAAGAGGAGCCAGGCGGTGCCGTTGCCGGCGACGCAGTAGCCCTCGCGGATGGCGAAATCCGCTATGTACGCCGGCGTCAGCGTGCCGTCGCCGGTGAGACCCATCGCCACCATGGAAAGCGCCGTGGGACCGCAGCCGGTCCAGCCCATGAGCCCGGAACCGTAGCGGCAGTACCCCCAACGGCTGTCCCACTGGGTGAAATAGGGTATCTCGCCCTCGGCGAGCTCGTCGGAGAGGTCCAGCGTCAGGTCGTAGTCCGTCACCCCGTCAAAGCCGTCCAGGTACGCCTGGGCTTCGGGGTTCTTTTCGGAGATCTCCAAAAAGGCCTCGCGAATATCCTCGTCGCTGATGTTGGAGTAGGCGCGGGCGCGGTTGATGAACGCCCTTATCTTGCCCATACCGCCTGTGGCGGCGACAAGGGCGGACACAAGCGCGAGGATGAGGATAAGTATTATGAGCCCCGCGAGGGGGCTTCTTTTTTTACTGTCGTGCATATTTCGCCGCCTTTCACAGGAGCTTCAGGCGGATCTCCGCCTTGAAAAGGTCCCCGTCGATGCTTATGTCGAACCGCCCGCCCATGAGCTCCGTGAGGGAGCGGGCTATGGAGAGTCCGAGACCGGAGCCCTCGGTGTGGCGGCTCTCGTCGCCCCGCACAAACCGCTCCATCAGCTCGTCGGCGGACACGTTCAGCCTGTCGCGGGAGATGTTTTTTACGGATATGACCGCCTCGCCGTCAAGCCTGCGGGCGTCGATGTAGACCCTGGTGCCGGGCTGGGCGTATTTTACCGTGTTGCTGAAAAGGTTGTCCAGCACCCGCCACAGGTGCCGCCCGTCGGCAAGGACCGTTATGGTCTTCTCCGGCAGGGTTATGACCGGTTCCAGACGCCCCTGGGCGAACCTGTCGGCGTACTCCGCCACGGCCTGGTTTATGAGCTCGTCGGTGTTGGTGGGGACAAGCTCCGTGGTCAGGTTGCCGGTGGACGCCTTGGACGCCTCCACCAGGTCCAGGGTGAGACGCCGGAGCTTGTCGGACTGGCGCTTGAGGACGTCAAGATACTGCGTCTCCTCCTCCGGCGTGTGCTCCTTTTGAAGGAGGTCCACGTAGTTGATTATGCTTGTGAGGGGCGTTTTGATGTCGTGGGAGACGTTGGTTATGAGCTCCGTTTTCAACCGCTCGGACTTCATTTTCTGGTCCACCGCGGCGCTCATGCCCTCGGCGATGGAATTGAGGTCCTCTCCCATGAGGCGGAAGTCAAAGTACATCTTCTCGGTGTTCACCTTGTAGTCCAGCTCGCCGGCGGCCAGCTTTCCTCCGGCGACGCGCAGCTTTCTCAGCTGATTGGCGCCGAATACAAGGATCGTGAACACCGCCGCCCACACAAGGAGGTAAATTAAGAAGCCGGTGCTGCTCTCGTTGATGGCGACATAGGTCAGCGCGATGAAATCAAGGAACCACGCGGCGGCAACTGCCAGCGCCACGCGCCACTCAAAGCGTATAGCCCGGAAAAGCCGGACCGCCCACCGGAAGACCGCCCGGACCCACACGCATAAAAGGTGGAGAACCATGTAGATCAGCGTGTTCCGCCACCATTTTCCCGCCTTCACACGGGTGGCGAAGGAGCAGCACACCAGCAGGAAGAGGAGGAGCGCCGCGGCGACGACAAGCGCCATCATCAAAATGAAAAAGAAGGTGTCCGCGCGGCCCAGGTTATAGGACAGATCGCTCACAAAGACCATGAGCACCACCTCAAGGGCGGCGGCGACGGCGAGGATCAGGTCAAAGGGGAGCCTGTCGAAGTAATTAAGGCTCACGCTTTCACGACCGTTTTTCCTCCCCGAAGCGCACATCAGGAGGATAAAGAGGGCCACGGAGACAAGGGCGCACACCGACGCTATGACGATGGCGCCGTACCTGTTTACGAATACGAACTCAAAGAGCCCTCTCTCCGACCCGGACATGTGGCTGTACATATATTCGCCGAGCCACCCGTCCTCATAAAGCCGCTCCAGCGCGTCGATATAACTCCAGCCCGTGGGGAAGCGGTAGAAGCCGGTGTCGTAGGCGCCGCAGACCAAAATGACCGCACCCGCGGCAAGCAGAGTCGAAACGATGAATACAAGCCCACAGGCGAGCTTCGCGGGCAGTGAATACGCCGCCTTTTTCACTTTACGTCCCCCTCGATTTTGTAGCCCTGCCCCCAGACGACCTTGATGTACCGGGGCTCCGAGGGCGTGATCTCGATCTTCTCCCGTATGTGCCTTATGTGTACGGCGACGGAGCTCTCCGCGGAAAGCGCCATGCCGCCGGATACGGCGGCATATATGGCGCCGGAGGAGAACACCTTGCCGGGGTTCTGCATCAAAAGCCGCAGTATGGCAAACTCCGTGGGCGTCAGGGAGACGGGCTCCCCGTCCACGGTGACGGTCTTGCCGGAGTCGTCCAGGTCAATGCCGCCGATGATGTAATGGTCCGGCTTGCGCTCAAGCCCGCCCAACATGGTGTACCGCCTGAGGGCGCTTTTCACCCTGGCGATGACCTCCACCGGGTTGAAGGGCTTGGTGATGTAGTCGTCCGCGCCCACGTTGAGCCCCAGGACCTTGTCCGTGTCCTCGCCCTTGGCGGTGAGGAGGATTATGGGTATGTTGTACTCCTCCCTGAGCTTCGAGGTGGCGGATATCCCGTCCATCTCCGGCATCATTATGTCCATGAGAATGAGGTGTATCTCGCGGCTTTTCACCACCTCGATGGCCTCCCTGCCGGTGTGCGCCTCAAATAGCGCGAACTCCTGACCGGAGAGATATATTTTCAGCGCCGCCACTATATCGCGGTCGTCGTCGCAGATAAGAATGTTGTACAAGCCGTATCCCGTCCTTTCTGACGCCATTATACACGCAAACGCATTAATATAAAAGGGGAGAAATTTTTAAGAAAGGATAAACATTTCGCATATCGGCATAGATTGCGCGCAATCGTATAAGTCGAAAGGTAAAATTCCACGTAAAAATTAAAAATTTTTTTGTGCAACCTATTGAAAAAAGAAAAAAGAGGGAATATAATAATTTAAAGAATTGCCGTGAGAGGGGATATCCCCTCTCATTCCTCCCTGCGGGAGGAATGACAAGGTCTTAAAAATTTTGAAAGCGAGGGTTTTACTGTGAAGAAACTGTTGGCAATGTTGTTGGCGTTTGTGATGGTACTGTCCCTGTGCACATTTCCTGTGCTCGCTGACAGTGGGGACGATAACCCGGTGTGGTACGGCGCGGGTGCGGATGAGTATAAAAATAATGGTAGCGGATTTAGCGTAGACATTGTTGAAAACTCAACGGGGCCGTATGTCGTCGGAGATACCATCAATTTTACGGTTACATTTACAAACAATACAGGGAAAAACATTGACACTTCAGGCGGAACAAACCTGAAAATACACCTTTATAACACCGCTGATAATCTTATCAACGAAAACGTCAAGCCGGATATCCAGTTTGAACCGACAGGGAACCTTCAATACACAATAACGTCACATTCCGAGAATCCGATTGGAGCAGTTGGAAGTTTGGATTCAAATTCAAGCCGTGAGTTAAAGTATAAGCCAATAAACAAAGAACTCTTGATGAAGGCGGGGGCTTCTATTACAATTACATTGGCGTATACAGTAAAGAGTGGTGACATAGGTAAGTATCTAAAAAACTTTATAATGATTTATCTTGGCGGTACTGATTCGGCACACGCTATCGGCCGATATGTTCAAAGCGAATTTACTACCGTCGCAAATAAGGATGAAGATGTTGGAGACCTTACAATTTCAAATACGGTCAGCAGTAGTGATACAGCAGATAATAACAGGGAGTTTAATTATACTCTTACCCTTTCGGATAAAGCGGTCAACGGTGAATTCGGGGGCATGAAGTTTGAAAATGGCGTCGCCAAATTTACCTTGAAGCACAACGAGCAAAAGACCGCCACAAGGCTTGTTGCAGGGACAAAGTATACAGTGACAGAGAGCAATTACGACGGGTTTGAAGTAACAAATGACGCCGACACTACCAGTAAACCTAACGGATATACGGCAACCGGAACGATAGTAAAGAACGAGGATCATCGCGTTACGTTTACAAACACAAAAATTGTTTCGCCAGACCCGCCGGTTGATTTTACTCTTACGTATCATTTGAATATTGATGAGGTTACCGGAGATCCGACGAAAAAGATAAAGGATAAATTCGCAGACGAGAAAAACGAGAACAGCGCGACCTATTCTCTGATGGGCTTTAACGGAAATACAGATGTGGAGGAGAATTTATACCTTGATTTTACCGATTCGGTGTCCGGTCATTCTGAAATTAAAAGTGGTAAATATGAACAAGCTGATGGCAAGACCCTATACTTTGCCGGGTGGTGCACAACTAAAGCAGGAGCGGAAAATGCACAAAAGGAAAATAACTATTCAAAGATCGATTACCCCGTGACAAAGCTTGAGGACAATATACGAGCATACATGGAGCCGAGACCCACGCATGTGGTTAAGAAGGTTGATGTAACCTCCAAAGACCTTTATGCGGTTTGGTTTGAAAAGCCGGGTATTGCGGGTTATTCGATGACTCGTGAAAATGCCGGCTTTGCGTTGGACAGCGATATGAAAACAACCGACGAAATGAAGCTGGGCGACAACGGCAAGACAAATTCCAAAACCCTGGATGACGCCAATGATCCCGACAAAATCCATGCGCAAAAGTATGTCGTCCATAACGACGGAGGACACAGTTTTGACACAACCAAAGGAACCGGTGATGAGGTAAAAGTTACCAGCCAGCGCCCCAGCGATAATAGCGGAGAGAACTGGAACTTCCTTACATGGTTCAACAAAAACGCCAACAGAGAAAAGGGCCCCGGCAATTTCAGCAGTTATAAGGACCCGAACACCGAGTTCATTGTGGCGCCGGGTGCCACTTACATTTTTGGCCCGTCGGAGACCATATACAGCTTGGACGCGGTTTGGGGTAAGGTGAGCGGTCCGGAGGATTCAAGTGTAAAATATGACGGCAAAGACCACACCCTGGATGTTTCAAATATACTTAAAACGGAATTCTCAAAAACTACCATCAATTCAACAGAATCCCCATTGGGATACAATGCGTTTAATGCGTTTTTTGCCGACGATACAGTGACGGCTTCCGGCAGCGGGTTAACAAACAACAATCAATATCTTGAATATCGTGTGGCAGTTTACAGCGAAGACGATGATACAAGCGAAGAAGTCACACTTGGCCCCGGGCAGGGAATGCCGGCATATAAGAATGTCGGTACATATGTATACAACATCACCTCGGTTCTGGTAATCAAAGATCCTACCTTTGAAGGAGACGCGGGATATAACAAGGGAACCGTGGAAATTACTGTCGGAACCGTAGAGGCGCGCATGACCATTACCCCGGCGACGGACGGAGACCTGGTAATATCCAATACGGTTACCGGTGAAAATGCGGATACCAATAAAGCTTTCAACTATACGGTTGAGCTTGACAATAAGAGCATTAACGGTAAATTTGGCGAATCCACATTTACAAACGGTGTGAGCCGATTTACACTCAAGGACGGCGAGAAAAAGGAATTTGTCGAACTTCCTGCCGGCGTTAAAGTCACGGTGACCCAGGAAGTGGCGGAAGGCTACACTACGTCCTATAAGAGAAGCTCCACCACAACAAGGTTGGTCAAGACAGTGGCGTTAGAGGTTAAGCCGAATGTAGCTATTGACAGTGTTCCCGGCGCGGGTACGCTGACTATTGACTTTACAAATACACGCGACACCGGAAATCTCTCCATCACAAAGAAGCTCGGCGCGGGGACGACGTGCGATCCCGCGGAGGAGTTTAAGTTTAAGGTGAACTTTGATGATATCCCTGACGGCGGATTCACCGTAAACAGGAAAACAATTGTCGGTACAGATAAAACACTCGATGTATCTGTTAAACCCGACGAAACGGTTGTTCTTGAGGGAATACCGGTAGGAGTTACGTATACCGTGGACGAGGATTTAGCAGCAACCGAGTACATCGGACGTGTCAGCGCGGGCAGCCGGACCGGAAAAATTGCCAAAGGCAAGACCGACTCCGTGACCTTTACAAACGCCAAGCTCAGTACACTTACAATCAGCAAGAAAGTGGATGGAGACTCAGGAGGAGGAAGTACTTCTAATTTTAATTTTACCGTCAAATTCAGCGGTATTGCGGTGGAAGCAACGGAGTTTGAGGTGTCTTATGACGGTAAAACAAAAACAATAAAAAATGGCGACGATTCGATTAGCGTAACTGTCGCAAAAGATGCTTCCGTGGAAATTTCCGGCATACCGGTAGGCGTGACTTATGAGATAACGGAAGATCAGGTCAAGGATTATGAGTCAAAAGTCACATCGGGAAGCGCAAGCGGAACGATTTCCCAAGCTGGGATAACGGTGGAATTTACAAATACCTATCACGCTCCAAAAGCCAATGAAGGTACGCTCACGCTGAAAAAGAACGTTATAGGAAATCCGGGTACGGATAATTTCGTATTCAAGGTGACATTCACAAAGAGCTCTAATCCGCTTACCGGTACGTATGGAGGGAAGACCCTCGATGCGAGCGGTTCAGCAGAATACGAGGTTGAGCCGGGTAAGCCTGTGACCATCACCGGAATCCCCGAGGGAACGAGTTATTCCGTTGAGGAAATAACCACAGGCGCAGACGAAACCAAGGTTGAGATTGCCGGAGATTCTGGCGACAAGGTCGAAAATAATGTTGCCAAGGGCACCATAGAAAATGAAGATACCGATACAGTTACCATTACCAACATGTATTTCACCACGCTCACCGTCAAAAAAGAGGTCAAAGGTGAAAACGAGTTTGTGGAATTGCCGGACGCTTCCACGGAGTTTACCTTCAAAGTGAATTTTGGAGGAGTCGGTGTCAGCGAAGCGGGAATCAAAAGCAAGGTCGGGACCGGTTCCGAAAGCGAATTTACCAGCGGCGGAACTGTAAAGGTCAAGGCCGGTGAGAGCGTCGTCTTTTCGAGAGTGCCGGTAGGAGCCGTTTACACAATTACGGAGATCCCCAACGACAATGCTAAGGTGTCGTTCAAGATTGACGGTGAAGACGAAACTGAGGGCACAACTACCGGTGAGGAGAAGCTTGATAAAAAAGGTACCGAGGTCATATTCACAAATCTTTACAGTGAATATGAAAAGGGCGCACTGACGATAAACAGTCAAATAGAAGGCGAAGGCAAGCCAACGGGCTCTATAATGTTTACATACAGTGTTGACCTTGGGACGAAAAACTTCACCGAAAATATTGGCGGGGTTGATTTTAAAAACGGTGTGGCGACGATTGAAATCACGGTCCATGCGGATAACGGAGACGATGAAGCGAGCCAACAGTTGATTGAGATTCCTGTCGGGAACGTCACCGTAAAACAAATCAATCACACCGGTAATACTCCTGACGAGACCAAGTATGAAGGCGATACGCAAACAGAAAATTCGGCTACCGTTGCGATCAATGCAGGTAACGAAAGCGTTGTATCTATTACCAACACCTATAACGCCTCTGTGTCTCCGCAGCCGCCGTTTCCTCCGAATAACGGCAACAACGGCGGCAATAACGGCAGTACCGACGGCAGCGGCGATAAAGGCGACGACGGGTACAAGGTCCCCGACATCCTTGACGCGGACAGCCATTACGCTTACGCGGTGGGAGATACCTCAGGGCTAATCCTTCCAAACAACACCATAACACGCAAGGAGATCGTCGCCATTCTCTTCCGCCTGCTCAAGGAGGACGTGAGAATGGAAAACTGGAGCCAGGAGTCGCCCTTTACCGATGTGCCCGACGACGCGTGGTATTCCAGCGCCGTGGGAACGCTTTACAACCTGGGGTATCTCCACGGCACCGGCGACGGAAAATTCCGACCAGACAGACCCATGACCCGCGCGGAGATAACAGCTCTGGTTGCGAGCTTCTTTGCCGACTCGCAAGCCGACGGCGAGCTGCCCTTTGACGACGTGGACGGGGACGCCTGGTACGCCGATTACATAAGGACGGCTTTTGAGATCGGACTTGTGGAGGGCAACGGGGACGGCACCTTTGAGCCCGACGACACGCTCACCCGCGCCGAGGCGATGACCGCCTTCAACAAGCTGCTTGACCGCCATCCCAACAAGGACGCCCTGCTGGAGGGCATGATCGAGTGGCCCGACAACATGGACACCTCCGCGTGGTACTACGCGCAGATCCAGGAGGCGACCAATTCCCACACCTGCGGCGACAAGTGGACAGGTGAGGACGGAGAGATTTACGAGCGATGGGACGCCCTGACCAAAAACCGCGACTGGCGCGGCATAGCATGGGAGAACGTCCCGAATTACGAGGAATAAAGCTGAAAGCGGAGGACCGAAAGGCCCTCCGCTTTATTCTGTCGGCAAAGGCCAGCGGCCTTTGCCGACAGAATAAGCGGCTCCCCAGTTTGGGGAGCCGCTTATTTTGCGCTAAAGATTGAGCGTCAGAGGGTCAGGGATTTGCGTATCGTCAGGATGTTCTGACCGCTCTTGTAGTCGTAGATCACGGAGTCCATGGTCTTACGGACGATGTACCGGCCAAGGCCGCCAAGATCGCGATCTTCTATGGGAACGGAGGTGTCAGGGTCGGCAAAATTAAGTGGGTCGTAGGCCTTGCCCTTGTCGATGAAGGTGATTATGGCCTCGGGGGGATCGTTTTCAGTCTCGACACGCACCGTAGCCATGCCGTCGCCTGTGGAGTAGGCGTACTGGGCGATGTTGCTGAAAAGCTCGTCAACGGCGATGTCGATGTGGGAGAGGATGGACTCCGGACAGTTGAACTCCTCCAGCCGCCTGTTCACGAAGTCCGTCACCACGGGGATGTTTTCAACCTTGGCGTCGATGGTTATCTCGTAAAAATCCGTGCCCTCCATGACCTTTTTGTACTCAAGGCACAGCATGGTGATGTCGTCGAACTGGGGCGCCTCACCCACGAACCGGTCGATGTCCGACTTGACAGCGGGGAGGAGCTCCATGGGCGGAAGGTCGCCGTTTTTATTCAGCACCGCCTCCAGCCGCTCCATGCCGTAGAGCTCCTCGTTGGCGTTGGTGGCTTCGGTGACGCCGTCGGTGTACTGGAAAAGCTTGTCGCCCGGCTCCAGCTTCATGGTGCCCATGCGGTATTTCACGCCCTCCATGCCCGCAAGGACGAAGCCGGCACGTATCTTCTGCGGCTCAAAACGCCCGCCGGCCTTCTTGATGAAGGGCATCTCGTGTCCGGCGTTGACGAAGTTGAACTGACCGGTCACCAGATCCAGCACGCCCTCGAAGGCGGTGATAAAGAGACCCTCAGAGTTTGACTGGCAAAGGAGCCGGTTGACCTCCATGAACACCACGCCAAGATCTGTGTCCGGGACGGTGTGGTCCTTTATGAGCGTCTTGCCGATGACCATGAAGAGGGCCGCCGGAACACCCTTTCCGGAGACGTCGGCCATGACGATGGCCAGGTGCCGGTCGTCCACCATGAAGAAGTCGTAGAAATCTCCGCCCACCTCCTTGGCGGGAGTCATGGAGGCGAAAATGTCAAATTCCTGCCGCTCCGGGAAGGCCGGGAAGATGCTGGGGAGCATGGAGCTCTGGATATGGGTGGCGATATCGAGCTCGGCGCCGATGCGCTCCTTCTCGGCGGTGACGCTGGTCAGGTCCTTGACGTACTTGTCAAGGGACTGGGCCATGGAGTTGAAGGAGACGGCCAGGTCCCCGATCTCGTCGTTGGAGCGGATCTGGGCGCGGTAGGTGAGGTCGCCGCCGGAAATCTCCTTCACGTCTTCGCCCAGGGCCAGGAGGGGCTCGGTGAGCTCGCGGGCGAAGCGGCGGCTCAGGTACACCACGGTGGCCACGATCACGGCGAAGCAGACGCCGAACACGGACATCACGGTGATGATGCTGGTGCTTATGGAGGCGGAGGTATTGCTGGTTTTGGAGCTGATGGTCTCGCGTATGGCCTCGGCGGGGGCGACCACGTCGGCCTCCGGGACGTGGATGACCAGGGTCCAGTTGGAGGCGGTGATTGGGGCGTAGGCGTAGTAGACGCCCTCGGAGGTGGCGGTGACGCCGGTTTTGCCGGAGAGGATGTCGCCGGAGGCCTCGGCGGCGGGGGTGTTCATGATGTTCTCGAAGGCGCCGCTCTCGTCCATGTCGGGGGAGGCGATGATGCTGCCCTCGGAGTCCACCAGGATGGCGTAGGAGCCCTCGGAGTAGTCGATGTCGATGACGGAGCGGTTGAGGTCGGAGATAAGGATATCCATGCACACGACGCCGGCGAAGGCGCCGTGCTCATCGTGGAAGGGGGCGGCGCAGCTTATGGTGAGGCCCCGGCCGTAGGAGTCGGGGTAGGTCTCGGTGAAAAAGCCCTGATCACGCTCCATGGCGCCCTGATACCAGGTGGACTGGGTGTAGTCGTAGTAGGCCTCCCCGCCGGTGGCGGCGAGGTCGGCCCGGTCGTCCAGGGAGATCATGAAGCCGCTGGCGGAGCCCACGTAGATGGTGGTTATCATGTCCGGGTGGTTGCTGATGACGGGCATCCAGACCTGCTCTAAGTTGCCAAGGAGCGAGACCTCGTCCAGGACACGGTCAAGCTCCACGTCCTCGCCTGTTAAGTAGCGCTGCATACTGAGCTTATTTTTCATGGCGGCGTCCGGCGGGGCCACGGGGCGGGGGATCACCTCATTGCGGTTGGAGTACAGCCAGTTTATGTACTGGGCGAAGCTGTTTATATAGTCCATGTAGCGGCCGAGCTGGGCGTCGGCCATCTCGGCCTTGCTCTCGGCCACGTTGAGCAGGTTTTGCTCCATCTGGCTCAAGAGGGCGGTCTGGCTCTCGCCGGCTGCGGAGTCGCCAAGGCCGGTGCTGTCCCGGATCACCCGGTCACGCACAGTGATCAGCCCCACCAGGCCCACGGTACCCGTGAGCACTAGCGACGCCACGCACAGCGCCAGGACTATTCTCTGCATACGGCGGCGAATTGGTCTTCTTTTCATCTCCATAAGCTGTTTCCTCCGCTGAAGGCTCCGGGTGGGGCCGTGATTTTCCCAGGTGTGATAGGATCACACAACTATATGTACGTGGTTCATGCCGCCGGAATATCTGTGCGAGGCCCTGAGCGCCCGGTGGCGTATGAGCTTCAGGGACATAAGGTCCATCTCATCCTCGCCCTTGCGCATACGCATGGGGCTGTAGCGGGCACCGGGATAGTCCAGCTTCACCGAGCAGGAGTCGTCGCAGTCCACGGTGACGGTGACGGTGGTGTCCGGCAGATTCGCCAGCACGCGGATGGAGACCTCCTCCACGATGTTCTGGAGCTCGAAGAGCTTTCGCCGGCTGACCCGGCCCTCCGGGAGGAGGGCGTCCTCCAGAAGCTCGCTGAAGATGCCGACGCTCTCCGGGTCTGCGGTGACGGCGCCGGTCACGTCGTGGCGGCGGTGGCGCCAGGGCGGCAGGACCGGCTCCACGCAGAAGATGGAGCTGGCCAGCACCAGCACCGGAATACCAACCAGCGCGCCCATGGATATGTATCCTGCCGCGAGGGCGAGGCCCCACGCCCCGGTGATCATCCGGCACACAAGCGCGGACAGGGCGGCGGAGGCGGCGAGCAGCAGGCTGTATCTTACATAATGTACGGGTTTTTTAAGGTGAACCCGGTTTCCGGGGAAGGCGTGCCAGCCCAGCCACAGGACGAGCCCGCAGATTAGGGCGCTCAGCGCCTCCGCCGCGGCGTCCGGTCCGGAGGCGGGCAGGATAATAGAGCCAAGAATCGCGCCGGCGGCGCAGCCCACGGCTCCCGCTGGGCCGAGCAGCAGGCCCAGCACCGGGGGCAGGAAGTTCTTTATGCCCACCATGGAGCCGTACCGGAGAAAGTTGGTGGCCCGGACGGGAATGTCGAGGAGGGCGTAGATCACGGCGGAGCCGGCAAGGTAGACGGCGTTTGAGAGGACGTCACTTTTTTTCATGGCGGAGCCTCCTCTCAAGAGCGCCGAAGACGGTGGAATCGGCAAGCAGTATGCCAGCCACCATCACCACCGCGCCGATGACGCGAAGGACGGTGATCTCCTCCGGGGCTGAGCCGAAAACGGCGGTGAGCACCGGGGAGACGGCCATGGTCATGATGATCTCGGTGGAGAATATCAGCGACACGCTCAGGGCGCTTACGTACCTCTGGGCGTAGAGCTGCACCACGCCGTAGACGCCGCGCATGAAAAAGCTTATGAATATGACGCTGCCCCAGAAAGCGGGGTCGGTGGGCAGGCGCATCTGGGCCAAGGAGAACTTCGCCCCTATCGCCCAGCAGATGAGGGCCATCATGGATCTGAAAAACTGCTCGCCCATGACGAGGATGGAGGGGTTGGACCCGGTGGTAAAGCGCTCCGCCGTGATGATGTAGCCGGCGAAAAAGATGTCGGCTATGAGCAGGTAGAGGATATGTACGTCCATCAGGCCCTTGACGTTCAAATCCATCATGAAAAACAGCCCCAGGAGCACCACGGCGATACCTATAAGGCTGTTTTTTTCCGGCTTTTCCTTGAAAAGCACCAGGGATATCACCGGGATAAACACAAAATAGGCGCTGAGCACGCAGGCGCTGACCGTGGCCCCCACGCCGGAGGAGCCCAGGAGCAGAAAGAGGTTGAAGCCCAGGGTCTCCGCCGCCATCACAAGGGACTGGAGCACCTGCTTTTTGTCGATACGGTTGAGCTCGTTGAAGAAAAGGAGCAGCGTTATGAGAAAGCCCACGATCCCCGTGATGAACAGGAACGCGAAGTGTGAGACGCTGTCCGGTACCCCGGCAAGGAATGCATACTGCACCGCCGCGAAGAAGGTGATGGTAAACAGCGAAACGCTGGCCTCTGTCTTGTTCACTCCGCCGCCTCCCTCGCTATGATCTTCTCCATGAGGATGTCGGGCTTGTAGCTCATCTTGGCCTTGCGAAGGCCGGGTTCGCCCACGTCCTCCTCCCGGTTTATGTAGGTGAAGCCGCCGCAGCACATGCGGACGATCTCCCGGTTGAGCACACGGTAGATGTCGTCGTAGCGCCTGTCGCCCTTCTCGATGAGCACGTCGTAATGGGTGTGGGAGAGGGGCGCGCCGTAGGCGTAGCCCGCAAAAACGCCGTCCACGTAGGCCACGATGCCGGAGAGGCCCAGTTCCTCAAAGTGGTCAAGGCCCTTTTGGATAAATGTGTTCTCCAGCTCCAGCTGCACGTCCTCCTCGTTGCTCTGGCCGGAGGCCATCCAGAATTCCTGGAAGGCGCGGACCTCGTCCAAAAGCCCCGTGTCCATGGGGACTATCCGGGCGCGGTCGCCGTAGCGGTTATAAAAGGCGTTCACCTCGTGCCGGCGGGAGCGCATGTCGGGGCCGGACAGCTCAGCCAAGCGTTCACGGGTGTAGATATACTCCGACCAGTCGCGGCTGGGCTCAAAGGTGAAGCGTCCGGGGAGGAGCTTTTCTATCGCGGCGGCGCCGGAGGCGGTAAGCGTCTCGAACCGGACGCGGCGGCCGCTTGCGTGGGCGTCATTTAGTATGTCGATGAGCGCCCGGCGCAGCCCCGCCTCGTCGGAGGGGTCGCCCATGGGCATGAGGTAGATCCGCTCGGTATCGGTCTCCCTCCCCGCCCGGTGGACGGTGAGGAAGCCCCCCTCCTCACGAAATTCGTCGGCGTATTTGGCCGTCATTGTATACATAGCCGTAAAGGAGTGCTGGCATGAGCCCTCACCCCATCTGTACATATACCCGTCGATGAGCGCCTTGTCCCCAAGGGTCACCGGCCTGTATACATTCGTATTTACATCCATTTTTTATTCTATAGTCAGTATATCAATGAACCCGGTGACGTCGAATATCTCCATGATCGTCTCGTTCACGTGCCGGACGACCATCTTGCCCTGCCTGTTCATGGTCTTCTGGGCCGCCAGGATAACGCGAAGTCCGGCGGAGGAGAGATATGCCAGATCCTTCATGTCGAGAACGAGATTCTTGACGCCGCCAAGGGAGCCCTTGAGCTCCGCGTCAAGCTGGGGAGCGGTGCTGGTGTCCAGCCTTCCGCCTAAAAGCACCGTGAGATTTGAGCCGTCCTGCTGTTTTGTGATAGTCATTGATATGTGACCCCTTTCAAAAAGTGATGTCCGCGCTCACGCGAACCGTTTTTCCAATGTGAGGATGTTCATCCCGTCCTCCCGGCGGTACGAGACGTTGTCCATGGCCTTTTTCACCATGAGTATGCCAAGGCCGCCGATGCGCCGCTCCTCAGCCGAGAGAGTGATGTCCGCGTCCGGCTTTGCCAGCGGGTCGAAGGCCACGCCCCGGTCGGCAAATTCCACCACCGCAGCGGGTCCCTCGGCAAGGGAGAGCGTTATTTTCGCCTTGCCGTCGGTTCCCTCAGGGTAGCCATAGTGGGCGATATTTACAAATATCTCCTCCGCCGACACCTCAAGCTGCATAAGCGCCCGAGGCGGACACCCGGCCTCCTCAAAGGAGCCCGTTATATATTCGAGAACGTCGGCAAGGACCCGATCATCCGCCGGGAATTCCCTCTGCCCAATGAGCTCCGCCATACAGGATCATCATCCTTTCCGCGCCGTGATAGGCAAAAAGCCAAGACCACGTCTATCCTATGGATTATACTCCCGATTCGTTCACCGCGCCACATTTCCGCCGTAAACGACGCTCAAATGGCGCGAACGGCAAGAAACGGGCGGGGCGGCGTCATTGGACACCGCCCACTGCGGGAGCATGTGGGGCAGTACGGCTACGGATACGCCTGTTCGCCTAATAGATTGAGAATAATTTCATTAATTTTTTTGTCCTCCCCTATTGACTTGTTCACGGGTGAACATGGTATTATTATAATGATAAATGTAAAAAATTGATTTATCAAGCATGAAATGAAAGTCGTATCAGTGCCGGTCAAGCAGACCTGATAACGTATCTGTCTTTACGTGACCTTTGACATCACGGCAATTGACAACGAGGCTATTGCGCGCTATTTCAGATTTTTCGGGAAGGTGGTATGGGCTTGATATTTTCTGTCCGTATGTCCACACCCAAGGAAAACTGCCTTGTAAGCGAGGCGGTCCGGCGCTGGGCGGAGCTTGTGCGCATACCCATCACCGTGCGGGACCTGGTCATCGGCGAGGAGCCGGACATGGACCCGGACATCCTCCTGTGGGACCTTGACGGCGGCGGGATGCCGCCTGACGCCTTTCGCGGCGGAAAACGGAGCGGCAAGCTTCTTGTGCTGTGCGCCTCAGCCGAGGGCAAGGCCATCGGGAGCTACTCCATGCACCCCGCGGACTTTCTCAAAAAGCCGATGTGCCTTTCCGACCTGCGCCGCGTCCTTGAAAAGGCCGTTGCCGTCTGGCACGATGAGCTTGAGCGTGTGGACGTGCTGTGCGGGGGCTTTAAGCGCAGTGTGCCCCAATATGACCTGTTGTGGGCGGAGAGCCGCCAGCACGGCACGCTTCTCCACACCCACTGTGAGGAGATACAGATCCGCGAGACGCTCAGGGATTTCTGCGCCCGCCTGCCGGACGGAGTGTTCCTCAGGTGTCAGCGGAGCTTTCTTGTGAACCTCTACCACGTGAGGGAGCTGACCTCCGTGGGCGTGAAGCTGGACGACGGCAGTGAGATACCTGTCGGCCGCCGCGTTCGGGAGGAGGTCCAATCAGCCTGCCGTGAGCTTCAGGGCGTCTGGCGGACCGCCGTCTCGCTCTGACGCGCCGTACCTCATAGAAACAGAGGGTATGTGGAAATGAATTTGAACATCGCCGTATGTGACGACCTTAAAGAGGAGCGCGTGGGCCTTTCACGCATGGTAAGGGCCTACTGTCAGGAGCGCGGCATCGACCTGCGCCTGCGCCTCTACTCCTCCGGCAGGGAGCTTCTGGACTCGGTGGAGAGGTCAGGACCGCTGAATATGCTCTTTCTTGACATATACATGCCGGGCCTTTCCGGTGTGGATACGGCAAGAGAGCTCCGTAAAACCGACAAAAGCTGCGCTGTCGTATTCGTGACCACCAGCACCGACCACGGCCTTGAGAGCTACGAGGTGGAGGCCAGCGACTACATCGTCAAGCCTGTGCGCTCCGAGGACGTGGACAGGGCGATGGACTGGTACATAAGCCACATGCCGGAGGAGCTCCGTTCCCTGCGCGTGTACTCCGAAGGTGAGTGGATGGACTACCCGCTTTCCTCCATACTCTACATCGAGATCCTGGACCATCAGTCCTACATACATATAAAAAACCGCACCGTCGTGGTGAGACGGAGCATGAGCGACCTTGTATCCTCCATCGACAGCCCGGATTTCATGCGCTGTCACAGAAGCTATCTGGTCAATTTAAATTACGTCCAGTCCATAGAAAACTGCGACTTTCGCCTGACCGACGGGACGCTTGTGCCCATAAGGGCCGGGAACCTCAACAAGATCAGGGAGGATTTTATAAACTGGACATATAAGAAAGCATGGAGCCGACAATGAAATTATGTCTCATCCTTTTGAGCGTGGCGGTGGTCGTCCTGGCGCTGGCGGTTGCGCGGCTTGCAAGGCTCCTTGCCGTGGCCCGCGGGGAGAACCGGCGGCTTCGTGAGATCGTGACGCTCAACAGCAAATACGGCGTGACGGACCTGGAGGAGCTTCGCAGGCTTCGCCACGACATGCGCCACTACGCCATAACCGGCAGCGCCGTGTCCGCCTCGGCGGAGCTTGGCGCCCCCGGCAGCTCGGCGATACGCTCGCTGGTGGAGTACTACAGCGAGCAGGCCCGGTCAGCGGGCGCCAGCGCGGACCTCGTGCTGGATCTGGACATATGCGACGACGAGCTGGTGCCGGATCTGTGCCTTGTGGTCAGCAACCTTTTGGAGAATGCCGTGGAGTCACTACGCAGTCAGGAGCACGGCTGGCTCAGGGCCAGGAGCCGCTGCACCGACGGGTACGTGACGCTGGTGGTGGGCAACTCCTGCACCGCCGCGCCGCGCAGTCACCACGGGATGTTCAGGTCAAGTAAGGCCCGCGGGCGCTCCGGAATCGGTCTTGCCACGGTGTACGACGTGGCCCGCAGCTATGACGGCAGGGCGGTATTCACCGCCGACGGCAAGCAATTCATGGCCTCCGTATTCCTCACCCTCCCAACCCCCGCAGCCCCACGTCCACAAAATGACCGCGCCGCCACATCGGTGTGAAAAAAGGAATATTCCCCCAAAAAGCCAAAATAGGCTGTGAAAAGCTGAGCGCGTGATTGCTCCCTTTTCACAGCCTATTTGTTTTGCGCAATATATAAAAAGCAACCTCAGGCAGAAAAACGTTGTCTATAATAGTGAGGGACCTCAAAACGGGAGGGCGGTGGAGCAATGGGGCAAAATGAACTGGCGGAGCTTTTTGAAAACCGCGACGAGAGGGCGATCGCCGCGGCGAAAGGCGAATACGGGGCGTACCTTATGACTGTCGCCGTAAATATCCTTACGGACAGCCGTGACGCCGAGGAATGTGTCAGCGACGCCCTGCTTGCCGCCTGGAACGCCATACCGCCCGACAGACCTGAGAACCTGCGCGCTTATCTTGGGCGCGTCACCAGGAACCTGGCGCTGAACCGCCTCAAGTCGCGCCTGCGCCTGAAGCGCGGCGGCGGACAGGCGGAGGAGGCGCTGGAGGAGCTTTACGACGTTGCCGGAACGCTTGGAGACCCGGAGAGGGCGGTGGATGACCTGGAGCTCACCCGCGCGCTGGAGATGTTCCTCGCGGGGCTAAAGCCGGAAAAGCGCCGTGTGTTCATGGCGAGGTACTGGTATATGTACCCGATACGTGACATCGCCGAGGCGGAGGGCTGCGGGGAGAGCCGTATAAAATCGCGGCTCTCAAGGCTGCGTGAGGAGCTTAGACAATTTTTGGAAAAGGAGGGCTACGCGCTGTGAAGAAGGATCAGATAGCAAGGGACCTGGGCGGCGTTGACGCGAATTACATCATGGAGGGATATTTGGATATGGAAGGGAAAAGCAATTTTAAACGGACGCCGAGGACGGTAAAAATAGTCCTGGCGGCGGCAGCGGCGGTGGCGGCGCTGGCGCTGACGGTCCTGGCGGCGTCGCCGCTCTACCGGGGCACAGGCGAAGGCACCGGAGTGACGGCGGTGGAAAATGAGGACGGGAGCAGGGCCCTGATCCGCCGCACGGAGGGCTACAAGCGGGAATTTTTCAGCGACAATATACTGGAGCAGGTGGACTACGCCCGCCGTGAGCGGGAGGCGAGCGAGGCGGGCGATGAGCTTACGGAGACGGCGCCCGGCTTCACCCAGCCGGAGAGCTGGGACGAGGCGGAGAGGCTTTTGGGCATCGACCTTCTTGACAGCGACGTGCTTGACGCTGCGCCTACCGCGTCCTATCACGGCGCTGACAGCGCCGCCGGCGATGGCTATCACATGGAATTTATCAGCTTCGGCGACGGCGACGATGAGATACTCGTGTACCGCGAACAGCTTGTTGACGGCATAAACGTACAGCTTATTGCCGCCGTGACCCTGGGCGAGGAGGCGATCAAGGAGACGGAGCTGCCCGTCCACGGCGAGCTTTACGAGCCCGGCGAGGAGGACGCGGACGCCGGCCATGGAGAGACGCGCATAATAACCATGGGCACAGGAAAGCGATACCTCCTTGAGGATTACGGCCCCGACACCGACTACCGTCAGTTCACCTTCCTGGAGAGCGGCATAGAGTACACGGTCATCTTCAAATGGGCGCTCACCGAGGAGCTTGCTGCCCTTGGCCTCCCCACAGACACCCCCGACTGCGACTCCACCGCCGTCAAGGTCCTGGAAAGCCTGTACTTCGACGATTGACCTCACTTTACCTCAAAAGGGCTGTGCCCTTTTGAGACAAGGTGGATACATACGGAAAAAAGCCGTGAATTTCGCGGAATTCACGGCTTTTTCCCTGCCGTTTTGCTGATTATTGGAATTTACATTCTTATAAAAGCACAGCAACCCATATCATCAGCCTTAACAAATCCGACCGACTGATAAAAGGAAACCGTTTTAGCTGTGTTATCTGTCATCAGCTCCATTTGGTAGACTGAGGAATAACGATCCATGACTTCTCGAAGAAGCTGAGTTCCTATCCCTTTGCGTTGGTATTCAGGGTAAACCAGAATATCCTGAATAAAAACAACGGAAGAGCCGTCGCCTACTGTACGAATGATACCGACCAGCTTATCGCCGTCATAGGCACCCAAAATGAGCAAGGAGTTTTCATATGCCTTTTTCAGCATCTCAGGCCTCTGCGTGTAATTTGTCCAGCCAACGCGGTCATAAAGATCAAGAAGCACATCTAATTCAAAGGTCGTAAGCTCGCGAATTTCCATTTATTTTTCCTCCGCAATTCCCCGTTTTGCCGAATTATCTTTTCTAAAAATGGGCGATCCCGAAAGGGAATCGCCCATTCACGCTTTGAAATTATGCGACTTTTTTGCCTCTGCACGTTTTTCTGCATCGATTGGTGTAAATCCAGTGTAAGGCTTTTCGCTTCATCTGTGTCCGAAAACCCTTGATTTTACTGGCTTTTTCGTATTTTGGTCAATCTTACGGCTTCATGGTCGGAAACAGTATCACGTCCCTTATTGAGTCGGACCCTGTGAGGAGCATGGCGCAGCGGTCGATGCCCATGCCCATGCCGCCGGTGGGGGGCATGCCGTACTCAAGGGCTGTGAGGAAGTCCTCGTCCAGCATCTCCGTCTCGTCGTCGCCCCGGTCCCTGAGCTCCGCCTGCTTCATAAAGCGCGCCCTCTGGTCGATGGGGTCGTTGAGCTCGGAGTAGGCGTTTGCCATCTCACTGCGGCAGATGAAGAGCTCGAACCGCTCGGTGAGGCGCGGGTCCGAGGGACTGCGCTTGGTAAGGGGCGATACCTCCACGGGGTACATGGTGATGAAGGTGGGCTGTATGAGCTTTTCCTCCACCCTCTGGTCAAAGCAGGCGTAAAGGGCGTTGCCCCAGGTCTTGTCGGCGGTGTCGGCAAGCTCCACGCCCACCGCTTTGGCGGCGGCGACAGCCTGGGCGTCGTCGGAGATGATGCCGAAGTCCACGCCCACGTACTCCTTCACCGCCTCCACCATGGTGAGCCTCCGCCAGCCGGGAGTGAGGTCAATCTCCTCCCCCTGCCAGGTGACATGGGAGCTGCCCAGAAGCTTTACGGCGGCGCCGGAGAGTATCCCCTCGGCTATGTCCATCATGTCAAAGAGGTTGGCGTAAGCCTCGTAGAGCTCGATGGTGGTGAACTCCGGGTTGTGCTTGGTGTCCATGCCCTCGTTGCGGAATATCCGTCCTATCTCATAAACCCGCTCCATGCCGCCGACAATGAGGCGCTTTAAGGGGAGCTCCGTGGCGATACGCATATACATATCTATGTCCAGGGTGTTGTGGTGGGTGACGAAGGGTCGCGCGGCGGCGCCTCCGGCAAGGGTGTTCAGCACCGGCGTCTCCACCTCGATGAACCCGCGCCCGTCCATGTAGTCGCGTATGAACCTTATAAAGCCGCTGCGGAGCTCAAAGGCGCGCTTCACCTCGGGATTGACTATGAGGTCCACGTACCTCTGGCGGTAACGCGCCTCCTTGTCCGTGAGCCCGTGGAACTTCTCCGGCAGCGGGCGCAGTGACTTGGAGAGGAGCGTGGTCTTCTCGCAGTGGACGGAGATCTCCCCCATCTTCGTGCGGAAAACGTAGCCCTCACAGCCCACGATGTCGCCCACGTCCACCTTTCGGAAGTCGGAAAACTCCTGCGCGGTGACGGAATCGGCGCGGATGTATATCTGTATCCTCCCCTGCGGGTCCTGGAGGTCGGCAAATATCGCCTTGCCCATGCCGCGCTTTGCCATGACGCGCCCCGCCACGGCAACATGCGCGTTCTCAAATTTCTCAAAATCCGCCTTTATCTCCCCGGAGTACGCGGAGCGATCGAACCTTGTGATGGCGAAGGGATCGCGCCCCTCCGCCTGAAGCTCCGCCAGCTTGTCCCTTCTAACCTTAAGAAGCTCCGAGAGGTCCTGGATTTCCGGGGCGGAAAAGTAGTCTGCCATATATGCTTATCTCCTTTAATCCCCTCCCAACGCGGGGAGGGGAGTGGTGATCCTTATTTCTCTATGGAAAGTATCTCGTACCGGATTATTCCGGCGGGGGCGTCCACGTCCACCGTCTCGCCCATGCCGTGACCGTAAAGCGCTCTGCCGAAGGGGGAGTCGTCGGAGATCTTGCCCTCCATGGGGTTGGCCTCCTGGGAGCCCACCAGCTTGTATTTGTACTCCTCGTCGGTGTCCACGTCCCTGACGGTGACGATACTGCCGATGCCGACCTTGCCGATGTCCTCGGAATCCTCCACGATAACGGCGTGTTCGATGAGGTCCTGGTACTCGGCGATGCGGGAGTATAGCTTGCCCTGCTCTGTCTTCGCCTCGTCGTATTCGGAGTTCTCGGAGAGGTCGCCGAAGCTCCGCGCCTCCTTGATCTGCTCCGCTACCTCCTTTTCACGGACGGTCTGCATGTAGTTAAGCTCGTTTTTCAGCTCCTCAAGGCGCTGCCGGCTCATTCTGTACCTGTTGGAATCTGCCATTTAAAACACTCCTTACGAAAAGCGGATATTCCGTTGAATCCACAATATTATAACTGTCCGCAAATCCTTTGTCAAGACGGAAAACCCACGAAAAACCGGCGTAAATCCGCTTTAAAACGGATTTACGCCGTCATATCAGAATAAAAGCGTAATTATCCACGCGATCCCCACGCCGCCGGCCCCGAAGAGGGAGAACGCCCACCAGGGGAGAGCGGGGAAGCGGCGGGTCCTGTGCTCGCGGGTAAAATCCGCCGCCACGCTCTTTGCCTCTCTCAAAAGCTGGGCGGTTGTGACGCCGGGACCCCTGCCCGTCTCCTCGCGCACTATGAATATCGCCTCGTCAAAAACCTTGGGGTCCGGGGACTTCACCACCACCACGCGCCTTGCCACGCCCTTGACCATCAAATCACCTCGTATTGGTAAGTTTACCCTTTGAGAGGAAAATTATACACGCAAGAACGTCGGGTGGTAAAATGGATTCTCATCCCCTTTTCTCCACCGCCAGGGCAATTACGGTCATGTCGTCGGCGGAGGCTGTGGCGCGGGCGGCGGCGTCCACTACGCGGCGCGCGAGGGCCTTTACGTCGTTGTCCCGCGCTCCCGCCATTGCCTGGCGCAGGAGCTTGTCGTCCCCGCCGGTGACGACGCCGTCGGACGCCATGAGAATGATGTCCCCCGGCTTTACGGTGAGCTTCACCGCCGGCGCTTTCTCCTGCGCGGCTATCCCCATGGGCAGGGCACCCGCGCCGACGCGCTTTACCGAGGCGCCGTGCCTTATGTACGAGGGCGCGGCGCCGTACTTGTAAATTGCCGCCTCCCCAGAGAACATATCGAGCCTTAGTAGGTCCACCGTGGCGCTTTCAAGCCCGTCCCCGTCCCGGAGAAGGCACAGGGAGGAGAGGATGCTCACCGTCAGGTCCGGCCCCACACCCGCCTTTAGGAAGCGTTCCGTTATCTCCACCGCCTCGGCGGACATGCCGGCGGCGTCGGGACCGGAGCCCATGCCGTCGGAGAGTATGACGTAAAGTATGCCCTCGTCGGTGCGGAAGTAGACGCACCTATCCCCGGACACCTTCTCGCCGGACTTCCTGGCGGCGCTTTTGCCCACGGTGACAGCCAGGGGCTCCGCCTCCATGAGTATTATCCTCCCGCCCTCGCCCGTGTTTTCAACGGCGCAAAGCCGCGTCTCCAGCACCGCCGAGAGGTTTTCAAGCCAGGACTTGTCCCGCTTCAAAAGGTCCGTGTTCTGCGAGGTTATCTCCGCCCGCAGTCTCCCGCCCCGCAGACGGAAAACGGCTGTCTCCGCGTCCATGGCAAGCCCACGCAGGTATTTCCTCAGCTTCTTTTCAAGCTCCGGCTCCACCTGCAGCTCCCCGCCCAGCTCCGACGCTAAGGAGGACAGTATGCGGGATATGTCCATGTACTGCCCATATGCCGCGCCCCGGCTCTCCTTGAGCCTTGCGCGGAACGCCCGGCGGGAGAGGTACGACCGCGCCTCGTTTGTTATCTCCCCGCACAACAGCTGCGCCCGCGCGCAGCGGGAGGCAAACCGCTCCGGCACGTCGCCGACCTCCACAAAGCCCTTTTTTGTGAGCACCGGCGTGAGGGAGTTCATTATGTCCAGCGTCTCCACGTACTCCTCCTGCCAGCACCGGGCGGAGTTGGGGCAGTCCCGGCAAACCTTGTCGCACGCCCTGTCGTAGATCTGCGCGGGACCCGCGTCCGGGCCGTCGCCGTCGCGGGAGCGCATGGCGTCATAAAGCCCGCGGAACGCCATAGCGCACCGTTCCACCCGCTCGCGGGTGTATTCCCGCGCCTTCACGTACCCGCCGCCGGAGGGCTCCTTCGGCAGGAATACCGCAAGGCGCGCCAAAAGAGCGTCGGGGAGGAGCATGAATATGACAGACGCCGCGAATGTCTCATACAGCGCCGGAAGCCACCGGTGGAACTGCCAGAACCACAGCACCGACAGAGCCGCCGACGCCACCCAGCTCAGGGTGAAGACGAGCCTCCCGTCACGGGAGAATATTCCGGCTATCAGCGCCGAGAGGGTGTAGGAGAGGGTGAAAAACGGCGCCCCGCCCCAGGCAAGGTCCATGGACGCCCCCAGCGCCGCCGCCGAGACGCACCCCATGGCGAGCCCGCCCCGGAGCGACACGAACATCACCGCAATGACAGCCAAGGCGCGCCCTATGGAGAGTATGCCGAAAAGGTTCACGGAGGCCAAGGATATGAGCAGCGTCGCCGTGAGCAGTATGAGGCTCGCCGCCCTGCCGGACCTGACGGACCGGGGCGCGCCGTCGCTCATGGGCGACAGCGCCGCGGAGTAGAACCAGACAAGCCCGCCGGCAAAGAAGCTCTCCACGACCCACATCGCCGTCGCCGCCACCTCCCAGCCTGAGTCCCAGGCGTACACGGCGCCGATGATAAGCGTGACCCCGAAGGCGGCGGCCATGGGGAACCAGCGCGGCGCTGAGCGGCCGAAAAAGTGTACGCACGCCCAAACCACGGTGATTATGGCTATGTACTTCACCGCCCACCCCGGACCTCCCGCGGTGAACGTCCCCAATACGGAGCCCAAAAGACTTACGATCCCCGCGACGCCCCCTCCCGAGGCGGCGACGAAGGCTATACCGAAGGGCGAAAGCGCCGAAAATATCCTCGCCCGCCCCAAAAGCGCCGCCATAACGAGCCTGGCGGACAGCTCCGCCAGCTCCTCCCGCCGTAAGGTAAACGGAACGGATTTCCTCCGCGCCTGTGCAGCTGATTTCAATGAAAACTCCCCTTTGCGCATGGTTTACCATAATCATACACAAGGGGAGAGGTTGAATTAAGTCATATTGGGGAGGGGAGTAAAATTATTTTTCTTTACCCTATTGCATTATCCGCGAAGGGGGAATATAATGTAACCGCAACTTGATACTATTCGTCTTCAGGGCAGGGTGAAAGTCCCGACCGGCGGTAAAGTCCGCGAGCGCGAGAGCGCCGAACCGGTGTGATTCCGGTACCGACAGTTAAAGTCTGGATGGGAGAAGACAGCGGGACATTCCCGCGGCCTTACGCGTAAAAAGCGCCCGGACGGACAGTTCGGGCGCGTATTTTTATTCGGAGGTAGGAAAAAATGCTTCAAACCATCAAGGAAAACTTCACGTTCATAATTGAGATCGTCGCCATTTTCGCGGCGCTGGTGCTTATCGCCCTGGCGGCTCAAAAACTGCTCATAAAGGACAGGCGGGAGATAAAGCCGGCCCGCAAGGTGGCGTACATGGGAATGTTCGCGGCGCTGTCGGGTGTCATAATGCTCCTGGAGATACCCCTTTTCTTCGCGCCAAGCTTCTATAAGCTGGACTTCTCGGAGGTGCCCGTGCTCATCTGCGCCTTTGCCATGGGCCCTGTGGAGGGTGTGGTGTGCGAGTTTCTGAAGGTCGTGGTGAAGCTCCTCCTCAAGGGCACCACCACCGCCTTCGTGGGCGACTTTGCCAACTTCGCCGTGGGCTGCTCCTTCGTGCTCCCCGCGTCCGTAATTTACCACACCAACCGCACCTTCAAAAGGGCGGTCATAAGCCTCGTCGCCGGCGGCCTCACCATGACCGTCTTCGGAAGCCTCTTCAACGCCGTCTACCTCATCCCCGCCTTCTCCAAGCTCTACGGCGCTCCAATCGAGGCGATAATCGGAATGGCACAGGAGGTGAATCCTCGTGTGACCTCCGTCACGGGGCTCGTGGTGATGTGCGTGGTGCCGTTTAATCTATTAAAATCTCTGGTTGTATCTGTGATAACGTTGCCGCTTTATAAGCGGGTGAAAAGGCTTATCAAAATTTGAAAGGTGTCACCTCTCAGGGCCGCGCCTTTAATAGGCGCGGGGGATTTGCTTTTCTCTTTTTGGATTTCCAAAAAGAGAAAAGACAACAAAAGAGAAAAAGAAACCAGGGAGGGATAATGTTATCCCTCCCTGGACCCTGTTTGGGGTCGGCAGAAGCTTTATGCGTCTCACCGTATAGACTCACGACGGCTCCCGCGGTCTGAAACTTTCCCGCACGGGCAGAAGAATCGGCGCGCGGGTTCCCGTAAGCCGAATTGCACAGTCTTCGAACCCGCTTAGCCGCTTAACGTGGTGTGGTATCAGAACGCCCTACCCTTCAACATCGCCGCGCTTTGGCTCTGTTGTCGGGCAAAAGCTTTCAGGACAGCTCCTACACAGTGTTTATGCAACTGCTGCCGATACGCTCCCCTGGGGGTGTCTCCAGTAGGGGGGCCGCAGCCCCCCTAACTGGTCGTTTTTAAAAGGGGAGTCCAGAGGGGGAAAATCGAAATCCCCCTCTGGTCGCTTTTCTCCTCTTTGTTACTTTCTCCTCTTTTGGCGAAATCAAAAGAGGAGAAAGTAAATCCCTCCGCCATTTAATGGCGGAATCATTATAAAAAGCCCCGCGGCTTCGAAGCCGAAAAATTTGTTGAAAATGACGAAGTATTTTTAATTATTTTTACTTGACATTTTCAAAAAATGTGATATAATGCCATTATAAATCAAAGCATATCTGCTTTGGCCAATCCCCCGCGCCCATTAAGGGCGCGGCCCTTTGGAGGGTTCCTCTAAAGCTACTCCGCCGCCTTGAGCGCCTCAGCCGGATTGATCCTCTTGAGCCTCCTGAACATCAAAACATCCACCATCATGCTGAAAACAATCGTCAGCGCAACGGAATACACATAGCTCATCGGCAGCACCCTTGGCGTAAAATGTATGAGATCTATCTTGATCTCACTCATTACGAAGGCGTTCAGCGCAAGCCCCAGGGGGATGCCGGCGGCTGCGCCCAGGAGGGTGAGGAGGAGGTTTTCTCTCAGCACGTAGAGCGCCGATTCCCCGTCGTAAAAGCCCAGGACCTTCACGGTTGCTATCTCGCGAAGCCGCTCCTGGATGTTTATGTTGGTGAGGTTATAAATCACCACGAACGCCAGCGCCGCGGCGCAGACTATGGTCAGCAGTACGATGTAGATGAGGCTCTCCATCATCGAGCCTATGCGGTCGCGCAGCTCCTGGCTTGCGGAGGCGGTGAGCACGCCGTCCATCCTCAGTATCGCCGCCAGCGCGTCGCCCGTGGTGACGGAGGCGTTTTTCAAAATAAGCGCGTAGTTTATCTCCGGCTCCTCGCCCACCGCGCCGGCGTATGTCTCGGAGCTTATGTATACGTTGTTGTATATGTAGTTGTCGTAAACTCCGGATACCGTCAGCGTAAGCTCCGCGCCGCCATCGTCCCTCAGCTCCACCGTGTCGCCCGCCTTTACACCCAGCGCCTTGGCAAGCCCAGTATTTATAAGCGCCTCGCCCTTTCCGGGGAAGGGGAGGGGGCGGGAGCCGGAGTGGAAGTCGATGAATTCTCCCACGTCCCCGGCTCTTTCGGTATCCACGGCGTTTAAGTACACGCTCTTTTCCACCCGGTTTGCCGTGGCGGTGAAGCTGGACTGGTGGAGGAAAAGCGAATCCTCCGCAAGCCCGGAGGCGTCGGACATGAATTCCTCCCGCGCCGCCTGATCCATATCGCCGGAGAAGGTGACGGTGAAATCATAGCGGGAGATCTCGGTAAATTGGTAGTCCACCACGTTCTTTATGGAGTCGTTTATACCCATGCCGGTTATCATAAGCGCCGTACAGCCGGCGATGCCCAGTATCATCATCATTACCCGCAGCTTGTAGCGGAATATGTTGCGCACCGTGACCTTCCAGAGGAAGCTCAGGCGGTTCCATATGAAGGGCGCCCGCTCCAAAATCACCCGCTTGCCCGCCTTTGGCGCCTTGGGGCGTATGACGTTTGCCGGCACGTCCCCCAGCTCCTTCCGGCAGGAAAGCCATGTGACCAGGAGCATTGCCGCAAGGTACATTATGAACGTGACCGTGGATAGCCGCAGGTCGTAGTAAAACTCTATTTTGTCCGAGAAGGAGTACATTATCTTATACGCCTGCCACACCACCAGCGGTATGACCCGCGACCCCAGCAGCAGCCCGGATACACAGCCTATAACCGTGGCGGAGCCCGCGTAGACGAGGAATTTCCCCATCACCGCAAGCCGCGAGTAGCCCAGAGCCATCAAAACGCCCAGCTGCGAGCGTTGCTCCTCCACCATCCTTGAGACGGTGGTTATACATATGAGCGCCGCCACAAGGAAGAAGAACAGCGGGAAGACCGAGGATATACTGCGCACTATGGAGGCGTCGGACTCAAAGCAGGCGTAGCCCACGTTTGCCCAGCGCCCAAGAAGGTAGGCGTCGGGATAGGCGATGTCCGCTATCTCCCGCTCCGCGTCCATGAGCTCCGCCCTGGCGTCGGCAAGCTCCGCCTCCGCGTCGGCAAACTCCCGCTCAGCCTCCGCTTTGGCGTCCTCGTATTCTTTGAGCCCGTCCTCATATTCCGCAAGCCCGTCGGCGTATTCCCTCTCCGCGTCCGCAAGCTCCGCCTCGGCGTCGGAGAGCTTGCGCTTGCCGTCATTGTATTTTTTTAGCCCGTCGTTATATTCGTCAAGCCCTTCCTCGTACTCCGCAAGCCCCTCGTCGTACTGCCTTTTGGCGTCCTCAAGGGCGTCGGCGGCGTCGGAGAGCTCCTTTTCGGCGTCGGCTATGGCGGTGTTGAACTCATCGACCCCGTCCTCGTACTCGGCAAGCCCCTCGTTGTACTCCGCCCAGCCGTCGTCCAGCTCCTTTCGGGCGTCCCGCAGCTGCGCGGCGGCGTCATATAGCTGTGAGTAGGCAGCGGTGAGCTCCGCCTCGCCGCTTTGTATCTGTCTCTGGTAGCCGTCCAGCGTCGCCCTCCCCGTTTGGAGCCCCGCCTCAAAATCGGCAAGCAGCTGCTCATTTTGGGGGAGCGCTGCAACGGCGTCGTCGTACCGCTTTATCTCCGCCTCGGCATTTGTGAGGGTAGCGTATGCTTCAAGAAGGTCAGCGCTGTTTGCGGGAGCGCCCATGCTCTGATAAAAGGAAAGTATACCCGTGACGGTATTCGCAAGCTCGCTGTCCCCCGGCAGCGCGGCAAGCAGCTCCTCGGCGGAGGTAAAGCTGTATTTCCCGCCGGAGGCGTCGTTCACGCCGCTCATGATGGCGCTCATCAAAAGGTCAAAGAGCTGTCTGGAGCTTGCGACGGTGGCGCGGGCGTCCTCGATGCGCTGGGCGTTTGCCTCAAGATCAGCCTTTCCGTCGTCAAAAAGCTTCTTCTGCTGTTGGTAGTAGGCAAGATTATCGGCGTACTCCGCCTCGCCATCGGCAAGCTGTTTGCGGTAGCCCTCCAGCTGCGATGCGCCGGCATTGTACTGCGCCCAGCCGTCCTCGTATTCCCTCTGCCCCTGGGCGTAATCCTCCTCGCCCTCGTTGAGCGTGGCGAGGGCGTCGTCCAGCTCCGCCTTTGCCGAATCCAGCTCCTCCTGGCCCTGGGCGCGCCGGTCCTCCAGCTCCGCGACGCCATTGGCGTATTCCGCCTCGCCGTCGTCTATCTGCTTTTTCGCGTCCTCAAGCTCAGCCCTGGCGCTGTCCAAGGTCGCCTTGGCGTCGGAGAGCGTCTTTTCGTTGTCGCGAAGCTCCTTTTTCCCGTCGTCAAGCTCCCTTTTGCCGTCCTCGATCTCCCTTTTCCCGTCCTCAAGCTTTGCCGCGGCGTCCTCAAGCTCCGTAGCGGCGTCCTCCAGCTCCTTTTCCGCGTCGGCGCGCTTTGTCCTGTATTCCTCAAGTCCCTCGTTGTACTCCGCCCAGCCGTCGTCCAGCTCCCTTTGGGCGTCGGACACAACGGTGGTGTACCTGGCGTCGGCGCGGGCGTCGGCTATCGCCGTCAGCACGTCCTCCAGCGCCTCCGAGCGGTCGTCGTACCCCGCCGTGTACCCCTCTGGCATGTCCTCACAGCGTATGTACACGGTGGTGAAATAGTCCGCGTCAAAGACCTCCGGCAGTACGTAGCAGAAGGAGCTGACCGACCCCGAACCCAGGGCGGTGCTCCCGCGCTCAAAGTTTAGGTAGAGCGGCGAGGTCACAACGCCCGTCACCGTGAGCTCGCGGCGGGTGAAGAGCTCCAGGTCGTCCTCGGCGTTATTTTCGGATATGTATATCTTATCCCCCGGCTCAAGACCTGACCAGGAGTCGGCAAGGCACTCGCCGGCGCTCTCCGGCAGGCGGCCCTCCAAAAGCTCCGGTATGTTTATCCTCTCCGGCAGGGAGTAGAAGGAGTACACCAGGTCCACGTCCTCGCCGAAATTCACCAGCGCGTCGGTTTCAAAGCTCCCCTCGGCGTCCAGTATTTCCGGGCTCTCCCGCATTGCCTCCACGTCCTCCTCCGTCAGCCCCAGGGTGGTGGCGACGGAGAAATCGTAAAACCTGGTGTCGTCAAGGTACGTGTTGGCGGTGGCCGTCATTGCCTTCTCCGATACCCTCAGACCCACGAAAAAGCCGCTCCCCAGGACGATTATGGCAATTATCGCCAAAAACCGCCCCGGCGAGCGCGTTATTTCCCTGTATGTGTTTTTCGCAAGAGGCGAAAACATTCTATATATCACCTTTCAGCCGATTTCAAAAGTCCGCAAACCTTACCATTCGATCTCGCTTATGGGCGTGGGGTGCTCGTTGAGCTTGACGCTCCGCACCGTCCCGCTTCGCACGGTTATCACCCTGTCCGCCATAGCAGTGAGGGCGGAGTTGTGGGTTATAATCAGCACCGTCATGCCGCTTTTCCGGCTCGTGTCCTCCAAAAGCTGAAGGATCTGCTTTCCGGTGGCGTAGTCCAGCGCCCCGGTGGGCTCGTCGCACAGCAGGAGCTTCGGGTTCTTGGCAAGGGCGCGTGCTATCGCCACGCGCTGTTGCTCGCCGCCGGAGAGCTGCGAGGGGAAGTTTCGGAGCCTCTCGCCCAGCCCCACGGCCTTGAGCGTCTCCGCCGCGTCCAAGGGGTCTTGGCATATCTGCGCCGCCAGCTCCACGTTTTCAAGGGCGGTGAGGTTTTCTATGAGGTTATAAAACTGGAAAACGAACCCCACGTCACGCCGGCGGTAGGTTATCAGCTTCTTTGGGGAGTAGGCGGAGACCTCCTCGCCGTCCAAAAAAATCCTCCCGTCCGTCAGGCTGTCCATTCCGCCGAGGATGTTGAGAAGCGTGGTCTTCCCCGCGCCGGAGGGACCCACGATGACGCAGATCTCCCCCTTCTCCACCTCAAAGGATACGCCGTGGAGCGCCTCAACCTCCACCTCTCCAGAGCGGTATGTCTTTTTCACGTCCTCAAACCTTATGAACGCCATCTTCCGTCCCCCGTTGCCGCGATATTTATCTATCCTGCATTTTAGCACATATCGCCGCGCTTAGTGTGAATATTCGATGAAATTTTACTTGCAAAATTTGACTGAAAGATATATGCTAAAGACAGAATAATATATGTTTGGGGGAATCATCATGCTGCATACCGTCGATACCGTCAGCTCCCTTGTCATCGCGGTCCTGGCGCTGTGGGGGATACTTCTCCAGGCGGGCATCCGCGAGGGACATTACAGGCTCGGCACCTTCTCCTATTACACCAACCTCTCAAATCTCATCATCGGCGTATACGAGCTGCTTCTCTTCATCTTCGCCCTCCCTGGCAGCGCCGCCTATGACGCATTGGCCAGCGCCGGGGTGCGTTTCAGCCTGACGCTGATGATCTGGGTCACGCACCTCGTTTACCACTTCCTCCTGGTGCCCGACTACAAAAAGAAGCAGGGAGACAAGTTCAAGGCTGAGTGGAGCACCTTCAAAAACCTGGACGTCCACTACTTCGTCCCGCTTCTCACGCTCCTCCAGTGGCTCGTATGCGCCGACAAAAACGTCCCGTTCGTCGCCGTGTTTGCCTGGCTGCTCATACCCCTGGCGTACCTCGCCTTCGCCATGATAAGGGCGCAGATATTGGGCCCTGAGCCCAAGAGCGGCGTCTACCGCTACCCCTACTCCTTTATGGACCTGGACGAACAGGGCCCAAAGCAGTGGTGCGTAAACGTGGGCATGGCGCTGGCGTTTTACATAGTCCTGGGCTTTGTCCTCTACGGCGTGAGCCGGATATTCAGGATAATCTGATCGGGCGCGAAAAGGAAAGGGTAATATGAAAATCAGCAAGGTCTCCTTAAAATCTCTCCTGTACATCATCGTGGGCAACCTGGGGCTGGCGGTGGCTCTCGACTGCTTCTTCACCGACAACGAGATAGCCGCCGGCGGCTTCGGGGGCATCGGCGTAATTGTAAGCTCCCTCCTGCCCGTGAGCGTGGGAACCGTGGTGTTTCTCATCTCCGTGCCGGTGTTCGTCTGGTCCTATTTCGTCCAGGGCGGAGCCTACACACTGTCGGCTCTGCTAAGCACCGCCGCCTTTTCTCTGTTCGCCGACCTTTTCACCTTCCTTCCCTGCCTTACCGAGAACCGCCTTCTTGCCGCCATCTGCGGCGGCGCGCTTTACGGCGTCGCCGGGGCTGTGCTCGCCCGCGGCTACGTGGCGGGCTCCGGCACGGATTTGCTGGCGAGGCTCCTGGTCACAAAATTCCGCAACGTCTCCCTGGGGACGCTGGTGTTCATATGCGACGCCGCCGTGGTCGTCGCCTCCGTCTTTGCCTTCGGCGACATAGAGTCCGGCATCTACGCCGGCTTTGCCATAGCCGTCTGCTCCTTCACCATGGACACGGTCATCCACGGCTTCAACAAGGCGGTGGTCTTTGAGGTCATAACCCCCGACGAGGAGGCGACGGAGCGCCTGTCGGACGCCATAATGGAGCGCCTTGACAGGGGAGTGACACTCATCCCCGCCGTGGGGATGTACAAGCGCAGCGACAGGAGCGTCCTCATGGTCGCCGTCTCCCCAAAGCAGATATACGAGGTCAAGGACCTCATCCACGAGATGGCCCCCGGCTCCTTCGCCGTCATGCTCCACGCCAACGGCGTGATCGGCGAGGGCTTCAAGGGGCTTGACGTCACCGTGCCCGTGAAGGACATCGGCGAGGATGAAAAATTCTGACCCCACCGGAGGGATACAAATGACAGTGCTCTACATAATCCTTGCCCTTTTGGGGCTTTTCATTCTGACGGAGCTTCTGCTTTTCCTTGCCGCCTTCGGCGGCAGGACAAACGCCGACTTCACCCGCCACAACTTCTTTTTCAAAAAGGAGCTGCGCCCATACGCCGACCTTATCCTGGCGGGGAAGAAATACGTGCTGGACACGCCACACGAGGACGTGGAGATACGCGCCCGCGACGGCGTCCGCCTGGTCGGGAGCTTCTACGACGCGCCCAACCGCCGGGGCATAGTCATAATGATGCACGGCTACCGCTCAATGGCGGAAAATGACTTCTCCTGCTCCTCGGAGTACGTCCACTCCCTGGGCTTCGCCATGCTGCTGTGCGACCAGCGCGCCCACAGCAGGAGCGGCGGCGTCGCCATGACCTTCGGCCTGAGGGAGCATCAGGACCTTTTGGAATGGGTAAAATACGCCGCGGACCGCTTCCCCGGCGAGAGGATAATCCTGGAGGGGCTGAGCATGGGCGCTTCCACCGTGGTTATGGCGGCGGGGGAGGACCTGCCGGAGTGCGTGGCGGGGATAATCGCCGACTGCGGCTACACCTCCGCGCCGGACATAATCCGCTCCGTGATAAAAAGCTGTCATTTGCCCGTGAAGATATTCTACCCCCTTGTCCGCCTCTCCGGGCGCGTGCTGGGCGGCTTCGACATCGAGGACTGCTCCGCGCTGGAGGCGGCGAAGCGCGCCCGCGTCCCGGCCCTTTTCATCCACGGCGAGGCGGATGGCTTCGTCCCCTGCGACATGGGAAGGGCGAACTTTGAGGCATACGCCGGCCCCAAAAAGCTCGTCACCGTCCCCGGCGCCGGCCACGGCCTCAGCTACGTGGTGGACATGGAATCCTGCAAAAATGCCCTCAGCGACTTTCTTGGCAATACCTTAGGCGTGTAACGCCGCGTTTTTTTCAAGATTTTTAAATTGCACCCTTGACGAATCAGGGAGAATGAGGTAAAATGTTATGTAAATTGGGGGATTACTGTTTTCTCCCCAACACATGAGCTTTTACGGAGGGATACACGTGGGACTTATACCTCAGGTCAAATGCGGAAGGTGCGACAGGACCTACTCCGGTCTCAGGAGCCGCTGCCCCTACTGCGGCGCGCATCGCCATAAAAAGGGAAAGAGAACGACAGACGGCGACAACGCCACCTGGAAGCTTATAATCGGCATACTCCTCATCGTCGTGCTCATCGCGGCGGTCATAGTCATCCTCGTCACCAGTGCCGGCGACAAGGACAACGAGGTCAACAACCCGAACACCCCCGGCAACAACGCCAACGAGGGCGTGGAGAACCAGCCGGGCCAGAACCCCGGCGGCAGCAAGGACGACGAGAACAGCGAAAATAACGGCGACGACAACGAAAACCCCGGCGGCGACGACCCAAACGGCGAAAACAACGGTGAGAACAACGGCGAGAACAACGGCGAGAACAACGGGGAAAATAACGGCGAAGGCGGCAACACAGGCACCCAGCAGCCCCCCGTCACCGTGACGGCGTCCTCCATCTCCGCCAAGCAGAAGTATCAGAACCCCTGCACAGACTTTAGCCTTATGAAGATAGGCGAGACCTGCGAGGTCACCGCCGTCGTCACTCCCTCCAACGCCACCAGCATACCGGTGTGGAGCAGCTCCAACGAGTCCGTTCTCAGCGTAGTCCCCGACCCCACCGGCCTCAAGGCCACCCTCACCAACCTCTCCGTCGGCTCCTCCAACGTCACCGTCTCCGTCGACGGCCTTGAATACACCTTCATAGTCCGCTGCAGGAAATAAAAACCTCAAAAAATGGCTTTGCCATTTTTTGAAAGGGATACGTGCGGAAAGCCCTCGCGAAAGGTCTGCTGACCTTTCACGAGGGCTTTCCTGCTGTCGCACTGCGCGCGCTCGTCGTCGCGGAAGCCGCTTAACCTCGCCCCGCCGCAAGCGGCAGGGCTCAGGCGCAGGCTTCGCTCCTCCTCTCCCCACGCAATCATGATTGCGTGGGGACCCCAAAAAGGGTCACACACTTGCAAAACAAAAGGTGATTTTTCCGACGTACATGCCGCCGGAAAAATATTGGATTTGGAGAACTAAATTCTAACGTTCCAAAAATTCGAGAAAAGGAATGGAATCCTTTTATTGGAGATAATGCAAAGCGGTTGGTTACACGTTGGTTACAAAACCGTAATCTAAAAAACTAAAAGTCTTAGAACCGTTGCGGCTCTAAGACTTTTTTTATGACCTGGCCGGGATTCGAACCCGGGACACCCTGCTTAAAAGGCAGGTGCTCTGCCTGCTGAGCTACCAAGTCATACCTTTTTAAATTCGTCCCCTCCGAGCACAAAAACGGGGGCCCCGCAAAATCGAAGATTTTGTGGGGGAAGGACGAGCGGCGTCTACGCCTGAGGGCGACCAACGGGAGACCGAGGTTAAGTGACGCCAGCGAGGACGCGGAGAGGAGGAGCGAAGCCAGCGAGTGAGCCTGACGGCAGGCGCCTATGGCGACAGCCGTCAGGGGAGCTATCGCGGCTTCCGTCAAATGGGGTCCCCGCGCGATTGAAAATCGCGTGGGGAGAGGAGGAGCCGAGCCTGCGCCTGAGGGCGACCGTTAGGGAGCCCGAGGTTAAGCGGCTCGTGCGACGACGACAGGGATGGCGGGACTCGAACCCACGAATGCAGGAGTCAAAGTCCTGTGCCTTACCGCTTGGCGACATCCCTATAAAGCTGACGGGAGCCGTGCCCGCACCGCTCCACGCGGGCCCTTTTCGGCGCTTTTCCGTTTGTCGTCGTTGCCTTGCGTCAGCAAGGCTGCCTCCTCCGCGCGGAAAATCACTCGAAAATTGCTCCGCGTGGAGTGCGAAGCAGTTTTCGACGGCGGATTTTCGTTCGGGCAAGGAAAAGCCCGCAGGGAATACTTTCGTATTGCCAAGGGCTTTGACGCCGCACGGGCGGAAATCCGCCGCCGAAAACCGATGCGGGCTCGACTCCCGTCAGCTTAAATGACGCCACCAAAGAGATGGCGTCATATGAGGGTGGGTAAAGGGACTCGAACCCTCGACACCCGGAACCACAATCCGGTGCTCTAACCAACTGAGCTACACCCACCATATTAAATTAACCAATCGCGAGAAGAACTCTCAAACCACGCGCTAAATGGAGCAGCGCCGCTCGCGCGATTATGGGGTCCCCGCAAAATCGCAGATTTTGTGGGGAAAGGAGGAGCGAACACAGCGCCCGAGCCGTGAGGCAGGCGCCCTTGGCGAGTGCCTCGCGGGGAGGCAAAGCGTGTTCAGCGACGACGAGCACGCCAAGAGGGACTCGAACCCCCGGCCTACTGCTTAGAAGGCAGTTGCTCTATCCTGCTGAGCTATTGGCGCATGTATCATGTGATGAAGCTGGAGCGGGTGATGGGAATCGAACCCACGTCCCCAGCTTGGAAGGCTGGTGCACTAGCCGTTGTGCTACACCCGCGTCTCCATTATCAACACAGCTTTAGCTGACGGAGGTTGAACCGCGCGGGCTCGACTCCCGTCAGCTTAACGATATTACCATATATTTTTCCCGTTGTCAAACCTTTTTTTAAAAAATTCACCCCGCGGGCGAAAAAATCCGGCCGCCGGTCACAGCACCGACGCGGCGAGGGCGTTCGTGTAGGAAAGAAGGTCCTCAAGGCTGTCAAAAACGGGTATGTACTCCGGTCCGTAGTCCCGGAACACGTTTACAAGCCGCCGCTCCACCGGCGGGAGCCCGTCCGCCTCACGCTCCAGCTCCTCCACGGGCCGCTCGGAATAGAAGTGGTCCCGGCTTATGTGGCGAAGCTCGTGGTCCAGCACTCTCCTCTGGCGCTCCGGGCTCATGGTGGAGTTTATATATACGTCAAAGGTCCCGTCGCTGTTGGGCAAGGTGACGCCCTCCACCGCAGGGGGGAGGGCGACCAGCCTCACAAAATATTCAGGTGTCCACACCTTATTCGCCGGCGCTTTCCGTGCGGCGGAGGGCGTCGATGATGGCGACGGCGCGCTTCACGTCCTCCGGGGTGGCATCCTTTGCCAGGGAGAAGAGCATACGGCACTCGGAGCGGTTGCGGAGCATGTCAAGATAGGACTCAAGCTCGGAATCCATGGGCGCGCTAAAGGGCATACGCTCGGTGCTCTCGCCCTTGAGATACGCCAGGGATACGCCGAAGAAGTCGGCTATCTTTTTGAGGGTGGAATCCCTGGGCACGCTGGAGCCCGTCTTCCAGGTGCTCAGCGCCGCCTGGGAGATCCCGGTGGCCTTGGACACGCGGTAGGATGTAACGCACTGTTCCTTGCAAAGTTGCACAAAAATTTCGTACATTTTTTGTTCACTCCTACAAATAATTAAAAATGCTTAAAATAATACTTGACTTTTCGAGGGTCTTGAAGTATAATGCACTTACCAAAGCAAAAACAAGCTTAACGATACTTGGTAACACAGCATTTATTAGGCCGCTTTGCTTGCTCGTACTTGGCGGTACATTATTCCGAAGGTTGAAGCCTGTGCCTATAAACTAAGTATACCACAGAAGTATTGCTTTGTCAACAAGTGAGAAGAGGAGAAATTTATGGAGAGATGGAAAAAAAGACTTCTTGAGGAGGAGCCGGAGTTTCCGGAGCCCAGGGAGTTCCTGGGACCGGCGATGACCTGGATCAGGTGCGACAGGTGCCTGACGGTGCTGCAAAAGGGCGAGCTCTACGGCGAGTGCGGCGGGCGGATACTGTGCAGTGAGTGCGCCGACGAGGAGTGGGGAGAGCTTTCCGACGAGGAAAAGCTGGAGATTTTGGGATTCGAGGTGGTGATTTGATGAGTGAGACAACGCCAAGGGAGCTCTCCCAGGGGATAGACAGGTGCATCGAGCACTGCCTTGCCACGGGCGAGGCGCCCGTGAGCTTCGTGCTCCACAAGTTCGTGGAGGTGTCCGAGGAGGACCTGGCACGTTACCTGGAGGAGGGGGAGAGAATGATGCGCGGCGAGATAAAAAACAACCCGTCAATTAAGGCCCGCTTCCTCGCAGCCCGCAGGTGGGACGAGTTCAAGACCTTTTTCTGGCTGGACCGGGCCCAGAAGGACCCGAAAAACGCAAGCTTCGCCATCTTCAACCTGAAGCAGTCGGAAAACGGCGGCTACGCGGAGAAGGACGCGAAGGCGGGGAAAAGCTCCATTGTCGTGCGGCTTGAGGGCGTGGGCGGAAGGGAGGCGATGGAATGAGGGAGCAGAGGGCGCCCGAGGCGGAGGGTGCGGCGGTGTGGAACCCCGGCACGGCGAGCGAAAAGCAGAAGCTCTTTTTCATGGCGCGGGCGCCCTTCATAGCCTACGGCGGCGCCAAGGGCGGCGGCAAGACCTGGGCGGTGCGGACAAAGGCGGTGGGCGGCGCTGTGTGCAACCCCGGAATACGCATCCTCATAATGCGCCGGACCTACCCGGAGCTGGAGGAGAACCACATCGGGCCCATCGTCAGGTCCGTGCCGCCGGAGATAGCCTCCTACAACGTGACAAACAGGCGGCTCAGCTTTTTCAACGGCTCCTCCGTCAAGTTCGGCCACTGGTCCGGGGAGCTCTCGGAGCTTGAGTACCAGGGGCAGGAGTTTGACTGGATATTCATTGACGAGGCGACCCAGTTCACGGAGCGGACCTTCAACTACCTCAAGGGGTGCCTTCGCGGTGTGAGCCCCTATCAGAAGCGGATGTACCTCACCTGCAACCCCGGAGGCGTGGGCCACAGCTGGGTAAAGAGGCTCTTTATCGACAGGGATTACCAAAAAAGCGACGACCCTGAGCGGCGGGAGGAGCCGGAGGACTATGTGTTCATTCCGGCGACGGTGGAGGACAACAAATTTCTTCTGAAATCCTCCCCTCACTACCTGAAAATGCTGTCGCAGATGCCGGAGAACGTGCGCAGGGCGTACCGCTACGGCGACTGGGACGCCCTGGGCGGCAGCTACTTCTCCGAGTTCCGGCGGGGAATCCACACCTTCGCCCCCATGAAAATACCCGCCCACTGGCGGCGGTACAGGTCCATAGACTACGGGCTTGATATGCTGGCGGTGCTGTGGATCGCCGTGGACGAGGAGGGGCGCAGCCACGTCTACCGGGAGTGGACAAAGGAGCGGCTCATCGTCCGCGACGCCGCCAGGGGGATTTTGGAGAGGACGCTGCCGGGGGAGAACATCGAGGCGACCTTCGCCCCGCCGGACCTGTGGAGCACCCAGAAGGACACGGGCAGGACCATGGAGGAGATATTCAGATCCGTGGGCGTGCCGCTGACCCGCGCCGACAACAACCGCGTCCAGGGGCACATGATGATAAAGGATATGCTCTCAGCCGGGGAGCGGGGACCGGAGCTTCTCATCTCCGGCAACTGCCAAAGGCTCATCTCCGACCTCACCGCCATACAGGCGGACGAGACGAACCCCAACGACTGCGCCAGGGAGCCCCACGAGGTCACCCACACCGTGGACGCGCTCAGGTACTACTGCGTCTCCCGCGTCGCTCCGGCTGAGGCTCCGGGGGAGGCGGAGGAGGAATATTTTGAGGACCCGATACTCGGCGGCGAGCCGGAGGAGAGCTACCTGTTCTACTGATGAAGGAGGAAAAATGAATGGCAAATATTTCAAAAAGCCTGGGGGAGAGCGTGTACAACATAACCCGCTGGCACGGGGTTAATGAGGCGGCGGAGGGGGAGGCGAGGCTGAAGCTGGGGGAGGCGGCGGTGATGAGGAATTTTCGGGTCACCTCCGGCGGGGCGTTGAAGAAGAGGCCGGGGAGCCGGAACGTGGCGGGGCTGCTGAGTAAGTACACGGCGCGGGTGAGGGAGGAGCGCAGGCTCCTTTTCACCGACGACGGGGACGGGGAGGGGCACGAGCTTTTCCCCAGGATGGACGTGGACGACCTGGGAGCCATACACGTTGGCGGCTCGCCTGAGACTGTCGTCGGCAGCGGCGCGGGGGAGTACTCCGGGTGGTACATGGACAGGGCGGGGATAGTCTACCGCCTGTCCGACGTGGAGACGGACCCCGCGGCCGGAAACGAGAAGCTCACCGGCGGCGCCTGCGCCACGGGGGCGCTCTCCCGCGTATGCTCAGGCGTAGTCAGGACCGACCCCTCTGGGGCTCAGAGCCACTCCGGGGAGTGGTACCTGGACACCCACACCCAGGCGGCGGTGAAGAACATCGGGGGCAAGATAACCGCCGACGTCGCCGGGCGCGTAGTCAGGCGCGCCGCTCCCACCCGCCGGGAGGTGGGCTGGGACAGCGAGAACATGGGCGGGTACTTCCAGCGGGACGGAAAACTCTGGAAATACTACGGGATAAGGGTGGACACCTATGTTCCGTACCGTAACTGGAAGAAATTCAAGTGCGCCTACTCCCGCACCGTGGAGACGTGGTACGAGGAGGGGGAGTTCAAGGCGCTGGGGACGTTTTACTCGCTCATCGAGGCAAACGGCTACACCGGGTACAGCTTTGACAGGAATACGGGCGTATACAACACCACGGGGAGATATATAAGGGTCACCTACGAAAACCCCGGCACCATCTACCAGGGCGGCGGCGGAACGGGGATAGTCAAGGACGTGGTGGGCTACGGGAGCAACACACTGTATAATTCCAGCGCCCAGGGGCCGTTTGAGAAGGTGGATCTCCAGTACTCCATCAACGACTACGTTGAGGACGTGGCGGTGGAGGTGGGTAAGCTGCCGGAGGAGGACAGGGGCTTTGAGTACGTGGACACCCTGGACGTGGACGGGGTGGAGTACACCGTCATGAGGGAGGGGACCACCTACTACTGCTACACCCTCAACAACGAGGCGGCGGAGTTTTACGAGAGCGCCTACAGCTTTTGGGCCAATCCCCTGTCCGACATAAGGGCGGACACATTCAGGTGGTATTTCAACGAGACGTACTCCGAGACCAGCGTTGTCACGGACACGGTGGTCCGGGGGATATGGTCCGGGTACGTTGGCGGACGGGAGGTGCTTTGCGCCGCGTGTGGCGGGGCGCTGTGGGAATTAAAAATGGAGGATAATGGGGTCCCCACGGAATCGGAGATTTCGTGGGGGGAGGAGGAGCGAACCCAGCGCCCGAGCCCGACCCAAAGGGGCGGGGGAGGCAAAGCGGGTTCCGCGACGACGTGGTCCAAGCTTTCGGCGGGGGAGATGGACACGTCCCGGGACGTCCACATGTTCGGATTTGACGAGAAGCTTTACATACTCAACGGGCAGAAGTACCTTGTCTGGGACGGGGCGAGGCTTGAGGAGGTGGAGGGCTACAGGCCGCTTGTCTCCGTCAGCGTGGAGCCGAACGGCGGGGGGACGCTTCTGGAGAACGTGAACAGGCTGACGGCGGGCCGCCGCTGTTGGTTCTCCCCCGACGGCGTTGCCACGGTGTTCCAGCTGCCGGAGACGGACATAAAGTCCGTGGACTGGGTGAAGGAGCCGGGGGTCGACGATGTAAGTTCAGACGAAGGGGCAGAAGGACCCTCTTTTGAGGGGCAGGAGGACGCTCTTTTAGCCGCGGCTGCCGCGAATTACACCGTCGACCTTGCGGCGGGGACTGTTACGTTTGTGAATCCTCCCGCGAAGGGGATAAACTCGCTGGAGATCGCCTGGAGCGCGAAGGAGGACATGAGGGGGCAGGTCACCGCCATGAGGTTCGCCGAGACATACAACGGGGCGCAGGATACCAGGGTATTCATATACGGCGACGGGACAAACAGGACCTTCTACTCAGGGCTTGACCACGAGGGGAGGGCGAGGGCGGACTACTTCCCGGACCTCTATGAGGCGGCTGTGGGGGACGCGAACACGCCCATCACGGCGCTCATACGCCACTACAACAAGCTCATGGCCTTCAAGCCCGATTCCGCCTGGAGCATAGGCTACGACACCATAACTCTCATTGACGGGACGGTTACCGCGGGGTTCACGGTGACGCCGGTGAACAGGTCCATAGGCAATTGCGCCTACGGGCAGGCGCAGCTGGTGCTCAACAGGCCCCGGACGCTTGACGGCAGGAGCGTCATCGAGTGGAAGGCGACGAGCTCCTCCGGCATAACCGGCGATCAGCGCAACGCCGAGAGGGTGAGCCAGAGGGTAGATTCGTCAATAAGGCAGTTTGACCTCACGAAGGCCAGGACGTTCTATGACAAGTTCAGCCATGAGTATTACGTTATCGGCGAGGACGGGACCGCCATTGTGCAAAATCTGGACGTGGACGCCTGGTATGTGTACACGGGGCTGGACCTGACCTGCATGATAAACTACCGGGACGAGCTCTATTACGGCACGCGGGACGGGTATCTGCGGCACTTTTCGGACAGGTACTTCTCCGACAACGGGGAGGCGATAGACGCTGTGTGGGAATCGGGCGCCATGAGCTTTTCCGAGGACTTCCGGAGGAAGTATTCGGCGACGGTGTGGATAGGGATAAAGCCGGAGGACAACGGGTATTTGGAGGTCACGGCGGAGACGGACAGGAAGTCGGACTTCGCGGTATACAGCTTCGGAACAAGTGACGCCGCGGGGGTGCCGGAGATGGAGAGGATAAAGCTCAAGGCGAAGAAATTTACGTACTACAAGCTCATTTTGAGCAGCGACAACCCGGATAAGACCGTGACGGTGGTATCGGCGGATATTAGGGTCCGCGGGACGGGGTATGTTAGGTAAAAAGGTATTACCCAAAGGGCCGCGCCTTTAATAGGCGCGGGGGCTCCTGAGCCGCTGGGCTTTTGTAAGGTATCCGCCCTTGTAGGGCGGGGGGATTTTCTTTCCTCTCTTTTGGATTCGCCAAAAGAGAGGAAAGAAACAAAGGAGAGAAAAGCGAGTCAAGGGGGATTTCGATTTTCCCCCTTGACAATCCCCTTTTAAAAACGACCAGTTAGGGGGGCTGAGGCCCCCCTACTGGAGACACCCCCGGTGGGGAGCGTATCGGCAGCAGTTGCGAAAACACTGTGTAGGAGCAGCACTGAAACATTTTGCCCGACAAGCACCCACAAAGCGCGGCGATGTTGAAGGGCAGGACGTCCTGACTACCGACCACGTTAAGCGGCTAAGCGAGTTCGGAGACTGTGCAATTCGGCTTACGGGAACCCGCGCATCGATTCTTCTGCCCGTGCGTGAAAGTTTCAGACGGCGGGAGCCGACCCGCCGACAATACGGTAGGGCGCAAAAGCTTCTGCCGACCCCAAAAGAAAAATTCTTTTTCTCTCTTTTGCTTCTTTTCCTCATCTTTTTCTCATTTCCGAGAAAAAGATGAGAAAAGAAGCCCCCCCGTTTCCCGCACCGGCGGGAATAAACCGCCCCCCGCGGCGAGGCAAAAATTTTCAGATTTCTAAAAGGAGAAATAAACATGAACGATTCAATCATCAAACGTTTGATGTCACTTTTATCAGTTAAAAGCATTGTAACCATCGCCCTGACAGGCGTCTTTGCGTTCCTTTCGGTGAAAGGAACAGTGGGCCAGGATTTTATGACGATCTATGCCGTGATCATTGCGTTTTACTTTGGAATACAGAGCGCCGGGGAAAAGAAAGGGGAGTAATTTATGGCGGTATCGGTTTATGACGAGCAGTTTTTGACACAGGAACAGCAGGAAAGGCTTCGCCGGCTCGGCGAGGCGTGGCAGAGGGCCAGGGCTGCGGGGGACAGCGCCGAGATGGACAGGCTCAAGGCCGAGGGCGAGGGCATACGCGCCTCCGCCGGATACCACGGGGGAGCGGACGGGACGGAGTTTCTGCCCTTTGACACGGGCAGCTACACCTCCCGGAAGCTTCCAAGCTATCAGCCCCAGACCGAGGCGGTGGACAGGCTCTATGACGCGGCGCTGGAGAAGAGGCTTTCGGAGCTCCAAAACGCCTATCGGGAGAGCCGCGCGGCGCTCAGGGACGAGAAGGCGGACATTCCAAAGGTATACGGGGATAAGCGCAACAGCGAGGCCGCCGCGTCCGAGCTCGCCGGCAGGAGCTTCAACGAGTACGCCGCGGCGTCGGGGCTCTCCTCCGGCGGCGCGGGGCAGGCGGCGCTTGCCCGGTCCAATCAGCTCCAGAGCGACCTTTCCGCCCTCACCGCGGGAGAGGCGGCGGCGATCACGGATGTGGGACGCCGGGAGGCGGAGCTCAGGACGAAATACGCCGGTGATGTGGCCTCCGCCATCGCCCAGGGCGAGCTGGACCGGGCGCGGGAGCTTTTGGAGGAGTACCGCGCCGCCGGACAGTCCGCCGTGACCACCGCCCGCGAGCAGGCGGACGAGGATTACAGGAGTTGGCAATCCGCCCAGGCCCGGCGACAGAGCCGGGTTGACGCAGAAAACGAGGAGTGGCAGCGCCGCCTCAAGGAGGCGCAGCTCAGGGCGCAGTACGGGGACCTTTCGGGGCTCCGGGAGCTGGGGGTGAAGACGGCATGGTGATTATGATCCTTACGCTTATTTTGGCTGTACTGCTTGCAGCCGAGGGCGCGGCGTCGGTGGGACTGCTCATCGCCTTAGCGCGGCGGGGCGGCGGAAGCGCGGCTCCGGCGGCGGGGGCGGACGCGCCGGAGAAGAGCGAAGATTTAAAGGACAGCTTTGAAAAAATGTGGCAGGAGGGAATGAACTCTGTGATGAGCTACGACCTGGGAGCCGCCAGGAGAGCCGTAAGGAGGGACGCGGATGAGGACAGAGCTTGAGGGGCAGACGGTTTTGAAGGGCTTTGAGGGCGCGATGGCGCCCTTGGGCGGGACATTTGAGGAGAGGTTTCCAGAGGAGGGGCTTTTCGGCGGCGAGGGGGTGACCCCAGAGGGCGTCCGGGAGCTCTACGAGAAGGGGCGGAGCTTCAAGGAGTCCATCGACCTATACGAGACGGTGAACACCAACGAGAATTTCTTCATCGGAAAGCAGTGGGAGGGGGTCCGCTCCAACGGGCTTCCCACGCCGGTGTTCAACATTTTGAAGCGCGACGTGTGCTTCGTGGTGAGCTCCATAACCTCGGACAATCTGAAGGTCCAGGCCGAGCCCCTGGCGTCAACTCCCCGCACGGAGATGCTCAAGGAGCCGGTGAGGATTTTAAACGAGGAGTTTGAGAGCCTCTTTGAGCACAACAACGTGCCGGGGCTCCTCAGGGAGCTTGCCAGGGACGCGGCTGTGCGCGGGGACGGGTGCCTATACTCCTGGTGGGACCAGGACAGCGGCGAGGGCACAGTGAGGTCGGAGATCATTCCCAACACCAGGGTACACTTCGGCAATCCCAACGACAGGCATGTGCAGTCCCAGCCCTGGATCATCATTGAGAGCCGGGAGATGGTGGGGGCGCTGAGGAAAAGGGCGTGGGAGCTGGGAAGCCCCGACTGGGACCTCATCACCGCCGACGACGACAACACCCACCCCGGCGACGAGAGGCGCACCGACGGCAAGGTGACAAAGCTGCTCTTTTTGTGGCGGGAGCCGGAGAGCGGGGAGATCCGGGGCTATGAGTGCGCGGGAAACGCCCGCGTGCGCGGGCCCTGGAGCCTGGGGATACGGCTCTACCCCATCGTGTGGCTCAGCTGGGACTACATTCCCGACTGCTGCCACGGGCAGGCGATGATAACCGGGCTCATACCCAACCAGATATTTATAAACAAGATGTGGGCCATGTCCATGCTGTCCCTCATGACCACGGCGTACCCCAAGATAATCTACGACAGGACGCGCATACCCAAGTGGACGAACCAGGTGGGGCAGGCGATAGGCGTTACGGGCGGGGACGTATCCACGGCGGCGAGGCCACTTTCACCCGCCGTAATATCGCCCCAGGTGACCCAGTTCATCGACGCCGCCATCGACCAGACAAACCGCAACCTGGGTACAACCAGCGCCGCCCTGGGTGACGTGAGACCCGACAACACCAGCGCCATCATAGCCCTTCAAAGGGCGGCGGCGACGCCCTCGGAGATAACGAAGCAGAATTTGCAGCAGTGCGTGGAGGAGCTTGCCAAAATCTACCTTGAGTTCATCGGGGAGTTTTACGGCATACGCCCGGTGGACACGGGCGAGGGCGGCGCGGCGGAGTTTGACTTTGGATTTTTCCGCGGGCTTCCCATGGCGCTGAAGATAGACGTGGGCGCCAGCGCCTACTACTCGGAGATCGCCTCAGTCCAAACGCTGGACAACCTTTTGAGCCGGGGGCACATAGACATGATCCAATATTTGGAGCGAATACCCGATGGGTACATAGCCGACAGGCGCGGGCTCATCGAGGAGCTTAAAAAAGCGAGGGAGGATAATAATGGAAAATGAGAGAGAGGACTGGTTCTCCGACGGCTGGTCGGAGGACGGAGGAGTTGTGGCGGACGGCAGGGACAGCGAGGAGCTGCCGGAGGAAACCGCTGACGGCGGGGAGAGCGCGGAGGCTGAAAAATCCTCCGGGGACCCCGCCGCCACGGAGACGGATGCCGCGGCGGAGGGTGAGCTTTTGAGGTTCGTCCTGGAGTACCCGGAGGTGGAGGCGGAGGACATACCGCAAAGCGTCTGGGAGCGGGTGGCAAGGGGCGAGAGCCTTGTCGCCGCCTGGGGGAAATACGAGGCCGAGGCGCTGAGGCGTGAGAACCGGCGGCTCAGGGAGAGGGACAGCCAAAGGGAGCTCAACCGCCGCCGCTCCGCCGGCAGCCAGCGGGGCGTGGGAGCCTCGGACGCTGTATATGACGCCTTCGACCGGGGCTGGGACAGCGCCTGGTGAGGCGGGTGTCTGAAAGCATGAAAGGGGGTGAGGGATATGTGAGGCGCGGCTTTATTTTGAAACAAAAGCAAGATGTATCTAACCAAAAAATCTATTTATTTGAGAGGAGAAATGAAAAATGGCAATCAATCTGGCAAAAAGAGCATCGGACAAGGTGGTGGAGCGGTTCAAAATGGGCTCCTGCACCGAGGGGATATTTTCCAACAGGTGGAAATGGACAGGCGTGGCGACGGTGCAGGTGTACAGCGTGGACAAGCTGCCGCTCCAGGACTATGACAAGGACAAGGAGGACGGCAGCCGCTTTGGGGCGCTGACGGAGCTGGGCGACACCGCCCAGGAGATGACCGTAACGGACGACAAGGCGTTCAACGGTTCCATCGACAAGGGCAACAACACCGCGCAGATGATGATCAAGGCGGCCTCCGGCGTCCTCAGGCGCCAGACCGACGAGGTTATCATACCCTATGTGGACAAGTACAGGTTGAAGAAGCTTGCCGCCGGCGCGGGGCTCACGGGCACAAACGTGGCGCTGACGCGCGAGAACGCCATCGAAACCATCATGAAGGCGGGCGCGGAGATGAGCAACAACCAGGTCCCCAGGGAGGGGCGCGTACTGTACATAGGCGAGAGCGAGGCCATCAAGGTGAAGCTCGCCGACCAGGTGGTGGGCGTGGACAAGCTTGCCGGCGAGGTGCTTGTCTCCGGCGTGTGCGGGACCATTGACGGTATGCAGGTGCGGGTGGTGCCCGACGATTACATGCCCGAAAACGTGGTGTTCATGATCGTCAAAAAGGGCTGCGCCGTGGCGCCCAAGAAGATCGAGACGTACCGCATCCTGGAGGAGCACCCGGACATCGACGGCGCTGTTGTACAGGGCAGGCTCCTGCACGACTGCTTCGTCCTGGAGCCCCTTGAGGCGGGCATTTACGTGGGCAAGAGCAATGGCGATTAAGCTCAAGCAGGGGGACGGGTGCGTTGTACCCGTGAAGATAAGCGTGAACGGGGCGCAAATATCCGTTGACGACGTGGAGAAGGTGGAATTCAGGACGGGGGAGATAAGGAAGGTTTATCCGGAGACGGTGACCTATGACCGGGAGACCGGCGCGTTCCTCATGCCCCTTGACCAGGAGGACACCTTCCGCCTCCCCGCCGACGGCGCGGTGCGGTTCGACGTGCGCGTGAAGTTTAAGGGCGGGGCGGTCATCGGGACGCAGAAGGTGACGGTGATCGTGACGCTGGACGCGCTGAGCGAGGTCGTGAT
>CANPYX010000014.1 GCA_947588955.1 uncultured Oscillospiraceae bacterium | reverse complement strand
CTTGTCGATGACCATGCCCTCCACCTGGTGGAACATGGGGGAGTGGGTGGCGTCCACCTCGTCCTTGCGGTAGACCCTGCCGGGGGCGACCATGCGAATGGGCAGGGGCAGGGTGTCCATGGCGCGCACCTGCATGGGGGAGGTCTGGCTGCGGAGCATCACCCGCTCGTCCCTGTCAAAGTAAAAGGTGTCCGACCAGTCGCGGGAGGGGTGGCCGGGCTCGGCGTTGAGCCGGTCAAAGTTCAGCTCGCCCAGCTCGATCTCCGGTCCGTCAACCACGGTGAAGCCCATGCCGATGAATATCTCCTTCATCTCGTCCAGGGCGATATACATGGGGTGCCTGTGGCCCACGTCCACGCTCTTACCGGGCGCGGTGACGTCCACCGCCTCGGCGCGAAGGCGAAGCTCCATGGCCTTCTCCTCCACCTCGCGCTTTGCCTCGGACAGCTTCACCTCGATTGCGGCGCGGACCTCGTTGGCAAGCTGCCCCATCACGGGCCGCTCCTCGGCGGGGAGGGAGCCCATCTGCTTTAAGATGGCGGTTATCTCGCCCTTCTTGCCCAGGTAGCGGACACGCAGCTCCTCAAGCTCGGCGGAGCTGGTCACCGCGGCAAGCTTCTCCTCCGCGTCCCGGCGGATCTTTGCTAATTGTTCTCTCATGGTATCACTCCGTATTTAAAATGTATATGTTTTTAAAAATAATAATCCCCCCGTCCCAAATTGGGACGGAAGGAGCTTTCCGCGGTACCACCCAAATTCGCGCTTGCGCGCGCACTCGAAGCCCTTAACGCGGGCGCACGCCGGTGATTGGCCGGAGCTCAGGGGCGAACCGGGCGTTTTCCTGCCAGGGAGCTTTCAGCCTTATACTAATATTTAACTAAAGCCTTTAATTCGCGCCGGTCTTTTTTGTGCCGTGCCGCGTCAGACGACTTGGAAATACATACAGTATTCCCTGCGTCGCCTTCCTTGCCTGGCGCAAAAAATCCTCGTCGCTCGGTTAAAGCTTTTAGTTAAATATTAGTATCGACTCCCCTCTCTGCCGGCGGATTGAACGCCATTTTCCCCGTCATCGCCATAACTTCACTGATTTTATCACAACGTCCCGCCCTTGGCAAGACATTTTTGCGCGAATGACACGCATTTTTCCCCCTCAGGTGGATTTTTCACGCGTCCCCATCTCCATAAGCTCCTCCTTCACTCCCCTGCCGGCGTTTATCACAAGGAGCTTGACGCACTCCATCACCGCGCGGCGGGTGTCCTCGTCCATTCCGCTCACGCTCCTGGCGATGCTCATGACCGTCTCCCGCAGGTTTTCCCGCATCTGGTGGAGCGTCCTGGCGTTGGTGTCCTCCATGACCTTGTATATGGTGTCCGCGAAGAGCTCAAACTGCTCCGGCGTCATCTGGGCTATCCACCCCTTCAGCGCCGAGTCCACGAATTTGCTCCCGCCGGTGACGGTGCCCAGCCTCACAAAGCCGGGTCCCACTATCTCCCAGGAGTACATATCGTGCTGGTGGAGCCCGTTTTCCCTGCTGTGGACCACCGTGGACTTCTCGTCCCTGCCCAAAAGCATCCCCACCACGGAGAACTGTGGAATAAAGGTATGTATCCTGCCGAAAATCCCCCGGTAGCCGGGGCTTTCAAGTATGTTGTCAAAAAATCCGGGTCCGTCGAAGTTGTAGACCGACTCCACGCGCCCCTGTGTATCCTCCCCGCAGAACGCCCCGGCGTAGGCCGCCAGGTTCCCGCCCTTGGAGTGGCCGCAGAGTATGAGCCCGCCACGGAAAAGCGCCGCCATCGCCCTTGTGTACTCCACCGCCGTCTCCTGTCCCGGTATGGGGCAGAGGTAGGACATATTGAGGTCCTCCTTCCAGCCCACGACGGTGTTGTCCGTGCCCCGGAAGACCACCGCCCGTTTCCCCTCCGGCAGGCACACGGTTATGGCGGAAAACTGGGTCTGGAGCTTCTCGTCAAAGCGGTCAAAGCAGTACCCCGCCTCCAGCTCCCCGAACCGGCGGCTGGCGCCCATAGCCGCCATCAGCTCCCGGTCCCGGAGCTTCCACCGCTCCTCCGTCACAAGCCGCTCATCCTCCAACGCCTGAGCCGCTATGTCGCGTATTTTGAAAAAGCCGTCCCTTGGCGGGTCCCTCAGGTACTCAAATGGCATATACGAAAACCGCGCCAGCACCGCCGCGTCAGCCTCGTTGAACCCGTCCGTCTCCATATCCAGGTCCCCCCGCCAGGCGATATAGTCAAGCATATCGGTCATCAGCCCGCCCCCTTAAAAGCTTTATCTTATAATATGTGCGTCAGCGGCAATCCTCCGCTTTTTGGCAGAGACAAGCCTATTTTTTCCGTTCCCTTTTCCTGCCGCTGCCCGTGCGGACCACTCCGGTCTTGGAAAAGAGCCCCGCGAACATGAACCAGCAGCCGATGAGCAGGAATATTATAGCCGCCGCGCCTGAGTATTGCACATCGCTGTTGGACAGCGCGTAGGCAATTATCCAAAATAAGCCCGCCCACACAAGCCTGGGCACCAGCGACCTTCCCGTCCTTGTGACGGTGTGCCTGCTGCCGCTTATTTTCGCATTCCTCACATAATACTGGCACCCGGTGTACCGCTGACCGTTGACCTGACCGCCGCAGCAAATGCGATTCTGCGCGGTGGAGTTTATCCGGACCTCCCCGTCACGCTTAGGTGAACAGCAGGTGGCGGAAAAATATACAACTCCGCTGTCGATCTTCTCAGTGATCCTGGCGCACGGGCACGCCCTGTACCGACTCCCCGTTACATCGCCGTTCTTTGACATATCGCGTTCCTCCCTTTATATAAGCCTGCCGCCTCCCGTGAGGTGCCGAAAGCCCGTCAGCCGCGGGAAAATGTGACGCTGAACTTCATGCCGGACATATCGTCTATGCTGTAATGTCCGTCCATTATAACATTGTATATGTACTCCATATCTATTCCCAGCCCGTTGTCGGAACCGGTGATGGTGTCGAAGGTGCACATGGTCCTTCCCCAGGAGATAACGTCCGTCCCGTACCGCGCCGACACCGCCACGTAGTCGAAGCAGAAGCGGACGTCCTTTATCTCCACATCTCCATTCGACGCGTACTCTATCCCCTTGTACTTTCCGCCCTCCTCCAGCTTGAAGCTCTTGCCGTTGGGCTTGACCCAGCCGAAGCCCGAGTTGGTGGCCACGACCTTGCTTATGGAGCCCTTCTTTCCGAATTTGACGATGCTCTCCTCCCCCGTGCCCATGTCATACTTATAGCCGTAGCCGGTGGGATAGCCCTTTTTAAACTCGGCGGCGTATGCCACGCCGTTACTCACGGCGCAGGCCGCGCCGTTCAGCTTTCCCTTTTTGAACTGGCCGAAGCTCGCGCGCGTCCCATTGTTGTCCCCCATGACGCCGAGCCCCGTGATCCCGTTTTTCGTGTAGTCCCCCATGCCGTAGGTGACGGAGTTCCACATGAAATTCACGCCGTCCGGCTTTCCCCTGCTGTTCTTGCCGTAATATGTATTTCCGTCGTAGGAGTATTTCTCCATCTCGCCGATCTCATGGGTCCCGATCTTGGCGGAGGTCCTCGGCGCGCTTTTAAAAATCCGGAAGCCGATAAACGCAAGGCAAACAACAAGGACCGCTATCAGCGCCTTTTTCAGCCACCCGCCGGAGCCGCTGACGGTGTAGGAGGTCCGCTGGACGCTGCTGTTTCCGCCGTAGGAGCCGGAACCGCCGCCGTCAAATTCGATCTCCTCGAAAACCTCATCGTCAAATCCGCCGTTGTTCACGACCGTCTGTCCGGGAGGCGTGTTGAAATGATTTGTATTTTGTGGAGCGGACCTCGGCGCCGTGTTCGCCTGCCTCGGTGCCTGTCTCGGAGCCCGCCTGGGAGCGGTCCTCTCGCTGTAAAGGCGCTCAATGAATTCGTGTATGTCCCCGCCGCCGTTGCCGTTCAGAAAGAAGTCAATGTCCTCCGGCGTTATCACGTTCGCGTATTTTTTGTACCGCCCCAAATCCATGCCCCGCCCGTATTTCTGCCCGTTTTTCGGCGAGGTGATGACGCCGCAGCTGTTGAGTATCTGCAGCACCTCTGCGGGGTTCATGCCGTACTTGTAATCAAGTCCCCCCATAGGCCGGCTCTTGTCCGTCTTTGAAGACGGCATCCCCATGAACATATAATCATATGCCATGCTCGCGTCTCTCGTCATTTTCTCACTCCCTCAGTTTGGCAAAAAGGGCAAAGCCCTTTTTGCCAAACCGAAAATTTGCGGAACAAATATTTGAATTTTGCGAAATTCAAATATTTGTTCCTGCTGTCGCGCTGCGCGCGCCGCCGAAGGCGGCACACTTGCGCGACAAAAGGTGATTTTTCCGACGTACATGCCGCCGGAAAAATATTTTATTATGAGTTTTGATAAAGCCTACACCACCCCCGAAAAACGGGGATGGTGCAGATGATTATCGCGGTTTTTTAAGTTTTATTCCCTCTTGTGTCTCTCAGCCCTTGATCGCGGCCTGGGCGGCGGCGAGGCGGGCGATGGGGACGCGGAAGGGGGAGCAGCTGACGTAATCGAGGCCGATGGTGTGGCAGAACTCCACGCTCGTCGGGTCGCCGCCGTGCTCGCCGCAGATGCCCACGTGGAGCTTGGGATTCACGGGACGTCCCAGCTCTATGGCCATCTTCATGAGCTTGCCCACGCCAACCTGGTCGAGCTTGGCGAACGGGTCGTTCTCGAAGATCTTGGCGTCATAGTAGGCGTTCAGGAACTTTCCGGCGTCGTCACGGCTGAAGCCGTAGGTCATCTGAGTGAGGTCGTTGGTGCCGAAGCAGAAGAAGTCGGCCTCCTTCGCGATGTCGTCGGCGGTGAGGGCGGCGCGGGGGATCTCGATCATGGTGCCAACCTGATATTTAAGCTCCACGCCCGCATTGGCGATCTCCTCGTCGGCGGTCTTGACCACGAAGTCCTTGACGTACTTGAGCTCCTTGACCTCGCCCACCAGCGGGATCATGATCTCAGGCTCAACGTTCCAGTCGGGGTGCTTGGCCTGGACGTTGATGGCGGCGCGGATGACGGCGCGGGTCTGCATCACGGCGATCTCCGGATAGGTGACGGCAAGGCGGCAGCCGCGGTGACCCATCATGGGGTTGAACTCGTGGAGGGAGGCGATGAGCGCCTTGATGGTCTCAACGCTCTTGCCCTGGGCCTTCGCCAGGATCTCGATGTCGGCCTCCTCGGTGGGAACGAACTCGTGGAGCGGGGGATCGAGGAACCGAATGCAAACCGGGGTGCCCTCCAGCGCCTCGTAGAGCCCCTCGAAGTCGGCCTGCTGCATGGGAAGTATCTTCGCAAGGGCGGCCTCGCGCTCCTCAACAGTCTCGGAGCAGATCATCTCACGGAAGGCGTCGATACGGCCGTCGCCGAAGAACATGTGCTCGGTGCGGCAAAGTCCTATGCCCTCGGCGCCCAGCTCACGGGCCTTCTTGGCGTCCGCGGGGGTGTCCGCGTTGGTGCGTACCTTGAGCCTGCGGTACTTGTCGGCCCAGGCCATGATGCGTCCGAAGTAACCGGAGATGGTGGCGTCCACGGTGGGGATGAGCCCGTCGTAGATGTTGCCGGTGGAGCCGTCGATGGAGATGCAGTCGCCCTCGTGATAGGTCTTTCCGGCCAGGGTGAACTTCTTGTTCGCCTCGTCCATATTGATCTCGCCGCAGCCGGAGACGCAGCACTTGCCCATTCCGCGGGCGACGACGGCGGCGTGGGAGGTCATACCGCCGCGGACGGTAAGTATGCCCTGGGCGGCCTTCATGCCCTCGATGTCCTCTGGTGAGGTCTCAAGGCGGACAAGAACGACCTTCTCGCCTCTGGCCTTCCACTCCTTGGCGTCCTCCGCGGAGAAGACAACCTTTCCGCAGGCAGCGCCGGGGGAGGCGCCGAGGCCGCGGCCGATTGCCTGGGCCTTCTTCAAAGCGGCGGGGTCGAACTGGGGGTGGAGAAGGGTGTCCAGATTCCTGGGGTCGATCATGGAGACGGCCTTCTTCTCATCTATCATGCCCTCGTCCACCAGATCGCAGGCGATCTTCAAAGCGGCGGGGGCGGTGCGCTTACCGTTGCGGCACTGGAGCATATAGAGCTTGCCGTTCTCCACGGTGAACTCCATGTCCTGCATGTCGCGGTAGTGGTTCTCAAGTATGTCGCAGACCCTTACAAAGTCCGCATAAGCCTCAGGGAATTTCTCCTCCATCTGGGAGATGGGCATGGGGGTGCGGACGCCGGCCACCACGTCCTCGCCCTGGGCGTTGGTGAGGAACTCGCCCATGAGCTTCTTCTCGCCGGTGGCGGGGTCACGGGTGAAGGCGACGCCCGTGCCGGAGTTGTCGTTCAGGTTGCCGAACACCATGGGCATGACGTTGACGGCGGTGCCCCAGGAGTAGGGGATGTCGTTGTCCCGGCGATAGACGTTGGCGCGGGGGTTGTCCCAGGAGCGGAACACCGCGCGGATGGCCTCGTAAAGCTGTACCTGGGGGTCGGAGGGGAAGTCCTGACCCAGCTGCTTCTTGTACTCCGCCTTGAACTCGCTGGCCAGCTCCTTCAGGTCCGCGGCGGTGAGCTCCACGTCGTACTTCACGCCCTTGCGCTCCTTCATGGCGTCGATGAGCTGCTCGAAGTACTTCTTGCCCACCTCCATGACCACGTCGGAGAACATCTGGATGAAGCGGCGGTAGGAGTCATAGACGAACCGCTCGAACTTGGGGTCGGGGTTGCCGGCTATCATGGCGGCGACAACGTCGTCGTTGAGTCCCAGGTTCAGAATGGTGTCCATCATACCGGGCATGGAGGCGCGGGCGCCGGAGCGTACGGAGACCAGCAGGGGGTTCGTAAGGTCGCCGAACTTCTTGCCGTTCATCTCCTCCATCTTTTTGACGTACTCGTTGACCTGCCCCATGATCTCATCGTTGATGGTGCGGCCGTCCTCGTAGTACTGGGTGCAGGCCTCGGTGGTGATGGTGAAGCCCTGGGGCACGGGGAGCCCGATGTTGGTCATCTCGGCAAGGTTAGCGCCCTTGCCGCCCAGGAGCTCACGCATGTTGGCGTTGCCCTCTGAGAACAGGTAGACATACTTTTTAGCCATTTGTTTATCCTTCCTCGTATAAAAATTTGAATTTTTTTCATTCTCGGAAAAAACCACAGATATTATACCAGCAGTATCTCCCGTTTTCAAGCTCTTTGCAGGAAAAATTTCAGCAAAAAAGATGATTTTTCCGGCGTACCCTCCGCCGTTAAAATATCAGATTCGGGTAATCTCGTCTCTCCGCGCGGCGCGAGAATTTATTCGGTGTATTGCATTTATTTTCTGATTGCGTCACAGTGTTGAACGGTCAAAATAAAACGGATAAAATATAATAAATCGACGGAGGGAGGCGGCACAATGCGGGAGCGAAAGCCCATAAACATACGCGTCGGCGCGAACATCCAAAGGCTCCGCGAGGAGGCGCACATGACCCAGGAGGAGCTGTCCGAGGCGGTGGGTGTCACCCCGAACCACCTCAGCGCCGTTGAGCGCGGCGTATCCGGCCCGTCCCTGGAGCTCATCGAGCGTCTGTGCGGCGCCCTGCACGTCACCTCCGACCACATCATCTTCGGTCAGCCCAACATCGGGATGGAGCGTGACGATTTTCTCAGCATGATCCGCGCCGCCGGCCGTGAACAGCAGGCGCTTCTGGAGAGCATAAAGGACCTGACCGACGCCGTGAAGGAGTTCAAAAACGGCATGAAGTGATATGGTTCCCCCGCGGACACCGCCCCGTCGGGGGGATTTTTCTGTCGGTCATTTCCCCACGCAGAAGCGGCTGAAAATCCTGTCCGTCACGTCGGAGGAGAGCGTCCTGCCGCCAAGCCTTCCCAATGAGTCCATAGCGTCCTCAAGCTCCGTGAGCACGGCGTCCGGGGTCACCCCTTCCTGAAGGGCTCCTTTTGCGTCCCTCACCGCCTCCAGCGCGGCGCGGACCTCCCCCGCCTGGCGGTCGTTTGTCAGTATCTCCCCTTCCGGCGCGTCCCCGTACTGCTGGAAAAGCCCCGCCACAAGCTCCGAAAGCTTACGTGTCCCCTCCCCCGTCAGGGCGCACAGCCCGGTTCGGGGAATTCCCTCAAGCTCCGCCGGTACCGCGAGCCTTACGGGAAGGTCGGATTTATTTAACACCATCACCGTCCTCGTCGTCGAGGCGGCTTTTTTTATGAGCTCCGCCTCCTCCCCCGTCATGGGGCGCGAACTGTCCAGCACGGCAAAAATGAGCTTTGCCCGCCTCATGGCGGCGTAGGAGCGTTCCACCCCCATCATCTCCACGGCGTCGTCCGTTTTGCGAAGTCCCGCCGTGTCGATGAGCCGGAGCTTCACACCACCCAAAACGCAGGTGTCCTCCACCGTGTCCCTGGTGGTTCCGGGAATATCGGTGACGATTGCCCGCTCAAAGCCCAGAAGCGCGTTGAGGAGCGAGGATTTCCCCACGTTGGGGCTCCCCACGATGGCGCACTCCAGCCCGTCGCGTATGACCCTCCCCCGCCCGAAGGTGTCCAGAAGGTCCGAGAGCGTTTTTTCCGCCCTCTCCAGCGTCCCCAGGTAGTCCCGGAGCTCAAATTCCTCCACGTCATCGTCTGGAAAGTCCACCACCGCGTGGAAGTGGGCGGCAATGTCCAGAAGGTCTGAGTACACGGCGTCGGTCTTGCGCGTCACAGCGCCGGCGAGCTGTCCGGCGGCGTTTTTCGCGGCAAGGTCCGTGTCCGCGTCGATGAGGTCTATAACCGCCTCCGCACGGGTGAGGTCAAGCTTCCCGTTGAGGAAGGCGCGCTTTGTGAACTCCCCCGGCTTTGCCTGGCGCGCGCCGTTTTTCAGAAGCTCCGCCAGCACCTCCCCCAGCGCCGCCGGCGAGCCGTGGCACTGAAGCTCCGCCGTGTCCTCGCCGGTGTAGCTTTTCGGCGCGCGGGCAACGAAGCACAGCCCCATGTCCAAAAGACCGCCGTTTTCGTCGTATATCCCGCCGTAAACCAGCTTATTTGAGGGCGTATCAGCCATTTTTCTCCCCGACGCCGCCCTGAAAACCGCGTCAACGCAGTCTATCGCCCCCTCGCCGGAGAGGCGTATTATGCCTATCGCCGAGCGCGCGGCGCCCGTGGCGACGGCGGCTATCAGGTCAGACATCCGTTTCCTCCAGCTCCCTGAGCCACGCCTTCACCGCGGCGTCGGAGGGCATGCGCCAGTCCCCGCGGGGCGAAAGCGCCACGGACCCCACCTTTGGCCCGTCGGGCAGGCAGGAGCGTTTGAACTGCTGGCTGAAAAAGCGGCGGAGGAAGGTCTTCAGCCACTTTAAAATTGTTCCGTCGTCGTAGACGCCCGCGAAGGCGTATTTTGCCAGGCGGTATATCTTTTTCGGCTCCATGCCCCAGCGGACAAAGTAGTAGAGGAAGAAGTCGTGGAGCTCATAGGGCCCCACCAGGTCCTCGGTCCTCTGGCTTATCTCCCCGTTCTCCGCCGGCAGAAGCTCCGGCGAAACGGGCGTCGCCAGGATGTCATTCAAAACAGCGGCAAGCTCCTCATCGCCGCGGGTGTCGGCGTACCAGCCCACCAGATAGCGCACCAGCGTCTTGGGAACTCCGGCGTTGACGCCGTACATGCTCATGTGGTCCCCGTTGTAGGTCGCCCAACCCAGGGCAAGCTCGGAAAGGTCCCCGGTGCCCACCACCAGCCCGTTCAGGCTGTTGGCAATGTCCATCAAAACCTGGGTCCTCTCCCGCGCCTGGGCGTTTTCATAGGTGACGGAGCGGTCATTTTCGTCGTGACCGATGTCCTCAAAGTGCCGGCGGACGGAGGCCGTGATGTCAACGCACCGAAGCTCCGCTCCCAGCTTCTCCGCCAACAGCGTTGCGTTGGATTTTGTGCGCTCGGTGGTTCCAAAGCAGGGCATGGTCACCGCCAGAAGCCCGTCGGAGGGAAGCCCCAGCTCCCTCAGAGCCCCCGCCGACACAAGCATGGCGAGGGTGGAATCCAGCCCGCCGGACACGCCGACAACAAGCTTTTGGCAGCCCGTGTGCTCCATGCGCTTTTTAAGCCCACGGACCTGTATCTCAAATATCTCCGCGCACCGCTCCTCGCGCTCCGCCGGGTCCGGGGGGACGAAGGGACTGCGCCCCACGGGGCGGGTGAGGACGGTGTCGCTCCTCCTCAGTGAGAAATCGGGGTTCATAACGGCATAGCGCGCGGCGTCCGTCATCTCACCGATGCGGAATGTGGTATTTCGCCGGCGCTCGAAGGTAAGGCGGTCAATGTCGGTCTCGCTGACGGTGAGCCCCGTTTTGAAGCGGCTCTCCGCCAAAATCGTGCCGTTTTCGGCTATTATGTTGTGCCCCGCGAACACAAGGTCGGTGGTGCTCTCCCCCTCCCCCGCGTCGGCGTAGATATAGGCGGCGAGGAGCCGCGCGGACTGGTTCTTCACCAGCTCCCGCCGATATGCCGCCTTGCCCACCAGCTCGTTGGAGGCGGACAGGTTCAAAATTACCGTCGCCCCCAGCGCGGCGAGCCGGTTGGAGGGCGGGTCCGAGGCCCACAGGTCCTCGCATATCTCCACGCCCACGCAAAGCCCCGGCACGTTGGAGCATGGGAACACCTGACCCGTGCCGAATGGGATAGAGCTCCCGCAAAGGCGTGCGTCCACGAGGTTTTCGGGGGTCCCCGCCTCAAACCAGCGTTTTTCGTAAAATTCTCCGTAGTTGGGCAGGAGCGCCTTTGGCACCAGCCCCAGAAGCTTCCCCCGGCACAGCACCGCCGCGCAGTTATATAGCTTATCCCGGTGACGCGCGGGGAGGCCAACGGCGATGAGCATATCGAGTCTGCGGGTTTCCGCGAGTATGCGCGAGAGGGCGGCCTCGGCGCCGTCCAGAAGCGTGTCCTGCAAAAATAGGTCGGCGCAGGTGTAGCCGGTGACGCAAAGCTCAGGGAAAGCCAGTATTTTTACGCCCAGCCGCCCCGCCTCGTGGCAGAGCCTTATAATCTCAGAAGCGTTATAGTCGCAATCCGCCACCCTTATCCTCGGCGTCGCGGCGGCGACCTTTACGAATCCGTCTCTCATTCCGGCACCTCCGTAAACTCAAATAGTTCGGGGTCAAAATAGTGTATTATGGCAAGCCTCGCCGTTTGCAGGGGCTCTTTGGGTCCCGTGACGGTGACGGCGCCCTCCGAAAGCCCCAGCTCCACCCCCGGCGCGTCTATTTTCGGCAGGAGATTCGTCTCGATCTCCGTTTTAAGCTCCGAAAGCCTGTCGGCGTAATAGTCCCCGCCGTGGGGCGCGGCGTAGCCCTCCACGGGGGTGCCCCTGGCGGTGAAGAGCATGACGGTGGCGATAACGGCAAGTATCAGCACCAGCGCCGCACCGCCCGGTTTCAGCCACTTTACAAACGCCTGTCCCGTTCCCATACCGTCACTCACCTCGTATTCGACCAACGATTGCCTATGAGCCGGTCATATGTTATCACGTCATGCATCCGGCACAGCGCCTCCACGTCGCCGCTCCCGCCAAGGAACGGCAGGCGCGCGTTGTAGACAGGCACGCGGGTGTAAAAATCCGCCAGCAGGCGCATATACGGCGTCTGGGCAAAGCCCGTCATGTCGGCTATCACCTCAAGGAGGTAGTAGGTGGATATCTCATTTCCCGCCTTTTTCGGCAGCATACCGCTTTCGGCTCCGGTGTTGGTGTAGATCACAAAGGGCGTGGAGTACATATATCTCAGCTCCTCCGGGCTGCTGCCGCCGGTGAGGATGCCGGTCTCTTTATAGGCGTCCCCCAGGTTGGGTATGTGGTCGCCGTAAAAGAGCAGCACAGTCGGTCTCTCGCGTTCGTCGATGTAATCCGCAAGGTCCCGCAGCATGTCGGCGGCGTCGGCGGCGCCCTGGGTGTAGGTGGTGACGCTGTCCAGCGACTCCCCGCTCAAAAGCGGGTCGGTCACGGTTATTGCAATCTGGTCCTCCGGAAGCTTTGAGAAGGGCTGGTGGTTCTGCATGGTTATCGCCTCAATGAACACAGGCCCCTCGGAGTGCTCCAGCTCGTACTCGATCGCCCTCAGGGTGGTGTCGTCGCTGACAAGCCCCCGCTTATACTCCGGCTCCACTGTCTCCGATACGCCCTCTCGGTCAAGAAATTCGTCAAAGCCCAAAAACGGGTACGCCTTGGAGCGGCGGTAGAAGGAGCCTATATACGGGTGGATCGCCACGGTCCTGTACCCCGCGCGCTTGTAGTTGGAGACATACGACTCCACCGGCGCGTCGGTGAGCTCATAGGGACTTGAGACGTTGTGGAGGTAATCGGTGGAGAGACCCGTGAGTATCTCAAATTCCGGTCTGACGGTGCCGCCTCGTGAGGCGGTGGTGTACAGCGTCCCGCTGTACGCCCCGTCACGGGCAATCACCTCGTCAAAGCTTGACAGAGGGTCCTCCGAAAATTCCGCTTCGGGAAGGGTTCGGACATCGAAAAAGCTCTCGCTGAGGACAACTATCACGTCGTAGTCCTCGCCGGTCTGCGGGACCGCCTCAAAGTCCCCCATGAGCTCGTCAACAAGCTCGTCGGAGTAGCCCTCCGGCGGCTCCATTCGGTTCATGAGCAGGTTCAAGGTGAAGGCGCCCACAAAGCCGTTGGCGGTGTAATTTGAGGACTGGAGCGCCGCGTCAAAGAAGGTCATGCCGTATTTTGAAAGGTACTCGTTGGACTTGTCCATAGTGGAGAAGGTGGAGCAAACCGCCAGCACCCCCGCCAAAAGCAGGGGCAGTCGAACGGTCCAGCGCAGGGGCAGATTTGTGCCGCACAGCGCCAGAAACAGCACCCACAGCACCATAACAGCCGCCCCCAGATAGAACCACCTGGGCAGATCGCCGCTTATAAACTGGGTGAGCTCCCGCACCTGGCTTGCCATGGAGAAGTCACGGGGCTGGAAGAAGTCGCCGTTCAGGGTTATCTTCATGTAGTTTATATACCCGAATATGACCGACACCGCGCCCATCGCTCCGGCTGCCGCGGCGCCGCGGCGCAGAAGCAGCAAAAGTCCCAGGAAGAGCGCAAGCATGACAACGCACTCAAAGAGGGCTGAAAGCGGATGCTCCGTCCAGAAGGTCCGCATCGCCTCAAGCTTCCGGTAGTTCATGTAGTCCAGGAAAAAGAGGCAGAACACCGGGAAAAAGGGAAGGCTCACCCATCCCAAAACGCGAAAGATCACCGCCGCCCATTTTGGCAACAGGCGGGAGAGAAGGCAGTCCGGCGCGTGGGTGGGGGCAAAAAGCGCCTCGGTCCAGGTCTTGCCGAATATTTTCGTGAAAAACTCCCTAAGCTTTCTTTTGTAATAAAGCCGCTTTCCTTCCATATGTGTTTACCTCCTCTCCCATGTGATACGGGGGAAAATCAGAATTTTACCCTCTCGGCGATGTACGCCTCGAGCTCGCTTATGGGTATGCGCACCTGCTCCATGGTGTCCCGCTCGCGGACGGTGACGCAGTTGTCGTTCTCGGAATCGAAGTCGTAGGTGACGCAAAACGGAGTGCCGATCTCGTCCTCCCGGCGGTAACGCTTGCCGATGGAGCCGGCGTCGTCAAAGTCCACCATGAAGGACTTGGCAAGCTCGTTGCGCACCTCCATCGCCTTGTCGGAGAGCTTCTTTGAAAGGGGCAGAACGGCGCACTTGTAGGGCGCGAGGAAGGGGTGGAGCCTCAGCACCACGCGCACGTCCTCCTTGCCCTTGGCGTCTGTCAGGTGCTCCTCGTCGTACGCCTCGCACAAAAACGCCAGGGCAACCCGGTCACAGCCCAGGGAGGGCTCGATGACGTAGGGGACATAGTGCTCGTTGGCGTCCTGGTCGTAGTACGTGAGGTCCTTGCCGGAGGCCTCCTGATGGCGGCTCAGGTCGTAGTCCGTGCGGTCGGCGATGCCCCACAGCTCGCCCCAGTCGGTGAAGGGGAAGGCGTACTCGATGTCCGTTGTCGCCTTGGAGTAGAAGGCAAGCTCCGCCGGCTCGTGGTCGCGGTAGCGCATGTTCTCCTCCTTGAGTCCCAGGGACTTCAGCCACTCGATGCAGAATTTTTTCCAGTAGGCGAACCACTCCAGGTCCGTCCCCGGCTTGCAGAAGAACTCGCACTCCATCTGCTCAAACTCCCTGGTGCGGAAGGTGAAGTTGCCGGGGGTTATCTCGTTGCGGAACGCCTTTCCCACCTGGCAGACGCCGAAGGGCAGCTTGCGGCGGGTGGTGCGCTGGATATTGGGGAAGTTGACAAATATCCCCTGGGCCGTCTCAGGCCGCAGATAGCAGGTGGAGGAGGTGTCCTCGGTGACGCCGATGGCGGTCTTGAACATCAAATTGAACTTGCGTATGGGGGTGAAATCGTGCTTTCCGCATATGGGGCATACCACGTCCTCATGCTCGGCGATGAATTTATCCATCTCGTCAAAGGTCATGGCGTCGGTGTTCACCTCAGGGTGCTCGTCGCCTATGAGCTTGTCCGCCCGGTGGCGGGACTTGCAGGCGCGGCAGTCCAAAAGGGGGTCCGAGAAGCCGGCGACGTGACCGGTGGTCACCCAGGTCTGGGGGTTCATTATTATGGCGGCGTCAAGCCCCACGTTGTAGGGGTTCTCCTGCACGAACTTCTTGAGCCACGCCTTTTTCACGTTGTTTTTGAACTCAACGCCCAGGGGACCGTAATCCCAGGAGTTGGCAAGCCCGCCGTATATCTCGCTTCCGGCGTAAACAAAGCCGCGGCTTTTGCACAGGTTGACGATCATGTCCAGTGTCTTTTCGGAGTTTTTCATAGCTTTTCCTTCCCGCGGCTGGCTGCCGCGTAACATATTTTGGCGCTTTTGGCGCATTATGCCCATTATATACTTGTTCCGCCGGTTTTTCCACAGTTTTTTTGAACTTATTATTCCCCAGGAATGTATATTAATTTGGTTGGATATACTATAAAAACGGCAAGGCTCCGCCGGACACGGTCGGAAATCCTTCCCCGCGTCTTTGTTACAATGGCATTATACCACAAAGGTAAAGCTTTGTCAAGCATTATTTTTAATTATTGCGAATTATTTTTTACTTGTGGAGGAAAAGCATGGAGACAGTGGCGTTTTTTGACGCGCGAAGCTACGACAGGACGTATTTTGACGCGCCGGCGGCGGCGCACGGGCTGGAGATGAGGTATCTTGAGAGCAAGCTGACCCCGGACACCGCCGTTCTCGCCAACGGCTGCAAGGCTGTCTGCGCCTTTGTGAACGACGACCTGGGGGCGCGGACGCTGTCGGCCCTCGCGGGGTACGGTGTGCGGGCGGCGGCGCTGCGGTGCGCCGGGTTCAACAACATAGACCTTGTGGCGGCGGAGCAAAACGGGATACGGGTGTTCCGCGTCCCCGCCTACTCCCCCGCCTCCGTCGCCGAGCACGCCCTGGCGCTGCTGCTGACGCTGACGCGCATGACCCACAGGGCGTTCACCAGGACCCGCGAGCGCAACTTCAGCCTGGAGGGGCTTGTGGGGATAAACTTAGAGGGGCGCACGGCGGGTATCATTGGCACCGGAAAGGTGGGAATGAAGCTCGCCGGAATGTGCAAGGGGCTGGGAATGCATGTGCTTGCCAGCGACCCGAAGCCCACATGGGGCGCGGGGCTTGAATACGTAAGGCCGGAGGAGCTCATTCGCCGCTCCGACGTCATATCCCTTCACTGTCCCCTGACGCCGGAGACGTACCACATGATAAGCCGCCAGACCTTCCACTCCATGCGCCCAGGGGTCATAATAATCAACACCTCCCGCGGGGCGCTCATAGATTCCGAGGCGCTTTTGGACAACGTGAAGTCCGGCGTTGTGGGGGCGGCGGGGCTGGACGTATACGAGGAGGAGGCGGACGTGTTTTACGAGGACGTTTCCTCAAAGGTCATGCGCGACGACACGCTGAACCTGCTTCTCAGCCAGCCCAACGTGCTGGTGACGGGGCACCAGGCGTTCCTCACCCGCGAGGCGCTTTCCGCCATAGCCCAAACCACCTGCGAGAATCTCCGCTCCTTCTTTGACGGCTCCCCCTCCCCAAACGAGCTGAGGCCGCGGGAGGCGGAAACGGTGTGAAAAGGGCGCGATATAGCTGACGGAAGTCGAACCGCGGGTTTGGCTCCCGTCAGATATAAGCAATTTTCACATATTTTTTTCCGAAACAATGTCACGCTTCGACGTTTGGGCGCTTGAAATGGGGTTGACCTTTGTAATATAATACTTCGGTTGAAATCTACACGCCGAAAGAGAAGTGTTGGCTTTGGAAAAGAAAATCAGGAACGTGGCAATAATCGCCCACGTTGACCACGGCAAGACGACGCTGGTGGACGAGATGCTCAAGCAGTCGGGCGTATTCAGGGAGAACCAGGCTGTCCAGGAGCGGGTCATGGACTCAAACGACTTGGAGCGCGAGCGGGGAATAACCATTCTCGCCAAGAACACCGCCGTACAGTACGGCGACATCAAGATAAACATCGTTGACACCCCCGGCCACGCCGACTTCGGCGGAGAGGTGGAGCGCATTTTGAAGATGGTCAACGGCGTCATACTCTTAGTGGACGCCGCCGAGGGACCCATGCCCCAGACCCGCTTCGTGCTCTCAAAGGCGCTGGAGCTGGGACACCGGGTCATTGTGGTGCTCAACAAGATAGACCGCCCGGACCAGCGTATGCTGGAGGTAGTGGACGAGATTTTGGAGCTGCTTATTGAGCTGGGCTGTACCGACGAGCAGATAGACTCCCCCATGCTCTTCTGCTCCGGCCGTCAGGGGACCGCCAGCTACTCCGCCGACGTCCCCGGCACGGACTTAAAGCCGCTTTTTGACACCATCGTGGACTACATCCCCGCCCCCGACGACCGGGACGGCGAGCCCCTGCAAATGCTGGTGAGCTCCCTGGATTACAACGACTACGTGGGACGTATCGCCATAGGAAGGATAGAGCGGGGGACCATAAAGCAGAACCAGGAGCTTGCGGTGGTCAACTACCACGACAGCGGTGCCGCCCCGAAAAGGGCGAAGGCCGTGAGCCTTTACGAGTTCGCGGGGCTTGCCCGCGTGCCCGTCTCCGACAGCTCCTCCGGCAATATAATTGCCCTCTCCGGCATACCCGACATCTCCATCGGCGACACAATATGCGCGCCCGACACGCCGGAGGCGCTGCCCTTTGTGAAGATCTCCGCCCCAACCATGGAGATGACCTTCTCCGTCAACGACTCCCCCTTTGCCGGGCGCGAGGGGAAGTACGTCACCTCCCGCCAGCTCAGGGACAGGCTTTTCCGTGAGACAATGAAGGACGTGTCCCTGCGGGTCTCCGAGGTGGAGGGCTCCGACCACAGCTTCAACGTGGCGGGCAGGGGCGAGATGCACCTGTCCATACTCATCGAGACCATGCGGCGTGAGGGCTACGAGTTCGCGGTGTCGCCCCCGCGCGTGCTGATGCGGGAGATAGACGGGGAGAGGTGCGAGCCCATCGAGCGGGTGGTGGCGGACGTGCCGGAGGACTCAGTCGGCTCGGTCATTGAAAAGCTCAGCTCCCGCCGGGGCGAGTTTGTGGAGATGACGCCCGTGGGCTCCCGCATGAAGCTTACGTTTTTCGTGCCCAGCCGGGGACTTTTCGGCTACAGGAACGAGTTTTTGACCGACACGCGCGGCGAGGGCATAATGAGCTCCGTCTTTGAGAAGTACGAAAAATATAAGGGCGAGCTCTCCCGCCGGGGCACCGGGTCCTTAGTGGCGTCCGAGACAGGCGAGGCGGTGGCTTACGGCATATTCGGCGTCCAGGACCGGGGCGTGATGTTCGTCTCCCCCGGTGTGCCGGTCTACGGCGGCATGGTGGTGGGCGAGACGCCCAAGGACGAGGACATAACCGTGAACGTGTGCAAGAAAAAGCAGCTCACCAACATGCGCGCCGCCGGCTCCGATGAGGCGCTGCGCCTTGTGCCGCCGCGCGTCATGAGCCTGGAGCAGTGCCTTGAGTTTTTGGCTGACGACGAGCTTTTGGAGGTCACCCCCACCTCCCTGCGCATCCGCAAGTCCATTTTGGACCACGCCCTGAGAATGAAGGCGCTGAAGGGCGCGAAGTACGCGCAATGAAGGCGGTACTGACAAGTGCTCTGGGCGGGTACACCAAGGAAAACGGCACAAGGCTCCCCGCGCCGCTTATGGACAAAAACGGACTGACGGACAACCTGAGGGCCATATGGCCGGAGAACGCCAGGGTGCTCATTATATGCTCAGATCCGGATAACTACGCCCAAAACGACGGGCTTCGCGACTGCTTTGCCAGGTCCTTCCCCTTGAGCGGACTTGGCGTCGCGTCGGTGGATATGTGCGACGGCAGGAACCCCGGAGCCGCGGATGATTTGAGGAGGACGGACGTGCTTGTTCTGACGGGCGGTCACGTTCCCACACAGAACAGGTTTTTAAAGAGGCTCCGGCTCAGGGAGCGACTTCGGGACTATGACGGGATCATACTCGCGTGGAGCGCCGGCTCCATGAACTGCGCGGATACGGTATACGCGGGCCCCGACCTGGAGGGCGAGGCGGTGGACCCGAATTATGAACGCTGGATCACCGGCCTTGGGATAACAGATATAAACATCTTCCCGCATATGCAAAGCCTCAGAGGGACGTATCTGGACGGACTGCGCCTTATCGAGGACATCACCTACGACGACAGCGTGGGCCACGATATACTCGCGCTGAATGACGGAAGCTATATCATAGTTGACGGCGGCAGGACGACCCTGTACGGCGAAGCCTACATGCTCCGTGACCGCCGCCAAACCCAACTCTGCCATGATGGGGAGTCCGTTTCATTGTAATTTAAAAAAGTGAAAACCGCCGCAGGCTGAGTGCCCACGGCGGTTTAAACTGTCAAAACCCCAAAATTCAATATTTTTCCGGCGGCATGTACGTCGGAAAAATCACCTCTTGTTTTGCAAGTGTGCCGCCTCCGGCGGCGCGCGCAGCAAAACAGCAGGAAAAATCCCTTGAATTCCGCAGAATTCAAGGGATTTTTCTGAACGTTCCCCTTTTTCTCAAAAGGGCTCAGCCCTTTTGAGAAAAAGCCGTTTGAGTATTAACGAAAACTTCCCCCGGCGGTAGCCTGTGGCTCAATTTCGGCCGCAGTCGGCAGCCTACATACGGCCGCCGGGGGAAATTTGCGTTTTCCCGGTTTACTTCTTCTTCCTGGTCTTCAGATATTCCGCGTAGTCCTTGTCCTCCACATAGACGCCTGCGCTGTCACGGCGGAGAACCGTAAGCACTCGTCCGCCAAAAATGCGGCTCAGACTGCGGGTCAACCCTTTGAACATACCGCCTCACTCCTTTTTGCCTGGTTCATCGTGGTTCTTCGAAATGGTGGCGGTCCCTTCATTGGGACCTTCTTTTGCTTACACGCGAATTATACGCCGAATTCGTGAAAAAATAAACAGCCCAATTTGACAAATCGAACAAAAATGACCGCCTATTTTTGTGCAACCCGTCAAGTAAACACCCTTGACGCGGGGTGCGGAAAGCCGTTATAATAATGTCATTACAAGAAAAAAGGCGGCGCCGGCATGGGTTTTTATGAGAAAACGCTGAAAAGCGACATTATTTACGAGGGGCGCATCATGCGCGTGCGTAACGACACCGTTGAGCTCCAAAACGGGAAGACGGCTTACCGCGAGGTGGTTGACCACACCGGCGGCGTGGGCGTCATCGCAATTAGGGACGACGGCACAGTTCCCATGGTCCGCCAGTTCCGCTACCCCTTCATGGCTGAGACGCTGGAGATACCCGCGGGGAAGCTGGAGCAGGGCGAGGACCCGCTGGAATGTGCCGTCAGGGAGCTTTCGGAGGAGACAGGCTGCTCCGCCGGAAGGTTCATTTCCCTGGGGACGCTTCTCCCCTCCCCCGGCTACTGCGCCGAGACGCTGTATATCTACCTCGCCCTTGACATAAAGCCCGGCAAGGCGCACCTGGACGAGGATGAATTTTTGAACGTGGAGTATTACCCCCTCCAAAGGCTCCACGATATGACCATGTCCGGCGAGCTCACCGACGCCAAAACCGCCCTCGCCGTGTTGAAGGCAGAAATTTATCTTAAAGAATCGAAATAAAGCTCTTTACAAATCAAAAAAACGTGCTATAATAATTAAGCTGTCTTTGAAAACAGCTTATATAATATAAGGGCCTGTAGCTCAGCTGGGAGAGCGTTCGGTTCGCATCCGAGAGGTCGAGAGTTCGAGTCTCTTCAGGTCCATAACAAGGAAAGGCCGCCGATAGGTGGTCTTTTTTTGTGGCGGCAGGTCTGCGGTCGTTGCTTCCGGCAAAGACCGCACCGGCGGATTGATTTTTTCTCCTTGACACCTCCCGCCCGCCGTGTTATAATCCTCCGTGAAAATTGAATAGCTGTCATGGACTGCGGTTTGAAAGGTTTTACCGAATAGATCAAACGGGGAAGCCGGTGAAAATCCGGCGCAACTGCCATTACTGTAACTGACGCCACGTTTTCGGCGTCTCAAGCCAGAATACCGGCCCGGTTCTTTATCGCGATCATTTCTGGGTATAGAGGAGTGCGGCGTTTACCTTTGCCTTCGGGTGAGGGGAGCGGTGCACCCTCCCTGCCACCGGACAAGGGTACATATGCTGCACATTTTTTGCGTTTTGCGAAGAATGTGCCTTTTTTATTGCCGGAATTGCCGCGTGAGAAAATATAACCAAGGAGAAAAAAACATGAAAACAAAGATCCTGTCCCTTATGCTTGCGGCGCTAATGCTCGTCTCGCTCCTCGCCGCCTGCAACAAGCCCTCCGACGATAATCAGGACAACCCGCCCCCCGAAAATGGCGGCGAGCAGTCAAATCAGCCCGAAAACACCGAAAACAACGGTGAAAACACCCCCTCGGTTGAGGACCCCGCCGAGGAAAGCTATGACGGCAGGCTGGTTTTTGACCGCTCCATGGAGCTTTCCTACGCCAAATGTTTCTCGGTGGACTACTACAAGGGCGGCTACAAGCTTGCCTCCACCTCCGACGGGACGAAAATGCTCATCGTCCCGGAGGGCATGAGCGTCCCGGCTGACGCTCCGGAGGGCGCCATAGTCCTTCAACAGCCTGTGAACAACATCATGGTGGCGTCCACGCCCGTGACCTCCCTCATAAACGCCATCGGCGCGCTGGACGCCATCTCCCTCACCACCTACGACGCCGACTCCTGGTATATCGACGAGGTGAAGAGCGCCATTGAAAACGGCTCCCTCACCTATGTTGGCGACTACAAGGCCCCGGACTACGAAAAGATCACCGCCGCCGGCACTACCTTCGCGTTTTATTCCACCATGCTCACCGAGGACGTTGCCGCACAGCTTGACGCCCTGGGCGTTGACGTGGTCCTGGACCAGTCCGCCGACGAGGAGCACCCCCTGGCCCGCGTGGAGTGGGCAAAGCTCTACGGCGCGATCTTCAACAAGGAGGCGGAGGCCGAGGCGCTTTTCAACACTCAGGCGTCCTATATTGACGAGATCTCCAAGGCGGAGAACACCGGCAAGACCGTGGCTATTTTCTACATCACCTCCAAGGGCGCCCTCTACGCCCGCAACGCCGACGACTACATGGCGAAGATGATCGACCTTGCCGGCGGCAAATACGCCCTCCCCGATGTGGGCGTGGGCGAGTCCGGCACCGTGAAAATGGAGTTTGAGGCGTTCTACGACGGAGCCAAGGACGCGGACTACATAATCTACGTCTGGTCCCTGGGCGGCAAGCCAGAGACGCTGGAGGACTTCCTTGGCAGGGCCGACATCCTCTCCGAGATGAAGGCGGTGAAAGAGGGCAACGTCTGGTGCACCACCCCGGACTTCTTCCAGATCCAGGACACCATCGGCAGTATGGTCAACGACATCCACCTCATGCTTGAGGCGGACGAAAGCACCGACGCCCTCACCTATCTCAAACGGCTGAAATGAACGTAAACGTCAAACTGAATACCGCGCGCTACTGCGCGGTATTCATCTCCCTTTTCGCTCTCTTCGTCCTCTCCGTCATATGGAGCATAAACTCCGGCAGCGTCAGCATACCCGTGGGCGAGATCTGGCGCATGATCTTCCACAAGGGCGCCATTGAGCGCGGGGAGCTTGCGGCGGACGCCTCGGCGTTCAACATAATCTGGAAGATACGCCTGCCCCGGCTCATGCTGGCGGCGGTGCTGGGAGGAGCCCTGTCCCTTTCCGGGTTCCTCCTCCAGACCTTCTTCCGCAACCCCATCGCCGGCCCCTTTGTCCTGGGCATATCCTCCGGCGCCAAAATGTTCCTCGCCGTGGTCACCATCGCCCTGAGCGCCTGGATACCCACGGTCCCCGTGGCTGTCACGGTGGCGGCGGCGTTCCTGGGCTCCATGTTCACCATGATGTTCGCCCTTCTCTTTGGCGGCAGGCTCAAAAATATGTCCATGCTCCTGGTCATCGGCATAATGATAAGCTACATCTGCTCCGCCGTCACGGATTTCCTCATCAACTTCGCAAAGGAGGCGGACATTGTGAACCTGACCCACTGGTCAATGGGCAGCTTCTCCGCCGCCTCCTGGCGGGACGTGAAGATCTCCGCCCTCATCGTCCTGCCCACGTTCCTTTGTGTCTTTCTCCTGTCCAAACCCATCTCGGCATACGCCCTGGGGGAGGGGTACGCCCTGAGCCTGGGCGTCAACGTGAGGCGTTTTCGCGTACTGCTCATTCTCCTCTCCAGCGTTCTCTCCGCCTGCGTCACCGCCTTTGCCGGGCCCATCTCCTTTGTGGGCATAGCCGTGCCGCACATATGCCGCATACTCCTCAAATCCTCAAAGCCCATCCTCATGGTCCCCGCCTCCTTTGTGTGCGGCGCGGTATTCTGCGTTTTCTGCGACCTTGTGGCCCGCACCGTCTTCTCCCCCACCGAGCTCTCCGTCGGCACCGTGACCAGCGCCATAGGAGCCCCCATCGTCATCTGGCTAATGATCAATCTGAAAAAGCCCTGACGGGCTTTTTCAGATAAGGGGAAACGTGCGGAAAAAATTTATGAATTTTGCGAAATTCATAAATTTTTTCCTGCTGTCGCGCCGCATGCGCCGCCGGAGGCGGCACACTTGCGCGACAAAAGGTGATTTTTCCGACGTACATGCCGCCGGAAAAATATTTGAATTAGAATCTTTTCCTTTGGCAAGCAGCCAATGAGGTGAAATATGGACAAGCCGTATTTTGAGCTCCGCGACCTTGCCGTTGGCTACAACGGCAAGCCCCTTCTCTCCCACATATCCCTCTCCCTTCAAAGGGGCGGCATAATGACCCTCACCGGCCCCAACGGCTCAGGGAAATCCACTATCCTCAAAACCGTCACCCGCCGCCTCCCCGCCATATCCGGTCAGATCCTTTTGGAGGGCGAGGACCTGCGCTTTGCCGACTCCAAGGCCATGGCGCGGAAAATGGCTGTGGTGCTGACGGACCGGATAAGGCCGGAGCTCCTCACCGCCTTTGACGTGGCGGCGGCGGGGCGCTACCCCTACACCGGCAGCTTCGGGCTCCTCACCCGCCGGGACAGGGAGATAGTCCTTGACGCCCTCTCCCAGGTCAACGCCGCCGATATAGCGGACCGCGACTTCTCCGCCCTCAGCGACGGACAGCGCCAGCGCGTCCTCCTCGCCCGCGCCATCGCCCAGGAGCCGGAGCTCATCGTTTTGGACGAGCCCACCTCCTTCCTGGACATAAGGCACAAGATTGAGCTTTTGGAGATACTCAGGTCTATGTCCAAGGAGCGGGGCGTCGCCATTCTCATGAGCCTCCACGAGATCGACCTGGCCTCCAAGGTCTCAGACACCGTTGTCTGCGTCTCCCCTGACGGCATCTCCGCCTTCGGCAAGCCTGAGGAGGTCTTCTCCGATTTAAGCGTCCGCCGCCTTTACGGGCTTGAGCGCGGCTCCTATAACGCCTCCCTCGGAAGCATTGAGCTTGCCGCCCCGCTGGGCGTTCCCCAGGTATTCGTCGTTGGCGGCGGCGGGTACGGTATCCCCGTTTACCGCGCCCTCCAAAAGGCGGGCGTCCCGTTTTACGCCGGTATACTCTTTGAAAACGACCTTGACCTGGCAGTCGCCGCGCCACTCGCCGCCTCGGTGGTTAAATGCCCCGCCTTTGGCGACCTCACCGAGGCCCACATTTCCGCCGCCAAAGCCCTCATTGACGCCTCGGAAACAGTGGTCGACTCCGGCTGTCCCGCGCGTGGGACCAACAGCGCCAAGGCTGAGCTTCTTGACTACGCCCGCTCCCGTGGCAAAAGGGTGGTCCCCGGCGGCGCTTCGGAGGTGCCGTCATGAGGTGCCCCCGCGTGCTCATAGCCGGCGCCTCCAGCGGTTGCGGAAAAACCACCGCCGTCTGCGCCCTCCTGAAGCTCCTTCGGGAGAGGAGCGGCGGCGTCTCCGCCCTGAAATGCGGCCCCGACTACATCGACCCCATGTTCCACCGGGAGGCGCTGGGCATCCCCTCCGGGAACCTGGACCCCTTCTTCTGCTCCGACTCCCTCCTCCGCTCCGCCCTCGCCGCCCACGCCGGGCGCGACATCACCGTCATCGAGGGCGTCATGGGCTATTACGACGGAACCGGCGAGGACGGCACCGACAACAGCACCTACACCGTCGCCCGCGCCGTCTCCGCCCCCGTGGTCCTCACGGTCAACGCCGCCGGAACCTGTGCCTCGGCGCTGGCTGTCCTTGAGGGCTTCAGCCGCTTTTACCCCGACAGCTCCGTTCGCGGCGTCATCTTCAACCGGGTGACAGGCGGGACATATGAGCGCCTTCACGACCTCACCCTCCGGCGCTTCGGCGGGAATATCCTCCCCCTGGGCTATATCCCAAAGCTGCCGGAGACCTGCCTTTTCCCCTCCCGCCACCTGGGGCTTGTGACGCCGGAGGACACCCAAGCCGCCGTCCAAAAGCTTGACGCCCTGGGCGACATCTGCCGCGAAACGCTGGATATTGACGGCGTCCTCTCCCTCGCCGCCTCCGCGCCGGAGCTCAAAGCTGGGCCCCGTCCCCTCCCCGCGCTCCCGCCCGTCGCCGTCGCCGTGGCGCGCGACGCCGCCTTCTCCTTCATCTACCCCGACACCCTGGAGCTTTTTCGCTCCATGGGGGCAAAAATCCTGTTTTTCTCGCCCCTCAAGGACGAGCCCGTACCCTCCGGCGCGGCGGGCCTCTACCTCCCCGGCGGCTACCCGGAGCTTTACGCGGACACCCTGGAGAAAAACCGCGCCGCCGCCGAAAGCGTCCGCCGCGCCGTCCTGTCCGGTATGCCCACCGTCGCCGAGTGCGGCGGCTTCCAGTACCTCGGTTCCCGGCTTGAGGGCAGGAAAATGTGCGGCGTCCTCCAAAATGAGAGCTTCAACGCCGGACGCCTCGTCCGCTTCGGCTACGTGACCCTCACCTCCCAAAGAGACGGTCTTTTCGGTCCCGCCGGAACGGTCCTCCCCGCCCACGAATTCCACTACTATGACAGCACCGGCACCGGCGACGGCTTCACCGCCCAAAAACCCGGCGGCAGGCGTTGGGACTGCGCCTTTTACACCCCCACCCTCTACGCCGGCTACCCCCACCTCTACCTCCCCGCTTACATTCCGGCGGCGGAGAGCTTCCTCAAAAAATGCGCCGAATATGCCGAATATAAGGAGTGTTCAAAATGCTGATAACCGACCCCGCCGCAATCGAGGCGCGGAGCATGGAGCTCATAGAATCCGAGCTCACCGTGGAGCTCCCCCCGGACATAAAGCCCGTGGTCAAGCGCGTCATACACTGCACCGCCGACTTTGACTACGCCCAAAGCCTTCATTTCTCCCCCAACGCCGTTCAAGCCGGAAAAAACGCCCTTAAAAGCGGCTGCGCCATCGTCACCGACACCCAAATGGCAAAGGCGGGGATCAACAAATCCGCCGCCCAAAGGCTGGGCTGTGAAATACTCTGTTTCATGTCCGACCCGGACGTGGCGGAGGAGGCAAAGCGCCGGGGCTGTACCCGCGCCGCGGTGTCCATGGAGAGGGCGGCGCGCCTTCACCGCCCCCTCATCTTCGCCATCGGCAACGCCCCCACCGCCCTATTGACCCTCCGTGAGCTTATGGACGCGGGAAGGCTTGCCCCGGAGCTCATCATCGCCGTACCCGTGGGCTTTGTGAACATTCTGGAGGCCAAGGACGCAATTCTCGCCTCCAATGTCCCCCACATAGTGGCAAGGGGCAGGAAGGGCGGCTCAAACGTGGCGGCGGCGATAGTCAACGCCCTTGTCTACTCCCTGACGCGATGAACGACAGCTTCATAACAAAGGACGGCAAAAGGCTCCGCCGCGGCTTCACCACCGGCTCGTGCGCGGCGGCGGCGGCAAAGGCAGCGGCAATAATGCTCCTGAGCGGCAGGCGGCTCCAAAGCGTCCGCCTCCTCACCCCCGCCGGCATAGACCTCACCCTCCCCCTGGAGGACGTGGAGCTTTGCGAGGCTTACGCCTCCTGCGCCGTCAAAAAGGACAGCGGCGACGACCCGGACGTGACAAACGGAATAAAAATCTACGCCCGCGTGGAGAAAACCGCCATACTGGGGATAACAATTGACGGCGGCGAGGGCATCGGGCGCGTCACAAAGCCGGGCCTCGACAGGCCCGTGGGCGAGGCGGCGATAAACTCCACGCCCCGAAGGATGATCGCCGCCGCCCTGACGGAGGTCTGCGAGGACTCAGGCTACACCGGAGGGCTCCGCGCCCTCATCTCCGCCCCGGAGGGCGCGGAGCTTGCCGGGAAAACCTTCAACCCGCGCCTTGGTATAATCGGCGGCATATCCATTCTCGGCACCACCGGCATCGTGGAGCCCATGAGCGACGCGGCGGTGGTGGAGACATTCCGCGCCGAGCTTTCCACCCGCCGCGCGGCGGGGCGGAGGTACGTGCTTTTCGTCCCCGGAAATTACGGCGCGGACTTCGTGGAAAATTCTCTGCGCCTCGCTCCCGAAAACGCCGTCACCGTCTCGAATTTCGTGGGCGACGCCTTCTCCGCAGCGGACGGGCTGGGCTTTTCCGGCGCGCTCTTAGTGGGACACATCGGCAAGACCGTAAAGCTGGCGGCAAACATGTTCAACACCCACTCCCGTTACGGCGACTGCCGCGCCGAGATCCTCGCCGCCCACGCCGGCGCTCTCGGCGCGTCCCCCGAAACCCTCCGTGCCCTAATGGACAGCGCCTCTACCGACAGTATGCTGGACATTCTGGAAAACGCGGGTCTCCGCGCCCCCGTCATGGAGCGCGTAATGGACAAAATCGGCGAAAACCTGGCGGCAAAGCCCTTCAAGCTCCTCCCCGGCGTCCTGACGTTTTCCAAAAAATACGGCCTTCTCGGTCAAACCGCGCAAGCCGGAGAGCTTTTGGCACGGTTAAAGGAGGAAAAGTAAATGGTACACATAGTCGGCGCCGGATGCGGCGCGGAGGACCTCATAACCCTTCGCGGCAAAAGGCTCCTGGAGGAGGCGGACGTGGTCATCTACGCCGGCTCCCTCATAAACCCCGCTCTTCTGAAATACGCAAAGCCGGAGAGTGAAAAATATGACAGCGCCAAAATGACCCTCCCGGAGGTCCTCTCCGTGATCGAGTCCGCCGAGGCGCGGGGGAAGACCACCCTCCGCCTCCACTCCGGCGACCCCTCCCTCTACGGCGCCATCGGGGAACAAATTCGGGAGCTTCGTCTTCGGAACATCGATTTTGACATCACCCCCGGCGTCAGCGCCCTCTCGGGAGCGGCGGCGGCGCTGAAAACCGAGTACACCCTCCCCGGCGTCTCCCAGACCGTCATAGTGACCCGCGCATCGGGCAGAACGCCCGTCCCCGAATCTGAAAGCCTCGCGGCGCTGGCATCCCACGGCGCCGCCATGGTCCTCTTTCTGAGCACCGGGCTTCTCCAAAGAGTGACCTCCGACCTCCTCGCCGGCGGCATGACCCCCGACACCCCCGCCGCCATCGTCTACAGGGCAACATGGCCTGACGAAAAGATCCTGCGCTGTACCGTGGGGACATTGGAGAAAACGGCGTCGGAGAACGGCATAACAAGCGCCGCCCTCATAATCGTTGGCAGCTTCCTCACCTCCGATTTCTCCCCCTCCCGGCTCTACGACCCGTCCTTCTCCACGGGCTTTCGGGAGGCGAAAATATGAACGCCGCCGTCTTCTGCTTCTCCCCCGCCGCCTGTGAGCTGGCGGAAAAGCTCTGTGGGCTCCTTGACCTGCCCCTCTCCGCCGTCCACTCCACGGAAAGGTACGCCGCGCCCCACGGCTTCACCTCCCACAAAAGCGTCTGCGCCGACATGGGCGGGCTTTTCCGCTCTCACGAGCTCCTCATCTTCATCTGCGCCTGCGGCATAGCCGTGCGGGACATCGCCCCGCACCTTAAAAGCAAGGCCGAGGACCCCGCCGTTTTGGTCATGGACGAGGCGGGCAAATTCGTGATCCCCATCCTCTCCGGTCACATCGGCGGCGCCAACGCTTACGCCCGGACCCTCGCCGCCCTCACCGGAGCCGTGCCGGTGATTACCACCGCCACGGACCTGGCAGGCCGCTTCTCCTGCGACGCCTGGGCGGTGGAGCACGGCTGCGCAATATCCTCCCTCGCCGCGGCGAAGGCCGTCTCCGCCGCCATCCTGACGGGCGACGTGCCCATATTCTCCGAATTTCCCCTGCCAAAGCTCCTCCCGGCGGGGCTTGTCCCCGGCGACGCCGGCGGCGTCGGCATCTACATCGGCATCCGCCGGGAGACGCCGTACAAAACCACCCTCCGCCTCGTCCCACGTATTCTCACCCTTGGCGTCGGCTGCCGCTGCGGAACGGCGGCCGACGCAATATCCGGGGCGGTCGCCGCCGCCTTCGACGCGGCGAACCTCGACCCCGCCGCCATATCATGCGTTGCCACGGCGGACATAAAGCGGGACGAGGCGGGACTTTTGGAGTTTGCCCGGAGCCTGGGCGCGCCCCTGAAATTCTACTCCGCCGATGAGCTGAGCCGCGCCCCCGGCGAATTTCATGATTCCGACTTTGTGAAGAGAACCGTTGGCGTCGGCAACGTCTGCGAGCGCGCCGCCTTACTGACCGGAGCCACGCTCATAATCCCCAAAACCGCCTCAAACGGCGTCACCGTGGCGGTTGCGGCAAGAGATTGGAGGGTCGAGCTTTGAAGGAGCTAAAGGTAGTCGGCATAGGTCCCGGCGACCCAGAGGGCATGACCCTCGCCGCTTATAGGACTCTAAAGGCGGCGGAGATAGTGGTGGGCTACGGTCCCTACTGCCAAAAGGTCAGGGCGGTTTTCCCCGAAAAGGAATATCTCTCCACCCCCATGCGCCGTGAGACGCAGCGCTGCCGCGCCGCCCTGGAGCTCGCCGCCTCAGGAAAGGCCGTGGCGATGGTTTGCTCCGGCGACCCCGGCGTTTACGGCATGGCGTCCCCAATTTTGGAGCTTGCCGGTGAATACGGGGTGGAGGTCCGCCTCGTCCCCGGCGTGACCGCCGCACTCTCCGGCGCGGCGGGGCTGGGCTCCCCGCTGACGGCGGACTTTTGCGTCCTCAGCCTCTCGGACCTGCTGACCCCTTGGGAGACAATTGAAAAGCGGTTGGAGCTGGCATCGGCGGCGGACCTTGTGATAGTCCTCTACAATCCCGGAAGCCGCGCCCGGACGGAAAATCTCTCCCGCGCCTCAAAGCTCATAGCACTTCACCGCCCGCCGGAGACGGTCTGCGGCGTCGCCACGGACGTGGGCGGCGGCGAGGAGAGCTTTCAGGTGATGACGCTTTCGGAGCTCGCCGCGTTTCGGGCGGGGATGCGCGACACGGTGTTTATCGGGAATTCTTCCACAAGGCTCATAGACGGAAAAATGGTCACTCCCAGGGGGTATAAGCTGTGAAGGAAAAAATCTGTATTTTTGCCGGCACCTCAGAGGGGCGCGCCCTCGCGGAAGGGCTGAACAGCGCCTATTCCCTCACCCTCTGCGTCGCCACGGACTACGGGAAAAGCCTCCTTGAGGGCATTGACGGCATAGACGTTATCGCGGGGCGCATGGACAGTGCCCAGATGGAGAGCTTTATCCGTGAAAACGGATTTTCCCGCGTCATCGACGCCACCCACCCCTACGCTGTGGAGGCGTCAAAAAATATCCGCGCCGCCGCCTCACGAGCCCGCGTCCCCCTCATACGCGTCGCGAGGAAAACCGGCGTTGCCGGCGGCGCCGTGTACGTAAAAACCACCGAGGAGGCGGCGGAGTACCTTGCGGGGACACGCGGCAATATCCTCCTCACCACCGGCGCAAAGGAGCTGTCCGCCTTTTCAAAGCTCCAAATGTCCCGCGTCTGGGCGCGTGTCCTGCCCCTGACCTCCTCCATTGACGCCTGCCTCTCCGCCGGCGTTCCCGCCTCCCACATCATCGCCATGCAAGGACCCTTCACCCGCGAGCTCAACGAGGCGACGCTCCGGCAGACGGGGGCGAAATGGCTTGTGACAAAGGCCTCCGGCGCGGCTGGCGGCTTTGAGGAGAAGCTTTCGGCGGCGGAGAGCGCCGGCGCCGTCCCCGTCATAATCGGTCCCCCGGCTGAAAATGATGACGGCGTTACCCTTGACGAGGCGCTTCAAAGCCTCATGCCCCCCTCAAAGCGCCTCACACTTGTGGGAATAGGCCCCGGAAGCCCGGACTGCCTGACGCTTCGGGCGCGGCGCGCGCTGGAAAGCGCCGACGCGGTGCTGGGCGCGGGTCCCGTGCTGGAGTGCCTGACGGACTTTAAGCCCGCGTTCCGGGCGTTTATGCCGGAGGAGGTGCGAAAAATACTGGAAAGCCGCCGCTTTCAAAGCCCCGTGCTGGCGCTTCGCGGCGACGTGGGCTTTTACAGCGCCGCCGCTGTACTGCGCGCCGCCCTTCCTGACTACGACCTTCGCCTCATACCCGGCATAGCCTCCCCCGTATACTTCGCCGCGCGCCTTGGCATATCCTGGGAGAATATAAAGCTTTTAAGTCTCCACGGCAGGGACGCAAATCTCATTCGCGCCGTGGAGGAAAACCGGTATGTCTTTGCCCTGACGGGCGGGGAGAACACCGTGGGGAACGTGGCAAAAAGGCTGTGCGCCTACGGCTTTTCAAATCTCACCGTCACCGTGGGCGAGCGCCTCTCCTGCCCCGGCGAGCGCGTGACACGCGCCACTGCCGGGGAGCTTTCGGAGCGGGATTTCGACAGCCTCTCCGTCATGCTCATTGAAAATCCCGACGCCCGACGCCGCGTCCGCCGGGGCATACCCGACGGCGAGTTTATCCGCGGAGCCGTACCCATGACGAAATCGGAGGTCAGGAGCGTGTGCCTCTCTAAGCTCGCGCCGGAGTTCGGTTCCGTCATATGGGACGTGGGCGCGGGGACGGGCTCGGTGTCCGTGGAGTGCGCCCTTTCCGCCCCGGAGGGGCGCGTCTACGCCGTTGAAAGGTCGGCTGAGGCGTGCAAGCTTATACGGCAAAATGCCCTTAAATTCCGCCTGGAAAACATAACCGTCACCGAGGGCGAGGCGCCAGAGGCGCTGGAGGCGCTGCCCGCCCCCACCCACGTCTTTGTGGGCGGCTCCTCCGGCAGCATGGAGGCGGTGATTGAGGCGGTCCTCGCCAAAAATCCAGCCGCCCGCATAGTGGCAACCGCCGTGACGCTGGAGACATCGGCGGAGCTCACGCGCCTTGCGGAAAAATACGGCTTTGAATACTTTGACGCCGTGTCGGTGAGTGTAGCCGTGTCAAAGAAGGCGGGCGGGTACAGCCTGATGTCGGCGCAAAACCCCGTCACCGTGTTCACAATGCAGGGGGCGAGGGAAAATGGCTGAGCTTGTCCTTTACGACTCCCTCGCCGTCGCCGTGGGATTCCTCATTGACTTCGTCTTAGGCGACCCCCACTGTATCCCCCACCCTGTCGCCGCCATGGGCAGGCTCATCGCCATTTGCGAAAGGTGTCTCCGTCGCGGCGGCAGAGGCGACATATGGCGCGGCGCGGTGACGGTTTTGACAGTCGCCCTCGCCTCCACCGCCGTTCCCGTCCTGCTTCTGGTCCTCGCATGGCGCGTACACCCCCTCCTTTACCTCCTCCTTGACAGCGTAATGTGCTGGCAGCTGGTGGCGGCAAGGCAGCTCGTCCGTGAAAGCCGACGGGTCCAAACCGCCTTGGAAAATGGGGACACCGAGGGCGCGCGCCGCGCCGTCTCCATGATCGTCGGGAGGGACACGGACGTTCTGGACCGGGACGGGATATGCCGCGCGGCGGTGGAGACCGTGGCGGAAAACGCCTCCGACGGGGTGATCGCCCCGCTTTTCTGGATGTGTCTTTTCGGCGCGGCGGGCGGCTTTTTCTACAAGTCGGTGAACACCATGGACTCCATGATAGGCTACAAAAACGAGAAATATTTATATTTCGGGCGCGCGGCGGCAAAAGCCGACGACCTTCTGAACCTGATCCCCTCCCGCCTCTCGGCGCTTTTGATGATACTCGTCTGCCCCCTTTTGGGGCTTGACGGCGGCGGGGCGTGGAGGATATTCCTCCGGGACAGGCGAAAGCACGAAAGCCCCAACTCCGCCCAGACGGAATCCGTCTGCGCCGGCGCGCTGGGCGTGCGCCTCGCCGGCGACGCTGTATACGGCGGCGTGCTCCACAAAAAGGAGTACATCGGCGACCCCGGCAGGGACATCGAGCCCCGCGACATATCCCGCGCCGGAAGGCTCATGTACGGAGCCTCGGTTTTGATGCTCCTTTTGACGGAACTATTCAGATTCGGGGTGATTTTGTTATGTATCTGACAGCCCAGAATCCCCACGGCGGGGATATATACGGGGATAAGCCCCTCCTTGACTTCTCCGCCAGCATAAACCCCTTCGGGATGCCGGCTGCGGTGCGGCGGGCGCTTCGTTCCTGCGTCGAAAAATGCGCCCTCTACCCGGACCCCTACTGCCGGAGGCTCCGCGCCGCCGTCTCCGCCTATGAGGGCGTCCCGGCTGAGTATATTCTGGCGGGCGCCGGCGCGTCGGAGATCATCTACCAGTACGCCGCCGCGCTTCCCGGCGGCCCGCCCGCCCTCATCGTCTCTCCCTCCTTCTCCGAGTACGCCTCCGCGCTGGAGGCTTCGGGGAAGAGGGTGGAGCATTACGTTCTCAGGTCCGAAAACGGCTTTCGGCTGACGGAGGACATACTTTCACTTGACCTCTCCGGGTACTCCGCCGTGTTCCTCTGCTCCCCGGCAAACCCCACGGGCGTGTGCGTGGCGCCGAAGCTTTTGAGGGCGATCGCCGCGACGGGCGCGCGGCTTTTTTGCGATTTTTGCTTTCTGGACCTCACCGACGGCCCCGGAAGGTACGCCATAACCGTACTTTTGGAGGACTTCCCCAACGTCTCGGTCCTCCGCTCCCCCACCAAGAGCTTCGCCGTTCCCGGCGTCCGGCTGGGGTATCTCATGTCCCGCGACCGTGCCCTTTTGGAGCGGATGTCGGCGCTGGGCCAGTGCTGGAACGTCTCCGTCCCCGCGCAAGCGGCTGGGGAGGCGGCAATGGGCTGCGGCGGGTGGCTGCGGGAGCGCGTGAAGCTTCTGTCGGCGGAGCGCGAAAGGCTCAGGGGGGAGCTTACAAAAATGGGTCTGCGGGTCTTTCCGGGCGAGGCAAATTTCCTGCTGGCTTATTTCGAAAGAGAGCTTGTAAGGCCCCTCAGAAGGCTTGGCTTCGCCCTTCGCGACTGCCGGAATTTTGTGGGCCTGGGAGAGGGATATTTCCGCCTCGCCGTGCGAACCGCGGAGGAAAACGATATGCTCCTGAAGGCTCTTGGGGAGGTGCTTTTATGAGGCGGGCAAAGCCCATAATGATACAGGGGACCATGTCAAACGCGGGGAAGAGCCTTCTTTGCGCCGCACTGTGCCGGATATTCCGTCAGGACGGGTACGCCGCCGCGCCCTTCAAGTCCCAGAATATGGCGCTCAACTCCTGCGTCACCCGCGAGGGGCTGGAGATGGGCAGGGCACAGGCTGTCCAGGCGGAGGCGGCGGGGGTGGAGCCCTCGTGCCTCATGAACCCCATACTCTTAAAGCCCACCACCGACGTGGGGTCCCAGGTCATAGTTAACGGCAGGGTCTTAGGCAATATGCGGGCGACGGAGTATTTCAAATTCAAAAAATCCCTCGTCCCTGAGATCACCCGCGCCTATGATACCCTGGCCTCGGAGTACGACATCATCGTCATCGAGGGCGCGGGGAGCCCCGCGGAGATAAACCTCAAAGCCGACGACATAGTGAACATGGGAATGGCAAGGCTCGCCCATTCTCCGGTGGTACTGGTGGGGGACATCGACCCCGGCGGGGTCTTCGCCCAGCTCTACGGCACTTTGGCTTTGCTGGAGCCGGAGGAGCGGAAAATTGTGAAGGCCACGGTGATAAACAAGTTCCGGGGCGACAGGTCCATTTTGGAGCCGGGGCTCAAAATGCTGGAGGACCTGACGAAGGTCCCCTGCGCCGGTGTGGTCCCCTACCTGCGCGTGGACATCGACGACGAGGACAGCCTGTCGGACCGGCTTAAATCCGGCGCGAGGCGGGAGGTGGACATAGCCGTCGTCTCCCTTCCCAGGCTTTCAAATTTCACGGACTTTTCCCCTCTCTCCCGCTTTTCTCAGGTGTCGCTGAGGTACGTAAGGGACCCGCGGGAGTTGGGGGAGCCGGATATGGTTATCATCCCCGGCACGAAAAGCACCGTCTCGGACCTTTTGTGGATGCGGCAGAACGGTCTTGAGGCGAGCGTAAAAAAGCTTGCGAGCCGAGGCGTTCCCGTTTTCGGGATATGCGGCGGGCTCCAAATGCTGGGGCGGAAAATTACTGACCCCACGGGCGCCGAGGGCGGGGGCGAGACGGAGGGAATGGGACTTTTGCCCATCGACACCGTGTTTTCGGGCGAAAAGACCCTTGCCAGAAAAAGCGGCGTCCTCTCCGGCGTTGAGGGGATTTTTTCCCGCCTCAACGGGCTTGCCTATGACGGCTACGAGATACACATGGGTCAAAGCGGCATATCCGCCACGGTGATATGCTCCGGGAACGTCTACGGCAGCTACATACACGGGCTCTTTGACGGCGCCGGCATAGCTGACGCCATTGTCTCGGCGCTATTTGAAAAGCGCGGCATTACCTTCTCACCGGAGAGCGAATTTGACCCCAAAGCGTACAGGGAGAGCCAGTACGACGCCCTCGCCAATGCGGTGCGGGAGTCGCTGGATATGGAGCTAATTTACAAAATTTTGGAGGACGGCGTATGATACACGTCTACCACGGTGACGGCAAGGGGAAGACCACCGCCGCCTGCGGGCTGGCAATGAGGGCGGCGGGGCACGGGAAAAGCGTGCTCTTCGCCCAGTTTTTCAAGGACGGCTCCTCCGGTGAGGTCACCGCCATGAAAAGCGTAAAAAATATCGAGACCCGTTGCCCTAGGTACTGTCCGGGGCGCTGGAAAACCCTTTCGGAGGACGAAAAGGCCAATGTCCGCCGGTGCTGTGGGGAGTATCTCTCCGGCATCGTCCGCGACGCCGGGAGCTTTGACCTCATCGTCCTTGACGAGGCGGTCTCCGCCTACAACCACGCGGCCTTTGCCCCCGCGGCGCTGCTGGAGCTGCTGCGGCGCGAGGGGAAGCGGCGCGAGATCGTCCTCACGGGCAGAAACCCCGCCGCCGAGCTTTTGGAGCTTGCCGGGTACGTCACCGAAATGCGCAAGGAGAAGCACCCCTTCGACTTCGGCATCCCCGCCAGGGAGGGCGTGGAATACTGATTTTGCGTATGCTCCGCAAAGACCGCGCCGAGGCGCCGTCCCAAAGGGGATTTATTTTCTCGGCAAGCCGGCTCAAAACGCCTTTTTGCTTCGTTATAGGTGCATTATACCTCAGAACACTTTAAAAGTCAAGCAAAATTACTTCTCTAAACTTAATTTTGTATACTTGCACAAAATAAACCAACCTGCCGCAGGGTAGATTGGTTTACTTTGTATATAAAGTTGTTACTTTGTTATCGGACTGCGTATTTAACTAAAATTTCACATATGTGTGCATGTCGGTGTCAATGTCATAGCCGTGTCCCGGCTCCGGCTGCCACTGGTAGAGGTTTTTATGCTCCTCGGAAAAGAGGCGGTCCATTATGGCGGCTATGACGCCGCCGTGGGTGAAAACCGCCGTGGGACAGGGGCTTTGGAGGAGCCCTTCCAGGGCGCTCAGCACCCGCGCCCGCATGATATCGCCGCTCTCGCCGTTTGGCGCCACATTCGCCCCATTGTCGCCGGTTATCCAGGCGATGTACGCCGGGTCGCCCCTCAGCTCCTCATAGGAGCGCAGCTCAAAATCCCCGAAGTCCATCTCCCGAAAATCCGGGTCCGTCCCATGGGGGACGGCGCCGTACAGCTCCGAAAGCGTCTCCTCGCACCGCCTCATTCCGCTTGTTATGACCTTCGCGGAGGCTATGTCGGGGAGCGCGCCGCCCACCCTCAGCGCCCTCAGCTCGTCCCTTCCCGCGGGGGAGAGGGGCAGGTCCGAGGACCCGCAATAGAGCCGCCGCTCGTTGGCGAGGGTCCGCCCGTGGCGGAAAAGTACGAGCCTCATTTGAGCCTCCCGGCGATACCGCAAAAAAGCCTTGTGACGGTCTCAGCCTCCCCCGCGAGCCAGGCGCAAAGCCTGCCCGTCTCCTCGCGCCAGGCGCGCTCCTGCGCGTCAATGGGGACCACGCCGCCGGATATGTCCGCGCATATGAGGACGCTCCCGCGCCAGCTGTCCCGGTGCTCCCGAAAGAGCTCCACGGAGTCGACCTTTTCCCTGACACATCGGAGCGTCAGATTCTCAATGGCGTCAATACACGGCGCGGACCAGTCGATCTCCCCGCTGTCGGCGCAGGTAAATATGTCCCCGTCCGCAAGCCCCCAATGCGCCCTTGCGTACCCGCTCTTCCCCTGATACGCCCCGCCGATGATTAGGTTCATATATAAGCTCCTTTTTTGTTGACAAATTACACATTTTTGTGTATAATAAAACCGTTGGGAGGGAACGCTATGACACCAAGAGATCAGGCGCTCAGAGAGCTTGAGGCAAACGGTTACACCTTTGACCGCCACGGCTCCAACCACGATATTTACTACAATGAGGCTTTAATGTGTACAATACCGGTAAAGCGCCACAAGTTCACCGAAAACACGCTCCGATATATCCGTAAGGAAATCAAGGAAAATCAGAAGCTAAGGAGGCAGTCATGAAGTACACATATACCGCTGTTTTTACCCCCACAGAGGACGGGACGGAGTATTACGCCCGTGTTCCTGACCTGCCGGGCTGCGTGACCACCGGCGACGATATAGAGGACGCTATCGAGCAGATCACCGACGCCGCCTCCGGCTGGCTGTGCGTGGCGGAGGACAAGGGCCTGCCCATCGCGCCGCCAACCCCGCAATCGGCAATCGAGCACGCTGACGGAAGCATACTCTCCCTGATCCTCGTTGATACCCTTGCATATCGAGCCGCCACCGAAACCAGAAGCGTCCGAAAAAACGTCTCACTCCCCGCATGGATGGCCGATATGGCCGACAAGCGCCGCATTAATTGCTCCCAGGTCCTCCAGGAGGGGCTGAGAGAGCGTTTGGGCGTTAGGTAATTGCCTCACCGCGGGTGCGGCTAATTCCCGCTGGTGCGGGAAACGGTAGGTCTTCTTTTCTCATCTTTTTCTCAGAAATGAGAAAAAGATGAGAAAAGAAGCAAAAGAGAGAAAAAGAATTTTTTATTTTGGGGTCGGCAAAAACTTGTTACGCCCTACCGTTTAGTCTCGCGACGGCTCCCGCAGTCTGAATGTTTTGCGCACGGGCAGAAGAATCGGCGCGCGGGTTCCCTAAACCGAATTGCACAGTCTCCGAACTCGCTTAGCCGCTTAACGTGGTCGGTCGTCAGGACGCCCTACTCCTTAACATCGCCGCGCTTTGGCTCTAAAATCGGGCAGAATGTTTCAGTGCTGCTCCTACACGGCGTGTGCTGCCGCGTCTGTAATCCAACGCCCTACTCCTACATCCGCGCCCTCGGCTTCGCCATTGGGCGCTGCGGAGCGGTAATCGACAGGTTCCCTTTCCCCGTCGCAACTGCTGCCGGCGTTGCTCCCCACCGGGGGTTCTCCACATAGGGGGCCGCAGCCCCCTGTGTGGTCGTTTTTAAAAGGGGTGTCCAGAGGGGGAAAATCGAAATCCCCCTCTGGTCGCTTTTCTCTCCTTTGTTTCTTTCCTCTCTTTTGGCGAAACCAAAAGAGAGGAAAGAAAATCCCCCCGCCCCATAAGGGCGGACACCTTACAAAGAGCCCCGCGGCTCCGGAGCCCCCGCGCCCCCTATGGGCGCGGCCCTTTTTGTGATCTATATTAAAACCAATATAGTGATCCCGCACAGCTCGCCGAAGGTCAGGGCGTAGCCGGAGATGTCGCCGGACATGCCGTCCAGGGAGCGGAAGGCGCGGCGGGCGTGGTGGATATAGCCAAGAGCCACCGCCAAGAGCGACAGCCCCGCAAGTCCTGAGAGGACAAAGCCTGCCGCCAGCTCCAGGGCGAGAAGCGCGGACAGCGCGGCGGCGTGGGATCTTTTCACGCCTCGGCGGTACGCGCCGGAATATTCGCTCACCGACATGGGGCGCAGTACCGTCACCGCCAGCGCCGCCAGGGTGCGGGAGACGGTGGGGATTAGCGCCAGGACAACAAGGTCCGTGTCCTCCCCCGCCGAGGCGAAGAGGGCGAACTGCGCCATTATGAGAAGCGCGCCCGCCAGGACCGCGAAGGAGCCCACGTTGGGGTCCTTCAGTATCCTTCGGCGCTCCTCCGGCTCGCGCCAGGATTTCAGGGCGTCGGTTACGTCCAGATAGCCGTCAAAGTGTATTCCGCCGGTTACAAGGAAGGGGTAGGCGCAGAGTATGGCGGCGCGGACAGGTCCCGGAAGGGCGGAGAGCCCCAGAAGATACGCCAAAAGCGACCAGACGGCGCCGATAAAAAGCCCCACCAATGGCAGGAAAAGCGTCATCACCGGCCGGGCGTCCTCGTCCCATATTTTCCCCGGCACGGGTACGGCGGTGAACATGGAAAAGCACATCAAAAGCGCGTGAAAGAGCCTTTTCACGGTAGCCTCTCCCCCTTGTGGACCGTGACGAGCCCCGCGGTGAGCTCAAAAACGGCGTCGCATTTTTCGGCGAGCGCCCTGTCTATCCGCGCCAGGTCACGGCGGTATTTTTCTGTGAAGCTGTCGTAGCGGCGGGCGTCGGAGTAGATGTAATCGGAGACGAAGACGGCGTTTTCGGCGCGGTCCGCAATCTCAATAAGGCCCCGGATACACCGCTCCGCCGCCCGCGGGTCCGCATCCGAGGCGCCGTCGGGGTACATTTCGTTCAAAAGCAGCGCCGTGACGCTGTCCACGAGGAAGGAGGCGTTGGGCGGCGCGAGCTCAAGACAGCTCTGTACCTCTCTGCCCAGCTCCAAGGTCACAAAGCCCATGCCCTCCCTGCGGGCGACGTGGCGCGCCACGCGCACCCGGTCCTCGCCGTCATAGGGGATCATGGTGGCGACATAGTAAAGCGGTCCGCCGCGGGAGAGCTTTACCGCCGCCTCCTGCGCCAAATCGGATTTTCCGCTTTTACTGCCGCCGGAGACGAAGACGTTCATTTGCCGTCCGCCCCCTTGCGTATGGGTTCCAGATACCCGTCGTCGATCTCCGCCTCCTCAAAGGTCGCCATATCGCGCATTACGGCGCAGGCGGCGTCCAGGATCATCATGGCTATGGGGCACCCGCTGCCCTCGCCAAGGCGCATACGCAGGTCGAAAAGGGGCTCAAGCCCCAGACAGTCCATTGCCGCCCTGTAACCCGGCTCCACGGAGGCGTGGGAGGGGATGAGGAAAGCGCGGACATTCGGGCAGAGCCTTACGGCGCACAGGGCGGCGACGGCGGAAATAAAGCCGTCGATGACCGCCGGGACGCGCCGCGAGGCGGACATTATGAAGGCTCCGGCCATGGCGCACAGGTCAAAGCCGCCCACCTTTGAAAGGACGTCGATTGGGTCATAAGGGTCCGGGCGGTTGAGGGAGAGGGCGACGTTTATCGCCTTGAGCTTTTTTGAGAGCCCCTCGTCCGTGAGCCCGCCGCCGCGCCCGGTTATCTCCGCCGCGTTTTTTCCCGTGAGGGCGGAGAGGACGGCGGAGGAGGTGGTGGTGTTGCCTATGCCCATCTCGCCCACGCCGACGGCGGCCGCTCCCTCGTCAATGGCTTTCGCGGCGAGCTCCGCGCCCGTTAAAATCGCCTTTACAGCGTCGCCCCGGTCCATGGCGGGACCCGCGGCGATGTTTTTTGTGCCGTGGGCGATTTTCTTATGTATCACGGCGGGGGCGGATATGTGGGCGCTCACGCCCACGTCGCAGACGTACACCTCAACTCCGAACTGACGCGCCAGCACGGAGGCGCCGGTTTTGCCGCGGGTGAGGTTCACCGTCTGGGCGGCGGTGACCGACTGCGGCGCCACGGAAACGCCCTCCTCCACCACGCCGTTGTCGGCGCAGAACACAAGCAGCGCCTTGCCCGTGAGGGTGTTTATGACACTGCCGGTGATACCCGCCAGCTGAATTGACAGCTCCTCAAGCCGCCCCAGACTGCCGGGGGGCTTGGCGAGCGTACCCTGGCGGCGGGCGGCGGACTCCATGGCGGAGGTATCAGGTCCCGCGACCGTATTTATGAGCCGGAAAAGCTCCGATTCCTCATTCGTCATGCTGTTCACCCGCCTTTTTTGCCGCCCGCGCCCGGCGCCGCGCGCGGCGGCGCTTCTCCCGGTTCTTCTCAAGCCGGTCCTCGCTCCTGGGCTCCTTGAGCCCCGCCTCCTCCAGCGCACGCGGCCAGGGACCCAGGAACGCCTTTATCGCCACCACCTGGGCGTCGTCAAAGTCCGACCGCTGGGGAAGCCGGCTGAGCCCTTGGGAAAGGAGCTCCGTGTGCTTGGAGGTCAAAAGCCGGAGGCAGGATTCCTTTGTGTATTTTACATTGGGCATTGTTGGGCGCCTCCGTGGGAATGTGTTGGTAACGGTATTTTAACACATTTGCGCGGCTGTTGCAAGCTCTGAACCTGCGGGGCTTTTTATAATGAGTCCGCCATTATATGACGCCGACGCTCCTAAGCCGCTGGGCTTTTTATAATGAGTCCGCCATTAAATGGCGGAGGGATTTACTTTCTCCTCTTTTGACCCGTCAAAAGAGGAGAAAGTAACAAAGAGGAGAAAAACGGGTCAAGGGGGATTTCGATTTTCCCCCTTGACAATCCCCTTTTAAAAACGACCACACAGGGGGCTGCGGCCCCCTATGTGGAGAACCCCCGGTGGGAGCTTCTACGGCAGCAGTTGCGACGGGGGAATGAGCTTTCAAATTTAATATTTTTCCGGCGGCATGTACGTCGGAAAAATCACCTTATGTCGCGCAAGTGTGCCGCCTTCGGCGGCGCGCGCAGCGCGACAGCAGGAAAAATTACCGGAAACGTCCGCAGACATTTCCGGTAATTTTTCCGCACGTTCCCCCTTCAGAAGAAGGCGTGAATTCCCCAGAATTCACGCCTTCTTCTGAATGCGTTCCCCTTTCTTCAAAAAGGGCAAAGCCCTTTTTGAAGAAGTCAAGCTTTCATTGCCAGATACGCGTTGATGAAGCCGTCGATGTCGCCGTCCATGACGGCGTTGATGTTGCCGTTTTTAAACTCCGTGCGCTCGTCTCTCGCCAGGGTGTAGGGCATGAAGATGTAGCTGCGGATGGCGGAGCCGAAGTCGATCTTCATCTGGACGCCCTTGATGTCGCTGATCTTCTCCAGGTGCTCCCGCTCCTTGATCTCCGCCAGCTTTGCTCGAAGCATCTCCTTGCAGTTTTCTAAGTTTTGGAAGTGGCTGCGCTCCACCTGGCTGGAGACGACGATGCCGGTGGGCAGGTGGGTGAGGCGGACGGCGGAGCTTGTCTTGTTGACCTTCTGTCCGCCGGCGCCGGAGGAGCGGTAGACGTCCATTTTTATGTCCTCGTCCCGAAGCTCGATCTCGCCGGTGTCGGTTATCTCCGGCATGACCTCCACGGCGGCGAAGCTGGTCTGGCGGCGGCCGGAGGCGTCAAAGGGGGATATGCGCACCAGGCGGTGGACGCCGTTCTCGCTTTTCAAAAAGCCGTAGGCGTTGTCGCCCTCGATCTTGATGGTGGCGGACTTGATGCCCGCCTCGTCGCCGTCCTGGTAGTCCAGGATGGTGTACTTATATCCGTGGCGCTCCGCCCAGCGTGTGTACATGCGGTAGAGCATACTTGCCCAGTCCTGCGCCTCGGTGCCGCCGGCGCCGGGGTGGAAGCTGAGGATGGCGTTGGAGCTGTCGTACTCGCCGGAGAGCATGGTGGAAAGGTGGGTGGTCTCCAGGTCGTTGACAAAGGCGTCGTACTCGCCCTCCAGCTCAGGAAGGAGGGATATGTCGTCCTCCTCGATTGCCATTTCGCACAGCGTGGCAAGGTCGTCGTAGCGGCTTTCCAGCTTTTCAAAGCTCTCGCGCCGGTTTTTCAGCTGCTTTAGGCGCTGAAGGACCTTCTGGGAGTTTTTCTGGTCGCTCCAGAAGCCCTCCGCCTCGCTTTCCGCCTGGAGGCGGTCGATCTCGGCGGAGACCTCGTCAAGCTTCATCGCCTGCCTTATGGTACCGAGCTTGGGCTTTAAGCCGCCTATTTTTGTCTTATAATCCTCGTATTCAACTATCATGTTATTCAGTCCTTCGTAAATCTTTCGGAATGCCTTGGCTCTTTGTCACCAAAGATAAGCTCGTCAATATCCGGCTTGGGCGCCGGTTTTTCGCCTTTATCCAGCATATCTCTACCCCCTTGGAAATAAAATACATATCATTATATGCGGGGGCGGGATATTTTATTACAGTTTTTCGTCATCTGGCGAGGGTCACGGAGACGACCTGGGGGTTGTTAAAAAGCCTTGGGACCATGTGGGAGCCGGTGAGACCGCGGGAGACGAGCATTTGGGTGCCGCCCTGAGTGTAGACCCCGGCGGTCCAGGTGGGGAACCAGCCCTGACCCGGTGCGAAAAGGCCGTCGGTGAAGGGGAGGCGTATGAGCCCGCCGTGGGCGTGACCGCACAGGACGGCATCGACGCCCAGCTCCGACCACATGTCAAGCCCGTCGTCCCGGTGGGCGAGCATGAGGACGTATTTTCCGGGCTGTTGGGCTTTGATCTCCTCCACAAGCTCCGCCGGAGACTTCTGGTCGCGCAGTCCGTTGGGGTCGTCAACGCCGGCTATTACTATGGTGTCGCCGTTCCTGCCGTAGACAGTGTACTCGTTTCTCAGGACGGTGACGCCGTACTCCTCCAGTATTTTAAAGAGCTCCCGCGCCCAGCCGGACGCCCACTCGTGGTTGCCGGAGACGAAATAGACGGGGGCTATGGAGGTGAGCCCCTCCATGAGCTCCCGGACGTAGGGCTCCTGCTCCGTCTGCTCGCCGTCCACCATGTCGCCGGTGACGCATATGAGCTCCGGCGACGCGGCCCTCACCGCCTCTATGATCTCCGAATTGCCGTCGCCGAAGCGTTTGGCGTGCAGGTCCGAGAGGTGGACTATGCGCATACCCTCAAAGCCTTGGGGCAGGCGGGAGTTTCCCAGGGTGAACCCGTCGGTGACCAGGCGGGTGTTGCTGTCATAGATGAGGAGGGCGAGGATGAGCATAAGCGTCAGTAGAATGAGCAAGCCCTTGCGACGTTTTCTGCGCTTCATGTGGGGTACGCTATGCCTCCTTGTCCCTTACGTAGGGGTGCTTCACGTTGGGGTCCGCCGTCTGGCGGAAGTCCACCTCGAAGCGGTCGATGGATTTTATCATGGCGCTCAGGGATTTAAAGCCGTAGTTGCGCACGTCGAAATCCGGCTTTTTCTTCATGATGAGGTTGCCAAGCTCGCCCATGTACACCGCGTCCTCCCCCTCGGTGAGGTCCGCCACGGACTGGGCGATGAGGCGGATGACGGATTTGGGGAGACGGCCGCTGTCGTCACGGGAGGTCTGCTTGCGCCTGTCCTTGGGCTGGGGAGCCTCCTCCACCTGGACCGTCTCGCCGGGCTGCTTGATGTTTTCGATGTATATGAATTTGTCGCAGGCGGCTATGAAGGGTCCGGGGGTCTTGCGCTCGCCGATGCCGAAGACGGTCATGCCGGCCTCCCTGAGGCGTATGGCGAGGCGCGTGAAGTCGGAATCGGAGCTGACCAGTACGAAGCCGTCCACGCGCTCGTTGTAGAGGATGTCCATGGCGTCGATTATCATTGCCGAGTCCGTGGAATTTTTGCCGGTGGTGTAGCTGTACTGCTGGATGGGCGTCACGGCGTTTTCCAGGAGGGACATCTTCCAGCCCTGGATGTGCGGACCGGTCCAGTCGCCGTAGATACGCTTGATCGTGGGGGTGCCGTAGATGGCTACCTCCTGCATTATCCCCGCCAGTGTGCCGCGTGGGACGTTGTCGGCGTCTATGAGCACCGCGAGGCGCTTATTTGAAATGTTATCGGGAAGGATTGGCAAGCCGTCCCACTCCTTTGCAATAGGGTAAAGGCAGTCAATTAGGATTATTGTAACACAAGAGGGAGATTAAATCAACCCCGAAATCAGGCGGGGTCAGGGATTTGAAAGGGAGAGGAGCGTTTCGGCGGTGAGGATGCCGTCTACAGCGGAGGAGGTTATGCCGCCGGAGTAGCCCGCGCCCTCGCCGCAGGGAAAGAGGCCGCGAACGGCGGATTGGCGGGTACTGTCTCTGAGTATGCGCACCGGGGAGGAGCTTCGCGTCTCCGGACCGGTGAGGACCGCGCCGGGGTCGGAGAAGATGGGGAGCCTTTTGGCAAACTCCGGCAGGGCAAGCTCCAGGGCGGAGGTTATTTTTTTTGGAAGGACGCCGTGGAGGTCTGAGTATTTTACGCCGGGGCGGAGGGTGGGTGTCACCGACGGGGCGGCGGAGCCGCCGAGGAAGGAGCCCACGGTCTGGGCGGTGGCGAGGTACCCGCCGGCGGCGTCAAAGGCGCGGCGCTCGATCTCCCGCTGCCACTCCACGCCGCCAAGGGCGCCATGGTATGGGAAATCTGAGGGGTCCAGCCCCACCAGAAGGGCGGAGTTGGCGTTTTCCCCGGCGCGCCCGGACCAGCTCATGCCGTTGGTGCAGACGCCGCCGGGCTCGGAGGAGGCGTTGACCACGTAACCGCCGGGGCACATACAGAAGGTATACGCCGAGCCCGCGGAGGTGTGGCACACCAGCTTGTAGTCCGCCGCGCCCAGGGATTTAAGGCCCGCAAAGGAGCCGAATCGGTACTTATTCAGCGCCGCCTGGGAGTGCTCCGCGCGGACGCCCATGGCGAAGGGCTTGGGCTCCATGGGGACGCCCAGGGCGTGGAGGTATTCAAAGGTGTCCCTGGCGCTGTGGCCCACCGCCAGAATGAGGCTGTCGCAGGCTATCTCCTCCGCGCCGTTCACCGTGACGCCGGCGACCCTGCCGCCGCGAAGGCGTATCCCGGTGAGGGCGGACCCAAAGCGGACCTCGCCGCCGAGGGAGATTATTCTTTCACGCAGATTTTTCACCACGGTCCTGAGCCTGTCCGTGCCCACGTGGGGCTTGGCGTCATACGCCACGCTCTCCTCCGCGCCGAACTCCACGAACCTTTCCAGGACCCAGCGGATACGAGGGTCCTTGATGCCGGTGTTGAGCTTGCCGTCGGAGAAGGCCCCGGCGCCTCCCTCGCCGAACTGGACGTTGGAGGCGGTGTCAAGCGCGCCTGTCTCCCAGAACCGCTCCACGTCGCGGGCGCGGGCGTCCACGTCCCTGCCGCGCTCGAAAATTATGGGGCGGGCCCCGGCATACGCCAGAACGAGCCCCGCGAACATGCCCGCGGGACCGAATCCGGCTATCACGGGGCGCGAGCTCAGGCGGCTTTCGGCGGGGGGCGAGTAGGTATATTCCTCCGCCGCCGACGCCTTGTGGCCCGCGTTTTTCAAAACGGCGGCGTCCTCCGCGGCGGTACTCACGTCGAGTGTATAAAGTATTCTCACGTCCCCCCGGCGGCGGGCGTCCACGGAGCGGCGGCGGAGCTTCATTTCGAGGATATCGCCCTCGCGCACCCGCAGCTCCCTTGCCGCCGCGCGAAGGAGCGCCGCCCTTGAGTCCTCCCGTGCGGGGAGGGATATGTCGCGCAGTCTGATCACGGTCTGTCACCCAGCCTTCCCGCCAGCCTGCCAGAGCTCCACGCCCACTGGAGATTGTAGCCGCCGCAGTCGCCGTCCACGTCCAACACCTCGCCGCAGGCGAAAAGTCCTGGGACGAGGCGGCTTTCCAATGTGGCGGGGTCAAATTCACGTGTCCTTATGCCCCCGGCGGTGACCTGCGCGCCCTCCATGCCCATGCTGCCGGTGACCCGCAGCTCCACGCGCTTCGCGGCGCGGGCGACGCGGTCCGTATCCGCGCGGGTGAGGGTCGAAACGGGCGCCGCCAGGGGGTATCCCAGGCGCGTGACCAGCGTCCTGCCCACCTTGTTGTGGAGCATACCCGTCAGCAAATTTTCGGCGGTAAGGTGGGCGCTCCGGCGGGCGTCAAGCATATCCGCAAGCTCGTCAAACCCCGTGACCGGGGCGAGGTCCAGGCATATGACGCAGTCGGGGCAGGTCACCGCCGCGCGTGAGACCTCAAATATCGCGGGGCCGGAGACGCCGTAGTCGGTAAACTGGACCTCGCCGGAGCTCTCGGCGACGGTCCTGCCGCGGCTCATTACCCTCACCGCCGCCGGAGCGCGCACGCCCTTGAGCGGGCGGGTGAAGGAGTTGTCGGTCTTGAGCTGAACAAGGGAGGGGCTGAGCCTTGTGCGGGTGTGCCCCAGGCGCTCCAAAAGGAGGTATCCGGACTCACTGCCGCCGGCGACCGTCCCCGCGGCTCCGCCGGCGGAGACGACGACGTTTCGGGCGTGAAGCTCCGGGCCGTCGGAGATCACCCGAAAGCCGCCGGCTTCGGGGCGTATCTCCCGAACGCAAACGCCGCAGCGGAGCTGCGCGCCCGCCTCGGACGCGGCAAAGCGCAGCACATCTACAACGCTCCCCGCCTGCTCGGAGAGGGGATAGACCCTGCCAGAGGGCTCGGAGACGGTGATGAGCCCCAATGAGCGGAAAAAGGCGATGGTGTCCCCCACGCCGAAGGCTGTCAGGGCGGGGAGCACGAAGTCCGGCTCCTCCCCGTGGTAATGCTCCGGGCCCATGTTCAGATTCGTAAGGTTACAACGCCCGTTGCCGGTGACGGCGAGTTTCCTGCCAACGCGCGGGGCGCGCTCAAGGACGGCGACGCTTCCGCGCCCCGCCGCCTCGATCGCCGCCGCGAGCCCTGAGGCGCCCGCGCCGATGATGACGGTATCCATATAAATACCTCCGATACTTATTGCGTAAATTATACGCCAAAACCGCGAGGTTGACAAGTATGGACAAGCAAGTGAAATGAGACTATAATAAACATTACAATAATCAAAGGGGGCTTTACGGTGGCGGAAAATGTGCCGTTTCAGGTCATAGCGCGGCTGCGGTGCGGGTTTACCTCCAAATTCGGCGTGCCCAGGCAGAGCGGGCTTGCGGAGAAGGTCAGGGCGCTGGTGGTATTTGAGCCGGAATTCAGGAACGCCGACGCGCTCAGGGGGATAGAGGGCTTTTCGCACCTTTGGCTCATATGGGGCTTTGACCGGGTGCGGCGGGAGGGCTGGTCGCCCACGGTGCGCCCGCCGAGGCTGGGCGGCAACAGGCGCGTCGGGGTATTTGCCACACGCTCCCCCTTCCGCCCCAACCCCATCGGGCTCTCCTGCGTCAGGCTCCTGGGGGTGGACAGCGGGTATTCGGAGGGACCCGCTCTCGTCGTGGCGGGGGCGGATATGACGGACGGGACGCCCATATTCGACATAAAGCCCTACCTGCCCTACGCCGACTGCCGCCCCGACGCCCTGGGCGGCTACACCGACGCACTGCCGGAGAGGAGGCTGGAGGTGGACTTCCCGCCGGAGCTTCAAAATAAGCTCCCCGCAGAGACGCTGGAGGCGCTTTCGGAGATACTTTCCCACGACCCGCGCCCCTCCTATCAGGAGGACCCGCAAAGGGATTACGGGCTGGAGTACGGGGGCTTTGACGTGAAATTTCGTGTCTCAGACGGGACGCTCCACGTATTTGATGTTTTAACGAAATAGTCTTCGATAGGAAGATTTGACCGAAAAGCGTCGAAACTTTGTCTCTTTTTTGTACCCACTTCTGTCGGCGGTTGTGGTAAGATAAATGTACCAAAACAATTGGAGGAAAAACCTATGATCTCACATGGCAAGGATATCAAGATTTTTTCCGGCAATTCCAACAGGACGCTGGCAGAGGCGATCTGCCGGAACATGGGCACGCGCCTCGGCGACATGACCGTGACGCACTTCTCCGACGGCGAGGTATCGCTCTCCCTCTATGAGACGGTGCGCGGCTCGGACGTGTTCCTGGTCCAGTCCACCTGCGCCCCCGTCAACGACAACCTCATGGAGCTTTTGGTCATGATCGACGCCTGCCGGCGCGCCAGCGCGGGGCGCATCACGGCGGTCATGCCCTACTTCGGCTACGCCCGCCAGGACCGCAAGGCCAAGAGCCACGACCCCATCTCCGCGAAGCTGGTCGCCAACCTCATCACCTCCGCCGGAGCGGACAGGGTCCTGACCATGGACCTCCACGCCCCGCAGATCCAGGGCTTTTTCGACATTCCCGTGGACAACCTTGCCGGCGCCCCCATTTTCGCGGATTATTACGCCAGGAAGTTTGGGGAGAATAACCCCGGCGTCATGGTGGTATCCCCCGACGTGGGCTCCGTCGCCCGCGCCCGCAACTTTGCCCACCGCCTGGGGCTGAACCTTGCCATCGTGGATAAGCGCCGTGAGCGCGCCAACCAGTCCGAGGTCATGAACATAATAGGCTCCGTGAAGGACATGGACGTGATACTCTTTGACGACATGGTGGACACCGCCGGCAGCCTGTGCGGAGCGGCAAAGGCATTGGTGGAGATCGGCGGAGCGAAGAACGTCTACGCCTGCGCCTCTCACGCCGTCCTCTCAGGTCCCGCCATCGAGCGCATAAACGCCAGCTATATAAAGGAGCTGGTGCTTCTGGACTCCATTCCCGAGATAGAGTCCAAGAAGTCCGACAGGATAAGCTTCCTCTCCATCGCCCCCATGTTTGCCGAGGCAATCGACAGGGTGTACGAGGAGGTCTCCATGTCCACGCTGTACAAATAATCCGTCTTAATGCTTATTGTGCCCTCCCCCGGCCGGGGGAGGGCGAATTTTCCTCAAAAAGGGGCGCTGCCCCTTTTTGAAGGAGAACGTGCGGGAAAAATTTATGAATTTTGCGAAATTCATAAATTTCCCCCTGCTGTCGCGCTGCGCGCGCCGCCGGAGGCGGCACACTTGCGCGACAAAAGGAAATTTTTCCGACGTACATGCCGCCGGAAAAATATTTAATTTCAAGCTTTTTGGCAGACTGCCCCCGACAGGGAGGTCGAATTGGTAAACAGGTATGTTTTTTAAGAAAGCTTCAAATATTGACTGGATAGTTGTGTTCCTGGGGAATCCGGGAGTGAAATATGAGATGACCCGCCACAACGCGGGGTTCCTCACCGCCGGGGCGTTTGAAAAAAAGCACGGCGTGAGCATTGACCGGGCAAAGCACAAGTCGCTCACCGCCGTCTGCGACATTGGCGGCAGCAGGGTGCTTTTGATGAAGCCACAGACCTTCATGAACCTCTCCGGTGACGCGGCGGCGGATGCAATGCGGTTTTACAAGGTGCCGCTGGAGCGCGTCTTAGTGGTGTCCGACGACGTGCACCTGGACCTGGGCAGGCTGCGGGTGCGTCCCTCCGGCTCGGCGGGAGGGCACAACGGACTGCGGGACATCATCGCCAAGTGCGGCGGCGAGGGCTTCCCCCGTGTGCGGCTGGGCGTGGGCGCGGTCCCGCCGGAGAGGGAGCTGGTGGACTGGGTGCTCTCCGTGTTCCGCAATGAGGACGCGGAGGAGATACTCCGCGCCGCCCAGCGCGCCGCCGACGCGGTGGAGTGCGTCATACTCCACGGCGTTGAGCGGGCGATGAACCAGTTTAATGGATAAAAAATCGACAAAGACCGATGGTCTTTGTCGACAGGGGGAACGTGCGGGTAATTTTCTCTGAATTTTGCGAAATTCAGAGAAAATTATCCTGCTGTTTTGCTGCGCGCACGCCCCGTAGGGGCGCACACTTGCAAAACAAAAGGTGATTTTTCCGACGTACATGCCGCCGGAAAAATATTTGATATGGGGGTCTACTCTTTTCCGGGGTTTGTCAACAGTTTGAATCGGCAAATTAAATTGCCGGAGTAATAAAAAAAGAATACAGGGCTGTGAAAAGACTCTTTCACAGCCCGATATTTTACTTTTCACGCTTGAGGAGATAGATGAGCAGCACGGCGGCGGCCTCGGCGCAGTAGGATGCCATGAAGACGGAATTCAGGGTGGATTTGCGGGCGAAAAACTCCCGGAAGTCGTCGTGGGTGTACACGGTGATGGGGAGCGCCGAGCCTGCGCTGACGGTGTAATTTATCCGTTCAACGTCGCTGTTGCGCTGGACGAAGGTGAGCAGGACGGTGCCGTCGCTGTCGGTTATGGTCCTTTTCAGCGCCTCGTCCTCGCTTATGGGACTGCCGTCCCCGTCCAAATAGTCGGGCTCCGGCGCGGCGTTGTACATGGGGTCCGGGACGTCTGTCTCCACGAACTCCAGGAAGCTCTCGTAGTCCTCAAAGACGGCGCCGCGAAGCAGGAAATCGGATTCTGTGACGGCGGAATTTGCCAAAGCGGTGAGAGTGAGGAGGCCGGCGAGCACCGCGGCGCAGATGTTCTGGAGGCGGATATTTTTCCGGCGGAGGCCTGCTTCACGTTCGGTGAGGATGAGGACGCCCTTTTTAATGAGGCGGGTGTTGACAAGGCGGCACGCCGCACCGCAGATGAGGAGCGCAGCCGCCGCGCCAATGGCGCCGTAAAGGAACAGACTGCCCGCGGTCACGCCCATATAAGCGCCCACAAACGCCATGGGCAGGGTGAAACCCAGGAAGCCAGAGGTCAGGGCGAAGGAGAGCTCCGCAAGGCGCAGGGCGTCCCGTTTAAAGGCGGAGGCGTCAGATTCCTCCCAGTCCACGCTGAGGAATGCCCTGTCCAGGAACACCGCCTGGAGGACCGCGCCCGCCACATAGAAGGCGGCGCCCAGATAAAAGCCCAGCGTCGCCCGCAGAAAGGCGAAGTTGCAGATGAGCGCCGCGATGAGCCCCAGCGCCGAGACGCCGGCGGCGATGAGAGAGCGGGTCCTAAAGCGGGACATGGCGGACCTTAAAAGTCTCCGCCGCTCCCGCTCGCCCTTTGCCGTGACCTCTGGCGCGGCGGTCCCGCCCTCGCCCGCGGCGCTTCTCTGCCCGCGCAAAAGCTCGTCGCAGGTGACGCCGAAGATCTCCGCTATCACGGGGATCAGCGAAAGGTCCGGCGCGCCCTCGTCTGTCTCCCACCGGCTGACGGTCTTGTCCGACACGCCAAGCCTCTCGGCAAGCTCCCTCTGGGTCATGCCGTTTGCCCTGCGAAGGGCGGCGATAAAGCCGCCTATGGTTTTCTTTTCCATTTTACGCACCTCCGTGCCAATAATCGGGATCGCTCCCGTCGAACTCACTCTAAGATAACGGGAGAGAGAAATACACCCCGAAGGCGCGGAATTTCTCTCAAATTCCGAGAATCACGCCTGTCGGGGCAGGTTCAGCACTTGCAGGAGGGCGGCGCGGTCGTTTTTCAGCCTGCCGAAGGTGACCTCCACGGCGAGAGTGCGAAGGGCGGCGCCGATCTCCGAGCCCCGCAGACCCGCCTCGGCGGCGTCGCTCCCCGTGACGGCAAGCTGTGAGGGGCGGACGCATCGGGCGCTGTCCACAGCCGCCCTCGCCTGCCCGTAAGCGCCGCGGGCGGCGCAGGCGGCAAGGACCGAACCGTCCGTGTGGTCCACAAGCGCCATGAGGATATCGTCCTCGTCCGGCATTTTCCCGCCGGAAAAGAGCTTTTCCGCCTCGGAGGCGAGCTTGATGTCAGCGGATGTGGCGCGAAGCTCACGGAGGAGCCCGCCGGCGCTTTGGCAAAGCCCCAGGTCACGGCAAAGGACGGCGAACACGGCAAGCCTCAGCTCCCCCGGCACGGCGCGCAGAGGCTCAAGCCCGGTTTTTTTTGCCGGCGCTGACATAAAACGGCTCAAAAGTCCATATTCTATCATATGTCCCGCGTACTCTGGCCTGGGGGACAGCAGTGTTTTGGAAAGCTCCGAATGTACCCGCTCGGCGGAGAGCTTTTCCGCGTTGGGGGCGAGCCTTATTATCGCCGCCAGGGTCTTCTCCTCTATCTCAAAGCCCAGCCTGGCGGAGAAGCGTACCGCCCGCAGCATCCTCAGGGCGTCCTCGGTGAAGCGTTCCTCCGGGTCGCCCACACAGCGTATGACGCCGCGCCTCAGGTCCTCCCTGCCGCCGAAAAGGTCGATTATCTCCCCGTCCGCGCCCATGGCCATGGCGTTGACAGTGAAATCCCGGCGGCGAAGGTCCTCCCGGAGCTCCGTCACAAATTCCACGCTCTCAGGCTTTCTCCCGTCCAGGTACTCCCCGTCCCTGCGAAAAGTGGTGACCTCGGCGGCGCCGCCGGGAAGGAGAACGGTGACGGTGCCGTATTTTACGCCGGTGGGGACGGTCCTCTCAAAGAGCCGCGACATCTCCTCCACCGTGGCGGAGGTGGCCACGTCCCAGTCGTGGGGCTGCGCGCCCAGGAGCGTGTCGCGCACGCATCCGCCCACGGCGTAGGCGCGAAAGCCCGCTCCCCGCAGGCGCGTTAAGATCTGGGTTATATACTCCGGCATCATCCTTCGTCACCCCTTTTCAAGACATCTTCAGGAAGCTCTGAATAAATCGAAGCGCCGAGATTGGCGAGCAGATTTTTTTGCCAGATGAAGGCAAAAAATTGCAGACATACTTTGTGTATTTCAAAATTTTTTGACGAAATATGGCGGAAAATATGCCGTCAAGATCGGTGCGGCGATTTGTTCAGAGCTTCCTTAACATAAAAAATCAAATAAATGTTGTATTTGCCCTCATATTGTATTATAATAATTTGGCGTTTGAATTTCAATCTTTTTCTTATCGGAGCGGTTATGGACAGAATTGCCGAGCTTGAAAAGCTGATACTTGAAAAGCGACGCTGCCACCTCATAGGTATCGGCGGCGTATCTATGTCCCCATTGGCAAAGGTGCTCTTTGACAGGGGCGTACCCGTCACTGGCTCAGACATCAACGACAGCGACACCGTGAAGGACCTGCGGTCCCAGGGGATCACCATACACATAGGCCACAGGAGCGAGAACGTCCTGGGCGCCGCCTTTGTCATTCGCACCGCCGCCGCCAGGGAGGACAACCCGGAGGTGGAGTACGCCAGGGACAACGGCATACCCGTCTTTGAGCGGGCGGAGGCGTGGGGCGTCATAATGCGCCACTACAAAAACGCCCTGTGCATTTCCGGCACCCACGGGAAGACCACCACCACCTCCATGTGTACCCACATACTTATGGCGGCGAACATGGACCCCACCGTGATGATCGGCGGAACGCTGGCGCTTCTCCACGCGGGCTACCGCGTTGGCAAGGGGGACACAATAGTTTTGGAGTCCTGCGAGTATTATAACTCCTTTTTGAGCTTTTTCCCCACCGTCGCCGTTATACTTGACATTGAGGCGGACCACCTGGACTTCTTCAAGGACCTGGAGGACGTGAAAAAGTCCTTCCGCGCCTTTGCCAACCTCGTCCCCGTGCCCGACGGGGTGGTGATCGCCAACATCGACGACAAAAACACCATGGACGCCATTGACGGCATACGCCGTCGGGTAGTGACCTTCGGCTTCTCCCCCCGCGCCGATATCAGGGCGAAAAACCTGGTGGTTGAGGACGGCGTCAGCAAATTTGACGTGATATACAAGATGAAGACCTACTGCCGCGTTGAGCTCGCCATACCCGGCGTCCACAACGTGAAAAACGCCCTTGCCGCCGCCGCTGCCGCCATAGAGCTGGGCATACCCGGCGAGGCGGTCACACGCGGGCTCAAGGCGTTCCGCGGCGCGGCACGCAGGTTCGAGTTCAAGGGGACGGTAAACGGCGCGCGGGTATACGACGACTACGCCCACCACCCCGGCGAGCTCAACGCCCTCATGGACGCGGTGCGCTCCATCACCGACGGGCGAGTGGTGCTGGCATTCCAGCCCCACACCTACTCCCGCACAAAGGCGCTGTTTGACGACTTCGCCGAGGCGCTTAAGCGCGCCGACAAGGTGTATCTTGCGGAGATCTACGCCGCGCGGGAGCGCAACACCATAGGGATTTCCTCCGCCGACCTCGCCGCCGCAATTCCGGGCGCCGTGTTCTGCCCCACCTTTGAGGACCTGACGGAGCGCCTGCGCGCCGAGGCCCACCCCGGCGATGTGATCCTCACAGTCGGCGCCGGCAACATTTACACCATCTGCGACAGCCTGACAGAGAAAACCGCGCAGACGGTGGGCAAATAATCAAAAAGGGTAAAAAATCGGGGCGGCACAAGCCGCCCCGATTCAGTCTGTCGACAAACCCGCCCCTATTCCCGGGGGTGGGTTTGTGGTATAATGGCAAAAAGAAGAGACGGAAAAGG
>CANPYX010000013.1 GCA_947588955.1 uncultured Oscillospiraceae bacterium | reverse complement strand
TATACTTGGTGGCAGTTGGGACCCGTTTTGCTGCTGTATGTAGAGGCGAAATATTTATTTTGTGATTAAATAACAAGCCTCATCTTGTCCAGCGCGCGGCGGTGTTCGGCGCCGGTGGTGATGAGGTAGATGCGGGTGGTCTCAATGGAAGAATGTCCGAGGACATCGGCAAGCTTTACGATATCGCGACTGACGCGGTAAAAGGTCCGAGCGAATAAATGTCTCAGGTTGTGGGGGAAGATTTTAGTCGCCTCCACGCCTGTTTTTTTGGCTAAAGCTTTCATCTCCGCCCAGATTTGGCGGCGAGTCAGGGGCTTACCGCGCCCGGTGAGGAATATCTCGCCGGACGCGGTGTTCTTTTTCCTTGCGTACTTCAAGAGCTTCCGGCAGAGCTTGCACGGCATGAGTATGGTCCTGAGCTTCCCTTTCAGACTTATGCGCGCCTCCCCTGCTCTCGCGGCTTCGACGGTTATATATCTGAGCTCGGAGACGCGGATTCCTGTGGAGCATATGGTTTCCATGATTAGTCTCAGGCGCTCGGAGGCGGCGTCCAGGAGGCGCTCGTATTCCTCGCGGGTAAGCTCCCTCGCCTGCTCCCTGAAGGCGCTGCGCTGGACGCGAATGGCCTTTACACGCAGTTCGGGGCGGTGGATATAGTCGAAATAGGCGTTCACCGCCGCGACCATGGCGTTGACGGTTGCCGCGGCGTATCCCTCTCGCAACAACCCGTCTCGCCACTCCGCCGCAGCCTCGTGGGTCAAGGGTGCGTCTGCCATATCCGTCAAAAACCTCGCGACCGCGCGAAGGTACTGCTCCCGTGTCCCCTGAGACCTCTCCTTCCCCCTCAGCTCCGCCTCAAACCCCATAAGTTCCTTTTCCATTCCGCTCTCGCTCCTTTGTTGTTTTTACTTATTATATCCTATGGACGGCTGGTAAAACATTCGTGGATTTTATATTGGCAGTGCATACATACTTACGGTTTCTAATTTTATTGGGGCTTGCCTAAAAAGGTAAGCCCCAATAATTTTTGGAATTATTTCAAAAGCCGCGGGATGTAAACTGATGGTATCGTCCGGTTTCCCTCAGTAAGAATTGCCCCGGGGGTCCGGGAGGACCGGGTGGGGGCGATTGATCAAGGTGTGCTCATGAAATCCTTGAGGGCTTCGTCCAGATGGGTTGGAGAGAGGGCGCAGCGGGTGAAGAGCTCGGCGGCGGCTGTAGCGACATTGCGGTTGTCAGTAAATGTCTGGGATACCACGGGTGTGAGCAGCCAACCTTTCCCTCTCCTCTCCGTCACCTTGAGGGCGTATTGGGATGGACGTGGCTCTATGACGGCATACTGCCAGCGAGCGTGCTGTGAGTAGAGCTCCTTCGATTCACTAAAGAGCTCGCGCAGGTCATCCAGCAGTTGCCGGCCGGGTTGCTGTGCCGCCGGATGCAGACAGTCCACCAGGCCCTCGATGAGGGCAAAGGCGGCATCGACAGGAGCGGTATCTCCGGAGATCATCTGTGCGGGAGTTATCCGCATACACTTTACCAAAAGCTCAACAGTTTCCGCGTCAGGCACCCCTTTTCCTTTATGTCCGGGGAGCGACTTGGCAACTTCCGTCCTTTCAAAGGGAGCCTTGAGTTTATTCATTATGGACACGATGGTTTTCTGTATTTTCATGGTGTACGATCTCCTTCTTTAATGTATTTAAGTAAGACGAAAATGGAAAAAGACCGGGAGGCGCGGCCTCTCGGTCTTTTTCCATTATGAGTGGGTCATGCCCAGACGGGTTTTGTGGTGTATGCCATATCATCTCCGCCGTCTCCAAGGGTGGCGTAATAGACAATAACGGCATAATAACGGTAACCGTGGGCTACCTGGAGCCGTATGGAATTGGAATAAAAGAAATCGTCAGTAATCATCAAACCGGGATATGTTTCGTGCCAGTATGTTGCGATAACTTCGTCACTTCCAGAATTTATGGTTTCTCCTTCCATCTTGTAGACAGTGACTCTATGCGCCCCGATCGTGTCCATGATGTCCGTACCGACGACATGGAATTCAACGGAGATGTCCCCATCGCCCCATTTGTGGATGTAGGCACCGCACGAGGAAATATACTTATTCGTATTTTCCATCGCAAAGACGGAGGAACTGAGGACAGAAACAACCATTACGACCAGAACCAGGTACTTTAAACTTTTTTTCAAAACTTTCAACCTCCAATCGAATCAAGTATTTTGATAAGATCTTCGTATGAGTCCAAGCCTGTTAAGCGGCATTCAACATAATCCGACATCCATACCGCGAGGTATTTCTCATCATTTGTCATAATGTGAAACTTAATTCCGTTATGTTCGTAGATTTCAAACGGTTGATCGTCTATACTGTATGATTCATCATACGAACCTGGCAGCAGTTGAATATAGGATAAAACAATGCGGTGCCCATTTTCTTCAAATGCGCCTAAAATCATGTTTGATTCCGGATTATCCGAAGAGGTTATCCGCAATTGCTCGCATCCCTCAGGCCAATAGGTGGGGAGATAATCGGAGCTGATGCCATACTGCTCCATTGCCTCCTTCATCCCCTGGAGCTGCGCTGGGATCTCTGCACCGTCTTTGAACGTCGCGTCCCCTGACGACAAGCCGAAAATCTCCGCCGTCCAGTGGGCGATCCGGTCAAACAGGTCGAACCCCTTGGCATACGCCACGGCAACAGATGCCGCCATAAGCGCGGCGATCACCGCGGCGATTATGCCCACCCTCAGGAGGACGCGGAGACTGTGGCGCTTCTTGCCCTTGGCCTTTATCCGCTTCAGGAAGTGCTCATACGACGTCTGGGCATCCATGCTTTGAGGTTGAGGCTCCTTGCGGGCAATAGTATCCAGGTACAATTCCAAAAGGTCACCGCAGGAGGAGTCCTCGTCCATCTCGGACACAAGTATTCTAAACTCCTCTTTGAGGTCCTCAACGGACATGGAATCCAGCTCTTTTGCCAGCTCGTCCATATCGTGAGGATTATTTGATACGTTCTCACCGGGACCTGCTTTACCGTCCATGGGCTCACCCCTTTCTCCTCTGTATAAACATTTGTATTGAAAATGTCGTAATGTTATCATTAATACTAATTTTTATCATATTCCCATCAGTTCCCGGTATTTTTTGAAAAGCCTGCATAGCTTTACACGGCAATAATTCTCAGATATACCCAATCTCCTGCTCATTTCCTTGTAGCTGATCCCCTCCTCAAAACGCCAAATTAGAAGTTGCTGCTCACTTTCAGAAAACTGAGACGGCAAGATGTGCCAAAGAGGTTCAACTTCCTTTGGGGCGGGAAAATCGCCATATTCCTCCAAAGAACAGTTGAATCTGTTCTCGTGACGCCGGCGGTAATTTCTCATATGGTTCGCCAGCACTTTGACCAGCCACACCCTTGGGTCTTTGCGCCTCATAAGTATATCGGCTTTCTTCATCGCGATTAAGAAAACATCCTGGACAAAATCATCCGCATCCATAGGATCTGCTCCGAGAATACGGGCTGACCTTTTCAAATATTCACGATAATTTGTATAAAGCGTGATGATAAACAATTCTTTCTCTGTCTCTGTCATCGCGCCGCCTCCGCAAAAAATGTCGAAATATGTGTTTCGCAAAAGCTAATATATCACATTTGACGGGAAAATGAAACAATTTTTTATACATTTCCCTGAAAGACCGCAGTGCACCTACTCAGATGATGCGGTCAATGCGGAATGTATGCGTTTCAAATGTACATTATCGCTCGGCGAAAGTCAAGGAAATATAAACAAAAATACTGTTTTACTGCCACCGGTAATTTCCTACTGGTGCCGTTATATGGGGAGCTCTATGAGGCGCAGGCCAAGCTTTTTTGCGTAGGAGACGGTTTGGAGGGTGCCGCCGGGGGTGCCGTTGAAAACGGCTATGAGTATCTGCGAGGAGCGGACCATGTATTCGTTCCGGCGCTGCATACAGCCGGGAGTGTAGGCGCGGGATACGAGCGTAATGCTGTCGCACTGGTGGAGGATGTAGTCGTACCGCTCCCTGTCGGCATCCGCCCAGCCCTTGGACTGACCCTCATGGGGAACGGCAGCCTCAAGGGTAATTCCGGTGTACTCGTCGCGAAGCGTGATGACTGCCTCGGCAAAATACATATCGCACCCCTTAGCCATGCCACATATGAAGTGCCGCGCTCCCAGCTTCCTTGCGTGGCGAACGGCGTCATTTATGCGCCCCTTCAGCTCCACGCACCTCGGGTCCCGCTCATCGGAGCCCCAGGGCAGCTTCTCCGGACGGTGCCCCGTGAAGGAGCACGCCGTTATGTTTTCAAATTCCAACGTATCCAGCAACGGTCCTCACCTCACCTGAATTGTACCACTCCTTTTTTCATTTGTAAAGCGCTTGCCAATCCGGTACAGGCGTGATATACTTTAACACAATGTCTGCCAAAGGAGATCTTTCACGTGAAGCGGGATTTTAAAAACTGGGGGCTTTTTCGGATATTTTTCAGCTATTTCAAACCCCACATGGGGCTTTTCCTCATGGATATGGCATGTGCTCTTTTGATAGCCCTGGTGGACCTGGCGTTCCCTTACGTCTCCCGTATCTGCCTCTACGAGCTCATACCCGGAAACGTATACGGCGCTTTTTTCGCCGTGATGTCGGTGATGATAATTGCCTATATCCTCCGGGGCTTCCTCCAGTTTGTTGTCACCTACTGGGGACACGGCTTCGGCGTCCTTGTGGAGGCGGACATAAGGTGCGACCTCTTCTCCCATCTCCAGACCCTCCCCGTGAGCTTTTTTGACAAAAACCGCACGGGGCACCTGATGAGCCGCCTCACCAGCGAGCTTTTCGACATAACCGAGCTTGCCCACCACGGTCCAGAGGACGTGTTCATCTCCTCCGTCACCCTCATCGGCGCCATCGCCATACTTTTCACCGTCCAGTGGCAGCTGGCGCTCGTCATGCTGATACTCATTCCCATCTTCGCCGTCATCGTCTGCTTCAACAGGATTCGCCTGCGGGACACCTCCAGGGCCGTGAAGCGCGTGACGGCATCCATAAACGCGGACATCGAGTCCTCCCTCTCCGGTATGCGCACCGCCAAGGCCTTCGCCAACGAAGAGGCAGAGCAGGAGAAATTCGACAGGGCAAACGACAGGTTCCGCGGCTCCAAAAAGGCGCAGTACAAGGCTATGGGCATATTCCAGGGCTCCCTGGAGCTTTTTACCTCAGTTATGCCAGTTATAGTCATCGCCTGCGGCGGCTTTCTCATCATGCGTGGGAGAATGGACTACCGGGACCTCGTCACCTTCACCCTCTACACCGCCACCTTCATAAACCCCATGAAAAAGATAGCGGCACTCTCCGAAATGCTTGTAAACGGCACCGCGGGGCTCTCCAGATTCGTGGAGCTCATGCGCGTTGAGCCGGAGCTGGAGGACAAGCCGGACGCCGTGGAGCTTAAAAACGTCAAGGGCAGGATAGACGTAAACGACGTGAGCTTCGCCTACGAGCGGGACGACACCGAGGTGCTCCACCACGTCTCCATCCACGTCGCCCCCGGCGAGACCGTGGCGGTGGTTGGACCCTCCGGCGGCGGAAAGACCACCCTCTGCTCCCTTATCCCCAGGTTTTACGACGTCTCCTCCGGCTCCATAACCGTGGACGGCATCGACGTGCGCGACGTGACCCAGAAGTCACTGCGCCGCAATATAGGCGTCGTTCAGCAGGACGTGTTTCTATTTGCCGACTCCATAATGAACAACATCCGCTACGGCCGTCCCGATGCCACAGACGACGAGGTTGCTGAGGCGGCAAAGCGGGCGGAAATTTACGACGACATAATGGATATGCCCCAGGGCTTTGATACATACGTTGGCGAGCGCGGCGTTCTCCTCTCCGGCGGACAGAAGCAGAGGATCTCCATCGCCAGGATTTTCCTGAAAGACCCGCCGGTGCTCATTCTCGACGAGGCAACCTCAGCTCTTGATTCGGTGACGGAGGCAAAGATACAGCGGGCTTTCGACGAGCTTGCCCGCGGGCGCACGACTCTCATCATCGCCCACCGTCTCTCCACCGTCCGCGCGGCCGACAGAATCCTCGTCATACGCGACGGCACCATCACCGAAGAGGGGTCCCACTCCGATCTTCTTGCCCTCAACGGCGACTACGCCAACCTCTACAACACCCAAAACCTTCATATGTGACGCAAAAATCGCCAATAAATGTCTAATTTTCTTTCGGTCAGACACAAAGCTCCAAATCAAACATTTTTCCGGCGGCATGTACGTCGGAAAAATCACCTTTTGTCGCGCAAGTGTGTGCCATATGGGGTCCCCACGCAATCATGATTGCGTGGGGAGAGGAGGAGCGAAGAGCGCGCCTGAGCCCTGCCGCTTGCGGCGGGGCGAGGTTAAGCGACTTCCGCGACGACGAGGGCGCGCAGCAAAACGGCAGGAAAAGGATTCGGAAATGTCCGCAGACATTTCCGAATCCTTTTCCGCACGTCCCCTTTTTTCTCAAAAGAGCGCAGCTCTTTTGAGAAAAAAGATTCGTTCCCCCTTTATCCCAAAAGGGCTCAGCCCTTTTGGGATAAAATCATCCCTATATCCGCAGTTGCGCTCCCGGCTGGGAGGGCGGCGTTGTAGTCCGCGGGAGTCACCGTGAGGGTGCTGCCGCTTACGGAAAATACGCCGTTCCATGAGCTCTCCAGCGTGAAGGGCGCGCCCATGTCCAGGTCCACGCGCCAGGTATCCATGTCACCGGGACCCGTGTTTGTCACGGTGAGTGTGTATTGCGTAAACCTTTCGCCGTTGCTCTCCCAGGAATTGACCTCGGTGAGGGTCCAGGTCAACTTCCCGTCGCCTCCTGTCTCCTCAACGGGCGTCACAGCGTCGGGCGGCTGGGTCCCTCCCTGCGGCGTCTCGCCATCTGTCTTTTCCGGCTCCCGCGCCTCCTCCACAGAGACAGCGGCGTCGCCGGACAGGGTGTCAAGCAGCCACAGCCCGGACTCCTTCAAATCCGCCTCGGAAAAGCCTGAGGTCTTTGAGCAGGAGCTTTTAATAACGGCTGAGCTCTCATCCTTGTTGGAAAGGCTCCACATCATATAGCTCACCCCGCGCCCGTCAAGCGTCTCCACCCATCTGTCCGCCTCGACGGTGTTCACGCCGCCGCTGCCGCTGGCGTCGGTGACGCCGAACTCCGAGACGAATATCGGCAGTCCCGCGTCCAGCGCCGCCGTCATGGTGTTCCTCAGATCCTCCTTGTGGGTGCCGGAGTAAAAATGCAGGGTGTACATTATGTTGTCAAAGCCAGTTATGGGGTCCCCGGCGGCCTCGTCCACCCGCTGTGACCAGTTGGGCGTGCCCACTAAGATCACGGCGTCAGGCGCGTTCTCGCGGATCACGGGTATGATCTCCTCCGCGTAGCTTTTCACCTTGTCCCAGCCCGTACCGCCGTTGGGCTCGTTGCATATCTCATAGAGCACGTTGTTAAAGCCCGAAAGCTCCGCCGTAATGTCCCTGAAAAAATTCTCGGCCTCAGATTTATATGTATTGGGGTCCCCGTCGGAGAGTATGTGCCAGTCCACGATGACGTACATATCGGCATCGGCGGCGTATCTCACCCCGTCTGTCACCAGCCTTTTAAGCGCGGTCCTGTCCCCGCCGGTGCACCAGCCGCCGTACTCGGCGGTGTACATCGCCAGGCGCACGGCGTTACAGCCCCAGTCCTCGGAAAGCTCCCTGAAAAGCTCAGCGTTCACGTACTGCGGGAACCAGGCAAGCCCGTGGGTGCTGATGCCACGCAGCTGTACCCTCTCCCCCGCCGCGTCCACAAGGTATGTACCCTTCACGGACAGCGCCCCTGCGGTTGACGGCCTCGCCCCGCGAAGCTCTGTCGGTGTACCGTCATCAGGCTCCGCCTGTGTATCGGCATCCGGCGGTGTCTCCGGCATCTCCGGCCCGTCCGCCTCTGCCGGGGTCCCGGTCGGATACTGTTTTTCCGGCGCAGGGTCCTTCTGCGGCACGCTGTCTGTGGGCGTCTCCGGCACTTGTGGCGCGTCCTGACCCTCTCCGTTATCTGGCGGATTTTCCGCGGCCGTCTCCTCTTGCTCCGGCGGCTCCGCAGGCTGTGCCGCCTCATTTCCGGCGGCCTCCGGCGCGTCAGGCAGCCGCTCAACCGGCGCGCCGCAGGCGCTCAGGGTGAGCAGCAGCGCGGCGGCGCTCACAAGCGCGGCAAATCTTATCCTCCTCATTTCCTCACCCGTTCTGCGCCGGGATATTTGATTTGCCGGTCATATGCTCAGCCGTCAGCTCCAGCATGGCCATCCCGTCGATCTCAGCGTCGATATACCTCCGGCGGTGCTCAGGCGTGTCCTCCGGGAAATATTTCCTCGCCAACAGCTCGATCGCCCCCGGCAGCTCCCCGCCGGAGAGCTCACGGAGCCTTCCGAACACGATGACGCTGCGGTAGCGGGTGGTGTAGCTCTCCGGCTCTACATCGTCCCTGTCCACAACGCAGAAGGAGGCGCGCGGTGAGCGCCGCGCGGCGTCCAGCTTGTGCCCCGATTTGGCGCAGTGGAAATAGATTTTACCGTCGGCATAAACATAGCTCAGCGGCACGGCGTAGGGGAAGCCCTCGTCCCCCTCCAGCGCCAGCACCCCCGATGTCCCGCGCTCAAGTATTTCCTCGCACTCAGCGCCCGAAAGCTCCCTGCCCTTCCTGCGCATGGGGCGAAACTCCGTAAGCCCCGCCCGCTCATTTAGGAACCTCTCCGCCGCCAAAAGCGTCTGCCTGTCGGAGAGGTGCGTAAGCTCCGTGAGGGCGTCCTCAAGCTTCAGCCACTCTATGCTCCTGACCTCCTCGGGCTGGGCCGTTACGGCGGTGTCCGACGCCTTTGCTAGGAAGAAAACCACCTCTTTAAGGCACCCCTCATAGGGCGAATACTCGATGGTGCGCCTGAATCCGTCGATAAACCGCACCTGAAGCGCCGTCTCCTCGCGTATCTCCCGCGACGCCGTCTCATGCTCCGTCTCCTCGCCCTCCATGTGACCCTTGCAGATGGAGGTGTGACCCTTTTGCATACGCTCGACGAGATAAAGCCTCTCTCCGTTGGACACGGTGTAGATCACCGCGCCGCAGCTTTTTTCATGTATCATGATGTTACCTCACGCGAATTTGTCAAGCCGGTTGACACACCCTTCAAGGCCCAGTCTGTCCTCCTCGGTAAACCTGCCCATTACGGTGCTGTCCATATCGAGTACGCCCCATATCTCCCCCGCCGCGTCCCTCAGCGGTATCACTATCTCCGAGTGGGTGCCGCAGTCGCAGGCTATATGCCCCGAAAAGCAGTCCACGTCCTCCACCACCTGCGCCCTGCGCTCCCTCCAGGCGGTGCCGCACACGCCGGTGCCGTAGGCTATCCTGCTCACCGCCGGCTTTCCCTGGAAGGGGCCCAGCACCAGCTCGTCCCCGGAGACGAGATAGAAGCCCGCCCAGTTTATATCCGAAAACGCCTGCTTCAGCACGGCGGAGAAGTTCGCCAGCGCCGCCGTCCTGTCAGTCTCCTTCCCGGTATAGAGCCTCAGCTGCTCCTCCAGTACCCTGTAAAACTCCCCTTTTTCCGTGGGATACTCAATTTCAACGTACATAGCTTCTCACCCTCGCTGATAATTTTTTCTTATATTATCATACCTGCGGTAAAATTACAATCCCCCGCGAATACTAGTGTCGCGGCGGTGATTGACTTATACGTATAAAAATGGTATAATCTTCTTAAAACAGGAAATTTTAGAACCGAGGTGAAGCGTATGGCAGGCTGCGGCGGGTGCGGCGGGAATGAGATCATTCTCACGGAAAAGGCCATCGGACTTTTGGAAGAGCTGGGGCGGGACGCCTTTCTCCCCGTTGGAGAGAGAGACGGAAAGCCGTTTTACATCTCCGAGAGCGGCGAGACATATTCAAGCGCCGTCACAGCGCTTGTGCTCAGCGGACTTGCGGATGTGGACTATGACCTTCCACTCGTGGGCTTTGACTATATGGGGTATGATTCCTGCCAAAGGCGCGGGAGCATGGCCCTCACAAAGCGCGGTCAGGACGCACTTGAAGCCCTGGGCGTTGAGGGGGTGCGCACATGAGCGACAGCCTCACCCGCACAAGGATGCTCCTTGGCGCCGAAGGCGTTGAAAGGCTCCGCCGCTCGCGTGTGGCGGTGTTCGGGCTCGGCGGCGTGGGCGGCTACGCGGTGGAGGCGCTCGCCCGCTCCGGCGTCGGCGCGTTGGACCTGGTGGACAGCGACGTATTCTCCGAATCCAACATAAACCGTCAGCTCCACGCCCTTCGCTCCACCGTGGGACATTCCAAGGCTGAAACTGCGGCGGAGAGGGTCTGGGACATCGACCCGGACATAACCCTGCGCGCCTTCAGTGTCTTCTTCAGCCCCGACACCGCCGGGATGTTCGACTTCTCCGCCTATGACTACGTGGTGGACGCCATCGACACCGTCACCGGCAAGCTGGCGCTCATCGAAAGCGCCTGCGTCGCCGGTACACCGGTGATAAGCTCCATGGGCGCGGGCAACAAGCTGGACCCCACCGCCTTCCGCGTCAGCGACATATCCGAAACGAGCTTCGACCCCCTTGCCCGCGTTATGCGCAAGGAGCTTCGCAAAAGGGGCATCGAGCATTTGAAGGTGGTCTACTCCCGGGAGCCCGCGGCGGTGCTCTCTGAGGAGGACAAACTCCTTGCCGCCGCCGAAAACCCCGGCAGGCGCGACGTCCCCGGCAGCTGCGCCTTCGTCCCCGCCGTAGTCGGCCTAATCATGGCGGGCGAGGTCATAAAGGAGCTTTCCGGCATAAACGGAAGCTCCACTCCAACCTTGTGTTCCCAGTCAAAATAATGAATCATTTTTAATTTATATTTGGTATGATTCCAACAAGGGGAAATGTGGACAAATCGGAATTTTCGGAGGGGTTATTATGGAACGATATGAACTGAGCGATCGTGATAAGAGGCTGATAGAAATTGCTTTAAAAGAATTAAAAGAGAATTTCGACGATGGTATATACAATCATACGGTTGGGTGTGCCGTTCTGTGCAAGAATGGTAACATCTATAAAGGTGTAAACTGCGACGGAATTCACGGCTCTTGCGCAGAATATATAACAATAGGGACTGCTATATCGGCGGGTGAAAGAGATTTTGATACTATTGTTGCAGTTCACGATAAACACTTAAATTATGTCATACCGCCTTGCGGAAATTGTCGGCAGATGCTATATGAATACTGTCCTGATATAAAAGTGATCGTGAACGATGAAAACGGAAAACTGATTAAAGTTAAAGCAAAGGATTTGCTGCCATTTGCCTGGGAGCCGGTAATATGCTGAATCCCCGTTTGTCTGCGAATATTCGCACCGGTCGCGGTCCAGATATTCCGTGAACGCAAAATGAAATTGAGATAGCCGGAAAGAGAGCAAATAATTTTCCCTTTTCAGGAACATTTTAAACTAACCGAGCGTCATAATGGTGCGAGGTACTGTGACCGCGCCACAAACTTCTGAAAGGGAAATGATAAGATGAAAAAATACATAGCTATTTTCCTCGCCCTTGCCCTGTGCCTGGCGCTTGCCGCCTGCGCGCAAAAGGCGAATGACGGCGAGGATGAAAATCGCGAAAATACGGAAAACGGCGAAAACAAAACGTCCGAGGGCGGCGCCTCCGGCAGTGAAAACGACGATGACAACGGCGGCGACGTAAACGGCGATGTCGGCGGCTCACCGGAGGACAGCCGGCCCGACAACGGCGAGGACAACCAAGCCCCCGCGGACGGCGAGAATAACGGTGACGCCGAGAACAACTGCGGCAATTCCGGCGAGGGTCACGGCGGCATACCCGCGTTCCCTGTGCCCGGAAGCGGTGAAAACAGCGAAGACGGCGAAAATGAGGGAAGCGACACCCCCTCCATCACCCCAGGCTTCCCCTCCATCGGCTTCCCCGGCGGCGGTGAGACGGAGGACATACCGGTTGCCGACGCCGGCGACCTGGTGGACAAGCTCGCGGAGCTGTGCGAGGGCATCACCCCTGACACCTACAACACCGCTACGCTCTATTCCTCCGGCTCCTTCGCCAACTACTTCTCCGGCAACGTCACCTATACCGAGGGTATGCGCGTTGCCGAGAACACGCCCATGATGGTTCTCCCCGCCCACATCGCCCTGCTCATTGAGGTCCCGGAGGGGCAGGACGCCGACGAATACGCCAAAGAGCTTGCGGAGAACGCCAACCCCCGCTGGAACATCTGCGCCTCGGCTGAATCCGTCCAGAGCGCCGCGAGGGACGGGCTTGTCCTCTTTGTAATGTCCTCTACCGAGATCGCGGACGCCCTCATATCCGCGTTCAACGGCTGATGATAAAAAATTGTAAGGAGAAACGCAAAATGAAAAAGGTAATCGCAATTTCCCTGGCACTTGTACTCGTCCTCGCTCTCGCCTCCTGCGGCGGCGATAAGTCCGAGGGCGGCGCGGCAAGCTACACCGACGAGGAGCTTGTCGAAAAGCTCACCGCCATATGCGACGGCAAGACCGGCGAGCTTCCCGTGGAGACCACATCCTTTGCCGCTTTGAAGGACGCGGGCTTTGAGACCGACGGCCTCTTTGCCAACTGGTTTGGCGGAATGGCTGTCCCCGAGGGCGCCAAGATTGCCGTGAACCAGCCCCTCATGGGTCAGGCCCATGTGGTCCTCCTCATTCAGCCCGGCGAGGGCGCAGACATAGACCAGCTTAAGAGCGACCTGGAAGCCAACGCCAACCCCGCCTGGATGATCTGCATGGCGGCAGACTCCGTGGCCTCCGCCGAGAAGGACGGGCTCATCCTCTTTGTGATGACCTCCTCTGAACTCGGTCTCAGCGCCGACACCTTCGTTGACGCCTTCAACGCGTAAATTCAGAAAAGCGATATTATTGGGAGGCCCGTTCCGAGCCTCCCAACTTCGTAAAAGGGAGAGACGCCTATGCTTTTTTCGTCCGTCACGTTTTTGTACGCCTTTTTGCCGATAATCCTTCTGCTGTATTACCTGGCTCCCGGCGTCAAGGCTAAAAACTACGTACTGCTCCTGGGGAGCCTCATCTTCTACTTCTTCGGCGAGCCCGTATACGTGCTCCTTCTCATATTCTCCTCCATCTCCGACTGGCTCCACTCGATCTACATTGAAAAGCACCGGGGCGAGAAAAAGGCGAAGGCGGCGCTCATATCCTCCATCGTCATAAACCTTGCCATGCTGGGCTTTTTCAAGTACACCGACTTCCTCATCGGCACCGTCAACTCCATACTCGGCACGGCGATCCCCAAGACCGGCGTGCCCCTGCCCATCGGCATAAGCTTCTTCACCTTCCAGACCATGAGCTATACCATCGACGTCTACCGCGGGCGCGCCCACGCCCAAAAGGACCTGGGCACAATGGCGACCTTCGTGTGCCTCTTTCCCCAGCTCATAGCCGGACCCATCGTCCGCTACGTGGACGTGGCGGCGGAGCTTGAGGACAGGCGCCACACCCTTGAGGGCCTCGCCCTGGGAATCCGACGCTTCGCCTTCGGTCTTGGCAAAAAGGTCCTCATCGCCAACGTGATGGGCGAGCTCACCCAGATATTCCGCGATTCCGGCGACAAGTCGGTACTGTTCTACTGGCTCTATGCAATTTCCTACACCTTGCAAATATACTTTGACTTCTCCGGCTACTCCGATATGGCCATAGGCCTCGGCTCCATGTTCGGCTTCAAGTTCCCGGAAAACTTCAACTACCCCTACATCTCAAAATCCATAACCGAATTCTGGCGCCGCTGGCACATGACCCTGGGCGGCTGGTTCCGGGACTACGTTTACATCCCCCTGGGCGGCAACAGGACCACTAAGCTCAAGTGGCTGCGTAACATCGCCGTCGTATGGATACTCACCGGCGCGTGGCACGGCGCTGAGTGGAACTTCGTCCTGTGGGGCGTGATGTTCGGCGTACTGCTGATAATCGAAAAGCTGTGGCTTGGTAAGGCGCTGGAAAAGCTCCCCTCCTTCATATCCCACATATACGTGATGTTCCTGGTGGTCATAAGCTTCGTGATATTCAACGCCGCGGGGCTCAAGGGCGTGGTGTCCGACATCGGCGGTCTTTTCGGCGCGGGCGGGATACCGCTCGTCTCCTCCGATGCCGTCTATTACCTTAAGAGCTACGCCGTGCCAATTGTCCTCGCCGCCATAGGCTCCACTCCCCTCCCCAAGCTTCTTTACGGCAAGCTCTCAGACGCTCCCGGTGTGGTCCTGGAGCCCGTCGCCGTGGGCGCTCTACTCATTCTCTCCACGGCGTTCATAATAAACGGCTCCTTCAACCCGTTCCTATATTTCAGATTTTAAGGGGTGACGGACATGAAAAAGACAAAATATATCGTAACGCTGGCTGTCTTCGCCCTTCTCATCTTCGGCTTTGCCGCCGCCCAGCTCATTCTCCCCGACAAGGACAAAAGCTTCACCGAGCGGCGCGAGCTTGCCCAGGCTCCGAGCGTCACCGCCAAGGCCCTGTTCAACCGGGAGTTTTCCGACGACCTTGAGGAATATCTCCTCGACCAGTTCCCCCTGCGCGAGGACTTCCGCCTTGTAAACTCCGCCTTCCGCCTCTACGCCCTCCGCCAGAAGGACACCAACGGCATATGGATACGTGACGGCGTTGTCTACAAGAACGAAACCGCCACCAACGAAAACCAGATAGCCTACGCCGCGAAGCTCTACAACTCCGTGATCGAAACGTACCTTGACGGGTGCAACGTGTACTACACCGTGGTCCCCGACAAGTCATATTTCGTCCGCGACTCCGGCTACCCGCATATTGACTATGACAAACTTTTTGATATAATGAAGCAGGGCGTTGACGGCGCGGAGTACATCGACATTCTTGACACCCTCTCCGTGGACAAATATTACCGCACGGACACCCACTGGAAGCAGCCGGACCTCTTTGACACCGTAAAGCGTCTGGGCGACGCCATGGGCGTTGGCGAATACCTGACGTCTGAGAGCGATTACACAGCCCACACCCTCACCCCCTTCCACGGCGTCTATATCCAGCAGGCGGCGCTGCCCGTGAGCTCCGACGACCTTGTCTACCTCACAAGCGAGCAGACCGACTCGGCGGCCGTCTCCGGACCCATGTATAAGTACGACACCGTCTACACCCCGGAGCTTTTTGACGGAATGGACGGATACGATGTATTTTTGGGCGGCACACAGCCAATAATTGAGATAGAGTGCCCCAACGCCCGGACCGACAGGGAGCTTTACATCTTCCGTGACTCCTTCGGTTCCTCCATCGCCCCGCTCTTCACCGGCGCGTACTCAAAAATCACGGTTATCGACCTTCGGTACGTCGCCTCCGCCTACCTTTCCAACTACGTCACGTTCACACCCGGCTCCGACGTTCTCTTCCTGAACTCCACCCTGGTGCTGAACACCGCGATGATCATGAGGTGATCTTTATGAATCGCTTTCCCAAGCTTATACCCCTTCTTCTCTCCGTCCTGCTCGTCATGTCTTTGGTCTCCGGCTGTGAAAAAACTCCCTCCGGCACTCCCGATGGCAACCATGGGGGCGGCACGGCGGACAACCAGTCCTCCGTGAACGGTCCCGACAACCTCGGCGCCCTGGAGAGCGCCATTGACAAGACGCGGGACGATTTGAAGGCGCGCTTTGGAGCCTCTAACCTGGGAAAGGCGTGGGAGCTTCTCTCCTCCCCCGCCTTCACCGCCGAATACTCAGCCGAGAAGACCTCCGACGACGGGGAAAGCAAGTCCACCGTCACCGGCACAGCCGTTCAGGACAGGGACTCCGGCACAGCGTTTGTCACCAACCGATATGAGCCCGAGGGCTACGGGCTCAGCCTCACCTATTCCCCGGATTTCGTCGGCGTGGCGTCCCGCGAGCTTTTCGGCAGCGACGTATTCTACGGCGTTGACCCTAAGGACATGTCCTCTCAGCTTTCCGGCACCCCCTTCTCCGGCATTTTCTCCCTTGACGAGGCGGGGCTTGGTGGGATAGACGGTTTCCTCTCCGCCCTCCCCGAGGACGCGGGCGTCTACGGCGCGAGCTTTCTTGACGGCGCCGCCTCCGCTCTGAAGTCGTTTCTTTCCGGCAAGGAGCTTTCCGCCGACAGCGCCGAGGACCCCAGAACCGTCACCGCCGTACTCACCCCGGCAGAAACCGCGGACCTCATGGGGAGACTTGCTGACCTTATGCCCGAAGGGATCATGGGCTACGGAATGGTATCCGGCGACGACAGCGTCCTCGGCTTCAGGGAAACTATTGAAAAGCTCCGCTCCTCCGCCTCCGACACCCCCGTGAGCTTCACCATCTCCGACGGCAGACTCCGCCACATCTCCGCCTCCGCCGCCGACGGCGCGTACAGCCTTGAGGTGGAGCTCTACGGCGACTCAGGCTCCCTCCTCTCCGTCTCCCTGGACCCGGTGCTCAGCTTCACCCTTGACCTTGGAGAGGGCGTGGACTTCGATATGTCCACCTTCTGGGGCTATGGCAGCACCACCACCCTGGACTGGGCGCCCGACGGTAAATTTGACTATATCACCTACAGCACGGATATAACCACCCTCGCCCTGGAGGGCACGTTGAACGTCTCCGACAGCTCCCTCTCCTACGACGGCATATGGTTCGCCGGCGAGCGCGGCGACCGCGACGCCCTCACCTTCACCGTTACAAAGGGCAGCTCCGTCCAGCCCCCCGCCGAAACCAAAAACCTTGCCGACCTGACCGAAGCAGAGCTGGAAAAGATGATCCTGGGAATTTACCTCAAACTCAAATAACGCCAATTCCAAAAAGCTGCCCATATCAAATGACGGGAGCCGTAAGAAATGTTTTGAAATCATAATTTAGATTAGGCACATGTCAGGCAGGATTAGAACATACAACAAGCGTCACTTACCCCACCTGAATCAACAGATTCAGATGGGGAGAAATGCGCCGATTATTCATGAAAAGCGAGGACAAGAAGACGGTTGTCGGCACATACGGAGTAGGCTATACATATTTTGAGAGCTGGATCGAAAGCATTGTATCGGAAATAACAGGATCTATGGCTTACTCCTGTGCATTTCCAGGCTGGTTCCGCACGACCTGCGCTGAAGGCGCTTCGTGGACGAGCTTGAATCGTATATCGAAAAGTACCCCTCCGTGAAAACCGCATCAATGGGTTTCCCGGTAGATCGGAAGACCCTCCTTGCTTAATTTTTCGCTTATCTGAATCGTCCAGCCCTCTTTCCACCAAAAAGGTGGCCCGACCACAAGTTGGCCCACTGACTGAATTTGTAGCGGAAAGGGCAGGATAGCATAAGGCCGTGGGATTTTGGTTCCCACGGCCTTTTTTAGTTATGGCTGTATAGTTTTTACTTATACGTTTGCTCCGATGCTGTTTGACCTTTTCCCGTAAATGCCCGACATGAGGATTTATCTATCTAGGGTTGTACGCTCCCATCTTCCTGTCGGGCGGGCTTTTCCATGATGTATTCCTCCACCCAGGTATCGAGGATCTTGCCGGTTTTGGTGACGTGGCCGACCATGACGAGTATGGGGCCGTCCTTGGGGATGTTGCGTTTGAAGCCCAGCTTTTTAAGGACGCGCGCGGTGGGATCGTTGCCCTCAACGATGGTGGAGAAGAGGCTGTCCACGGTCAGGGGCTCGCCGTCCACGCTCAGTCCCTCCCCGAAGAGCTGTCCTATGACCGCCCTGGACGCCTCCGTGCAGTAGCCCCGGTTCCTGTACGGCTTTGAGACATAGAACTCCAGCTCGTAATGGTCCTCCCGGTGGAATCCCACGTACCCGATGAACCGCTCCGGTTCGTCCCTCAGGAAAAGGGAATAGATACACTCCCCATGGCCCGTCCTCTCAAAATAATCCGCGAATTTCCGCAAATACCGTCTGGAATACTTTACGCCGCAGAACATGTAAAAATCCCCATCCTCCCGAAGCATCCGAAGAAACGGCTTGTTGTCCCTGGCGTTCTGCCCCGGCAGGAGCAGGAGCCTCTCCGTTTGAAGCGCTTTTCCCGTGTTCAATGCTTTTCCCGACGCCTCCCGCGCCGGCCTCCAAAAGCTCCGCCAACGTGCGCGGAGCATAGTCCATGTATTCCATCATGCACCCCACGTTGATGATCCTGTCGGGGATGCCGAGCGTTCGCAGCTCCCGCCGCCATTTCTCGATAAGCCGCCACTCAACTGTGCTGTGGACATGGCCGTAGAGCATGACCGCCCCATGGTGCTGGTTTTTGTAAAACAGGATTGGGTAGTGGCACAGGACCACCTGAGTGCCCCCGTCCACGATCTCGGCGTATGGCTCCACGCTCTCCCACAGGGTGCCCAGCGGCCCATTAACCCGGTCGTGGTTTCCCCGAATCAGCCGCTTGTGCCCGTTGAGGCGCTTGAAAATATTGATATTGTCCTCCCCAGCCTTCCAGAAAGCGTCGCCCAGCACATAGACCGTGTCCTCCTCGTCTACGCGCCGGTTCCAGCGCTCGATCAGGCTCTCCGCCATCTCCCGCGTGTCGGCGAAGGGCCTTTCGTCGTACCGGATCGCGTTTTCGTGTCCGAAATGGATGTCCGCAATATAGTAGATCATGGCTTCACCCCCTGAGCCTTCTGAATAGCCCGCTCGCGATCTAAAAATTCCGCCAGCCCCTCGCGGTCAACAAAATTCACCTCGTACTCGCGGCCAACCCGCTCGAAGATGAACGCCTCCTCCACGATCCGGGAAAGGCCCAGCTCCCATAGCTCCCGCCCCACCCGATAGAGGAAGTCCCGCTCCGCTGGGTCGTGGAGGTCGGGGATGCGGTAATGGCAGGTGTCCTCCCACCCGGAGATATACAGGACATAGCCCTTCCCGCCCTCGCGCACCTCCCCTTCCAGCTTTTCCACCAGCCGCTCCGAGACGGGTTGCGTAGCGTCCGAAGCGCGCTCCCTGTCCAGCTTCTCACGGATGTCGGTCAGATGCTCACCCGGACCTAGGGGAATATGTACGACGTTGTCAAGCTCCCGCACATTCGAGAGGATACTCTCCCACCCGTCGATGAACACCTTGATAAACTCCTCGGAGTTGCCCCGGTCGGCAAACCGCCGGCGGTACTCCTCCCTGCACTCGTCCGTGGGACAGCAGACGACGATCTTCCGTCCGTACTCTTTTTGCAGCCTGTAAATAACCCACTGGCTGGTGGGTATGATAACATAGTCGTACCGCCGCTCCGCCCGCAGGACGGCGGCCACGTAGTTGTCCGGGTAGAGGGGGTCGTTTAAAAGCCAGGGCGCGGCCTTCTCCGCCTCCGGCTCCCCGCTTTTGACCGTGGGGAGTATCCTGCTGAATGGCATGGAGGTCAGGTCTATGGCGTTCTCGACCCGCGCCGCGAAGGTAGATTTCCCCGTCCCCGCGAATCCGGCTATGATCATATCGAGCCCCTTTCTGTCGATTCCAACCGTAAATCCGTTTTTGTGTTTTTCTTTATCCACCGGGCCGTCTCCGACCAGAGCATGGGCGGACGGTCCTCCGCGTTCAGAAGGCGCAGGACCGCGTCCCGCTCCCCGAAAAGGCCGGTTTTCCCGTTGAACGGCAAGAAGTCCTCCGTATGGGCTTCAAAAAATGCCTCACGCACAAACACCGCAAGGCACAGGTCCGCGTCCCTGCCGTACCAGCCGTCCAGCCGCTGGAAGCTTTCGGGGTTATCCGTTTTCCAAAGGCTTTTGGACAGGGCGTCCAGCGCCGGGAAGCGCCGCAGGAACAGGTGCTCCGGGATATCCACGCTCTCCATTCCCACGATCCATCGCGTACCGTCGCGGGTGACACACTCGATGCCCCCCGGTCCGCCCAGACCCGTAGATGCCTGATAGTGCATGTATACGCACCTTGCCGGAAATGTCCCGTCCAGAGCCTCCAAATCAAAGGTCCCGCCGTACATAAGCTCCACTGTCATCCCTCCCGGACGGCTATCAGCTTCTATAGGCCGTCAGCGTTGTACCGGAGCACATTTCATACCGCAGGCCGTACCTGTCGAAAATGTCCGTAAAGCCCTCGTAGACCCGCGCCTCCAGTTTCCCGTAATCGACGATTGTCGGGCCGTCAAAATAACGGTCGCACAGCTTTTTCATCATAAATGCCTTATAGAGCGCGTCCTCCCGCGCGTCCCCGGACAGCTCCAGGGCCTCCCGCAGCTCCGCCCGCAACGGGAGCTCTCCTACGCAAACGGGGTCCTCAAGCTCCGTAAACTCCAGATAATCCTCACAGGTGTCGAATTCCTCGGGGTCCCAGCCCTCCAGCCGCTTCATGAGCCTTTTTGCGTCGGACATCGCCTCCTCCCCGATGTCCGGCGTCAGGCCCGCCTCACAGCGGACCTGGGAGCTTCTGTCCAGCAGGAGCTTCATGACCTCCTCCAGCCCCTCCGGGGACATCTCGGCAAGCTCCGTACTGTACCGGGTCTGGTGCAGCAGGTCGTAGAGCGGCCCCTCAAACGTCATATCCAAAAGCGGCTCCGGGCTGCAAAGGCACACAAACTCATAACCGCCGGTATTGGGATCGTATATCGGTGCGCTGAAAAGCCGCTCCCGCTCCACGTCGGAAAGCTCATTTGCCCACACGTCGTCACAGCCTTCAAGAAGCCCGCCGGGACCGTAAAATTCCGGTCCGAGCTTCGGCGTGTAATATGAATAGCGCATTCCTCCGGCGACAACGCTTGCATCCCGCCACAGGCCCCATTTTTTGCAATAGTCGATGAGCTCTCGCACTATCGCGGGGATATCCTCCGGGGTGAAAACATGCTCGGTCATTGGCAAACCTCCCTTTCGCGGTACTGTTTAAAGCTCCACGAATTCCTCAAACAAAATGCTGACCTTGGCCTCCCGCTTTTCGCAGTGGTAATGGCCCAGATACCAGTGACCGTAATCCAGCCTCTCCTCGATGGAGTCCAGCCAGCGCTCGGTGGTCTTGTCCACCAGCGACTGGTCGACGGTGGGCAGGAACTCCTCCACAGGCTCATATTTCAGAGGCGCTGTGTGGGACAGCACCACGTCCACCCGCCAGTGGACACGGTCCAGCGCCCGCTCCACGTCGTCCATGATCTCCTCGGAGGGCTGTTCCGAGGGAAACCACGGCTCGCCGGTGGCCAGCCGCCACCGCTTGTCCACGCTGTAGGCCCCGCCGATGACCAGCGCCCGCTTGCCCTCCAGGTCGTAGATCTCGCCGTCCTTGGCAAAAAGCAGGTTCTGAAATTCCTTCTCCCAGTATACGACGCCGCCCCGCCACTCCTTTTCCTCGTAGCCGTCGATGAGGAAGGGACGCTCCTCGTGGTTCCCGTGGACGCACAGCAGCGTCACCTCCAGATGGGCCAGCTCCCATTTCAGATTATAGTCGGAGCCGTCCAAAAAATAGTTGATACACGCATCCCCCAGGATGACCAGAATATCTTCCCTGGTCGTCTCGTACTCCGCGCAGAAGTCGAAAATACGGTCAAAATCCCGGTGGGTGTCGCCGGTAAGAATTACCATATCGCTTTTCCTCCTTAAACCGAACGGTATTTACCCGTCTCCTCGTCAAACGCCAAAATCGCGACCCGCCCGCCGGCGCTTTCAGAACGAACATGGACCTGGGCGTGAGCTTGCACCGCCTCAGTCTTCTCTGTATTCGTCACGGCGCCGCGCCCCTTTTACGTTAATTGGCGTAAAACTCCTCGCCCGTGTCAAGGCACAGTGCCCCCAGCGTCCCACCGAAGCCGCAGCCGCAGTCGATGCAGATGCGGCCCCCGGTTTTGTAAATACGGTCGGGCGCGGGGTTGCCGGGGATGAGCCGGGTGGGGGTGTGACCGGAGATCACAGTTTTGTCGGGCCAGTAGGCGTCAGTGAGGCCGGACCGCCCCTCCAGGAAATCCGCCGGGTCGTAGTCCTCCAGGGACCTCTCCGGCGAAAAGTTGTCGATGCCCGCGTGGACCAGAACATAGTTTCGCCCGCCGACCCTGACCTCCTCGTAAAGAGAAAACTCCCCCAGGTACTCCACGATCTCCAACCACTTCTCACGGGACAGCGCGTTGAAGGCTCGGAGGGTGGGCTCACCGCCGTTGGCGAACCAGTCCGACAGCGCCTCGATCTCAGCTTCGTCCAGATTTGAGACTGATTCCTCCGTGATCTCCCGCGTCAGGAATTTCAGTGAAACCGCCATCATCAGCTCGTGGTTTCCCAGGATTGGGACCACGTTGGGCCGGCCCATCATGTCCAGCAGGATTTTGATCCCGTCCGGCCCCCGGTCTACCACGTCCCCCAGGACGTACAGGGTATCCGTGGACTTGAAGGCTATCTCGCTCAAGATCCGCCGGTATGCATCGAAGCTTCCATGAATATCGCTGACCACAAAAATCACGCGCGTCCCCCTTTCCGCATCACTCGTCCACCTCACAGGCAAAGAGCTTCAGGGTGGGCTTGGAGAAGCACATGTAGTTGTTCTCAGTCACCAGCTGAAAACGCTGGGCGAACGTATCGCTCTTGTCGATCCCGTAGAAGCAGTCGTCGTACCAGCTTCTGGAATTAGTTCCGAATGGATTGGGCGGCACCATGTTCACAAACCTGTCCGCGTATGCCCGCCCGACCTCGCGCTCGCCGAGAAAGAGCTTGATACACTTCAAGTTAAGCTTCACTCCCTTCACTAGAATGGCTATAGTATTTCTCAATGAGGTTATAAATTTTATCAATTACCGGTTTGTATTTGTAACTGCTGCCAGCTAAGTTTTTCCATATTGTTTTGCCATCCAAAGTCCCGTTATTTATCTGATTCTTCATATCATCCAACTCGTGTGACTTCGTTTTTAGAACCGCTGCCTCATACATCCATAAGAGAAGCTCGTGACAACCATAACTACCACACAGAATACTGAACGGGGATTCTCTCACATCTTTTGATATTTTCTCTTTTGTTAACCATTGCGGCACAACGGATGCTTTTTTCCAGCTTACTTGCTCAATTCCACTTTTCCACCAATATTCTTCAAGCGTATAAAAAGAGACAAATAAGTGCCATTTCTGGAGCAATGGGTCTGTTGTCTTCATTTTTTTAAACAGAAATTTATGATCCTTGAGAGCTTCCAGCGACATCATGCTTGCATAATTGTCCTCGAGCCAATGATAAAAATTCTTATTTTCAATAGCTTCCTTTTTTGTTCCCACTTGCTCGCATCCCCAGAATGCGTATGCTAAATTGACATAATTGCCGGGTTCGGCGCTCGGTTTATGACTCTCCAGGTACTTCTGTGTGATTGGGTAGGTCTCTTCCGTACCCATATCCGCATAAAACCTCAAAAGATTCTCATTTGTAACATCCATTTTTTAGCCTCCTACTTTCTTTTTCGTACAGGTTCCTCCTGCCTACCCTTATTCTACCACATTCCCCTCCCCCGCGCAACCGGGCTCGCGGAACACCCGCACCAGCGTCTCCTGGAGTTCGCGGGTGAACCAGGCGGCCTCGTCGCCGTCCGTCGCGGAGAAGTAGAGCCCGCGCATCCGCCGCTCCCAGGGGGTGGGGAGTGGGACGCGCAGACGCCCCGCGGCGTCAAGCCCGTCCAGCGTCTCCGGGGCCTGGGACTCCGCCAGCTCGAACACCGGGTCGAAAAACCCGAGGCGCGGGTTCAGCCTGAGCCAGCGCTCCGGCACACCCGGCAGCTCGTAGCTCCTCACAAAGGCTTCGACCTCGTCTATAGCGACCTCCAGGAACCGCCGCGCCCCATGTTCCCCTGCCGAAAGCGCCGCGCGGTGAATGTCCCCCAGTCTGGCGGCGAAGTACTCCTCCGCGCCCTCCAGCTCCCCGGTGTCGGGCCGGCGGTTGTAGCAGTCCGTGGCGGCGTAGAAGCCCAGGAGCTCCCAAAGCCCCGTGAACACCGCCTCACCTACGCCCCGGTCCCGCTCCTGCCAGCCGCCGAAGCGGGAACCCAGCAGAAGCAGGACCTCGCGGGGGTCCGCCGGCTCCGCCGCCGGGGCGTCCATGTGGGGGACCGTCAGCTCCAGAAAGGCCCTCTCGTCCCCCTCCAGCGCCCTCCCGTAGGCGCGGATGGTGGCGATGTCGCAGGGAAAATTGGCACCGCGCTTTGTCCGGGGGCGCAGATGGTTCTCAACAGCTGATTCCGACACACCCCCCGCGCCCGCCAGCCGCTCCTTCATCCTCTCCCGTCCCTCCCGCGCGGCGGCTCTCTCCGCGCTCTCCCGGAACCTCCGCCAGAGGAACCGGTAAACACAACCGTCATCATCCCGATAAAACCTCATGTCCATTCAGCAGCCCTCCTTTGTTTCATTTTCCTTTTTTCCCATTTCGCATGATACACCCGCCTGCCCAAAAAAGCCATGTAGAGTACTCAACGCCGGCCTGTCCGCCTCCTTTCGATGTGCGCATAAATATTCCTGTTATTGTGAATATATTCGCAATTTTTTGCCTTCTCTCCCTTAAATAAAACAGGTTTCCTGATCCTATTCACTTTGATGAATATTCGGGTCGCAAAAGAGTGCCGCGCGGCGGCTTGACTTTGGCCACCGCACGGCCTATAATGAGGCGAAGGAGGCGACAGCCATGTCGGACACGACTGCGAGAGGCCGGGCTTACAGGATCGAGGCGCACCGGAAAAAGCTCGAAAAAGCCCTCCGTACGGCCGCGTATATGGCGTATCCCCGGTCGATTTATGTGAAGTATGAGCTGGTGAACGGTCATGTGATCCTTGGAAAGTATCTCCAACACAGAAAGACCTCCAAGGCCATGACATACCATAAGCACCGCTCCGCCAAGGCCGTCCGCCGCGCCCCGAATCTCCCTCCACGCGGAAACGGCTATCGCAAGATCTACGACTACTGGTGGTCAATCGATTAGATCCTCATGTATCTTGTTGACAGCTTCCCTTTGGAGATTCGGATTGTAAAGGGCCGGACAGCTAAAGGCCGTGGGATTTTCCGTCCCACGGCCTTTTTTAGATAAGACCTGCTAACAAAGTCAAGAAGAAATAAGAAGGTTAAAACAAATGAATACCGGCGTGTACATTGAGACTGGCGGCATCAACACTTTGACTGCCAACAATCTCATCATCGAGCAGCTGGCGGCCATTGACCAGGCGGAAAGTTGGTCAAGGAGCAGGGACATCAAGTTTGGCTCCGCCATCGGATGATTGAGGGGAAGACGCGCCTCAATCACACACGCTTCCTCGGTTACACCAAAGGCCCAGATGGTGTTTTGAAGATTGTCCCGGAGGAGGCGGAGGTTGCAAGGAAGATTTTTGACCTGTACGTCCAGGGAAGCGGTGTTCGAAAAAACAAGAAGTATCTGGAATCCCACGGAATCAAGACTGTCACCGGCAAATCTGAGTGGAGCACCTCCACCATTTATCGGATGCTCAGTAACGCGAAATGCACTGGAGACGTGTTAATGCAAAAGACGTACACGCCGGATTTTCTATCAGGCAAGAAAGAGAAGAACCAGGGGCAGGTGGAGAAGTACCTGGCGGAGGCCCAGCGAATTTCACTGAACAGCTTTGTGGAACAGGCCCTTGCCAAATCCGTGGCTGGACAACGGCTCTGACGGCAGCTTGTGTTACAACAATATTCAAAAAAGCATAGGATAAATGTTCTTGTCACCTTCTTCAGCATCACATTCGTCGACATAGGTCAGCTTTATGATGCTGTCCATATGAAGCCCTCCTTCTGGCAACACACAATACCGCAGAGAGACGAAAAAGTCGAGAAGAACCTGACTGTCAAAAGGGAGAATTATTTATGAATACGAACTCGCTAAAAATACCCGGCGAAGTGTGTGCCTTTCGTATAATACGAAACGCCCCGTACTGGCTTTAACAGTACAGGGCGTCTTTCGTGAACATATTCTCTTAGTCTTCCCCTTCCTGGGCATCCTTGATAATGATGTCCAGCATCTCCCTCGGCGTCACCACAAAGGGCTTTACGGGGAAGCGGCGCAGATTACCGGTGACGGATTGCCACCGCAGCATGGCGGAGACAATGACGTTGGTATCCAAAACGGCGTAATATTTCAGCGTGACCCCTCCCCGCGGGCGGCATCGATCTCGGCGTTGATCTCCTCCAGCGTCATTTCGGCGTTCCCATGTGTCTCCGCTATCCGGCTGGCCTCCCTCATGGCCCGGAGCCCGCGGCTCTCCGCCTTGTTCTCCAGCGTCATGCTAAAAGGTATGCCGTTTTCCTCGATGAGCCGCGTCATGCAGATGCGCAGATAGGTGGGAACGTCGATCCCCAACCGCTCACAGATACCCGCCGCCTTGATGCGGGCCGTCTCCTCCATGCGAAATTGTACCAGCGTGTTCGCCATACTGACCCCTCCTTTTCGTTGTGAGTATAGTATAACACATGCTGATTGCAAATGCAATCATCTGATTTGATTTTTCCCACATACGATTCCGTCCATACACCCCGCGCACAAAACTTGCCAATGTGCGAGAACGCCTGTACCATTGTAAAATTCACAACGGTGTACGCCTTGTTTCTCGAAGTGAGCAAGGCTTCTTTTACTTCAGAGTAGATATCCTCGTAAGTAATCATTTCGTTATCACACATTGCCGTCCGCCTCATCGCTTACTCGCTTATGTCTTCGTCCTCCACGGAGCTTTCCTCGTCCGCTTCTTCCTCGGCGTATTCATATTCAGGAATTTCGATACCGCAAACGTCGATTTCGCCGGTTACGACATCAGAGATAAGTTTTGTTTTATATTTCTCTAACTTTTCAATCTCTGCCATGAGTGTTTCAATTGATATGCTCCCCTTATAGCCATACAGTGAAAAATGGAAAGCACTGTATGCTATAGGGGGAGCATATCAAATCGGAATTAAGAAACTTTTTGTTCGTGTTTTTACCTTATAAAATTCGTACTGACTCTGGGCTCCGGTTTGGGGCACTCTATCCCCGCCTTTTTCCCTGCCTCGATGCACTTTAAAAGCCACGCCATATTAGCGCCCAAAAGTCTCATTATCTGCATACCCTCAAGGTCCTGCGCCGCCTCCTCAGGGCGGTTGCCGTGGACCATGGGCCAATACTGGCTGGTAGGGATCGGCATACCGCTGATGTAAAAATATTTGTTGAGCTGGTCCAGCGCCGCTGTGGTGCCCCCGCGCCTTGCGGATACCACCCCCGCGCCGGGCTTTCCCCTGAGGCGCGACCCGGCGGAGTAGAACACCCTGTCCATGAAGCAGGTGGCAGCCCCGCCCATGGCGGCGTAGTGCACCGGAGAGCCGAAAACGAACCCGTCGTATTCATCGCAGATGTCAATGAAGCTCGTCACCGGGTCGCCGCCGAATACGCACCTGCCGGTTTTTCTGCATGAACCGCAGCCTATACAGCCGGCAATGGGCTTGTTGCCTGTCCAGAAGAAGTCCGCGTGGACCCCCTCCGCCTCCAGCGTTTTTTTAACCTCTGAAAGCGCGGTGTAGGTGCACCCGTGCTCATGCGGGCTCATGTTTACAAGAAGTACCTTCATTTTTATATCACCTCAAGATTTAATTTTCAAGCTCCGCCGCCACGTCCCTGAGGAGCTTTACAACGGGAAGATGCTGTGGGCATGCGCCCTCGCACTGGCGGCACTGTACGCAGTCCGAGGCCTTGTGGTGCTCAGTTATGTACTCCCGATAGCTCTCCTTGGACTTGTCGCCCCAGCTGTGGAGAAGCTCAGCCTTCATGTGGGCGTTGTACATTGAGAAAATATTGGGGATGTCTATCCCCATGGGGCACCCCTCCGTGCAGTACCGGCAGGCGGTGCATGGAACGGCGGTGTAGTTGTTGATGATGTCCGCGCACCTTTCCAGCATCGCCTTCTCCTCCTGCGTGAGGGGCACGAAGTCCGTCATGAAGGAGGTGTTGTCCATAAGCTGCTCCATACTGCTCATGCCCGACAGCACCACATGGACCTGGGGAAGTGACGCCGCGAACCGCACCGCCCAGGACGCGATGGACGCCTCCGGGTCCGCCGTCTTCAAAAGGCCCTCTGCCTCCTCAGGGAGCTTCGCCAGCGCGCCGCCCTTCACCGGCTCCATGATTATGACCTTCTTGCCGTGGCGAACAGCCGTCTCATAACACAGCCTCGACTGTACCCTCTCCGACTCCCAGTCAAGATAATTCACCTGAAGCTGTACAAACTCCGTTTCAGGGTGGGCAGTGAGGATGGTGTCCAGCATTTGGGCGTTGTCGTGGAAGGAAAAGCCGATGTGCCGTATCTTCCCCTCCTCCTTCAATCCTCTCAAAAAGCCGAATGAATCAAGCCTCTCCGCCGTCTCGTAATTTCTCCTGTTAAGGTTATGCAGAAGGTAGTAGTCAAAGAACTCCACCCCGCACTTTTGCCTCTGCTCCTCAAATATCCGCTCCTGGTCCCCCGGCTCTGTCAGCATCATTGTGGGAAGTTTTGTGGTCAGCGTAAAGGAGTCCCTGGGGTGGCGCTTCACCAGCGCCTCGCGTATGGCGATCTCGCTCTGGTGGTCGTGGTACATATACGCCGTGTCAAAATATGTATAGCCCCTCTCCAAAAACAGGTCCACCATGTCCCGCAGCTTTTCCATATCAATGCTGGCGCCGTTCTCAGGGTCGGTGACAGGCAACCTCATTAGCCCGAATCCCAGCTTTTTCATAACATTTCCTCCTCGTTTAGAAATTATATAAAATATTATATTATTAACGCCACCAAAACGCAAGCGATTTTGATTTTTCCGCAAATATTGCAACAATTTTTTGCCCAAAAATGAAAATTTATGCTTACATTCGGGCAAAATCTGTGTTATAATCATATTTAGACGGGAGCTGACAAATCATTATCGGGCGGAAAATTTGGGAGAGTGCTTTTATGTTTGACACCGGGGCGTATATCATATATGGCGGCGAGGGAGTCTGTGTCGTTGAAGACATAGGCTGTCCCAACGTGTCCGGCGCCAATAAGGACAGGCTGTATTACACCCTCTCCCCCCTTTACCGCACCGGCAAGGTCTTCGCGCCGGTGGATACCCCTGTCTTCATGCGCCCCGTCATATCCCGCGACGAGGCAATCGACCTCATCCGCTCCATCCCGCATGTGAGCGGCGAGCTCTACGAGCCCATGAATCTGCGCTTTCTCACCGAGCACTACCAGCAGACGATCCAAAAATACGAGTGCATCAGCCTTGTGAAGCTCATAAAGGACGTGGCGGAAAAGCGCCGGTACGCCGCCGAGAACGGCAAAAAGCTCGGTCAGATAGACGAACGCTACATGAAGCGCGCCGAGGATATGCTCTACGGTGAGCTCGCCGTCGCCCTGAATATCGACCGAGACGACGTTGACGCCTACGTAAAAAACGCCCTCGCCACCATAGAAGCCGGCGAAGAATTCAACGGCTGAAAATCCCCAAATTCAAATATTTTTTCGGCGACATGTGCGTCGAAAAAATCACCTTATGTCGCGCAAGTGTATGCCTTATGGGGTCCCCACGCAATCATGATTGCGTGGGGAGAGGAGGAGCGAAGTCCGCGCCTGAGCCCTGCCGCTTGCGGCGGGGCGAGGTTAAGCGACTTCAGCGACGACGAGGGCGCGCACCGCGACAGCAGGAAAGCCCCCGCGAAAGGTCCGCAGACCTTTCGCGGGGGCTTTCCGCACGTTCTCCCCTCAAAAAAGCTCAGCCCTTTTTTGCCAAAATATATACCCATATCGCCGGTATCTCCCGAAGGTAGTAGTTGAGCTCCAAAACCGGGTAGCCGGTGTAGGCGGCGCGGGCGGACACATGGGTGTAGCCCAGGTCCTCCGCCATTAGCTTCGCCCTGCATATGTGGTAGCCCGCCGTGATTATTGTCACGTTCTCCGGCTCCACTCCCAGCTCCCTCAGCTTCTCGGCTGAGAAGGTCAGATTTTCCTCTGTGCTGGTGGACCTGTCCTCCAAAATGAGCCTGGAGGGGTCAACGCCCCTCTCGGTGAGCCAATTATACATGCACTGCGTCTCGGAGATGTCCTCCCCGCTCCCCTGCCCGCCTGAGAGGACGAGCATCGCCTCCGGCTCCTCCCGCGCGAAATCAAGCGCGGCGTTGAGCCTCGCCCAAAGCGCCCTGGAGGGCACGGTGCCGTTGACTCCCGCCCCCAGCACCACGGCATACGCCCCGCTTCCGCCGGCGCCGATGACCTCGGTGACTATCACCGACTCCGTAACCGCCCCGGCAAGACAACCGAGGACGATGGCGTACACAAATATCTTCTTCAAAATAAGCGCCGCTTTCTCCCGCCTTTTGCCCAGAGCCTTTATCCCCGCAAAGGCAAGCGCAAGGCACGCCGCGGCAAAAAAGCAAAGCCCCAGGAATCTGTACCCCGACATGGCGAACACGAAAAACGCCGCAAGCACCGCCAGCACCGCCGCGGTAATAAAATATCCCCCGTATCCGCTTTTCTTCGCGTGTTCGCCACCGCGCCGCCTCTTTTCCTTCATACGCTCGCCTCCTCCCACTGCCTATATAGCTCCTCCAACCTCTCTGCGAGCTCCCCGTGCTTCTCAGAAAGCTCCATTAGCCTATGGTAGTCCGTGGAGGCCGCCTCCTGTGCCCTCTCGTTTTCCGCCAGCTTCTCCTCCAGCTGCCCTATCTCCCGCTCAAGCCTCGCCGCGGACTTTGCCTGCGCCGGAGGCGTTTTTTTCGGCTCCTTTTTCGGCTTTTCCGCCTTCTGCGCCGCCGTCTGCGCCAGCTGCTTTTGCCGCTCAAGGTACTCCCTGTACTCCTCGTAACCCATTCGGTAGTCCCTGAGTTCCCCGCCGCCCATCGCCCAGACCCTCGTGGCAAAGCGGCTTATAAACCACCTGTCGTGGGACACGAACAGAAGCGTCTCCCCGTAATCGGAAAGCGCCTCCTCTATCCACTCGCGGCTCGCCACGTCCAGGTGGTTTGTGGGCTCGTCAAGTATCAAAAGGTTTATGTCCGACCTCATGAGCATACAGAGCTTCAGCCGGCTCCTCTCCCCGCCCGACAGCGCCGAGACACGCGTCTCCACCCCGTCGCCCCGGAAAAGGAACGCCGCCAGCCTGTCCCGCGCCTCCTGCTGTGAGCATTTGCCCTCGTACATCATGGTCTCCAGCACCGAAAGCTCCTCGTCCTCAAATGTCACGGTCTGGGGAAGATACGCCGCCTTTACCGCGGGACCCAGGCGTATGAATCCCGCGTCCTCAGGCTCCAGCCCCATTATCATTTTGATGAGCGTGGATTTTCCCGTCCCGTTGTCGCCGATGAGCGCCACCCGCTCACCCTGCTCCACCAGAAAGTGCGTGCCGGAGAGTATCCGCTTGTCCCCGAAGGACTTCTCAACGCCCTCCGCCACAAGCACCTCGTCGCCGCGAAACTGCGTCTCGCCGAAGCGCGACCTCATTCTCGCCTCCTGCTGGGGACGGTCCGTGACGCGCATCTTCTCAATGCGCTTTTCAATGGAAAACGCCCTCTTGTGCAGCTTGTCCGCCCCCATGAACGCCCACAGGTGCAGGTCGTCCGCCGCCTTCTGGAGCTGGGCAATCTTCGCCTCCTGCTTCTCGTACTGCCTCAGCCTCTCCTCGTATCTCCTTCGCTTCTCCGTGAGATAGAAGCTGTAATTCCCGCTGTAAAACTCAGGCTTCCCGTCAACTATCTCGATTATCCTCGATACCGTCCTGTCCAGAAAATACCTGTCGTGGGATATGGCGAGCACCGTCCCCTTGAAGCGGTTTATATAGTCCTCCAGCCACTCGGCGGCGGACATATCCAGGTGGTTCGTGGGCTCGTCCAGCAACAGTATATCCGTATCCTCCAAAATGAGCCGTGCCAGGTTGAGCCTCGTCTTTTCCCCGCCGGAAAGCTGAGCGTACTCCTGATCCCTTTGCCGCGCCGGTATCCCCAGCCCGTTGGCAACGGTGTCCCGAAAGCGTTCAAGCTCATATCCCCCCAGGCGCAGGAATTCAGCCGAGAGCCTGTCATAAGCCCTCAGTGTGTCGGCGGAGGAATCCCCGGCTGCCATTTTTGCCGCCAGCTCCTCCATCTCCCCGCCCATCTTAACGATCCTCTCCTGGGCGGCGCGGAGCACGTCCTCCCCGGTGAACCCGTCTGGATAAACGGGCAGCTGGCTCAGCACCCCCACCCGCTTGTCCGGCGGCGTCACAATCACGCCCTCGTCTGCGGCGAGCCGCCCCGAGATCACCCGGAAAAGCGTGGTTTTCCCCGCGCCGTTCCTTCCAAGTATCCCCACATGCTCGCCGGAATTAACGTCAAAGGAGATCCCCTTCAACACATCTTTCCCCTGCTCAAAGGCTATTCTTATATTCTGTACCGAAACATCAATCATTACAGCACCAAAAAACGCCAAAAAAGACCGTCCATTGGGCGGTCTTTTTAATTGTTAAATGTTTTTACTCTTCCGGCTCCAGGTCCTCGTCGTCGTACTCCTCGTAGTCGTCGTCATCGTCGTCCCCGTCCTCGTCCTCATCGTCCATCTCGGTGAGGTCAAGCTCCAGAGTTTCGCCGCACTCGGGGCACTGGATAACGCCCTGCTCAAGGTCGCCCTCCTCAAGCACCAGCTCGGCGCCGCAGGCGGGGCACTCCACCTCGTACTCATACTCCTCGTCCTCATCCTCGTCCTCAAGCTCATGGGGATGGGGGTGATGGTGATGATGGTGGCAACAGCACTCGTCGGCGTCGTCAATATCCTCCTCGCCGTAGACCACATCCTCCACTAACTCCAGGTCGTCGGACACGGCGTCAAGGCCGTCGCCCAGCTCCTCGATGGAGGACTGAAGGTCCTCGTGCTCCAGGGCAAGGTCCTCCAGAACATCGACTATCTGCGCGAGTATCTTCCCCTCGCCCTTCTCGGTGTCAAGTCCCATACCCTCCATAAGTCCCTTGATATAAGCTACTTTTTCGGCAGGCGTCATTTTATTTTCCTCCTTTTCCACAAAAAGCGTATTTCCGCTTAAAGGGCTCAGCCCTTCGCGCGCTCAAGATATTCGCCGGTGCGGGTGTCAATGCGGATCTTGTCGCCCACGTTGATGAAAAGGGGCACCTTTATCTCGGCGCCGGTCTCCAGCGTGGCGGGCTTTAAGGTGTTGGTGGCGGTGTTACCCGCAAAGCCGGGGTCGGTATCGGTGATCTCAAGCTCCACAAAGTTGGGGGGCTCCACGGAGAAGACGTCGCCCTTGTAGGAGCTGATGACGCAAATCATGTTCTCCTTGACAAAGCGGAAGTTGTCTCCCAGCTTCGAGCCGGAAACAGGCTCCTGCTCGTAGGTCTCCGGGTCCATGAAGTAATAAAGGTCCCCGTCCTGATAGAGGTACTCCGCCTCCTTGCGCTCCACAAACGCCTCCTCGAACTTGGCGGTGGGGTTGAAGGAGGTCTCTGTCACGGCTCCGGTGATGAGGTTCTTCATCTTGGTCCTGACAAAGGCCGCGCCCTTTCCGGGCTTGACGTGCTGGAACTCCACGACCACGACGGGCTTGCCCTCGTACTCAAATGTCTTTCCGTTTCTGAAATCGCTGGCGGTAATAGTTGCCATTTTGTTTATCCTCCCGTAGAGTATTATACGTATTAGTATATCTGATTCATTCTACCGCACATTTTCCCTTTTTGCAAGAGAAATTATGCTTTTATACCAAAACTTTTCAGTCGCAGAACACCAAGAGCTCCTTGGGAAGCTCCGTGAGGTCAAAGCAGCCGTCCTCTTTTATCTCGATGACGTCCTCGATCCGCACGCCGAACTTCCCCGGCAGGTAGATCCCCGGCTCCATGGAGATGACGTCCCCCGCCTTGAGCACGTTGTCGCTCTTGGGTGAGCAATTGGGGTACTCATGGATGTCGATGCCCACGCCGTGGGAGAGGGAATGGGTGAAATACTCCCCGTAGCCCGCGTCGGCGATGACCTTGCGCGCGACGCCGTCCAGCTCCTTCCCAGTGAGCCCCGCCTTCGCCGCGGATATCGCGGTCACCTGAGCGTCCAAAACGGTGCTGTATACCTTCTCCATCTCCTTTGTGGGCGCGCCGATGGCGACGGTCCGGGTGGTGTCGGAGCAGTAGCCCTTGTAGAGCGCCCCGAAGTCCATGGTCAAAAAGCCCCTCTGGAGCTTCACGTCCCTGGGCTTGCCGTGGGGCACGCTGGAAAGCGAGCCGGAGACGACTATGGGGTCAAATGACTTGTCCTGCGCGCCAAGCTTCAACATCTGACAGGTGAGCTCCGCCGCCAGCTCCCTCTCGGTGATGTCGGGCGTGATGAGCTTCAGCGTGTTCTCAAAGGCCCTGTCCGCTATCCTCTGAGCCGCCACAAGGTACTCCATCTCCTCCGGCGACTTCACGGCCCTCAGGTCCCTGAGAATGTCCTGTCCCGCCGTGAACTCCGGCTCCAGCTTCCTCTGGAGCGAGGTGTAGGCGGCGTAGCTGAGCCACCGCTCCTCCACCGCCAGCTTCGTGACATTGTGGGCCTTGAAGTAGTCGTTCATCAGCTCGTAAACAGGCTTGTCGTTGGAGCATATGACCTCCACCTCGGAGATGGAGCGGCTCGCCTCCTCAAAATACCTGGCGTCGATAAAAAGCGCCGCCGAGCCGTCGGCGCAGATTATAAGCTCCCCCGCCGAGGACCCGAACCCCGTGGCGTAATACCTGTTCTGGTCGGAGGTGACAAAAATCGCCTGTGCGTCCTTCCCCGTCAGCGCGGCGGAGATCTTCTTTACGTTGTTCATTTTAAAAACCCCTTTCAATTGTGTTTGCGCTCCCTGCGGAAGGGAAGCTCAAAAAAATAACGTATCGCCAAAAATATATTCGTAAACCTTATGGGCTCCACCAAAAGCATGTGTACCCCCGCAAGGCTCGCGGCAACTGTGTCTGTGTATATCTGGTCCCCCGCCAGCGCCGCCCTTTCCGGCGGTGTGCCCGAAAGCTCCAGCGCCCGCCGCACTCCCCTGGGGCTGGGCTTGCCGGCGCGCTTCAAAAAAGGTATGTCCAGGAGACTGGCGAAGACCTCCGGCCTCTCGCCCTTGTTGTTTGAGACGATAAAAAGCCCGATCCCCGCGTCCTTGACCCTCGCCGCCCAGTCGGTGACCCGTTTTTCCAAGGTCAGAGTCTTGTATGGTGCGATGGTGTTGTCCACGTCAAGAATCAGCAGCTCCACGCCCATGGCGCGCAAAAGCTCCGGCTCAATATCCGTCACGCTATCAAATTTTCTCTCCGGCAGCAGGGAAAATCTCATATCCTTGCACCCCGCGCATAAAATCATACAGGTTGTCCCCGACAATGGCAGTATAGCATACTTTGGGTGAAATGTATATGTCTGAAATGAAAATTTATCTCTCCGCTCCCCCCGGACTTATAGCCGAGGCGTCAAAAATCGGTCCCGTCTGCGCCATGTCCCACCGTCTGGGCAGGGACCTGCGCCTTTACCGCTCCCCCATGCCGGCGGTAAGGCCGGAGCTTATCGACGTGGATATGTCCTCCTTCACCGGCCGCGGTCCCCTGGACGCCATATCCGAAGAGCTCACAGGCGAATGTGTCCGCCTGGGCTCCGCCGGGCTCGTCATAGACCTCCCCCGCCCAACCCCGCCCCTTCTCTCCTTCTGCTCTGTTCTCTCTGAAAAAGCCGCCCGCCGCGGCATACGCCTCTATCTGCCGGAGCCTTACGCCGCCGTCCCCGGCTGCCGGATCGCGCTGCCGGCGCAAAATACACGCGGCTCATACGAGAGCAGATTAAAGCGCCTCGCCGCCCTCTACGGCCCCGAACGGCTCGCCCTTGAGCTGGAGCTCACCTACACCGAATACACCCTCCCCTGTCCCACCGGCCTCGGCTCCCTTGTCTCCCCAAAATCTCTGCCGCCCCTGCGCCCCTTTTACTCCCCCCACCTTTGCGCCAACTACGCCAGCTACCTCAAAAACCGCCGCCTCCGCCTCCTCATCTGGAACACCCCCCAAACCCTGACCCAAAAGCTCCGCCTCGCCTCCTCCCTCGGCATAAAGGAATTTTTCGTCTACTACCCCCACATATCCTCCCTGCCCCCCATAACGCAAAAAAATCTGTGAATTCCGCGGAATTCACAGATTTCTTTTTTCCCGTCTTCCCCGTTCCCCCGGACCGGAATTCCACCGGCCCGGAGGTGGGATGTTGAGGTGAAATGGAAGAAGCTAAGGTTATTTGTCCATCTGGTCGTAGAGCGCCAGGAGGGTCGCGAGCTGGGCTCTTATGGAGGTGCCGCGCGGGTCAAAGGCGTTGTCGCCCTTGCCGTGGATCAGGTCCTTGCCGACGCACCACACAACGGCCTCGTTCGCCCAGGAGGAGACCTCGCCGGAGTCGGTGAAGGTCAGCTCAGCATCAACGGTGTGGTCACCGTTCTTGTACTCCTCGTAGAAGTACAGCATCGCCGCCATCTGCTCACGAGTAATGATGTCTTCGGGCCTGAAGGTGTCGTCGCCGAAGCCGGAGATGATGCCCTCGCTCGCCGCCCAGCGGATTGCCTCGGTGTACCACTTACCATCGGGAACATCGGTGAAGGTCATCAGGTAGTTGACCACCGGCTGACCCTCAAGGTTCCAGAGGATACCCGCCATCTGAGCGCGGGTCACGGTCTTTTCGGGGGCGAATACGCCGTCGCCGAAGCCGTCCATGAGGTCATGGGTTATGGCGTAGTCGACGTAATCGTGATACCACTCTGTAACGTCGATGTCGGTGTATTCGACGGAGGGGCATTTGAAGGTCTCAGCCTTGACGGTCACGCCGCCGGAGGGCATTGTGAAGGTGAAGGTGCCGTCGCCGTTATCCACAACGGTAATCTCCTTCCCGTCGGCGCCGGTGACGGTCACGCCGGAGACGTGGAAGTTCTCGGCGGGGGTGACGGTGACGGTGACGGAGTCGCCGGCTGTCGCCTTCTCGGTGGAAAGCTCAACCTCGGCGTTCTCCGCTTCCTCAGCGGAAACGGTGTAGGACGGCGGCACAGGCGGCACATATGCCGCGCGGTTGATGGTGACGGTGTAGGTGGTCTCGGTCTCGCCGTGCGTCACGGTGATAGTGACGGTGTTGTCGCCAACCGCAAGGTCGGGAACAGAAATCGTGTAAACGTCCTTGTCGGTAACGGTTTCATCCTGTTCGGGTGAAAGTACAATTGCGTCTTCACCTTCGCCCAGCTTCGCCGTGACCTCATCGTCCTGGACCGCCGTCGTTGCGGTGAGCTCCAGCTCGGAAACGCTGTAGGGGACGTTAACGGTGTAAGACTTTTCTTCCTTGCTGGGGTCAAACGTCTCCATACTTCCCACGGAGGCGGTCAGATTTGAGAGACTGCCCTGCCTTACGACGATAACGGTAAACTTGGAGAAGCCGTGCTCGTTGGTAAATGTGATATGCGCGCCTACATCACTGGTAGAGCTATATGTCGCGTGGTAGAGATAAACCTTTCCCTCATGCTCGTGGAGGACCACAAAGCTCGGCGTTGCCTCGGTTCCAACGGTGTGATACAAGGCGTTCGGAATGGGGATCACCATTTCCACCGGGCGGTTCACCTCAAGAGCCCCTCCATCCAACAAGACGGCGTTTTTCTCCTGACCGCTCTCTGCTTCAAGGTGTATCCCGTCCTTTGTCCCCGCCGTGGTGGCGATGACCTCATAACGGGGCGTGATATCGAGCGTCAAGGCGGTGTCGGCTTTGAAATCCTCCACCGTAGTTTCTACGGTGGTCAGGACGTAAATGTTGACATCCTCCTCAGTTTCTCCCAGCTTCTTCTTCGCCTCATCCGCTTTGTCATGAGCCCATTCATGAGCGGCGGCGGTCTGCGCGTCTGTGGGAAGCTCAGCGCCGACATTTCCTGCGGCCTCTTTCAACTTGTCGTCCTTGTCCACGACGCCGTCTTTTACATCGGCTTCTACCTCAACAGGCTCCGTAAAGGCAGGCAGATCGTTCTCGTCGGCTTTCTGGATCACCTTGCCGTTGTTGTCCACATACGCCTCTACCATGTCCTCCGCCACGGTCAGATCCTTCACCGCGTCGGTGGTCACCTTCGCGCCGGGGGCAAGCTCCACAGCCTTGTTGCCACCTTCGCCGCTCTTGACCGCGCTTTTGCCTGTGATGGTCAGGCTGGAACCGTCTGAACACTTAACGGCAGAATTGCTGCTTTTGGTAAGTACATTGGAGGGCGCTTGCTTTTTACCCTCTGTAATCGTCAAAGAACCTGCATTTTCAATAATGGTGTTATTACTGTCTTGCGTATCCTCGACCTGAGCACCGGCTACGGTAACACTGCCGTCCTTACCAATTGTCATCGATGACCCTTGCTCAAAAATCAGATATGTGCTGGTTAAGAAATTATATGTTGCCTTATGGCTGCTATAACAATCAAAATTATATCCGCTGATATTGAGTGTGCCGTCATTTATGGCAAGCTTTGCCTCGCCTTCTCCGCCGCCGATTTTTATCTTAAGGCAGTGTGTGGATATGGCGGATGCCTTGTCACTTGGCGTAACTTCCGACACGATACTTACGCTTGCCCCTCCGTTAATTTCCAAGCCTTTTTGGAAATTGATTTCATTTACCTCCGGGGGGTAGGTCGCCAAATCTGCTGCTTGAAATTTGCGGCTCGGGGTAGACGTTATCGTAATTCCGTCATCACTTCCATTGTAGATGGTGATAACGTCATCGCCGTCAAGCGCACCGAGTTCGGCTTCTCCCTTGTTTCTTGTAAATACCACCTTTTTGTTGATTGTGTTGACAACATTACCATAATCGTTATATTGTTTCCTTGTGCTAAAAGTTATTGAAATGGGAGCGTCTTTGTTCAGCTCATATACATTCTGAAAAGCATTAACCCCACTCCCACTTACTTGCCCCTCAAACTTTCCCGCTTCAATGCACTCAAGAATCGATTGCAGATTGTTTGAGGGTAGTGCGCTATTGGGTAGTGACATTGTCGCTTCCGGACTTTCAAACCCCTTTCTACTTCCCTCCTCTTTATTTGGATACCAAACATATTGCTTAAACGTACCAGTAACTGTGAAATTAGGTTTCGGGTCACTTGCCGCGTATACAGTTATAGTTGGAGCGAAAAATGAAAGCAACAGTACAACCATTAATGCTGAGGCGATAAATGATTTGTGCAAAACGGAACTCTTCATCATTGCACCTCCGGTTTTGTCAGCCAAATGGCTTGAAGCGTATTGTTATCGACGCCATAGGCAGTCACTATAACAACAGCCGGCGGAACGGCCATATTATCTACGGGCGTCCCTTCGTCGTTCAGATTACCTGTAGCATAATACTGGAAAATGTTTCCGTCTGTATTTTGTATAAAATAGAATTTTTCTCCATTGACATCACATACAGGATATGAAAGCACAACTTCGGTTTGAGGCCCATAATCGCTGTCAGCAAAGCCATATGCCATCAGCTCCGCTTTCACGCTCTCCATACCCGTTACGGCATCAGAGTTATATCGCTGTTCTACCGTATAAAGATATGTGCCGAAAAATTTGTTATTTTCAGTATCCCAAGCGTGTAAATATGAACCCACTCGAACTCTATAATAGGCTACTTCTTCGTTGTTCGTTGCCGGAGTGAAAGAAATCGTGTTGTCGGAATTCCATATAGCCGAAAAACCCTCAAGGGTTGGAGCTTTGCCGATTACATTGGGAGTGCCTGTAATTTTTTGAATGTCTTCAAACTGTGCGGCATAAGGAGATTCGCTCCCTTTTACCAAGACATCCTCGATCTTTCCGGAGGTCGAACCGTCGGAAAATTCGCCCTCATTCGCAGCGGCGGCACAGAGGTAATAAGCACTGTTTCTTCCGAGGATAGAACCATTGTTCACGCAGTTTTCAATGACAAGCTTGATGTCCCCTATGTAATTATCAAGACCCGTGGAATTTCCAAAAAACATTCCTGCCATGTTTGTGGTGAGGTTGCCGTAGTTTGTACAATTTATAAACTCAATGTCCCTTTGGTGCCCTTCGCTGTAATATGCGGGGTAATATCCAAAGAAGACGCTGCTGTACCCGGAGCCAACCATGTTTATCTTATTGACACAGTTGTTCATAATAATGCCACCGGCAGGGCAAGTGTAAACGAACGGGGAGTAATTGGAGCCCACTCTTGTTGCGGTTTCACCGTTGCCCTGAACGGTAATGTTGTTCAATGTCAGAGTATGAACCTGGTTGGTAAAAGCGCCGGCTAAGAAAGTGATGTACGGTGTATTTGTACCATGATCAAAAATCAGATTTTCTATCGTACCTCCGATAGGCAACCGAATAAGGCATTTTGCGCTGGGAATTCCTTTGATGATAGGATAGCGTCCCTCATCCTCAAGCCAAACGCCTCTGATTGTTCCATAGAAAAAATTAATTAAACCATAATAGTTTGGTACTTCTCCGTCAATGTAAAGCTGTTCCAGGTTCAAATCGCCCTGAATTTCAAATGTTGCACCGCTTGTCCACTGACTTGCAGTGATAGCCGCAAAGGCATCTTCATCAGGAATGGGAATGACAGTTTCCTCGGCGGACAGAGCCATTTCAGGCGCGTCAATCGTGGGTATCCCCACCACCTTCGTCCCGTCAGGCAGAATGACAACCGGCTCGTCCTCGTCCTCCGCCGCAAACGCCACGGGCGCCAGCGTCAGAAGCATGACAAGCGCCAGCACCGCTGAAAAGATTTTGCGTTTCATTAAAATAACCTCCTTTTTGCAATTTATATTGGATTCAGAAATATAATATTCCCGCCCCTCTGTCGCGCACCGCCTCCTTCTATGACACTCAATACAAAATTACTATTTTGCATTGAGTGTCATACGGAATAATGCCCATAATTGGTAAACGTCCATTTATTTGCTGATTTTGGACATGACAACAAGGACCGACGAAAAATTTTCGTTTTGCGGTCCTGTTAATTGTGCAATTTTTTATAATTTTCTTGTATTAGAGACTTTACATTTCGTTTCCACCGTGCTAAAATCTGTCTATGTAGGGTATTAGTGCCCTAAATATAGTTTTATGTAGGATACAAAATAGTAATTTTGTCCTAACTCACAAGCCCCAGCCGGTCCAGCACCCGCGCGTGTTCCTCGCCGGTGGAGATGAGGTAAATGCGCGTGGTCTCGATGGAGCTGTGACCCAGTACGTCCGCCAGCTTTGCGATGTCGCGTGTCACGCGGTAGAAGGTTCGGGCAAATAGATGTCTTAAATTGTGGGGGAAGACCTTTCGCGGGTCCACCCCCGCTTTTTTGCACACGGCCTTCATTTCCGCCCAGATTTGACCGCGGGTCAGGGGCTTGCCGTTTCCTGTGAGGAATATCTCGCCGGAGGCGGTTTTCTGCTTTTTTGCGTATTTCAAAAGCTTCCGGCAGAGCTTGCCGGGGAGAAGGATGACGCGGATCTTCCCCTTGAGGGAGATTTCCGCCCTGCCCTCTCTCGCCGCCTCCACAGTGATATACCTGACCTCGCTGACCCGGATGCCGGTGGAGCAAATTGTCTCCATCAGCAGCGCCAGCCTTGACTTTCCGCCAGCGGAGGCGAGGAGGCGGCCATACTCCTCTCGCGTCAGCTCCCGGCTCCGATCCCGGAACACCCTCCGCTGGAGCCGCAGGGCTTTTACCCGGCAGTCCTCCCGCCCCAAAAACCGCAGCAGGGCGTTCACCGACGCCACCATGGAATTGACCGTGACCGGCGCGTACCCCTGCGTCACCAGCCAGTCCCGCCACGCGGCAACGGCGTCCTTTGTGACGGGCGCGCCACCCATGTGCGCGGCAAACCCCGCCGCGTCCCGGAGATACTTCTCCACCGTTCCCTCGCTCTTTTCCTCCCGCCGCAGCCAAGCGGCAAAGCCGCGCAAATTCTCGTCCAGCGTTCTATTTTCCATAACTGCCTCCGTATAAAATAAGGTATTCCTCTATTTTACACTATAAGGCAGAAGATTATTTCAGCGCCGCATCAATTTCACCTTCCACCGCCGCGGCGCAAAAAAAACGCCCCCCTTCTTGACAATTCACCCCAATTGAAATACCATGAACATATGGGTTAATTTTAAAAGCAAGGAGGACAAAAAAATGAAGCTCGCTATCCGTTACTATTCCAGAGGCGGTAACACCAAACGTCTCGCGGAGGCAATATCCTCCGCCGTCGGCGTAGAGGCAAAGCCCGTCTCCCAGCCCCTTACCGAGGACGTGGACATTCTGTTCCTTGGAAGCTCCCCCTACGCCTTCGACGTGGACGACGAGGTAAAAAAATTCATCTCCGGCATCACAGTCTCCGTGGGAAAGGCAGTAAATTTCAGCACCTCCGCCTCCCTCAGATCGACTAAAAAATACGTGGAAAAGCTTCTTGCCGCGAAGAATATCCCCATGTCCGACGAGGAATTCTCCTGCCCCGGCTCCTTCGCCTTCCTCCACAAGGGCCGCCCCAATGAAACCGACCTGACCTCCGCCGCCACCTTCGCCAAAAAGCTCATATCGTAAAATACATTTTTTACCCCTATGGAGAAATTGACAAAATAAGTGCTGCGGGATAAAATGTAAATGCTGTTACATAGCAGGAATTACCAAACAGGAAAAAAAGTTAGACCGCCAAGGCCTAAGTATGTGATTAAATGTTTAAAAATAGAAAGAAAATTTGGGAGGAAAAAATATGAAATGTGTAAAATGCGGAGCGGAAATGGTTGAGGGGGCACAGTATTGCATGATGTGCGGCGCGAAAAAAGCCAACGTGTGCCCGAAGTGCGGAACGCAGTTACCTGATGCCGCCAGGTTTTGCTTTAAATGCGGAAGCCAGGTAAAGGAAGATGGGATGCCGGTCCTTTCCGGAAATACCATGGATAAGCTTGCTCAGGTCAAGAAGGAGGTAGAACCGGAAGCGGTCAGCAGACCAACCGGTATGCCCGTGTGGGATGAGACTCCCAACGGCACTTGTGACTGCGCGGTGGGCGAGTGCGATTGCGACGGAAGCATTTGGAACTGATGCTGTGAAATTCAGGGGAGAAGATTGACAGGAAGCATGGAAAAGCAGGGAAAGTTATATGATCCTACAATCTGCGTGACGCGCAGCTGCAATCTGAATTGTGTGTACTGTTATCAAAAGCACAAGAGCCCGGTAAGTATGGACCTTGACACGGCGAAGGCATGTGTCGATAAGATTTTCGAATCCTATGACAGGGAAAAATACAGTGGGATCTTGCTCAAATTTATGGGCGGGGAACCGCTTTTGGAATTTGAGCTTTTAAGGCAGATATATGAATATGTTCATGAGCGTTATCCGGACACGAAAAAAATGCTTTTTGCTACAACCAACGGAACGCTTCTGAACGATGAGATGAAGGCGTGGTTTCACGGGCATCGCAATGGCTTTTATTTGGGTCTTAGTATCGACGGCACGCCGGAGGTCCATAACCACAATCGGAGCGGCTCCTTTGAGAAGATAGATACCGGCTTTTTTGCACAAAACTGGCCGGAGCAAGGCGTTAAGATGACAATTTCGGAGTATTCGATCCCGCGATTGGCAGAGAGCATCAAGTTCATTCACTCTCTCGGCTTTCAGAAGGTAAGAGGAGTGAATCTTGCGGAAGGGAATTTCCAGTGGGATGAGGAGGAGGTCGTCCGGGAGCTTGTTCGTCAGCTAAAAGAACTTGTCGACTTCTATGTGGAGAACGATAACCTGTACAATCAGATGTTTGACAAGCAGTTCGCGCTGTGTGAGGCCAGGGACCGCCGAAAGTTTAAATGGTGCGGCACAGGAGTGAGCTGTCTGTTCTTTGATGTTGACGGAAAGCAATATCCCTGTTCTTATTTCACACCAATGACTTTTTCGCCGGAAGAGCTAAAAGAGGTTATGTCTCTTGATTTTTCTAATGAGTCATTGTTTGCTTGCGATAAGTGCTTTACGGATTGTTACATTTATCCAATGTGTCCAACCTGTGCCGGGGCAAACTATCAGACCAATAAGGATTTTGGCGTTAAGGATGATATTCACTGCAGGACACAAAAGCTGATTTGCCTATTCGCGGCCGAGTTGGAAGCACAGAGAATTATCCGAAATCCCAAACGGTATGACGCTCACAAAACCTATTATACAATTAATGCCATTGAAGAGATCAGAAGACTCTATTATGGTGAATTTGAAAAGTACGGAATTTGAGCGGGGCTTTTTTGTAATAATCAATCCAACATAATTAAAGACGCAGAGCCGATGATTTTGTGAGAACCGTCACAAAATCATCGGCTTCTTTTGCAAAAATATATGAGAAGGCAGCACAAGTCTACCACCCCCTCACCCCCATATGCGCACCCCCCAATTCCACGCACTCGCCCCCGCCCCATAGGGGCGGATACCTTATAAATAGCCCCGCGGCTCAGGAGCCCCCGCGCCCGTTAAGGGCGGACACCTTTCACTTCCGCATTTTCTCCGTCAGTGACGTAACCATCCCCGTGAGCTTGGCAAGGTCCTTTGTCGCCATGCCGTCGCAGTCCTGGGCGGCGAGGACGAGGCGGTTTACGGCGTCCATGAGCCGGCGGAAGGCGTCGTCCGCCCGCTTCCTGGCCAGACTCGCGGGCTTCTCCTTCCTCACCCGAACGCCCTCGGTTATGCGGACAAACTCGCCTTTAAGAAGGTCAAACTCCGCGCCGGAGTAAGGCGCGTAGGCCTTTATGCCCTTCTCCTCGTTGAGAGCTCTTGCCAGCTCCTCGCAGGCTCCCTCGTCCCCGTGGTTAACAAAAACAAGCTTTGGCTTGGGGTCAAAGCCACCGATCCAGTCCAGCAAACCGCCCTTGTCGGCGTGCCCCGAAACGCCCGGAAGATACTGTATCTCCGCGTTTACCGCAACGTCGTCGCCGAAAAGCTTCACCGACTTCGCCCCGTCGTAAATCAACCTGCCCAGCGTCCCCGCCGCCTGGTAGCCGACAAATAATACCATGCACTCCTGTCGCCACAGGTTATACTTGAGGTGGTGCCTGATCCTGCCCGCGTCGCACATTCCTGAGGCGGAAATGATTATTTTCGGCTCCATATCGGTATTCAGCGCACGGGATTCCTCGGTTGATGTAGTGAGGTAAAGTCCGTCGAACACCAGCGGGTTCTCCCCCGCCGCCATCACCGCGCGCGTCTCCTCGTCAAGGTAGCGGGTGTCGCACTGCATGAAGACGCTTGTCGCCTCGTTGGCAAGTGGGCTGTCCACGTACACGGGGAAACCCGGGTGGTTTTTTACAAGCTCATTGTTTTTGATTTCTCTTATAAAGTACAATATCTCCTGAGTCCTGCCCACGGCAAATGAGGGAATTATCACGTTCCCTCCCCTGTCCAGAGTCCTTTGAATGAATCCCGCCAGCGTATTTATGTACTCCCTCCGCTCGCCGTGGAACCTGTCGCCATAGGTGGATTCCAGCAGAACGTAGTCCGCCTCCCGAACCTTTTCCGGGTCGCATATGATTGGCTGGCAGGTATTCCCAACATCGCCGGAAAACACCATTTTTCGCGTGTTTTCCCCCTCAACAAGCCATGCTTCTATGCAGGCGGAGCCTAAAAGGTGACCTATGTCGGTGAACCTGACGGTGAGGTTTTCGTTAATGCGGATGGGTCTGCCGTAGTCACAGCCCCGAAAGAGCTTCAGGACATTTTCGGCGTCATTTATGTCAAAAAGCGGCTCCACCTCGGGCTCTCCGGCACGTTTTGCCTTCCTGGATTTATATTCCGCCTCGGACATCTGGATGTTGGCGCAGTCGCGTAGCATTATTTCACACAGATTTCTGGTGGCCTCCGTGGTGTATATTGCCCCGCGAAAGCCGTTTTTGTAAAGAAGTGGAAGGTTCCCCGAGTGATCAACGTGGGCGTGAGTGAGTAAAACGCACTCAATATCCCCCTCCTTGACCGGTATGGAAACGTTTTCAAAGGCCGTAGAACCCTGCTTCATACCGCAGTCAATAAGTATATTATGCCCCCCAACCTCAAGTAAAGTGCAGCTTCCGGTGACGTCATGAGTGGCGCCTATAAATGTAATTTTCATTGAAAACACCTCCGTGTTGAAGTATACTATAGTCATCTAATTTGATAAGGAGGAATCTTATGGAACTCAAAACCGATATTTTCTCCCTGTTCGACCGGGAGTGGGCGCTGGTAACCGCCGGGACGCGGGAGCGGTACAACACCATGACCGTCAGCTGGGGCGGAGCCGGGACACTGTGGGGAAAGAGCGTCGTCACCGTCTATGTCAAGCCAGTGCGCTACACCCACGGATTTTTGGAGGAAAACGACTTTTTCACCGTGAGCTTTTTTCCCGAGGCGTACCGGAAAGCCCTGCTGCTCCTGGGCTCCGAGTCAGGCAGGGACGGGGACAAGGTAGCAAAGTCCGGTCTCACCCCCAAATTTCTCGAAAACGCCGTGACCTTTGAGGAGGCCCACACCACCCTGATTTGCCGGAAAATTTACCGGCAGGACATGGACCCCGCCGCCATGCCGGAGAAGGTCGTCAGTGCCTTTTATAAAACCGAGGCGCCGCATACCATGTATATCGGGGAAGTGGAGGAAATCATCAAATAAAGCGGTAAGACTTGCAAAATTCTATGCCTTGTGATACGATTCTTTCCGAGGTGACATGTATGAACACGCAGCAAAAAATCAAAAACTCCGCCGAGGCGAGGGCGTACATCTCTGACCTCAAGGTTCTGACAGCGTCCTACCTCTTTCTGCTCATTTTTATGGCAGTCGTGGTCTGCGTCTGCATGGCGGGGTTTCCCGGCTACAGAAATACCGTTCTTTTCATCTCCCTCGGAGTCCTTACGGTGTGGTATGTCCCCTTCGCCGTCTACTACGGGGTGAGGTACGTGTCCCTTTACAAGTCTCCGGAAAGCTATGTCTTCTCCAATCAGGTGATAGAGGAATTTGAGCACACTGGCATTTTAGGGAATCGTGTTACCTTCCCCATCGCCGTACAGGACGCAAACGGAAACTCTGTTAGGGTCCGGACAAGGTCCATCTACTGCACACATTGGAAGCGCCCGCACTATGAGGACTTTTTCCGAAGAAAGGTCACCGTTGGGTACAACACCGCCACAGGTGAGGTCATTCTCATCGCAAAATAACCCTACCTCGGGAACATATCCATCGCCACGGGGGTGTAGAACAGGCGTTCCACCTCCGTGGCGGTTTTTGTTTGGGAGAGGACCCACATGAGCTTGGCGACCACAGCCTCGGTGGTCATGTCGTAGGCCTCCAAAACCTTCAAATCGCGCTTGAGCCTGCTTCCAACGTGGTAGACCGCCAGGTCCGAGCCCTCGTTCTCCACCTGGGTTGTCAACACGGCCGTACGTCCCTTTTTCTTCCATTCCTCGACGCACTCAAAGAACCCGCCCGCCTCGGGTAGCCCGCCCACGCCGAAGCTCTCGATCACCACGGCGTCGTTGCACTCAAAGAGGAAGTCCAGCACCTCCCTGCCCGTTCCGGGGATAAGCTTCAAAAGCGCCACTTTGGTGTTCAATTTCGTGGAAAACTCCGGCTTTTCGCCGCTTTCCTGGCGAATAAATACCACAAGCTCCCCGTCGCGTATGACGCCAAGCTCCGGGTAATTTATGCTCTCGAAGGCGGAGTAGCTCTTGGAGCGCGTCTTTTTCGCCCTGGTGCCCAAAATGACCCTGTGGTCAAAAACTATTGCCACACCCGGCATGTCCGAGGACGCCGCGAGTATGGCGTCCCGCAAGTTGTCCTTTGAGTCGGTGGAGTCGTATCCGATGGGTCTCTGGGCGCCGGTGAGGATTATGGGCTTGGGGCTTTTTCGTATGAGGTAGCTCAGCGCCGCGGCGGTGTAGGCAAGGGTGTCGGTGCCGTGGGTTATAACAAAGCCGTCGTAGATATCATAATTTTCCTCGACGCAGCCGGCGATCATGAGCCAGTGCTCCGGTGTTATGTTGGTGCTGTCCAGCGCCAGGAGCTCCCTGCTGTCCACCTGAATATTTCCGGTCCCTCCCAGGCTTGAAAGTAGCCCTGACGCGGGTATTCCGGGGGCAAGTCCTTCGCCCGTCTGCCGTGAGGCTATAGTCCCGCCGGTGCCTATCAAAAGTATCCTTTTCATCTCTTTTTTACCCCCAAAAGGCGCTTTTTATGTCCAAAAGGTTAACTGCCTTTGTTCATGCCGTCAACGAAGTTTCTGGTTTTTACCGTCAGCTCCACCCATGCGGGTTTGAAGCCGGAGGAGAGGGCGTTGCGGACGGAGGCTATATTTGACCAGGCGGCGCAGTAGAAGGGAACCTTTCCCCTGTCAAGTATCTCCAGCGCCAGCCTTGAGGTCAGCGCCGTGGCGAGGCCCATTTTTCTGTACTCCGGCAGTACGTCTACCCCGATCTGCCACATGGTATCGCAATCGGCTGAGCAGCCCGCCAGCGCCACCATTTTTCCGCCGTCAAACGCGCCTACACCCAGCACGTCAAGCTGCGGTCTTTGGCTGCACAGGGCGTTGGACCACTGAGGTATGTAAAGCGGCGGGAAATCCTCGCGCCCCAGGAGCCTCAACTCAAAGGAGCAGAGCTTTTCGCCAAGGGCGGCAAGGTCCGGCAGGAAGTATTCCGCCATGAAGCATATACTGCCGCCGTAGGGGGCGAACGCCTCCTCCACCAGGTGCGCGCCGGGGGTCTCAAAAAGCCTGTAGGGTGGCTTGTCGCAGGGGAATATCCCAAGGCACTCCCCTGCCGGCTTACCGTACCCCTCCCCCGCCGAGGCGACGATGCCCGCGCCGTAGGTGACGAAATTGCAGATGTGGGGGAGGTTTAAATATCTCCTCGCCTGAGGAGACGGCTGGGAGCGGGTCAGGGTGTGCTCGGTTTTCTTAAAATCCTCCGGGGAGCAATTGCAGTCCCAGGCGGACTGGCGGAGGGCTGTATTAAGTATATCACTGTTTGTCATTTAAGTAAATTCTCCAAAATGCTCCTGCTGCGAATGTACGGCGAACGGGACTCGTCCAACAGGGCGAGGTAAAAGCTTTCAGCAGCGTTCCTGCGCTTTTCCGCAAGCTCCCGCCCTCTGGCGGTGTGGAAGCCGGAGTAAAGCTTCTCCAATTTGAATTTGTACTCCTGGAAAAATGAGGGTGTGGTATCGCCAACGCCGTCGGAGGGTATACCGTCCTTGCCAAGGTTATAGATTGGGTCGCCTATTCCGCCCTTGTAGAGAAAAGTCCGGGCAATGCCCATGGTCCCCACAGCGTCCAGCTTGTCCGCGTCAAAGAGGATTCTGGCCTCCGTCGTCTCCGGCGGGCACGCCCTGCGGTAGCGGTGTGTGCGGACGCAGTCGCGGACGTGGGCGGCAAAGTCCCGGGAATAGCCGTTTTCCGTAAGAAATTTGTATGCCTTTTCAGCTCCGACAACGGCGTGGCAGAGCTTTGGATCGGAAAGCTGGTCCGGGCGGCCGATATCATGGAGAAGGCAGGCGCAAACCAGCACATCCATATCGGCGCCGACCTCACAGGAGGCGATATCCAGGGCGTTGTAAAGTACCCTGTATACGTGCTCCCTGTCGTGGGCGCTGTCGCTCATGATTTTATTCATGTAGGTGTCCCAGAGGATGTAATCGGGTGTGGTCATGCGGTACCTCCGTATAGGCATGGATTAAGTCATTCTAAGTCTAAATTTATGCCTGTCATGAGACTTCCATCTCATTTTCGACTTAGAATTGGGTCGGCGATCAGGTCAACATAATCGGCTCCGTTTTCCCACTGTTTCAGTATGTCCAGCAATGCGTCCGCGTTCCTCCGGCACCAAGCTGACATCTCATGATCGTACGGTCCCCCGCTCTTCGGTTTACCCGTTCTGAAAGGAGAGGAAGAACAAAGTCTGCGAGTGAGCCTTCACGCTTGCGTGGAGGCGAAGATTGCGGCTTTCGCGACGGTGAAGCGGCGAAGGAACGGGATTATTTAAGTCAGCGCTTTTCTCATAAAAACGTATCCGTCTTCAACTGTATCAGACATGGAAAAGCCCAGTCTTTTCCAGAATTTCTGAGCGGCAGCGTGCTCCAGCTTTACGGGAGCGGAGACTCTGCGCGCACCAAATTCGCTTTGCAGGTAATCAATACACAGCTTTGCCGCCTTTGTGCCGAATCCTTTTCTTTGAAACGCGTCATCTATTAGAAAATTGACGATTTGACAGTTTTCTTCTCCGACATACATCGAAACAAAACCAATCAATACGCCATCGTTATAAATGGCAAACGGTCTTGCGTCCCGATAATATACCCATGCCTCCGCCAAAGAATATGTAACAGTATCAACAAAGCTGGTGTCTTGAACACTTGCGTGTAAGCTCAGGCATTGTTGAAAATTATCTTCGGTTATCGCTCTCAATTCTACCATAGATTCTCCTAATAAAAACACGACCGGAACGCCAAGTCGAATCGGTCCAAACATATTGCCCGACAAGTGCCAACAAAGCTCAGCAAAGTTAAACGGAAGGTCACAAACGCTTCTGCCGACCCAAAGCGGTGGCGGCTTTCACCGAGATTTGAACCTGCCGATTACTTCACCCCAGCGCCCAATGGCGAAGCCGAGGGCGCAGATATAGAAGTAAGGCGTAAAAACTACCACCGCGGCAGCACACGATGTGTAGAAGCAACACTAAAACATTCTGCCCGACACGCACCCACAAAGCGCGGCGATGTTAAGGAGCAGGACGTACTGTCGACTGACCACGTTAAGCGGCTAAGCGATTTCGGAGACTGTGCAATTCGGTTTTGGGAACCCGCGCGTCGATTCTTCTGCCCGTGCGTAAAACATTCAGACCGCGGGAGCCGACGTGCCGATATAACGCTGAGACGAAACAAGCTTCTGCCAACTCCAAAAAGAAAATTTCTTTTTCTCTCTTTTGCTTCTTTTACTCGTCTTTTTCTCATTTTTGAGAAAAAGATGAGAAAAGAAGCCCCCCCGTTCCCGCACCGGCGGGAACAAACCGCCCGGTGCGGCGAGCCTACAGCTCACTTTTTCCCATATCTAATGGGAAAATACTCCTTCCCGAGCTGCCAGATATATTTGTCGATCTCCTTCAGGCTGTACCGGTCAAGGCCGTAAAATGACCTGAAGTCGATGAGTGTTTGTTTGAATTTTCCGTAATCCTTTAATTCCGAGGTCTTGAAGGAGGCGAAGCTATCTTTATTCCGGAGATAACACAGCACCTTTTCCACATAGCTGTCATAGATAGGATAATCCAACGGTCGGTGGTGGCTGCAATACTTTGTCGCGAAGGAATAGAAGTGTCTCTCGACTCCGTTGATAGTGACCTTCTGTATATCCGAAACGAGCGCCTCGTCGCCCGCCTTTAGCCGGTCGTCGATCCTCAACGACAATATATGCTTTGCCACGGGGTAGACCGAGAAGATGTTTGTGCTGTAAAAATCATTCAGCGCCGCGACTTTCAAAAGAATATCGGACATCTCCGTATTCTCAGGACAAAGTGTAAAGAAAAGCTTGTCCAGCGCGTCCTCCTGAAGACGATAGCTCTCAGTCTCATCCCAGGCGCGAAGATAATGCTGGACCTGCTCAGAGGAGGGGGCCGGCACATTAGTTTTTTCGGTTCTCATATCGTCATTCCTCCTTAGAAACCGGAATATAAACTTTAACCAATTCTGTGTCATTGATGCTGTGGATGATAGGCGAACTATCCAGATACTTCCAGACATTCGGTGTACAGTTTAAAGAGTGACAAACAGACCGTAATTGCCCTCGCGCATAGCCCATTACTCTAAGCGGATCAGCCGCAAAATTTTTCAAATTATAACTCTAAAGCTGACGGTCAAGTCCTTTAAAAATGTAATCTTTGGTATTTTCAATATCCTCAGCAGTGACGCCGACGCTTTATAAAGCACGGTCCACCTTTTATACCGCGAACACTTCAACTCGTACCTTTTTTGCCAATTCACGCGCTTCTATGCTATCATCTATGGCTTTTTTAACCATTCCCGCAATTTTATCTATGCGTTTTTTATCCGTTGCAATGGGAATAATCAATTCTTTCAAACGGTCTCCAAGAGAATTTATAATATCTTGAGAAAATGTTTTAGAAAAAATCTGCTGTCTAACATATTCTGAAGACAAAGCCGCCAAAAGGTAATACTTGTCAAGGTTATACTTATTACCCTCTGCAACCCTTATTTTATACAAGTGGCTTTGGTACACTATTCTGGTATCATATTTTGTTATCATCGCGCACGTCCCTATCAAATAGGAGCCGTCTTTTACCATCAAGATATCGCCTTCCCGAACATCTTGTTTATCCGCAAGGCTCCTATATATTTCTTCACTTAGTAAATGTTTTGGATCTGATTTTATCTCCCAATTAGATATATCCGACGTTCTAACAAAAGGAATAGTACCGGTTCCGTAAGCCAGCTTTCCAACCTCATTACCAGTTGTTATCTCCAGCACATTCTCATCAACAAGTTGTCCGATTGTTACCAACTGGTGAGTTTTTTCTAACCCATCATTATTCTGATTATCAAAAATATAAGCACGTGGGGCAAGAATGCTATTTAATACTTGGCTTCTTCCCACTATAAAGCCAAGGTGATCATTCTTACATTCTTCACCTCGCTGATATTTGTTATAATTTTCGATAATTGCCGGAATGTCATCCTTGGGTATTTCTCTTCCTCTTGAGTCGTGTCCACACCATTTTGCTTCTGCCATAAAAATACTGTAATTCTTTTCGTCTGTCTTCTTCTTTTTTTCAAGAACAAGTAAGCATGTTTTAGTGTGAGTTCCGCCTTTACCGGATGTTTTAAACAATTCTTCCGGCATACCTATAATGGCCTTAATGTAGCACGTTCTTAAAATGTACTTTGAAACGTATGAGTATTTTTTGTTAGATATCATGCTTTCTGGCACAACTATACCGATAACGCCTCCAGGTTTAACAAGATTAACGCACTGTTCCATAAAAACAACTTGCGGAGCAACAGACTCATTTATTACATCTGTTTTCTCCGACGAGCCGTCTTTTTTCTTGCGATATTTATATGCAAGATCGAACTTGGAAAGCGTTTCACGTGTCCCCGCCTGAATGTTCACCCCGAAAGGTGGATTAGTCAGGACAACGTCATATTTTGCATTGCACTTTCCTAAGATCTTTTCATCCCACACAAGACTATCCGCACAATTGATTGTCTTTGTATCATGCCCCATACAGGCAAGGTGGATTTTTGCCAGGCGCGTGAGGTAACTATCTTTATCCACACCATACAGGTTATTATTTGAGTAATCAGCATTTTGCTTCTTCCAATACTTAATTGACGCGACAAGGAAGCCTCCTGCTCCACACGCCGGATCTACTATGCTCGCATTTGGCGCCGGTGCTACCATTTTAACAAGAGCTTCTGCGGCATTTTGAGGGGTAAAGAACTGTCCTGATTGCCCCTTAATAGCATCACCCATGAATATCTCGTAAGCATCTCCGATCAGATCTCGTTCCAGATTAAACAAATCCAGTTCATTAAGCTTACCATCTATGTACCTTATACTTATCGGATCTAACTCAATTTCACAAGCCTCTTCTTGATAAATATCTTTATGAAGCTCAAAAACCGTCTTGAACGTTTTCCGATAAAGGCTTGCAAGTTCAACATCATCAATATCATTTGTGCCTGTATTTTTTAACTCATATTTGCAAAAGATCAGTTTTATTACCTCATCCAAAAAGAATTCGTCTCGAGTTGCCCCAAGGAATCGCCCTGCTAAGAAATTTCGAATATCAAGAAATGTTTCTTTTGCCGAAAATGTAACCATACTATTCTCCTTCTAATCTCATTTTATGTTTTGATTATATCATATTACAGAAAATGATTCAACAATTTCGGTATTTCATAAGATGAAATATGTTTTTCTTTTTTCTTTTTTTTATTTTCAGAATATGTACATTTCAACTTTTTGTGGTAAAATGTTCATGGTGAGAATACAAGGAGGCATCGGCATGGATTTTAAACAAATAATTGATGCGGCAGTAAATTCTGTACGCTTTAGAATTGATGAATGTATCGATTTTGAGGACTGCCTTGAACCGGTTCAAAGTCACGAATACAATATCATAAAGCATAAACTTTCTGTAAAAGAATTCATAGCATTCCGCCGCAGCTTAATTAGGAACTCTTTTTTAATTGAACCAGTAAATAATACTGTAACTTCGACGAAGGTTGAAGCTCATTGGAGCCGCAGGCTAAAAGGAGATGTGCGCTATTCCTCTTATGATACGTGCGTTGAAATCTTTAACAAACTCCTCAATAAGATTGCCAATCTTTCTACCGATGACTTCAACATGTTAAAAGAGTTCTTTAACCGCACTGTCGTTCCTTATGAAATGCCCGTGGATTACATTGATCGCTTTGCTTCTCCAATACATACAGCTCAAAATGTAGATTTGTTTCTTAGCGATGAGATCAAAGACTGTATTACCATGCGTAGATTTATACGAGATACTCATAGAAACCCTGCAAGTGAGGTATTCCAGGCAATCTTAGCTGATAAGATCAAAGTCAAAACATATTTAACCGATCGTGCACTTACCGGAGATTATAAAACCAATCGTGAAAAGCGCTGGGAGGCGCATCCAAACTCTGTGCAGTATGCTCTTAGACGAAATTGTATGAAGATCGAGACAAAGTTACTTCTGCAAATCGCCACATTTGAAGGCTGCGACATAGGACTGGTTAATAATCTCCAGCATGATGGGCTTTTATCTAACCACTTTGATTATTGTAAATGTCCTATAACCGGAGATAATATTCAGTATAAGGAGTTTGCGGATGATGCATTACATCCTACACACGGTAAATCCAAGTTTCAAGTAGTACATCTAAACCCATTAAAAGCATCAGATACCGATGGCGCAAACGGACATACAGCGGATAACATAAGCTGGATTTCCGAAGATGGGAACCGAATACAAGGCAGTTTATCCATGGATGAAGTTGACGCGTTGTTAAAACGGATATATAAAAACAGACCCGAATTACACGTTTAGATACTGACGAGGCGGACATATCAATCTGCCTCGTCTTTTTGACATAAGTTTCGTTACCTCACCTCCACAAAAGATGGGTATTCAATCTCACAAAAGACATTTTCGACGGCCATAACTATCGTCAAAAAAAGATTCCGGGAAATCGTCCTCGCCAGGACCGAATCTCGGAATCCATTTATTTCAATCTGTTTCCGGCATCCTTACTCTGCAGTTCTTGACATCAATACTACTGTTTCGACATGTTCATCATTGTCCAAACTCAATTCCATATCTCCCTCAATAATAGGGAGCTTGAATTTCATGGATTTGAGCCATTGACCGTTAGGCTGCCTGTCCTCAAAAATCTGTATCTCTGAAATCAGCGATTCCATAAGCTGCCGCTTCTCTACATCATTCATCACTTTGTAGAGCTTGTCAAAATAAATCAGCACCTTGTAGATATTATCGCCGGTGATCTTCTCCGCTTCGATTGCGGTCTTTTTCGCCCTCGCCTCGATGAGCCGGGACTCCGTTTCCTCTATCTTGTCATACATCCGATAAAGCCGGTCATCGAGGTCTGCCTTGCGCCGGATATAGTGTCTGTCATCCGGGTCGAGAGAATCTATTTCCTCCATGATTTTTGATTTGACAGAATAGCTCTGCCGGAGCTGCTTCTCATAGTTTGCAATCTCCTGTTCTATGGCGGAGGTATCCACCTTCATGTTGATCTTCTGCTGCATCATATCCGCGAACTTGGGATTGCTGACCAGCTTGACGATGATCTCTGCTACCGCATCGTCCAGAAGTTCCTCCCTGATCTGCTTCTTGTAATCGCACTTGTGGCCCCGTGTCATGCTGCGGTGTTTACATCCGTAATAGTAGAAATCCTTGTATTTTGTGCCGTCTTTCTTATGCTTGATGCTCTTGTTCCCATACATTCCCGCTCCGCAGATGGGACACTTTACAATGCCTGAAAGCAGGTGAGTACGCTCATCTTTGCCGCGGTTCACATGCTCATATTTTTTCGCCTGTGCCAGCAGCTTCACCTGCGCCTCCTGCCAGACTTCTTCTGTGACAATCGGCTCATGCAATCCGTCCACCAAAATGTAATTGTCCTGCTCCACAAGATGATAATCGTTTCTGGTGCCGTGGACTTTCTCGGTCTTTCTCCTGCCATAAGCAATTTTACCGCAGTAAACAGGGTTTTTCAATATCAGCCGGATTAAATGCGAATCGAAAAGAGGATTTTTCCCGTTCTGCCGTTGTATCTTATGAATACCGTGGTTTTCCAGATACTTTGCAATCCCGTTAGAGCCTATATCGGTGTGGACGTACTGGTCGAAAATCGTCCGAATGGCAGGGGCTTCTTCCTCATTGATTTCCAGTTTCCCATCAACAAGCTGATAACCGTAAGGGGCAAAGCCGCCGTTCCATTTTCCCTCACGCGCTTTCTGAATGCGCCCCTCCATCGTCTGGACGCGAATATTTTCACGTTCGATTTCCGCAACGGCGGATAGGACGGAAATCATCAGTTTTCCGGCATCCTTGGAAGAATCAATCCCATCCTCCACGCAAATCAGGTTGACGCCAAAATCCTGCATGATCTGCAAGGTGGACAGCACATCCGCCGCATTTCTCCCAAATCGGGACAGTTTGAAAACGAGAACAAATGCCACACCGTCCTTGCCGGATTTAATGTCCTCCATCATACGGTTAAACTCAAATCTGCCCTCAATGGACTTGCCGGACTTGCCTGCGTCTTCGTATTCTCCAACGATTTCATAGTCGTTATAATCAGCAAAGGCTTTCATTCTGGCTTTCTGGGCATCCAG
>CANPYX010000012.1 GCA_947588955.1 uncultured Oscillospiraceae bacterium | reverse complement strand
GATGGCATGGGCCCATCAAAAATAGCACAGCAACTCGAAACGGATCAAATTCCCACGCCGTCCTATTACTGCTATGAAAAGTACGGCGTGAAGCTCACCGGCCTCGACACCTCCCGTCCCTTCGCGTGGTCGGCGACTACGATCTCGCGGATCCTGGAAAACGAGACGTACCTGGGCGTGACGGTCAACATGAAAACTACGACTGTCTCATATAAGAACAAGAAGCGCATAGACCGCCCGGAATCCGAACAGTTCCGTTTTGAAGGAACTCATGAGCCGCTGATTGACAGCCAGACATGGGAGATTGTGCAGGACAACCGCAGGCACAAGCGGAGATACACGAAATTCAAGGAGCCAAGCCTGTTCTCCGGCCTTGTCTACTGCATGGATTGCGGGGCGGTGATGACGTACCACAGAACCCGCGGGGAGAAGGAGGCCAAAGCCCGGTTTATATGCTCCAATTACCGTAAGAACAGCAAAACCACCTGCTCGGTCCACAGCATCCGGGAAGAAGACCTCTACGCCATCGTCCTGGACGACCTCCGCCGCGTCACCCACTTCGCAAGGCAGAATGAGCGCAGGTTTGCAGAGTACATCGGCATGAAACGCACAAAGGAGGCCCAAAAGGAAATCCGTGGTCTTGAGAAACAGATAGCCGCGATGACAAAACGCCAGTCAGAGCTTATGTCCCTGTTCAAGCGTCTCTACGAGGACAACGTCCTTGGCCGAATCCCCGACGAACAGTACAGGATACTCTCCAACGAGTATATTACTGAGCAGGAGAACATCAAGAACGCCCTCCCGGAGTTGACCGCTCACTTGCAGGAGCTGAAGGACTCCACCTCCAACTTTGACCGCTTCCTGGAAAACGCCCGAAAGTACACCGAAATAAACGAACTGACCCCAGAGCTTCTCCACACCTTCATCAAACGTATCGAGGTCGGCGAACGCGCCAAAAAGTATTCCCGCACAGCCTCCCAGGACATCATCATCCACTACCGCGACATCGGCATCGTAGACGATATGCCCCAGGAGCTGGAGGACATCCTCCGTCAGGTAGCTGAAATGGACGGAGAAGTTACCTACGCACAGGAGCCCGTGTTCCCCACAGGCTCCTGAACGAAGACAGATTAACTAAGTAGGTTCACAATGTTTCCATATCCCCACGAGCAGATGTACGTCGAAAAAATTTCCTTTTGTCGCGCAAGTGTATGACCTTCGGTCATGCGCGCAGCGCGACAGCAGAAAAAGGTTTCGGAAATGTCCGCAGACATTTCCAAAACCTTTTTCGCACGTTCCCATTTCAAAAAAGGGCTCCGCCCTTTTTTGTAAAATTAGTTGAATGGTCTCTGTATCCGCCGCTTTATGACGGTCATGGATTTTTTGTAGAGGTAGCGCAGGCGGAAGAGCTTTTCGGCTTTTTTGTAGTCCGCCTCGATCTCGCTCCTGTGCGCCAGCACGTCCTTTTCGTACTCAAGGCACCTCTTGCGGAACACGGGGAACTGCCAGAGGTACATGAGGTCGTAGTACATCTGGATGGCGGCGGCGTCATTTGTCTTCTGCTCCTGGGTACGGGCGTTCATCTCCTCCGCTATGCGCTTGGCGACCACCAAGCCGTTTGCCAGGTCCTTGTCGTCGCCCGCCGTCTCGGGGGTGGCACCGGGTTTGAGCTCGCCCTTAATGTCCGCCGGGACTTTGTCCTTGGCGTCCAGGCGGGCGTGGAAGGCGCCGAACTGCTCCTCCATGGAGGCGTGCATGGACACGTAAAGCTCCTCTGGGGTGTAGAAGCCGGCGTAGGTGGCGAGGTCAACTATCTGGGTGTTGGGGAGGAAGTTCAGGCTGTGGAGCTGGAGCTCGTAGCGCCCCTCCATCTTTTTCACCAGCTCGTAGGAGTTTTTCATGCTGTCCACGGTCTCAAAGGCGTGCTGGAGGATGAAGTCGTAGGTCGCCCAGAATACGCCGGACTCGTGGATGCACTTGATGGCGTTCAGAATGTCCTCGTTCTTCTCGTGGCGGAAGAAGATGTCGCTGCGGACAGTGGGGTCGCCGGACTGTATGCCCATGATGACCTCGATAAGTCCGACGCTTGTGAGCTTTTTCAGCACGTCGGGCTTGGTGGCGTAGGGGTGGGTCCATATGGAGAAGGGGAGATTTATATATTTCTTGTACTCAACGACAAACTCGTCCACCCAGCCGGGGAGGTTGGGGAATATCTCGTCGTAGAAGTGGATGAAGGCGATGTTTTTGCACCACTTCAGCGCCTCGCGCAGCTCGGCGATCACGCTGCGGACGGAGCGGGTGCGCACCTTCTGATCCGCCTTGGGGTAGAGCTTCCTCAGAACGGGGTCGGAGCAGTAGGAGCAGTTGAAGGGACAGCCGCGGGAGGCGACGACCTCGTAGCTCAGCGTGCTGCGCTGGGGGTCACCGGGGGTGGCGGCGTCGTTGTCGATGAGCCAGGCGTCGGGGCAGTGGACGGTGGGCTCGCCGTACTCGTCCAGGTCGTGGCAGATGCAGGAGATGGGGTTCTTGATGTACTCCCCGTCCCTCATGTGGTGCATGGAGGGCACGTCCTCAAGCTTCCCCTCGCCGCGCATACAGTCGGCAAGCTTCACGATGGACACCTCGCCGTCGAGCCTCAGGACGTAGGGGATGCCGGCCTTCAAAAAATACTCCGGGTCCATGGAGGCGAAGGCACCGCCAACGGCAAGGGGGCCGATGCCCGCCTTTTGGAGGGTGGCGATGACCTTGTCGATGGTCTCCATGTAAAGGGAGCACATGACGGAGAGCCCAACCAGCACGGGCTTGACCTCGCGTATCTTCTCGCAGAGAAGCTCCAGCTCCTTTTGCGTTATCTGCTTGGGGCGCTCGCTGTTGAACTGCTTCAAAAATATGGTGCGGACCTCATAGCCCGCCTTGCGCAGGGAGGTCTCCAGGTAACGGACGCCCAGCGCCTTCACGTTGTAAAATGCCACGAGAACGACGGTTCCCTTGTTCTCTGCCATAATAACACTCCTTTGTGCAAAACATACTGCCCACATCTTAACACAAGCGCCGCTTTTTTGCAAGCCGAATCAGGCGGGAAAAGATGAAAAAAAGCGGGCGAGAGCTGTGCCCGTCCGCTTTTTTTGAGAGGTTTGGCGCTTATTTCTCCTCGGCGGTGAGGAATTTGTACACCAGCGCCGCAAGGACGCCGCCAACCAGAGGGGCGACGATGAACACCCACACGCTGCTGAGGGCTTCGCCGCCGACAAAGAGGGCGGGACCGAAGGAGCGGGCGGGGTTGACGGAGGTGCCGGTGAAGGAGATGCCCAGGATGTGGACCAGGGTGAGTGTGAGGCCGATGACTATGCCGGAGACGGAGCTGTTCTCAAGCTTGCTGGTCACGCCCAGGATGGCGATGACGAATACAAAGGTGAGGATCACCTCAATGAGCAGGCTGGAGATGACGCTGCCGTTATAGAGGGCGTTGGCGCCCAGGCCCGAATCTTTGCCCACGAACGCCATGAGCACCGCGGCGCCGGCGATGGCGCCCAGGAATTGGGCGACGACGTAGCCGATGAAATCCTTGACGCTCAGCTTGCCGGAGACCAGCATGGCGATGGAGACGGCGGGGTTGATGTGGCAGCCGGAGACGTTGCCGATGGAATATGCCATAGCCACGATCACAAGGCCGAAGGCCAGGGCGGTCAGCAGATAGCCCGTTCCGTTTTCCGAGGAGCACCCAACCACCGCGGCGGTGCCGCAGGCGAAGAGCACAAGGACGAATGTGCCGATAAACTCGGCGATGTACTTTTTGAGGTCCTTCAAATTAAACACTCCCTTAGTTTGATCGGCGGTCTATCCCGCCAAGAAGATGATACCATATATTCCGTTTGCCGGCAAGTGATTTGTTGAGCTGTCGGCAAAATAACCCGATTAAAGACGGGACGCGAGCGCGGAGGGGCGGTCTTTGGCTTTGGCAAAGACCGTGCGCACCAGGAAAGCGGTTAAAACTCCTATTTCCGCCCGTCAAGGTTATCGGAGGGAAGGGATGGGAAGGGGAACCGTCAGGGTTACCCTTCTGATTCAATCATGCCACCGGTATTGCGAAAAAAGGAACCGCCAAAGCGGTTCCCTTTTCGCGATGCCGGTGGCCGGACTCGAACCGGCACGCCTTGCGGCACTTGATTTTGAGTCAAGCACGTCTGCCAATTCCATCACACCGGCGGGTGCGTAATGTATTATATACTACTGTCATCAAAAATGCAAGGATAAAATATCAAGCTCTGTTATTTCCTTGGGGAGGTCTCCGCGAGCGACGAGGGCGGTTTGGAAGCCATTGGAGGGGTAGAGACGCGCGGAAAAGGCGGGGTCCGGGGGGACTATGAGACCGGAGCCGGCGTGGAAGACGATGCCGCGCATATCGAGAGGCAGGTCGGTTATTTTGAGCCAGCACTCCTTCAGGGTCCACAGGTCGAAAAAGCCAAGTCCCTCAAGCTCCTCCGGGCGGCACACGCGGGCGACGACGCTTTGTTTTACGGGGACGGCGGTGCTCTGTACGTCACAGCCCACGGGCACATCAGCCACGGCGGCAAGGACCCTGCCGCCGGAGTGGCTTATGGAGAAGAAGATGTCCGGGCGCGAGGGGAAATATGGCTTTCCCCGCGGGGAGCGGGCGATTTCCGGACAGGGTACCGACCAGATCTCACGCACCGCGTATTCAAGCAGGCGGTACGCGTCGGACCTGAGCGGAGACAGCGCCGAATACGCCTTTACCATGATGCTATCCCCTCCGTCACGAATTTTTTACATTGTACCACAAAAACGGAGAGAAAAACACTACCAAAAAATAAAATCTTGTGGTATAATTACAATGAACTATTATGCGAAGGGGGCGCCGCGGATATGAGGAAAGTGATGCTGCTCGCCGTGGCGCTTGTCATGGCGCTGTGTCTGGGTGGGTGTATGGAGATGTCGGCGGACTCGCTTTATGCCCTGCCGCAGCTTTCCGAGGGGTATTTGAAGCTCCAGAGCGCCATAGATTCCGTGCTTTCCTCGGGCGCCGAGTACGCCGCGCCCTCCACCGGCGCCAACCGCCAGCCCATACAGCGGGAGGACCTGGACGGGGACGGGGTCAGGGAGGTCATAGCCTTCTTCAACTTCGCCGGCACCGACAGGCCGTTGAAGATAGTGGTGTTCCGAAGCGTTGACGGGGAATACAGCGAGATTGCCCGCATCGAGGGAGAGGGCACGGGGATAGAGAGCGTGGCCTACCTCGACATGAACGGCGACGGTGTCCGTGAGGTCGCCGTGGGCTGGCAGATGGGCGCGGGGATAAATATGCTGTCGGTCTACTCCATAAGCGGCTGGCAGGTGAACAGGCTGGTGAACACCAACTACTCCGAGTACACCGTCTGCGACATGGACGGCGAGACGGGCAGCGACATACTTGTGCTGAGGCTATCCCAGTCGGAGCTTTCGGGGCAGGCGGAGCACTACGCCCTCACCGGCGACGGCGAGGTGGTGACCGGCACCGCACGGCTCTCCTCCGGCACCGAGGCGCTTTTGAGGGTCCGCTCCACGCAGCTTTTAGGCGGGCGGAGCGCCATACTGGTGGAGAGCACCATGAACGGCACGGGCATCGTCACGGACATCCTTGCCTGGCAGAACGGAAAGCTTGCCAACGTGACGCTGGACGAGAATTCCGGCGTCAGCGAGGGGACGCTGAGGCTCAGCTACGCCCTATACTGCCGGGACATCGACTCCGACGGCGTAATCGACGTGCCGCAGCCCGTTCCCCTGCCGCCCACCACGGAAGGGACCACCTACTACACCATTGACTGGTACTCCTACTACCCCGGCGGCTCCAGACGGCTCGTCTGCACCACATACTCAAATTACACCGATTCCTGGTATCTGGTGCTGCCGGACTCGTGGAAGGGTAAGATAACCCTGAGCCGCGAGGAGGGCGCCAGCGGAGAGAGAATGATAATCTTCTCCACCGTGAGCGAGAACGGGGCGAGGGATAAGGACTTTTTGGCGGTATACACTCTCACCGGAGAGAAGCGGGAGGAGAGGGCGTCCGTGGGAGGGCGCTTCATGCTGTCCCGCTCGGAAGAGACGGTTTACGCCGCGAGGATACTCACGGAGGACGCGCTTCCCGTGAGCCGCCAAATGCTGATAGACAATTTTGGACTCATATATTCAGAGTGGATCACAGGGGAAACCTGACAGGGAGAAAGCGATGAAAAAGGTACTTGTTCTTGAGGACGAAACAAGCATACGGAGCTTTGTGGTAATAAATCTCAAGCGATCCGGCTACGACCCCATAGAGGCGGGGACCGGCGCTGAGGCGCTGAGGCAGATGGCACTGAACCCGGACATCAAGGTCGCGCTGCTGGACATCATGCTGCCGGACATCGACGGGTTCGAGGTGTGCCGGCAGATACGCGCCACAAACTCGAAGATAGGCATAATCATGCTCACCGCCCGCACCCAGGAGATGGACAAGGTGACGGGGCTCATGACGGGCGCCGACGACTATGTGACGAAGCCCTTCTCGCCGGCGGAGCTCACGGCGCGCATCGACGCGCTGTACCGCAGGGTGGGAGAGAGCGACGATACGCCCTCGGACGAGGTGGTTCAGGGTCCATTCAGGCTCAACTCCAGGAACCGCACGCTGGAGAAGAACGGCGAGCGGGTGAGGCTGACGCAGGTGGAGTACTCCATTGTGAAGCTCTTTATGGACAACCCCGGAAGGGCGCTTTCCAGAGAGGACATACTCTACTCCGTGTGGGGCAGGGACTACTTCGGGGAGCTGAAAATAGTTGACGTTAATATCCGCAGACTGCGGATAAAGATCGAGGACGACCCCACCAGCCCCACGTATATAACCACCGTCTGGGGCTACGGCTACAAGTGGGGGATATAAGTACTCAAGATACTCAAGGGTAAAAATCGGGGAAGGGAGGCGGACGGATGGGCGCTGCCAGGGCAAAAAAGCACCACCTGCTCAAGATACGCGGGCTGAGAAAACGCTATATGATGACCACGATGCTTGTCATATTCATGATCGTGGTGGTGGCGGTGACCGCCTACTCCCTTTCCATGATGAATTCCATCTACCTTAACCTGCGGGAGGGGCTTTACGCCAAGGCGAAGACGGCGACGGACTTCTTTGCCAACTACATCACCAGGACATACGCTGAATATTACGACAGCGCGTACATGTACATCGAGAGCTTTGACGACGTGAACAAGCTGGAGCTCCAGTTTATAAACACCTACGGGCGCATCGAGCTGAGCTCCCACTCCATGACCGCGGGGAGTATGCCGGGGACCCAGGACATAGCCGACGCTTTGAGTACCGGCAGCATATCCCCCTGGGACGGCTACTCCGACACCACGGGCGAGCACCTTATGAGCGTGTCCGCGCCCATGACCTACTCCAACGGGCAGATAATCGGGATAATGCGCTACGTCACAAGCCTCAGACCCGCCGACAGGCTGGTGAGGACAAACGTGCTTGTCGCCTCCGCCTGCGGGCTGGTGGTCATGCTCATCGTCGCCGTGATAAGCATGGTTTTTTTGAGCTCCGTGGTGGAGCCCATGCGGGAGATAACCGCCGCGGCGCAGCAGATATCCGGCGGCAGCTACGGCATACAGATAGGCAACCACTACCGGGACGAGATGGGGGACATGGTCAAAGCCATCAACGAGATGAGCCTGAAAATAAGCAGGTCGGAAAAGGCGCAGACGGAGTTCATATCCTCCGTGTCCCATGAGCTGAGGACGCCCCTCACCGCCATAACAGGCTGGGGAGAGACGCTTATATATGACGAGAACCTGGACGAGGAGACAAAGCGGGGGATCGGCATAATATTGCAGGAGGCGCGCAGGCTCACGAAGATGGTGGAGGAGCTGCTGGAGTTTACGCGTATGCAGGACGGCAGGTTCACCTTGAACGCCAGACCCATCGACGTGACAGCGGAGCTGGAGGACTCCATATTCGCCTACCGGGAGCTTTTGAAACAGGACGACATGCGGGTGGAGTACGAGCCCTGCGACGAGGAGCTGCCGCTTATAAACGGAGACCCCGCCAGGCTCAGGCAGGTATTTTACAACATCTTTGACAACGCCGCCAAATACGCCCGCGAGGGCAAGAGGATAACCGTCTCCGCCAGGACCGACGGGGAGAACGTGTTCATGTACTTTAGGGACTACGGACCGGGCATACCTGAGGACGAGCTTGAGCGGGTGAAGCTGAAGTTTTACAAGGGCAGCTCAAAGGAGCGCGGCAGCGGCATCGGGCTTGCCGTATGCGACGAGATAATCAAGTACCACGGGGGCGATCTGACCCTCTCCAACGCCGAGGGCGGGGGGCTTTTGGTTACTATAAGGATACCCATCGAGCCCACCTTTGAGTGAGGCGGACACCCTATGAGATACACAGGAGGAATAAAAATTGAGTGAAAACGTGAAATTCCGCACCTCCATAGGCGGACAGGCGTTGATGGAGGGGATACTTATGCGGGGCGTGGACAGGCAGGCGATAGTCGTCCGCAAGTCCGACGGGGAGCTGGTCACCAAGGTGGAGCCCATAAAGGCGCTGAGGCAGAAGTACCCCGTTCTGGGCTGGCCCCTTATACGCGGCACGGTGAATTTCATCGAGTCCATGGTGAGCGGCGTCAAGGCCCTCACGTACTCGGCGGAGTTCCTGCCAGAGGAGGAGGTGGGGGAGCCCTCAAAGCTGGATCAGTGGTTTGAAAAGCATCTCTCCGGCGAGAAGGCGGAGAAGGCGATAATCGGGGTGTCGGTATTTTTGGGGATAATCCTTGCCGTGGGGCTTTTCTTCATGCTACCAACGGTCCTGGCGGGGCTTTTCACGGGAATAGTAAAGAACAGGATACTCCGCAACCTCATCGAGGGCGTCATAAGGATAATCATATTCCTCGCCTACATCATACTCGCCTCGAAGATGAAGGAGATAAAGCGGGTGTGGATGTACCACGGAGCGGAGCACAAGACCATCTTCTGCTACGAGAAGGGGCTTGACCTCACAGTTGAAAACGCCAGGAGCCAGCCTCGGCTCCACCCCAGGTGCGGGACAAGCTTTTTGTTCATCGTGATGATCGTGAGCATACTTGTGACCACGGTGGTGAGCTGGTCCAACGTGTGGGTCCGCCTTTTGCTGAGGCTTGCGCTGCTGCCGGTGATAGTTGGCATTAGCTACGAGCTCATAAAGTACGCCGGACGCCACGACAATATCCTCACAAAGATACTTTCCGCCCCCGGAAAGGCGCTGCAGCTCGTAACCACGGCGGAGCCCGACGACTCCATGCTGGAGGTGGCCATCGAGGCGCTAAAGCTTGTCCTCCCTGAGGAGGAGGGCGCGGACAAATGGTAAAGCTTTGACGGGAGGCGCGACACTGATGAGGACCTACAACGAGATGTACCTGGACCTCCGGCGGACCCTGAAGGCGGGGGGCGTGGAGGACTACAACTTAGAGGCGAAGCTGATACTCTGCGCCGCCGCGGGAAAGACCAGGGAGGAGCTTATACGGGACATGAAGCTCTACGCCTTTGAGGACGTGGAGGCCAAGATACGCGATATGACCGCCCGACGGCTCACAGGCGAGCCTATGGCGTATGTGCTGGGGGAGTGGGAGTTCATGGGACTGCCCTTCAACGTCAGCGACAAGGTGCTTGTCCCCAGGGCTGACACGGAGCTTTTGGCGGAGCTCGCCATAAAGCTCCTGCGGCGAAGCTCTTCGGAGGGGATGCGGGTGCTGGACCTGTGCTGCGGCACCGGGTGCATAGGCATTTCCATCGCCAAGACGGTGCAGACCTGCCGGGTGGTGCTGGTGGACAACTCGCCGGACGCCAGGGCGGCGACGCTGTCGAATATCTCCCGCAACGCCGTGACGCGCAACGCCATATTCATAGGAGCGGACGCCTTGAAGAACCCGCCGGTGCTTTTGGGGAGGTTCGACCTTATCGTCTGCAACCCGCCCTATGTACCCACGTCGGAGATAGACACCCTAGACAGGGGCGTGAAGGACTTTGAGCCCAGAGCGGCGCTGGACGGCGGCAAGGACGGTCTGGACTTCTACCGGGCGATAATCCCCGCCTGGAGGACTATATTGAAGGACCGGGGCTGTATGATGTTCGAGTGCGGCGAGGGACAGGCCTTCAAAATAGCGGATATGCTCAGCGAAAACGGCTTTGAGAGCGTCGCCAGCTACCCGGACCCCGCGGGCACCCCCAGGGTAGTCGCGGCGGTTTTGTGACATACATAAAAAATAAATTCAGGAGGATATGACAATGGCAGCAAAGAAACCGGCGCCCGTCGCCACGGAGCTTCCCTCCAACGACGAGGCAAAGAAAAAGGCGCTTGAGACCGCCATTTCGCAGATAGAAAAGAGCTACGGCAAGGGCTCCATCATGCGCTTGGGGCAGGGACTCCAGGTCAACGTGGAGGCGCTTCCCACCGGCTCCCTGGCACTTGATTTTGCCCTGGGCATCGGGGGGCTCCCCAAGGGGCGCATAATCGAGATCTACGGTCCAGAGTCCTGCGGCAAGACCACCCTTGCGCTCCATGTGGTGGCGCAGGCGCAAAAGCGCGGCGGCGAGGCGGCGTACATCGACGTGGAGCACGCCCTGGAGCCGGCTTACGCCAGGGCCCTGGGCGTGAACATCGAAAACCTGCTCATCTCCCAGCCCGACACAGGCGAGGACGCACTGTCCATAACCGAGACGCTTGTCAGGAGCGGCGCTGTGGACGTGGTGGTGGTTGACTCCGTCGCCGCCCTTGTCCCCCGCACCGAGATAGAGGGCGAGATGGGCGACTCCTCCGTGGGCGTGGTGGCGAGGCTTATGAGCCAGGCGCTCCGCAAGCTTGCGGGAGTTATATCCAAGACCAACTGCATAGTCATATTCATAAACCAGCTGCGGGAGAAGATAGGCGTTATGTACGGCAACCCCGAGACGACTCCCGGCGGCAGGGCGCTTAAATATTTCGCCTCCGTGCGCATAGACATGCGCCGGATCGAGACGCTAAAGAACGGCTCCGAGGTGGTGGGCAACCGCACAAGGGCGAAGATAGTGAAGAACAAGGTGGCTCCCCCCTTCCGGGAGGCGGAGTTTGACATCATGTACGGCGAGGGCATTTCCCGCTTCGGCGAGCTGGTGGACCTGGGCGTGAAGCTGGAGCTCATCGAAAAGGGCGGCGCCTGGTTTACCTTCGGCGACACGCGTATCCAGGGCAAGGACGGCATGAGGCAGTACCTCATTGACAACCCGGAGGAGGCGGACAAGCTGGAGGAGCAGATAAGGGCAAACTCATTCAAGCTCCTGTCGCCCCAGGCGCAGGTGGCGGCAAAGGCGGCGGGCAGGGCCGTGGACGTGTCGGCGGAGGATTTTGAGGGCTGATGCCGAAGGTCACGAAGCTCACCGAGTCCAAAAACGTCAAGGACCGGTGGTACGCGGACATCGAGGGCGGAGAGAGCTTGAAAATAAACCTCGCCCTTATCGCCGACTACTCCATTTTCACCGGACGCGAGCTTTCGGAGGAGGAGCTTTCCTCCCTGAGGGCGGCGGCGTCAAGGATGAACGCCAAGGCGCGGGCGCTGAGGATACTGGGCGTTCGGGCGATGTCCCGCCGGGAGCTCACCGACAGGCTCACGGAGAAGGGCGAGACGCCTGAGGATGCGGAGGAGGCGGCGGACTACCTGGAGAGTCTGGGCTTCCTCGACGACGCCCGGTACGCCGAGTCACTTGCCCGGCACTACACCCAAAAGGGCTACGGCAGGGCGAGGGTGAGGCAGGAGCTTTTTCGCCGCGGCGTCCCAAAGGAGCTTTGGGAGGGCGCGCTGGCGGAGCTTCCGGAGGAGCCGGAGGCGATAGACGCGCTTATTGAAGGGCGGCTTCGCGGCGCCGAGCCCGACAGGAAGGAGCTTAAAAGGCTCACGGATATGCTTCTGCGCCGGGGCTTTTCCTGGGGCGAGATAAGATCCGCCCTCAACAGATACGATTTTTCGGAAGGAACAGACGATGAGTAAGGTATGCCTTATTTCCCTTGGCTGTGCCAAGAACCTTATAGACTCAGAGCAGATGCTCTCACTGCTTGACGACGCGGGATACGAGCTGACGGACGACCCGGAGGAGGCGGACGCGGCGATAGTAAACACCTGCGCGTTCATAGAGAGCGCCAAGTCCGAGGCGATAGACAACATCATCGCCATGGGGCAGTTGAAGGAGACGGGGAAGCTCAAAAGGCTCGTTGTAACCGGGTGCCTGGCGCAGAGGTACAGGGAGGAGCTTTTGACGGAGATGCCGGAGATCGACGCCCTTCTGGGCACCGGCAGCGTTTCGGAGATAGTAAACGCCATGAGGACCCCAACGGAAAAGCCCAAATATTTCGGGGACATAAACGCACCCCTGGACGAGGCGGGGCGCGTGATCTCCACAGGTCCGGGCTGGGCGTACATAAAGATAGCCGAGGGGTGCTCCAACAGCTGTGCCTACTGCGTGATCCCGTCCATACGCGGCAAATACCGCTCAAGGCCCATGGAGAACATCGTCTCGGAGGCCGAGGCGCTGGCGGCGACGGGCGTAAAGGAGCTGATAGTAGTCGCCCAGGACCCAACCATGTACGGTGTGGACCTGTATCGCAAGCGGAGCCTTTCGGAGCTCACCCGCAGGCTTTGCCGGATAGACGGCATCGAGTGGATACGCCTCCATTACCTCTACCCCGACGCGGTGGACGACGAGCTCATAGACGTCATAGCGTCGGAGCCAAAGGTTCTAAAGTATCTGGACATACCCATTCAGCACATAAATAACCGCATACTGAAGCTCATGCGCCGGCGCGGGACGGGAGACGAGATACGCGCGCTTTTGCCCAAGCTCCGGGAGCGCATACCGGGTCTTGTCCTGCGCACCAGCCTCATAACCGGACTTCCCGGCGAGGGCGAGGCGGAGTTTGAGGAGCTTTGCGATTTTCTCCGTGAGGCGAAGATCGAGCGGGCGGGGGTCTTCCCCTTCTCCCCTGAGGAGGGCACGCCGGCCTACAGCATGGAGCATGTGGACACCGAGGAGGCGGTGAGAAGGGCCGAGCTTATACAGGAGCTCCAGGCGCGGGTGATGGAGGAGTTCAACGCCTCCCGCGTGGGTACGACCGTCAGGGTGCTGTGCGAGGGCTTTGACGAGGACGTGGGGCTCTACATCGGGCGGAGCTTCGCCGAGTCCCCGGACGTGGACGGTTACATCTACTTCGGCAGCCCCGACGAGGCGGCCGCCGGGGAGTTCTACGACGTAATAATAAGAGGCGACATCGACGGGGACCCTGCCGGGGAGACGGTCGCCGCGGAAGGAGAATGAATCATGAATCTACCCAACAAGCTTACAGTTTTGAGGATGATACTCGTGCCCGTTTTTATGGCTGTTCTGCTATTGTGGAACCGCTGGGTGGCGCTGGGAATATTTATCGTGGCGTCCCTCACGGACTTTATCGACGGCAAGATAGCCCGCTCCCGGAACCTCGTCACGGACTTCGGGAAGTTCATGGACCCGCTGGCGGACAAGCTGCTGGTGATCTCCGCGATGGTCATCTTCGTGGAGCAGGGGCATATGCCCTCCTGGGTCTGCATGGCGGTGATCGCCCGTGAGCTGGCGGTATCGGGGCTTCGCATGATCGCGGCGTCCAACGGCATCGTCATGGCGGCGGGGTGGAGCGGAAAGATAAAGACCGCCTGCACCATGATCGGTCTGTGCGTAATGATGACGCCGATAGCCGACATAGCCATCGCCGGAGGCTTTACGGTGAACGTGCTCATGTGGATAATAATCCTCGTGACCACTGTCGTATCCGGCGTTGAATATTTCGTCAAAAACGGCTCGGTGCTGGTGAAGGGGAAGCTGTAAAAGAGCGAAACGGAGGTTCTTGCCGTGAAAGCAGGAAAAAGCCGGCTGGACATCACGCTGAACATACTGTGTCTGGCGGTCCTAATCGGTGTGTCCGTGTACATCGCCGTCACATGGCGGAGAATTCCGGAGCTTGTACCGATGCACTACAACTCAGCCGGCGTTATAGACCGCTTTGGGTCGAAAAAAGGGCTTATCGCGCTGTCGATAATCCCGTGGGCGGTTTATATCATTTTTACCGCCATCCAATTTATCCCCAGATCCATGTGGAACACAGGCTTCGCGGTGACAGATGAGGACCGCGAGCGGGTATATGCCCTCAGCGTACACTGCTTAAACAGCGTAAAGCTCACGGTAATTCTGCTGATGTCCTACTGCAACCTCACATCCGCCGCAGGGGTGGGCTTCTCCGGCTGGTGCGTGTTCGCGCTTGTTGCCGCCGCCCTGGGGACGCTTTTCTACTGGATTGGCAGGATCGTAAGGGTGGGGACAAAATAAGCCTGCCGCGGGAGCCGGAAGCATCAAAAAACTATTGACGATTTTGACCTCATCTGCTACACTGTCATAAAATAAAATACCGCGATGAACGGGGAGAGTAACGCCGGGAAGGTCACAGAGAGGGCGCGCGCGGGCTGGAAGCGCGCCTGACGGGAACGGCGTGAAGTGCGCCCGGGAGCGGGAGGGCAGGAAACGGCCCTCCGTCAGGCCGCGTTAAGGCCGTGCCGGTTGAGGACCGGCAAGTCAAAACGGGAGTGGAACCGCGCTTAAAGCGCCTCCTGCGGGCAAGGCCCGTAGGGGGCTTTTTGTTTCGATTCCCAAAGGAGTGAACGGTATTGTTTGATAGAACAAGGGAGACTGTGAGGGCGTACAAGGCCAGGGACCCGGCGGCAAGGTCCGCCCTGGAGATACTTCTGCTCTACCCCGGAGCCAGGGCGGAGCGGGCATACAGGCGGGCCAACTTCTGGTGGCGCCACGGGCACAAGCTCATAGCCCGCGCCATATCGGAGCACGCCAAGCGCCGCACGGGGATAGAGATACACCCCGGAGCCACCATCGGCAGGAGGCTGGTGATAGACCACGGCATGGGCACCGTCATCGGTGAGACCACCGTTATAGGGGACGACGTGCTTATTTATCAGGGCGTCACCCTGGGCGGCACCGGCAAGGACCACGGAAAGCGCCACCCCACCATCGGCAACAACGTGCTTATCGGCGCGGGGGCGAAGATTTTGGGGCCCTTTACCGTTGGTGACAACGCCCGTGTCGCCGCGGGAGCCGTGGTGCTCTCCGCCGTGCCGCCGGACTCCACCGCCGTGGGCGTCCCCGCGCGGGTGGTGAAGATAGCCGGCGAGCGTGTCAATTACGCCGGCGAGGTGGACCAGGTCAGCGTTACGGACCCGGTGAAGTCGGAGCTGTGCTCGCTTCGCGCCAGGGTCGATGAGATCACACAAAAGCTTGAGGAAAGAGGTAAATAAAAATGTATCTTTATAACTCCGCCACGCGCAAAAAGGAGCAGTTTAAGACCCACACGCCGGGGCACGTGGAGATGTACACCTGCGGACCCACGGTGTATCACTTCGCCCACATCGGCAACCTGCGCTCCTACATCATGGAGGACGTGCTGGAGAAGTACCTGAGATTTGAGGGGTACGACGTGAACAGGGTCATGAATATCACCGACGTGGGGCACCTCTCCGGCGACAGCGACGAGGGCGAGGACAAGATGCTCATGGGCGCCCGCCGCGAGCACAAGACGGTGATGGAGATAGCCAAATTCTACACCGACGCCTTTTTCGCCGACTGCGAAAAGCTGAACATCAAGACGCCCGACGTGGTACAGCCCGCCACCGGGCTCATACCGGAGTTTATAGAGATGGTACAGGGGCTCATGGACAAGGGGTATGCCTATTTTGCCGGCGGGAACGTATATTTTGACACGTCGAAGCTTCAACGCTACCACGTCTTTTTCGACCACGACGAGGAGGACCTCCATGTGGGCGTCCGTGAGGGCGTGGAGGAGGACCTGAACAAGCGGAACAAAAACGACTTTGTCCTCTGGTTCACCAAATCAAAATTTGAGGACCAGGCCTTGAAATGGGACTCCCCATGGGGCGTGGGCTACCCCGGCTGGCACATCGAGTGCTCCGCCATATCCCTAAAGTACAACGGCGAGTATCTGGACCTGCACTGCGGCGGCATAGATAACGCCTTCCCCCACCACACCAACGAGATCGCCCAGTCAGAGAGCTACCTGGGTCACCCCTGGTGCCCCCAGTGGTTCCATGTCCACCACCTGAACACCGGCGACGGGAAGATGTCAAAATCCAAGGGGGAATTCCTCACCGTCACGCTTTTGGAGCAGAAGGGCTATGACCCGCTGGCGTACCGCTTCTTCTGCCTCCAGAGCCACTACCGCAAGGCGCTGGTGTTCACCTGGGAGAACCTGGACAACGCGGCGTTGGCGTATAAAAAGCTCATCGCCCGCATAGCCGCCCTGGACCCGTCCGACGGACCCGTGGACGGCGAGGTGCTGGACGAGTACCGGGAAAAATTCATCAAGGCGGTGGGCAACGATCTGAACACCTCCCTGGGCGTCACGGCGGTCTACGACGCGCTGAAGGCGAAGACAAACGACGCCACGCGCCTTGCGGTGATCGGGGACTACGACCGGGTACTGGGGCTGAGCCTTACAGAAAAGGCGGCGGCAAAGAGGGAGGCTGACGCCAAGGCCGCCGCGGGAGCCACCTCCGCTCAGGGCTTCACCGTCACCGGCGAGGGCGACCCGGAGATCGACGCCCTCGTACTCCAAAGGGCGAATGCCAAGAGGGAGAAAAACTTTGCCGAGGCAGACAGGATACGCGACGAGCTTAAGCTCCGGGGCATAGAGCTCACCGACGTCCCCGGAGGGACGACATGGAAGTTTTCAAAAAAGGGCTGACGCCCTTTTTTGAAGGGGAAACGTGCGGAAATCCCTTGAGAAAGGTCTGCGGACCTTTCTCAAGGGATTTCCTGCCGTCGCGCAAGTGCGCCGCCGGAGGCGGCACACTTGCGTGACAAAAGGAAATTTTTCCGACGTACATGCCGCCGGAAAAATATTGAATTTGAGTTTTTACGGGATTTTGGCTCTTTTTCTTTACATTTATACCGCTGAGGTGGTAAAATAAAAAGGTTAAGGCATAAGTTTAGGGGTGAAATTATGAAGCTTGTGGTTCTGGATGGGAACAGCATAGTTAACAGGGCGTTTTTTGGGGTGAGGCCGCTGAATACGGCGGACGGGACGCCGACAAACGCCGTTTTCGGGTTTATAAATATCCTCCGCCGGATAATCTCGGAGGAGGGGCCCGACGCGCTGTGCGTCACCTTTGACCTGCCCGCACCCACCTTCCGGCACAGGCAGTACGATGGCTACAAGGCGACCCGCCACAAGATGCCCGATGAGCTTGCCGTCCAGATGCCGATATTGAAGGAGACGCTGGACGCCATGAACATCCGCCGCTACGAACTGGAGGGCTGGGAGGCGGACGACCTTCTTGGGACCATCGCGAAAAAATGCGCCTCGGCGGGGTGGGAGTGCGTTGTGTGCACCGGCGACAGGGACAGCCTCCAGCTTGTTAGCGACGCCACCACCGTGGACCTAATAACCACACGCATGGGCAATACGAGCACCAAACGTGTGACGCCGGAGGTGTTCCGCGCCGACTACGGCTTTGAACCAATCCACATGATAGACTTAAAGGCGCTCATGGGCGACTCCTCCGACAACATACCCGGCGTGCGGGGCGTGGGGGAAAAGACCGCCATGGGGCTAATACAGCTCTACGGGAGCGTAGACGCCATATATGAAAAGCTTCCTGACATTTTCCAAGCGCCGGACGTGCCGGCAAAGCCGTCACTTATCGCCAAGCTTACCGAGGGGCGGGAAATGGCGGCGCTGTCAAAGGACCTTGCCACCATCAGGTGCGAGGCGCCGCTGGAGTTTTCTCCGGAGGAGAACCTGGTGAGACCCGTGGACAACGACAGGCTCTATGAGCTTTTCACCCGCCTTGAGTTCCGCAAGCTCATTGAGGCGTATAGACTCACCCCTCCGGAACCCGACGAAAAGTCGGAGCCGATGATAGAGGCGGAGTGCGTCACCGTGGAGGTTTCGGATGAAGCGGCGCTGGCGGAGTTTTCCGAGGTTGTAAAAAAATACCCCGTATCCTTGCGCTTTTCCCAGGGCATGGACATCTGCTGCGCGGACGTTGACAGCGAGGAAGCGTTCACAGGCTACATTCTGCGGGAAAGCTGGCCCACCTGGAGAAGCGCCCTGGAGGTCCTTTGCGCGCCGGAGGTAAAAAAGCTGGGGCACGACATAAAGGACACCATCCGCGCCTTGATGGACATGGGGCTTGAGCCGGAGGGCTGGGTCTTCGACTCGGCGCTTGCCGCGTATCTCCTGGACCCCACGGCAAGCCGGTATGAGCTGGGGGCGCTGTGTCAAAAATACTGCGGCTTCACAATAATGGACGGCGCGGAGGAGGACGGGCAGTTCTCCCTACTTGACGACGGAACGAAGCTGGTATCAAGACTCCTTTCCGAGGCGGCGGGGGTCGCGGCGCTGCGGGAGAGGCTGACGCCAAAGCTCCGAGAGAAGGGTCTGACGGAGCTTTTTGAAAATGTGGAGCTTCCCCTTTGCCCGGTGCTTGCCCGAATGGAGCGGGAGGGTATGCTGGTGGACGAGCAGGCGCTTTTGACCTTTGGGAACAACCTCACCGACAGCCTCAACGCCCTGACGGAGGAAATACACGCCCTTGCCGGGGTGAAATTCAACATAAATTCCCCCAAGCAACTGGGGGAGGTGCTTTTTGAAAGGCTGGGACTTCCCGCTTGGAAGAAAAACAACCGGGGATACTCCACCAACGCCGACGTGATGGAAAAGCTTAGACACCGCCACCCCATCGTGGGTAAAGTGCTGGAGTACCGGGAGCTCTCAAAGCTCAAGTCCACCTACGTGGAGGGACTTTACAAGGTGATAGACCCCGACGGGCGAGTGCGCACAAGCTTCCAGATGACCGTCACCGCCACGGGGCGCCTGTCCTCCACCGAGCCAAACCTGCAAAACATACCTGTCCGGCGGGAGCTGGGCGGGGAGATCCGCCGGATGTTCGTGGCACCCGCGGGACGGGTGCTGGTGGACGCGGATTACAGCCAGATCGAGCTTCGTATCCTCGCCCACATATCAGGGGACGAGAACATGAAAAACGCCTTCCTCTTGGGGCAGGATATACACCGCTCCACCGCCGCTCAAGTCCTGGGTATATCCCCGGAGCAGGTGACCCATGAGCAGAGGAGCCACGCCAAGGCGGTGAATTTCGGCATCGTCTACGGCATATCCGCCTTCTCCCTCTCCGAGGACATAGGCGTCTCCGTGGCCGAGGCAAAGGACTATATAAGCACCTACATGGCCACCTATAAGGGCGTGTCCGACTACATGGAACGGGTGGTCAGGGAGGCGAAGGAGACGGGCGTTGTGCGCACGCTCTACGGGCGCATACGCCCGATGCCGGAGCTGAGGGCGTCCAACTTCAACCTTCGCTCCTTCGGCGAGCGCGTGGCGCGCAATATGCCGATACAGGGCACAGCGGCGGACATCGTGAAGATAGCCATGGTAAACGTGGACAGGGCGCTGAGGGCCTCCGGTCTTGACGCCGCCCTGCTGCTGCAGGTCCACGACGAGCTCATCGTCGAGTGCGCCGAGGCTGACGCCCAGGCGGTGCGGGAGCTCCTCATACGTGAGATGGAGGGCGCGGCGACGCTCTCCGTGCCCCTCACCGTGGAGGCGAATATTGGCAAAAACTGGCTGGAGGCAAAATGAGGATAGAGAGGGCGCGGGCGGAGCACATGGACGCCATTCTCGCCATAGAGCGGGCGAGCTTCACCGACCCCTGGTCCCGCGAGGGGCTTGAGGACTACCTGGACGCCCCCGGCGGGGAGCTGCTGGTGTGCCTGGAGGGGCCTGAGGTGCTGGGCTTTGCCGTGTTCCATGTCTCCTACGAGGACGCGGAGCTATATAACATCGCCGTGGACCCCGTGGCCCGGGGTATGGGCGCGGGCAAGGCGCTGCTGGGCGAGGTACTGCGCCGCGCCGGGAAAATGGGCGCTGAACGAATGTTCCTGGAGGTGCGCCGCTCCAACGCCGCGGCAAGGGCGCTTTACGCCTCCGCCGGATTTTCGGTCTGCGGCGTCAGGCGCGGGTACTACCAGAGCCCGCCCGAGGACGCGGTGCTGATGGACAAATTATTGGAGAAGTGACATGAACATACTCGGAATCGAATCCTCCTGCGACGAGACGGCGGCAAGCGTCGTCCGCGACGGCAGGACGGTGCTCTCAAACGAGATATTTTCCCAGGCGGATATGCACGCCATCTACGGCGGCGTGGTGCCGGAGATAGCCTCCCGGAACCACATAACCGTCATCTCCCGCCTTGCCGACGAGGCGGTAAAAAGGGCGGGGCTTGACAAATCGGGGATAGACGCCATAGCCGTGACAGCGGCGCCGGGGCTTATAGGGGCGCTTCTTGTGGGCGTCAATTTCGCCAAGGGCGCGGCGCTGGCGCTGGGCGTGCCGCTGATCCCCGTCCACCACGTCCGGGGGCACATCGCCGCCAACTACCTGGCGTTCCAGGAGCTTGAGCCGCCCTTCCTCTGCCTTGCCATATCCGGCGGCAACACCGCGATAGTGGACGTGCGGGGGTACACGGATATGTCCATAATAGGCTCCACCCACGACGACGCGGCGGGAGAGTGCTTCGACAAGGCGGCGCGGGTGCTGGGACTCCCCTACCCCGGCGGGCTCCCCCTCCAGAACCTGGCGGAGTGCGGGGACGATGCCGCCTTTAAGCTCCCTCACGCCCGCATAGAGGGTCACCCCTACGACATGTCCTTCTCCGGTCTCAAGACCGCCGTGGTAAACACCGTCCACAACGCCCTGCAAAAGGGCGAGGAGCTGGACAGGGCCGGACTTGCCGCCTCCTTCCAGCGGGCGGTGAGCGAGACGCTGGTGCCGAGGACCATGGACGCCGCCCGTGACCTGGGTTACGGCACCGTCGTCGTCGCCGGCGGGGTCGCCGCCAACAAGCGCATACGCGCCGACTTTGAGGACGCCTGCCGCCGTGAGCACAAGCGGCTTTTCGTGCCGCCGCTGAAGCTGTGCGGTGATAACGCCGCTATGATAGCCTGCCAGGGCTATTACGAGTACCTTTCCGGCGTGCGGGCCGGGTCGGAGCTCAACGCCTACGCCACTATGGACATCGACAGGGTCGTTTTTTGATGAACGAAAACCCTTCAAATTTCCCGCGACGTGGCGGGACGGGACAGAAAAAGCCGCTTTATGTCAATCAGGGAACAAAAAGGTTTTTCCACAAAGTTTTATCCTGAGATTAGGGAATTAATGGTAAAAAACGTGCTTTTCTTAGGGCAAAGCGGGATTTTGCCTGTGGAAAACCCTGTGGAGAATGTGAATAACTTTATGTAGAGCTCCATTCCAAAGTCACTTACGTCAACCGAACGGGGCGGTTTTTCAAAGTGGGCGCCCCCGTGAAAAGTCACCCGAACAGGTCCGTAAGCCCCAAAAACCGAACAAACCGGGGGACAAGCTGTCAGGCTTTAAAGGAAGGAAATTGCAGGATATTACCCCCGCCGGACCATGAATACAATTTGTATTCACAGGAGGAAAAATGGCAGAGCATAGCGGACACAGAAAAAGACAGCGCGAGCTGTACCGTAAAACCGGCGGCGAGGGCTGGGAGGAGGCAAGGCTCCTGGAGCTTCTGCTCTTTCGGGCGATACCGAGAGGGGACGTGTACCCGCTGGCGCAGCGCCTCATCGGGCGCTTCGGCTCCCTGGAGGGCGTGCTCACCGCCGAAAAGGAGCAGCTCATGGAGGAGCGTGGCGTGGGCGAGAGGACCGCTGAAATGCTCTCAATGGCGCGTGAGGGGCTTCTGGACGCCACCGAAGACGGAGCGGAGCAGAGACCTCCCGAAAGGCCGCGACTCTCCGGACCTCAGGAGGCGGGGGCGTTTTTGATACCATACTTTCTCTCCCGCCGGGAGGAGGCGGTGTACCTTTTGGGTCTGGACGGGGACTACCGCTTCACCGGGCTCCGGCTTGTCGCCCTGGGCGGCGAGGAGGCGGTGCGGGTGGATTTGGAGGAGACGGTGCGCATAGCCGAGGCGATGTGCCCCGCCTACGTTGTCGCCGCCCACAACCACCCCAGCGGCATAGCCCTCCCCTCCGCCGCCGACGAGCGGGCAACGTTTTTCCTCCGCGACGCCCTCAAGGACGCCGGAATAACGCTTCTTGACCACCTGATAGTCTCCGGGGATGACTTTGTGTCTCTTCGGGAGAACGGAATACTTTGCTGACGAGGACCCGATATGGAATTTAAGCTTCATGCCCCATATAAGCCCATGGGCGACCAGCCCGAGGCCATCGACACCCTCTGCCGCGGTCTTGAGCTGGGGCTTGACGAGCAGGTGCTACTTGGCGTAACCGGCTCCGGCAAGACCTTCACCATGGCAAACGTCATAGAGCGCATGGGCAGGCCCACCCTGGTGCTTGCCCACAACAAGACCCTGGCGGCGCAGCTCTACGCGGAGCTGAAGGAATTTTTCCCTGAAAACGCCGTGGAGTATTTTGTGTCCTACTACGACTATTACCAGCCGGAGGCGTACATCGCCCACACAGATACGTACATCGAAAAGGACTCCTCGGTAAACGACGAGATCGACCGCCTTCGCCTCTCCGCCACGGCGTCGCTTTTGGAGCGAAGGGACGTGGTGGTTGTCTCCTCCGTCTCCTGCATATACGGCCTGGGCGAGCCCGACGATTTTGAGGCGATGATGGTGTCTCTGCGGGTGGGCATGGAGATAAAGATACCGGACCTTTTGAAAAAATTCGCCGACATCCGCTACGAGCGCAACGACCTTGCCTGGGAGCGAAACATGTTCCGGGTCCGTGGGGACACGGTGGAGGTCTGGCCCGCCTACTGGAAGGACACGGCGCTGAGAATAGAGTTCTTCGGCGACGAGATAGACAGGATAAGCGAGATAAACACCGTCACCGGCGCCGTGGTGCGTAGGCTCAACAACATCCCCATCTGGCCGGCGACCCACTATGTGACGCCCAGGGACAAGATGGACAGGGCGATCCAGGAAATACTCCGTGAGATGGACGAGCGTGTCAAGTGGTTCAAGGACCGGGACAAGCTCATAGAGGCCCAGAGGATATACCAGCGCACCATGTACGACGTGGAGATGCTCCAGGAGTTGGGATACTGCTCCGGCATTGAAAACTACTCCCGAATAATATCCGGCAGGGCGCCCGGAAGCGCACCCATGACGCTGCTGGACTACTTCCCTAAGGACTTCATACTGTTTGTGGACGAGTCCCACGTGACGCTTCCCCAGGTGCGGGCGATGTACCGTGGCGATAGGGCGAGGAAGGAGTCGCTGGTGGAGTACGGTTTCCGCCTGCCCTCCGCTTTTGACAACAGGCCATTGAAATTTGACGAATTCAACGAGCGAATAAACCAGGCGATCTACGTCTCCGCCACCCCCGCCGAGTATGAGCGTGAGCGGGCGGGGCAGATAGCCGAGCAGATAATAAGACCCACGGGACTTCTCGACCCGCGCGTGGAGGTCCGCCCTGTGGAGGGGCAGATAGACGACCTCATCGGCGAGATAAACAGGCGCTCCGAAAAAAAGGAGCGCGTGCTGGTCACCACCCTCACAAAGCGCATGGCGGAGGACCTCACCGCGTATCTCGGCAAGGCGGGCATAAAGGTGCGCTATATGCACCACGACATCGACGCCATAGAGCGAATGGAGATAATACGCGACCTGCGCCTGGGCACCTTTGACGTGCTGGTGGGCATAAATCTTCTGCGTGAGGGGCTGGACCTCCCCGAAGTCAGCCTTGTGGCGATACTCGACGCGGACAAGGAGGGCTTTCTGCGCTCCGAGACCAGCCTTATACAGACTATAGGCAGGGCGGCGAGGAACGCGGGGGGGCTTGTTATTCTCTACGCCGACACCGTGACGCCCTCCATGCGGGCGGCTATGGATGAGACCGAGCGGAGAAGGGCAAAGCAGGACGCCTTCAACAAGGCAAACGGCATCGTCCCGAAAACAATCGTCAAGGACATTCGCTCCGTCCTGGAGCACGAGGAGGAGAAGCCCTCCCGCGGGAAGGTGGACGAGGACGGCAAATACCTCACCAAACGCGAACGCGAGGAGGCCATCGCCAAGCTTGAAAAGGAGATGCGTAAGGCGAGCCAAATGCTGGAATTCGAGTACGCCGCCCTTCTGCGTGACAGGATAATCAAGCTGAGAGGGCAAAAATAGCAAAATCCATCCCCGTGGCATATCCTGTCGCAGGGGGTGCGGAAATGATAGTTGAGACCTTGCTGGGCGTCGCTATCGCGGCGGCGGTGATAGGCGTTATAATGCTTGTGCGGGCGTTGCTGCCCAAGAGCTTTCCAGAACCGGACGTGGAGCGGTTGACTGTGCTCCGGTGTACCGGTAAGGCGGAGGGGCTTGAGGCGGCGCTGAGGCGCGACGGAGGCGTCGGGACGTATATACTCGACGCCGGGTTGACCCCGGAGGCGCGCCGGCGAGCGGAGCTTCTTGCCTGCCGCTTCGGGGCGCAGATAATGAAGGATTTTACACAGGAGCCGGGAGACGAAGATGGAAGACAATGAACTCATAGTCACAGAGGGCACGGTGCAGTCGGTTATATTTCAAAACCCGGAAAACGGCTACACCGTCCTTCGGCTGCGCCCCGACGGGGACGAGAGCTTCACCGCCGTGGGAGCCCTTCCGGGCGTCACGGTGGGGGAGAAGCTGCGTCTCTACGGCAGTTGGACCTCCCACCCCTCCTTTGGACAGCAGTTCAAGGCGGAGCACGCCGAGAGGTACCTGCCGGAGGGGAGCTCCGCCATATACGACTACCTTGCCTCCGGCGCGATAAAGGGCATCGGCGCAAAGCTTGCCCGGCTCATAGTCTCCGAATTCGGGGCGAGGAGCCTTGACGTCATCGAAAACTCCCCGGAGGAGCTGGTGAAGCTCAGGGGGATAACCTCAAAAAAGGCGGAGGACATATCCGAACGCTTCCGCCGTCAGACGGGGCTTAGGAGGCTCATGGAGTTTCTGGTGGACAACGGCGTCAAGCCCATCGCCGCGGCAAAGCTCTACCGGGCATACGGCGACGGCGCGGAGGCGGTGGTTACGGAAAACCCATACATACTTGCCGACCACGCCTTCGGCATGGATTTCTTCGCCGCCGACGGGCTGGCGGTACGCCTGGGCTTTGCCCCGGACTGCCGTGAGAGGGCGGCGGCGGCAGCGATATTTGAGCTCCGCCACAACGAGGGCAACGGGCACGTCTTTCTCCCCAGGGACAAGCTTGTGGCGGCGACGGCGCAGCTCCTTGAGATAGATTCGGAGCCCGTGGAGCGTGCCCTGGAGGAGCTGAGCGAGACCGGGGAGCTGATAGTCCAGCGCGTCGCCGGAGTGGACGCGGCGTATCTGCGTGATATGTTTGACGCGGAGTACGAGACAGCCCGGCGTATAGCCGTGATGAGCCGTACGCCGGTGGACGACACGCCGGGACTTCCCGTGCTCATGGAGCGGGCGGAGTACCGCTGCGGGATAAGGTTCGCCGACAAGCAGCGAGCGGCGCTGGAGATGGCGGCAAGGGGGCGGGTCATGGTCCTCACCGGCGGACCCGGCACCGGCAAGACCACCACCGTTCGGGGGATAATCAGCCTCTATGACGAGATGGGGCTTGACACCCTCCTCACCGCCCCCACCGGCAGGGCGGCAAAGCGCCTGACGGAGCTCACCGGCAGGGAGGCGCAGACCGTCCACCGCCTGCTGGGAGCCGGTATGCCGGAGGCGGGGGAGAACGGCAGGGAGTTTGAAAAATGCGCCTCGGACCCACTGGACTGCGGCGCTGTGATACTTGACGAGACAAGCATGGTGGACATAAAGCTCATGGCGGCGCTTCTGGACGCCATGCCTCCCTCTGCGCGCCTGGTGATGGTGGGGGACGCCGACCAGCTGCCCTCCGTGGGCCCCGGAAACGTTTTCGGGGACGTTATAAGGAGCGGCACGGTGCCTGTGATCGCCCTTACGGACATCTTCCGACAGGCGAAGGAGAGCGCCATCGTGAAAAACGCCCACATGATAAACCGAGGCGAGACGCCGGCGCTCAAAAACGCCGGGGGCGACTTCTTCTTTTTGAAGCGCCAGGACCCGGAGAGCATAACAGGGACCGTGACGGAGCTCATCTCCCGAAGACTGCCGCAAAACATGGGGATTCAACCCGCGGAAATACAGGTTCTCTCCCCCTCGCGCAAGTACGGCGGGGGGACAAGGGAGCTGAACGCCGCCGTCCAGGAGGCGCTGAACCCCGCCTCTCCGGAAAAAAAAGAAAAAAATCTCGGCTCCGTCACCTTCCGCGTGGGCGACAGGGTGATGCAAACGAGGAACAATTATGATATAATGTGGGTCAAGGGCGCCTCCGCCGTTCCCGCCGCGGACGAGGACGGGGAGCCCACGCCTGTTCGCGGCGAGCCGGGAGCCGGGATATACAACGGCGACGTGGGCTACATAGAAGACATGGACGAGGGCGCGCAGATGGCGTATATCCGCTTTGAGGACAAGCTGGTGCCTTACCCATTTGACCAGCTTACCGACCTGGAGCTCGCCTACGCCGTCACTGTCCACAAGTCCCAGGGCAGCGAGTACCGGGCGGTGATCCTCGCCCTTCCCAAGTGCCCACCGGGGCTGGTGGCAAGGGGCGTGCTGTACACCGCCGTCACCAGGGCGCGGGAGCTTTTGGTCATTGTCGGAGGACCCGACGTGTTCTCGGCGATGGTCGCCAACGATCGCCGCCAGAGGCGCTACTCCGGCCTGCGGGCGAGGCTTGCGGGAGAGGTGGAGTGATGGCTCTAAAGCTTCTGGACATCCTCTTCCCGCCGAAATGCGTATTCTGCCGCAAGCGCATAGATGAGGGCTATGTCTGCCGCGATTGCGCGTCGAGCCTTCCCCGGTGCGGAAAAATTCGCGGGCGCGGGGAGTTTTTCTCTTCCGTCACGGCGCCCTTTTACTACAAGGATACGGTGCGCGGCGCGATCCTGCGCTACAAATTCTCAAGACGGCGCGGCTACGCCCGCGGCTTTGCCCCGTTTATGGCGGAGAAGGCGCGGGAGGAGCTGGAGGGGGAGTACGACATCATTACCTGGGTCCCCGTGAGCCGCGCCAGGCTCAGAAAGCGCGGCTACGACCAGTCCCGCCTTCTTGCCGAGAACACGGCGAGGCTTCTGGGGCGCGAGGCCGTCCCAACGCTGAGGAAGAAGCGGAACACCGGCGCCAACTCAAGCCTTGAGGGGCGCGAGGCGCGGGCGGCAAACGTCCTGGGCGCGTTTCAGGTCCCGGACCCCGAAACGGTCCGCAGAAGGCGGGTACTGCTGGTGGACGACATCTACACCACCGGCGCGACACTGTCCGAGTGCTCGCGGATGCTCCTGATGGCGGGTGCGGAGGACGTGATTTGCCTCACCCTTGCCGCAAAACCCGGCTCGGACAGGAAATATTAACCAAATTGTGGGATATAATATCTACATACACACCGAATATTATCCATGATTTAAGCTCTTAAGCCATACGGAGGTACAACATGATTTTCGGACGCGACATAGGAATAGACCTGGGTACCGCCACGGTTGCCGTGGCTGTCCGCGGCAAGGGGATAGTCACCAGAGAGCCCTCGGTGGTCGCCATGGACAAGAATACCGGCAGGCTCCTGAAGGTGGGCGCGGCGGCGCAGAGAATGTTGGGGCGCACGCCGGGGAATATCGCCGCCATACACCCCCTGTCGGGCGGCGTCATATCTGATTTTGACATGACCGAGCGCATGGTCAGGGAGCTTCTGCGAAAGGTCATATCCTTCAGCCTTTTGAAGCCCAGGGTTGTGATCTCGGTACCCTCCGGGATAACCGAGGTGGAGGAGCGGGCGGTGATAGACGCCGGTATCCGCGCGGGGGCGAGGAAAGTGTACCTGATGGAGGCGCCTGTCGCCGCGGCGCTGGGAGCGGGCGTGGACACCTCCAAGGCGGAGGGGCACATGGTGGTGGACGTGGGCGCCGGCACCACCGACATAGCCGTAATATCCCTCTCCGGCGTGGTGCAGTCAGAGTCAATAAAGGCAGCCGGAGACGCCTTTGACGAGGCTATAATCAAATACATCCGCAAAAAGCACAACCTGCTTGTGGGCAAGACCACGGCGGAGGAGCTGAAAAAATCCATCGGCTGTGTGTTCCCCAAGCCCGACGAGATGAGCGTGGAGGTCAAGGGAAGGTGCCTGATGACCGGGCTTCCCCGCATGGTCTCCGTGAGCTCTACGGAGATGATAGAGGCCTTTGACGAGGTCTCGGAGCAGATACTTGAGTCCATCCACCGCGTACTGGAGAACACGCCCCCGGAGCTGGTGGCGGACATATCCGAAAACGGCATAGTCATAACCGGCGGAGGCGCCCTCATTTGGGGCTTTGAGCGCCTCATCGAGAGCTCCACCAGCATCCGCACCCGCATAGCCGACGACGCGGATATGTGCGTGGCGTACGGGCTCAACAAATCCCTGGACATGATCGGCGAGATGCAGGAGGGCCCGCTGAACCTCTCCCGCCGCAGGCAGCTGAGATGACCGCCCTCATTTGGGACCTGGACGGGACGCTTTTGGACTCGTACCCCATAATCGTGGACTGCGCCCTGCAAACTCTGCGCGAGTACGGGGAGACGCCGGAGCGCGGCGAGCTTCACTGCAGACTCATCGAAAGCTCCGTCAAGGACGTGCTGACAAAAACCGCCCTGGCGCGGGGGCTTGATCCGGACGCCCTGTGGGAGCGTTATCAGGCGTTAAACACCGCCGAGGATGGCAGGGTCCGCCTCATGGAGGGCGCGGCGGAGACGCTGGAGGCGCTTTCCCGCCGGGGAACGGCAAATTTCGTATTCACCCACAAGGGCGCCACGGCAAAGGCGGTGCTCGACAGGCTGGGAGTGGGGAGATTTTTTGCCGATATACTCTCCGCCGGGGATGGCATACCCCGCAAGCCTGCGCCTGACGGGATTAATCTTCTGTGCGCCCGTCACAGTCTTGACAAACGGAAAACCTTTTACGTGGGCGACCGCGCTCTTGACCTTAGGTGCGCCCACAACGCCGGCGTCGGCGCCATATTCTTCTTCCCCCCATCAAGCCCCGCCTCCCCGCCCGACGGAAATTACATAACCGTCCGCAGTCTCAGCGAGATACCCGGTGTCATAAAAGAAATAAGTTAAACCGGTTGACAAAATGTCAGCCGGTTTAACTTTCCTAACAAGGCACAGCCTTTTCTCAATTATTCTACAACTATGATTCTTGCCTTCGCTCCCGTGGTGGGGGTGCGGTCGTAGTAGACGGTGAAGGAGTTGGAGGCGAGCCAGCACTCGTCCAGGCTTTCGTACCAGAAGCCGTAACGCTTGTTGTAGCACCGGACGCTTGAGGAGATGGGAATTCTTGTCCCCTTCAGGTAAACAACCCCATTTTTCACGTCGATGTCGTCCTGCGTGAGGTCCTTAACGGAGGAGAGAGTGGCGTAAGCCGCGGCGCGGGGCACGCTGATGTTGGAGTAGCCCGAATCGAACCCGGACACCGCTACGCCCCCGAAGCCGCCGCCGCGGAGGGAGTCGCAGAGGACCTCGACGCTCTTCTCCTCGCCGTCCTCATAGTATTTGACGGTGGTCACGGTGACATCGACGGTGGTGCCTTCACCGCCGCCAAGGGAGGCGATATACCCCTGATCCGCCCTGGTGGACACGAGTCCGTAAACGAACCTGTCGCCGGTGACGTTTTCAAGAATGATCACGTCCGCCTGGTTTTCGGAGTTCAGATGTACAGACGTCACCTGCGCGGAGGGGATGCGCGCCTCGCTAAGGTCGCCTGTGGATATGCGCGTGAGGTACCCGCCGGCGCCGGCGCGCTCAAATATCACGGCGTTTTCGGCGAGAGAATATCTCCCCACCTTCCTGGCGGCAACGTCAAAGTCCCCGTAAGCGCCGCTGAACACCTTTGTGAGGCGCAGGCAGGTGGAGCCCGCCACGGTCGCGGTGCCGAATGTGACCAGCTCACCCATGTAGCTGCCGGCGTCAATGCCGTTTTGAAGCGTACCGGACACCGTCTCAAGTCCCTCCGGGGCGTTTATCACGCTTATGGTCACGCCGGAGCCGGAGGAGCCCTCCGCCACCACGCCCATAGCCGTGGAGCCAAGCCCGGTGTTGGGTAGAAGCTGGGCAATCTTGCCGTTGGGCGCGAAAAGCGCCATCACCGTCACGCCCCTGCCCACGTTACCAAGGGTGTCGTAGGCGCAATCGGCAAGCTCCAGCTCCTTGCCCAGGAGCGTTATCTTCTCCGGCGCGGCGGGGTTGGGCGACGCCTGCTCGTAGACCGCGGCGACACGGAAGTCTGTGACGTAGAGCGTCCCGCCGGCGGCGTCATACATTCCCACGTCATAGGGCTTTATGGCGCTGCCGTCAACCTCCAGCCCGTTTTTAATGACCGTGCACCTCTCGCCGGAGATTATCGAGCTGAACGCCTTCAGCCCCTCCTCACGGGCGACGGCAATGTTGCCGGAGACCTTGGAGGCTGAGCCGGCGTAGATGTAGTCAATGGAACCGGAGGGGGCATAGTAGACGGTTACCCGCAGACCGGCCCTGTTGAGCCCGCCGAATATCATTCCCCACTTGGATTCAACGCCGCCACGGTACACCTTCGTGTCGCTGGGTACCGTAACCGTGACACCGCCCTCGCCGCTGAGCTTCGTGCCGGAGGTGGAGACCACCGTCACCGTGCGGGATCTCTGGTCACGCTCAGGTATGAACGCCAGGAGCTTTTCCGAGCCGTCCAGCACCGCTGTGCCCCTGTGCCCCAGGAAGGAATCGGAGGGGAAGTGATGAGCCGCCGCCACAGGCTCCTCGATACCGGAAAACTTCATAGCCGGCTGCCCGTCGCCGGTGACCTCGCCGGCGGAGTAGTATACCGTGTTCTCATAGGCGGTGCCGAGAGTGTTTATGTATGAGGTCTTGCTGTCCTTTGGCTTTGCCGTCAGCATATTCCTGAAAAGTATTGCCGCCTGCCCGCGGGTTATGGGGGCATTGGCGCTAAGAGCCGGGAGATCGTCGGAAAGTCCGAGCTGCGGAGCCAGCGCCACGGCGCCGTATGGCCAGTTCACGGAGGACTCGGCGGTGTAGCCCAGAACACGCAGGGCGAAGGTCACCGCCATGCCGTAGGTCATATTTCCGTCGGGGTTAAATTTGCCGTCTTTACCTGTGCCGGAGACCAGACGGTTGCCGCTGCCCTCAGGAATCTCGATTTTTGAGGCAAGGTTTATGTATCCCTGCGCCCAGTGATCGGAGAGGACGTCGGTGAATGTGGTGGTGATTTCGTAGCGGGGCACCTCGTCGCCCCTGCCCATCAGGAGAATGGCAAGGGTGCAGAAATGAGCCCTTGTTAAATTTCCGTCGGGATTAAATTTCCCTTTTCCGTCTCCGTTTATAACGCCCATGGTGTGAAGTATCTCCACCGCCTCCGCCACGTTGGGGTCGGTTATGTCGGTGAAGGTGGAATCGCTCTCCAATGCGGCGCGCGTCGGGAGGGATATGAGTCCCGCCGCCATTATCAGCGCCAGAAGGAGCGCCGCGATCTTTTTTGTGCTGTTCATAAGCTCACTCCTTTGTTTGTCAATCTGCCCTTAAAGCGTCCACAGGCTGGAGCCGGGATGCCTTGGCGGCGGGGTATATGCCGAAGATTATGCCCAGGGCAACGGATATGGCGAACGCCCCGACGGTGATCCCCACGCCGGGGATCAGGACTATTTTGAAGGCAAGCTTGCCCACGATGAGCGTACCCAGGTAGCCCACGATTATCCCAAGTATCCCGCCGATGCCGCATATCATCGCCGCCTCGATGAGGAACTGGGTTATGATACTGCCGCGCTCCGCGCCGATGGCCTTGCGTATGCCGATCTCCCTGGTGCGCTCGGTGACGGTCACGAGCATGATGTTCATTATGCCCACGCCCCCGACTATCAGGGAAATTGCCGCGATGCCGCCCAGGAAATACTGCTGGAGCTTGTTCGCCTCGTTCTCCTCCTCGCGGTAAACGCCCTCGTTGTATACGTCGGCGTAACCGTTGCCGTTTTCCATGTCCACAAGTCCGGAGAGGAAGGAGCGTATAAGCGTGGCCGCCTCCTTGGCGGACTTGGAGTCTTTGGCCTTTACGGTGAAGTCGCTTACGGACTGGTTGCCGTTGAAAATGCGGGTGAGGGTATAGGGGAAGACGACTATTCGGTCCATGCGGCTCATCTCCACCTCCTGCCAGTTGTCGCCCTCTTCGTTGTACTCGGTGGTGCCGTTGCCCTTGGGGGCGTAAACGCCTATGACCGTAAAGGGAAGGCCGTTCACCGTGACCTCCTTGCCCACCGGGTCCACCATTCCGAAGAGCGTGTCGGCGGTGGCGGCGCCCAGGACGCACACGTGGTTGAGCCGCTTTATGTCCATGTAGCTCAGCTCCCTGCCCTTGGCGAGCGTATAGTTGTTGCACAGCCCGAACTGGTCGTTGGCAAGGTAAAACTGCGGACGTGTATTGTAGGAATCCGTCACGTACACGCCCCCGCCGATTGAGACGCCGTAGCTGTTGTTGTTCTGTCCCAGGGATTGGACGCCGTATTGGATATTCACGTCCCATACATACTCATTGGGAGTGATACCCGCCACGCAGTCGGAGATCTGCTGGCAGTAGTTGGAAAGCTCCTCCGCCAGGTCCACGTCGTTGTTGTAGGCATAGGCGTAGACGGTGAGCTTGTTCTCGCCCATGCTCTCATAGTATTTTTCCATGGCGAGGTTCTGCCCCTGGGCGTAGGAGACCAGGATTATCACCGCCGCGAGGCCGATGATGACGCCCAGCATCGTGAGGGCGGAGCGGCCCTTGTTGCCGGATATGGACTTTGCCGCCATTTTAAGCGCCTGTGTAAGCTTCACGCTCCCGCACCTCCTTCGTGAGCGACACTGTATTGGAGCTCCGCGTCGTTCATGGAATCAGCCACTATCCTGCCGTCGGAGATCCGCACTATCCTGTGGGCGGTGGCGGCGATGGAGTTGTCGTGGGTTATAAGTATTATCGTGGTGCCCGCCTCCTCGTGGAGGGTGTGGAGTATCTCCAGCACGTGCTTTCCGGTGCGGGAGTCAAGAGCTCCCGTGGGCTCGTCCGCCATTATGATGGGGGGCTTGGCGGCGATGGCCCTCGCTATTGCCACGCGCTGCTGCTGTCCGCCAGACATCTCCGAGGGCTTGTGCTGCGCCCGGTCCGCCATCTTCACCTTCTCCAGAGCCTCCATCACCATGTCCTCGCGCCTCAGTATGCTGACGCCCCGGTAGATAAGGGGCAGCTCCACGTTTTCATAGGCGTTGAGGGCGGAGATGAGGTTGTAGCCCTGGAAGATGAAGCCGATCTCCTTGTTGCGTATCCTGGCAAGCTCCTTGTCCGAAAGCTCCGTCACGTCCGTGCCGTCCAGGGAGTAATCCCCGTAGGTCGGCACGTCAAGACAGCCCAGAATGTTCATGAGGGTGGATTTTCCCGAGCCGGAGGCGCCGATTATCGCCACAAACTCGCCCCGGTCTATCTGGAGGCTCACGCCGTCCAACGCCCGGACCTCGCTCTCCTGCCCCTCGTTATAAATTTTGTAGACGTTTTTTATGTCGATAAGCATGACGTGACCTCATCAGCCCCAGGCTCCGGTCATCATGTACGCGCTGAACACCGTGTCGCCGTCGGAAAGACCGGAGGTGATCTCAATGTCGTACCTGTCGCTGAGGCCGGTCTCCACGGGAACGGGCCAGTAGCCCTCCTCGCCGGAGGGATAGGCGGGAGTGGAGCCATAGTAGTTTTCGGGCATCTCGAACTCAATGGCGTTCTCCGGCTTTTCATCCGCCTGGAGGAATACCACAGTGTGGGGGTTGCCGTCCAGGTCCACTATGTTCTTGACGCACTGGATGGGTACGGTCAGGCAGTCCACGGACTCGCTGGTGACGAAGGAGTAGTCAAGCCACATTCCCTGCAGGAGCGAGCCGGAGGAGTTCTCCACTGAGAGCGTCACCGGGTAGTTTGTCATGCCGGAGCCGCCCATGGAGCCCATGTCTCCGCCGTAGCCCATGTCGATGTTGGTGACCACGCCCACGAAGTAGTTGCCGTTCCAGTCGGCAAGCTCCACCTCCATACCGGGCTTGACGTAGGAGATGTTGCGGTCGTCAACGGTTATCTCCACGGTCATGTTGGTGGTGTCGGAGATGGTTATGATGGTGGTGCCGCCGGTGACCTCGGAGCCCTCCACCACGGTGCAGGAGGTGATGGTGCCGGAGATGGGCGCCACGGCGTCCAGATTCTCAACGCCCTCCTTAGCCTTGACCACTGCCTCCTCAAGCTCCGCAAGTCTTGTCTCGGCGTCGGTGACCCGCTGTTCCGCGGCCTTTATCTCGTCGGACTTGGCGGAAAGCTCATTGTTGAAGGTGTCCGCCGACTGCACGGCAAGCACCTGTCCCGCCGAAACATCGGTGTAATCCCGCAGGCTCGATGTACTCTCCACCTTGCCGGCCTGGGTGGCGACTATGTCCTCACTGCCGGAATATTCAAGCTTCCCGTTCTCGTAAGGGAAGACGTTGACCCCGGCGGCGGTGACCATGGAGGCGGAGGCCTCCATATCCGCCGTGAGCGTGCCGGGATTGTCAAGACCGATGACAACCTCAAAGAGTATACCGTTCTCCACGGTGGGGCGTTTGACCTTGTATATCTCCTCAACCTCGCCGTCAAGGGTGAGCATAAGCTGCGGAATTGAGACGGACGCGGTCTGTCCCACGTAAATGTCGTTCTCGTAGCCGTAGCTGAAATAGAGGCTCAGCTTCAGATGGCGGTCGTTGACGATGGTGGCAAGCTTGGTGCCGGCGGAGAGCTCGTCGCCCGGCTTTATTTCCGCCACGTCCCGGAGATTTCCGTCAAAGGGAGCCCTTATGGTGAGCTCCGAGGCGCGCCCCGACATGTCGGCATACTCCTTGCGCCGGTTCTCCAGCTCCTTTTGAAGGGTCGCTATCGTCTCCTTCTGGTCGGTGACGGCCTTCTCCGCGGCGCTGACATTCGCCTCCGCCGCGGGGCTGTATGCGGTGTAGAGGGGCTGACCCTCAAACACCTGGTCGCCCACGTTGACAAATACCTCCCGTATGGTGCCGTCGGCGGGGAAGGTTATGGCTGAGCTCGCCCCGGCGCGGGCGTTGCCGCTTCCCTGGACGGTGCTCTGTATTGTCTTGCGTGTGGCGGTGGCGGGCATGATCTCGCTCTCCTCCTCCTTTTCGCGGAAGAGGAACCACCACAGCGAAAAACCGATAGCCGCGATGACGGCGAGTATCACCACGACTGTGATGATCCGCTTCACGGCGCGGTTGAGCTTCTTTTTCTTCTTCGGCGGCCTGGACGGGGGTGCCGGCGGTGTCTCCACAGCCTGTGCCTCGCTTGCCGCCACGTTCGTTTCCTGGGTAGTCATCTGACGCTCCTTCCTGCCCGTCCTTCCGGGCATGGTTTTGGAAGTTTATTACGGTACAAAGTATAATACACCCCGTCTCCAAATTCAAGTGCGGTAGACATAATGTAATAAAAATTTAAAAATATGATTCCGTTTTGTTACAAAATCCTAAGAAACAGATTATCCCCGCTTTCATGAAAAAAGCGGGGATAAAATCTTATTTTGTTATTTATTTTTCCTCGTCCTTTTTGACCTCCGACTGCGCGGCAGCGGCGGAGCCGCCGCGGACGTTGAAGGCGCTGCCGTCGCCTGTGAGCCCGTCGCGGCGGAGCATGGTCTCCAGCACGTCTATGTCGGAGGCTATGTCCATAGCGTCACGCTCGTAGAGCTTGTCAAGCTGCTTGCGGAAGCCGTCCACCAGGGTGTCAAGTATCTGCTCTATCTCCGCCTTGGCGGAGGTGATGTTGTCCCCCTGGGCGCCGGACCTTTCAAACTCCGCGTATGAGCCCAAAAGCTTTAGTGTGGTGGGCAGGTAGTAGCTCATGAAGGACTTTATCTGCGGCTCCTTTTCAGGCTTGTCCTGCACCGCCTTGAATATCTTGCCGGTGAGAAGCTCCATCTCGTCTATCCTTCGGGACACCCCCTCGTCGGGGATGTCGTCGTTGAGCTTGCGTATCTCGCGGAGAATGGACTTGTACCTGTCCTCGTTGTCCTCCTCCGGCTCCGGCACGGGCTCCGATTTTGGCGCGGCGCCGGGCTTTAAGATGAGAAGCCCGTTGCCCTGGTCGATGTACGCCGTGGCGGGCAGCAGGTCCTTCTCCAGCATTGCCTCCAGGTCCTTTTTGCACTTTCGCTCCGAGACCCCCGCCTTTGAAGCCAGCTCGCCGACATTCACAAAGTCCTTCCCCGCGCAGGCGGCGGCGTAGAGCTGGAAGCGGTTCTCCCGCTTTCTGAGGAAGCCCCGGTAGCCCAGGCACCCCAGCCCGCTCACAAGTATGGAGAGGAAGGGTATGACCTCCCTCAGCGTTCTGAGAAAGTAGTAATAGGAGATCTCCGAAAGCGTCATAACGGTCCCCAGCCCGCCCAGGACCGTGAGGACGGTGCCCAGCACCAGCAGGACCTTCTTGAGCTTGCCGTAGACCCTCGTGTCCTGTGTCTGAGCGGCGGGGGCTTTTTTGGCGGAGCCCTTCTTTTTAGCGTCGCTCTCGGCGGCGCGGGAGATCATGTTGGAGCCGTCCTTGCCCTCAACGGGCTTTGTCTGCGCCCGCGTTTGGGTCTGGGTCTGCGTCTGCCCCTGGGCGGCGCGGGCGGCGTGGGCGTCCAGCACCACCGTCTTGTCCACGTAGTTGATATACGCCCTGGGTCCCAGTCTCCCCTCGGCAACCATCTTCTGCAGGTCCCGCAGAGCCGTCTGGAAGCTCACGCCCACGGCGGAGGCAAGATAATCTATGGACTCCACCGTCCGCCCCTCGGTCATTACGCGGTACTTGTCCATCCGCACCTCCTGGCGCTGGTCGGAGGAGACCCCCTTGGAGGCGTTCTTCGCCCCGCCAAAGACGCCCAGCCTCCAAAGGACCACCCCCACCAGGGCAAAGGGCCACAGCGGCCATATCCATTCGATGTTGACTATCCCGAAAAATATCAGGAAGAACACCCAGCCGGGAAGACCCGATTTGTTTTGTCTGTTGTTTTTCGCCATAGCTCGCTCCGTTTCGGTAAGTGAAAAGCCGTTGTCTGATTATATATATAAATTATGGCAATCGGCGCTATTTGTCAAGGTATAAATTGTCCACGCCGTTCTCGTCGAACTCCTCCAGGTACTCCTCCGTGCGCTGTGAAAGCTCGTTGTAATTCTCCTCCGTCACCGGCGCAAACTCCATGTCCCTCCGCGCCAGCTCCTCAGCTAAGATGTCAAAGAATACCGAGTCCTCATAGTCCATTATCGCCTCGTGGATACCGCCCTCGGAGAAGGCGACGGAGGGGTACACCACGCCCCCGTCGATGTCGTAAAGCTCCTCTGTGCCCTTTTCCTGAAGGCACTGGGCAAATATAAGGCTCTCCACGTCGTCGTAGTCCGTTATCCTGTCGTCCCCGCGGGCCGAGTTGAGCACCCAGTTGCCGATGTATACAAGGTCAAGAAGTCGCCTGAAATCCTTGGTTGAGAGGTCAAAATGAATCATCCCGCAAGCCTCCGTTTGTTTTCGTTTCCCCTTCTCGAAATGGTATAATATCCGCCCTGCGGATATTATACCATTTCGCTTTAAGAATTTCTACAATAAACACTTGTTTTATTTTCTCTTTTAGAATATATTATTATGGTATTCCCCTCATCGCCCCGGTTTTAACTTCGGCGGAGCGGGAAGGCAGCTTATTTTTTGGAGGGAGCGTATGGACATACGGCCCATAGGCGTTTTCGACTCCGGGCTCGGTGGGCTCACGTGCGTCAAAAGGCTCATGGAGCTCATGCCGGGCGAGGACATAATCTACCTTGGCGACACAGGGCGGGTGCCCTATGGCGGCAGGAGCCGCGAGACGATAATCAAATACGCGCGGCAGGACATTGACTTCCTGCTCCGCCACGACATAAAGGCGGTGGTCGCCGCCTGCGGAACCGTCAGCACCAACGGGCTTGAGGAGATCGCCGGCGACTACCCCATACCCGTCTTCGGCGTCGCTGACGCGGCGGCGGAGGCGGCGGTGAGCGCCACGAAAAACGGCAAGATCGGTCTCATCGGCACAAAGGCGTCCATCAGGAGCACCGCCTACGACGAAAAGCTCCTCCGCCTCATGCCGGAGGTCCAGATACACAAAACCGCCTGCCCCCTGTTCGTCCCCCTGGTGGAGGAGGGGCGTACCGGCGAGGACGACCCGGTCCTCTCCCTGGTGGCGGAGCAGTACCTTGCGGACCTGCGGGACGCGGGGGTGGACACGCTGATATTGGGCTGTACCCACTACCCCCTGATAGCCGGCACCGTTGGCAGGATAATGGGTCCGCGTGTCACGCTCATCGACCCCGGCGCTCAGGCGGCGGCAAAGCTCCGACGGGAGCTTTATAAGCTCGGCGGACTTGCGGACAGGGAAAAGGGCGCTTACAGCTACTTCGTCACCGACAGCGCCGAGGACTTTGCCCGCACCGCTTCCCTGTTCCTGGGCTTCCGTATAGAGGGCTCCGTGAAGCGCGTGAGCCTGGAGGAAAGACAGTGAGGATCGCCGTCAGCTCCTCCGCCGGAGACGAAGCCTTTGAAAACGTGTACAGCGGACTATACGAATTTGACGGCGAAAACGCCGTGATAAAATACCCCGACGCCCTGGGCGAGGTCACCCTTGTCCTGCGCCCGGGACGCCTGGACTTGACCCGCCGCGGCTCCGCCGGCCTGCGCCTGACGCTCATACCCGGCAAGGCGACAGCGTGCGTTTACACCACTCCCCACGGCTCCATGGACCTGACAGCCGCCGCCCGCGCTCTCAGCTGGGACCTTTCGGAGCGGGGCGGCACCGTGGAGGCGTCCTACACCCTCGTTTTCACCCACGGCACACAGGAGAACAAAATAAAGATAACCATAGACGACTGAAAGGAACGACACCAATGAATCTTATAGACGCGGCAAAACAGCAGATAGAGGCCCTGCTGGGCGCGGCATACGAAAAAGCCTCTCAAAAGGGCTCTCTGCCCGCGGGAGTGACCCTCAAGGGAACCGTGGAGATACCCAAGGACACGGTATTCGGCGACTACGCCTCCTCCGCGGCGATGGCGGCGGCAAGGGATATGCGCATGGCTCCAAGGAGGATCGCCGACGCGCTCATAGCCGAGCTTGACATGGAGGGCTCCTACTTCGCCTCGGCGGAGGCGGCGGGCGCGGGCTTTATAAATTTCCGCCTGGGTCCCAAATGGTACGGCGACGTGATAGCCGACGTGGAGGCGGAGGGAAAGGCCTACGGCTCCGACGACATAGGCCACGGCGAGCATGTGATGGTGGAGTTCGTCTCCGCCAACCCCACAGGCCCCATGCACATGGGAAACGCCCGCGGCGGCGTCCTGGGGGACACCCTGGCAAATGTGCTGGAGCTGGCGGGCTATGACACCTGGAAGGAGTTCTACGTCAACGACGCCGGCAACCAGGTGCACAAATTCGCCGTCTCCATCTACGCCCGCGCCATGCAGCAAAGGCTGGGCGAGGAAAACTACCCCTTCCCAGAGGACGGCTACCACGGGGAGGACATAAAGGAGCTTGCCCAAAGCTTCCTTGAGTCAGCACCCCAATTCCCCAATGGCGCGTCCGGGGAGGAGTGGCAGGACTCCATGGCAAAATTCGGACTTGAGCGGAACATACCTAAGATGAAGTCCGACCTCCAAAAATACGGCATCGAGTACGACGAGTGGTTCTTTGAGTCCTCCCTGCACGAATCCGGCTACGTCGCCGAGACCGTGGACATCCTCACCTCCAAGGGCTGGACCTATGAGAAGGAGGGCGCCCTGTGGCTCAAAACGGCTGAGCTTCTGAGGAGAAAGTACGTCTCCGAGGGCAAGACCCGCGAGGAGGCGGAAAAGCTTGACCTGAAGGACGACGTCCTCCGCCGCGCCAACGGATTTTACACCTACTTCGCCGCCGACATCGCCTATCATCGCAACAAGCTGGAAAAGCGGGGCTTTTCCAAGGTCATAAACGTCTGGGGCGCCGACCACCACGGTCACGTGGCGCGTCTCCAGGCGGCGGTGGATGGCCTGGGGCTGGAGGGCTCAAAGCGCATCGTCATAGTCCTCATGCAGCTGGTGAACCTCCTGCAAAACGGCGAGCCCGTGCGTATGTCAAAGCGCACCGGCAAGGCGATCGCCCTCATCGACCTTCTGGACGAGATAAACGTGGACGCCGCCCGCTACTACTTCAACAACCGCGCCGCCACAAGCCCCCTGGACTTCGACCTGGACCTTGCCGTGCGGCAGGACAGCGAAAACCCCGTCTATTACGTCCAGTACGCCCACGCCCGCATATGCACGCTCCTTGCGATGCTGGAGAGCGAGGGCCACACGGTCAAAAGCGCCTCGGAGATAAACCCCGCCCTCCTCGCCGACGAGACGGAAAGGGCGCTTATAAAGGAGCTCTCCGCCTTCCCGGAGGAGATAAAGCTGGCGGCAAGGGACTACGACCCCAGCCGCGTGAACAGATACCTTATGGAGCTCGCCGCCCGCTTCCACCGCTTCTACAACGCCTGCCGAATAAAGGGCGCGGAGGAGGAGCTTCTGGACGCCCGCCTCAAGCTCGCCGCCTCGGTGAAGACCGTCCTGGAAAACGGCCTCTCTGTCCTGGGCGTCACCGCCCCGGAGAAGATGTGATTTTCGCCGGCGGGCGCGGAAAGGAAGTGCCTCAAAATGAGAATGTTGTTCAAGCAGCGATTTTTCTCCTGGTTCGACAGCTACGACATCTATGACGAGGAGGGGAGCACCCTCTATACCGTCAAGGGACAGCTCGCCTGGGGGCACTGTTTGAAGATTTTCGACCAGTATGACCGGGAGGTGGGGACGGTGAAGCAGCGCGTCTTCACCCTGCTCTCCAAATTCGAGCTGTATCTGGGCGATAGCTGCATAGGCTGCGTAAACCGTGAGTTCAGCTTCTTCCGCCCCCGCTACAACATCGACTGCAACGGCTGGCAGGTTGAGGGGAACTTCATGGGCTGGGATTACACCATCACCGACCGCTCCGGCGCGCAGGTGGCGTCCGTCACCAAGGAGCTCTTCAACTGGACCGACACCTACGTAATCGACGTCCGCGACCCCCGCGACGCACTCCTGGCACTTATGCTCGTCCTCGCCATCGACGCCGAAAAATGCTCCCAAAGCAACGGATAACTGACTGTCAAAAAATTTCCCCCTCTTTTTTAGAGGGGGAAATGCTTTTATTAATTGTCAGCCAAAATCTTATAGAAGTAATCTATCATTGTGGCGCGGGTGCAGATCACCTTGGGATCAAAATCTGCGCCGATAACTCCCTTTTCATACGCCCAGAGCAGCGCGGTATAGTAGTAATCCGTGGGGGATACCTTGCTGAATACGTTTTCGGTTGAGCTCGGCAGGGGCTTATCAAGAGAGTTGTGGATAAGCATAAGTACCATACCGGCGTTGCATGGATTTTCCGGGGCAAATGTGGTGGTGTTAATACCGCTTATTATTGTCTTGCTCACCGCCCATTTTATGGCGGAATCATAATACGCCCCGCTCTTCACATCGGTGAAATTGGTTCCGGAGGACACCTGAGGCTTGTCATTTATGTTCCAGAGTATGGTCGCCATCATTCCCCTGTTCACCGGAGTGTCGGGAGCGTAACGGTCGGCGGAGACCCCGTTTATGTACCCGTTGTCTGTCGCCCAGGTTATGGCTTCATAATATGGACTGGTGGCGGGGACATCGGTGAAGGACTGCTTTGAAAAATCGATGTGCATAAGCCCGTATTTTCCGTTTGATTTAAAGGGAACATCCGTGGCAATCTCGAATGTCAAGACTGCCTCATCGACTGAGCCAAAACCGGACGTATGGGTTATGGCGTCCTGCGGTATATTTTCGCTGCCCTTTACCACGGGCAAAACGCCGTTTACCGGCCGGTTCGAAATATAATACGAGCGACCGCTTTCGTCAGTGACCGCGGCGACCCCATCCTCGTTGAACTCCGTCAAATAATAGGATGATTCAATTTTCGCGGTCCCTCCGCCGGGAGCTCCGATCTTGTACTCCTTGCCGGAGCGGTCAATATAAAATGCCTGACCGTCATTGGACGTAGACGCGATTGCGAAGCCGCCGCAGAAGGTGCTGAGGTAATAGTATTTAAAGGGTATCACGGTATTTCCGCGGGTGTCCACGGCGCCGTATTTCCCGTCCTTCTTCACCACCCAGAGCCCGTCCTTGATGTAATTTCCGTGGCTGTCGGCTGAAAAACCGTCGTAGGCGGGTTCAATGACCCAGTTGCCGTCCATGTCCATCAGACCGTATTTTGATACATTATCGTATGCCATGGGATCATCGTCCCAGCTCACCGCCATAAGCCCGTCGCCGCTTGGAACGAACATAACGTCGTACCCGTAGCATGAAAGCAGCTTGGTGTCCCAGTATGTGGTACTTGGAAGGTTCATTACCACGTTCCCTTTATAGTCAACAAGAAGATCACCGCCATAATCAAACATGTCATATTGGTTGGAATACATCACCGACATATACTTGTCTGTGGCTCTCACTCCGTCGAAGCTGTAGTAAAGCTTGTAGGCCGTTGTTTCAAAACCTTTGAGCTCCACTGTTGTGCCGTCGGCAAAAAAGGCCTGGTAATCGATAACTATAATGCCGTTTCTGCACATGAAGTTCTGAGGAAACGCACTGAGGCGACTCGGTGTCACGTAGGGCGGCACCTCTGCGTACCAAGCGGCGTCAAAATAGCTCAGCTCGGTCTCCTTGCCGCTTTTGTCAATGAGCCGGAAGGCATATATGTCCTCCTTGCGCGTTACCTCTCCTGTTTGATAGTCCCTGGCGGTGACGACGTCCTTCTCCAGATAAGCCACCGCCGCTATGCCCTCGGAGAAGCTGCATGCGTAATCGTATTTGAAGTCGATTACGGTTTTGCCGCGCTCGTCTATGTAGCCCCATTTTCCACCCTCCTTCGCGGCGGCGAGCCCCTCAGAAAACGGACGAATGTCCTCATATTCCGCTGGGACAAGAACGGTAGAGGTGACGACGGTCTCCCCCGCGGCAAGCGCCGGCACGGCGAGGGCAAGGCACATCGCGGCGATGAGCGCGACCACGATAAAACGTTTTGCCATGTTTTTTCCTCCTTGTAATATTTTGGTTTCGTATACTGCTCTGCGGATATGATAACACAGAACGTGTGAATAAGCAAGTTAATCCGCGAGTTTTTCCTGCTTCGGCACTTTTCAAAACCCGCCGATGGGTTGACAAATCCCTTCGGTGACGATATTATTTTATAAGGCGCGGACGTTCCGCCGCCTGCCGTGTATTTTTACGAAAAGAGGTATTACACAATGAGCGAACAGGGTATTGGCACAAAATGCGTACAGGCGGGGTATACGCCCGGCAACGGGGAGCCCCGGCAGATACCGATAATCCAGTCCACCACCTTCAAATATTCCACCTCCGAGCAGATGGGCAGGCTCTTTGACCTGGAGGAGTCCGGCTACTTCTACACCCGCCTCCAGAACCCCACCAACGACGCGGTGGCGGCGAAAATAGCCGCCCTGGAGGGCGGAACTGCGGCGATGCTCACCTCCTCCGGGCAGGCGGCGAATTTCTACGCCGTCTTCAACATCGCCTCCTGCGGCGACCATGTGGTGGCGAGCTCCACCATCTACGGTGGCACCTACAACCTCTTTCACGTCACCATGCGGAAGATGGGCGTTGACTTCACCTTCGTATCCCCCAACTGCACCCCGGAGGAGCTGGACGCCGCGTTCCGCCCCAACACAAAGGCCGTATTCGGCGAGACTATCGCCAACCCCGCCCTCACCGTGCTGGACATAGAGAAGTTTGCCAATGCCGCCCACGCCCACGGCGTTCCCCTCATCGTGGACAACACCTTTGCCACGCCTGTGAACTGCCGCCCCTTTGAGTGGGGTGCGGACATCGTCACCCACTCCACCACCAAGTACATGGACGGCCACGGCGCGGGAGTGGGCGGCGCCATAGTTGACTCCGGCAAATTCGACTGGTTCGCCCACGCCGACAAATTCCCCGGACTCACAACCCCCGACGACAGCTACCACGGCGTCACCTACGCGGAAAAATTCGGTCTTGGCGGCGCGTTCATAACAAAATGCACGGCGCAGCTCATGCGCGACTTCGGCTCCATCCAGTCACCCCAGAACGCCTTTATTCTGAACCTGGGGCTTGAGAGCCTCCATGTGCGTATGCCCCGCCACTGCGAAAACGCCCTTGCCGTGGCGAAATTCCTGAAAACAAGCCCATACGTGAGCTTTGTCACCTACCCCGGACTTGAGGGCGACGAGTATTACGAGACGGCGAAAAAGTACATGCCCAACGGCACCTGCGGCGTGGTGAGCTTCGGCGTCAAGGGCGGCAGAAAGGCGGCGGAGGAGTTCATGAAGCATCTGAAGCTCGCCGCCATCGAGACCCACGTCGCCGACGCCCGCACCTGCTGCCTCCACCCCGCCTCCGCCACCCACCGGCAGATGAACGACCAGGAGCTCGTCGCCGCCGGCATAACCTCCGACCTTGTCCGCCTCAGCTGCGGCCTTGAGGACGCCGCCGACCTCATCGCCGACATCTCCCAGGCCCTCGAACGTTCCCAAAAGTGCTGACCCTTTTCTGACAAGCTGCCCCGCCCGGTATCGGGCGGGGTCACTTTTTTGCTTTTGAATAGAGATGAAGGAGAGAGTGGTAACAGTATTCCGCCCGGCGGTAGAGCCTGTATTTTATTGGGCTGTCCGTCAGGTACAGCTCGCCGGCCAGGCGTACAAGGTCCGCTCCGAATTGGCGCTTGAAGCGGTAGAGGCCGGAGCTGTCGTTCTCCGTCTCCAAAAAGCCCCGCAGGTCGTAGGAGGCGTCGCCCCTCGCGAGGGCGCGGCGTATCGCCTCCCATTGGAGAAGGTGGCAGGGCATGAGGTTCCGGCGCTCGTTTGAGCTCGCCCCGTAGACGTACCAGGTCCTCCCGCAGTCGGTGACGAAAAGCCCGGCGGCGACGGTTTCGCCCTCATATTTTGCCAGCAAAAGCTGTGCGTGCTCCGGCGCCATGGCGTCCCAGAGTCTTTTAAAATATCCGGCGTCCCTGGCAACGAACCCGTCGCGCCTCGCCGTCACCTCCATGAGCCGACAAAGCTCCGAAAGGTACCCGACGCCGCCCTCGGTTATCTCAACTCCCCGCCGCGCCGCGAGACCTATGTTGTACCTGAGCTTTTTGTGAAAGCCCGCCAGCAGCTCCTCCTCCGTCCTACCCCGAAGGTCCAGACGGAAAAGGCTCCGGGGCTGTATCATGTCCCCGGCGTTTTTCGGCGGGCGGCGGACCCAGCCCAGGCCTTCCATGGCACCCAGCCACTCGCTGTCCGTCTCCTCTATGTCCGGCTCAATGCGCGCGCCCACCGCGTTGTATGTCTCCATGACCCTCCGAACACCCTCCGTAAGGTCCCCAAGTACCCTCGGATCGCCCCCGCAGACGGGTCCTCTGGGGCAGTAAATTAGGTTTCCGAACACCGGCAGAGGGCGTATAAGCAGGCTCATACCGCCCTCTATGACCCCGTCCGGACCCTCTGACAGCACCACAACGTTTTTCCAGTTGGACTTCACCGCCGCCCACTCCGGCGACTGCATAAAGTGCCCCTTGGGGTGCGACCTTAAAAATTTTACCCATTTTTCCTTGTCCTCGCGGCTCTCAGCTATCCTCACGGCTTTGACTGCCCCCTTATCTCAAGTGCCGTGACAATATTGCGCCGCGCCTGTATCAGCCGAGGCAGGATTCGGGGACAAACAGGCATATTTTTTGTAACAAAACGGAAAAAAGTAATTTCCTCCGGGAGCTTCCGGAGGAAATTACTTTGCAAAACTTGCGAATATTTCGGATTAATAAAAATTTTCTTGACATTTACTTAGCTTAGTGGTATAATGCCATCGTAAAGCGAAATAATTTTAACCGCTCACCGAAAAGGGGAGGGGGTGTGGTCACTCTACGTAATATTGCGCCTGAGCGGTCCAAAGCTCGTGGTACTTGCCGTTTTCCGCCCTTAAAAGCTCCTCGTGGGAGCCCTTTTGGACCACCGCTCCGCTGTCAAAGACAAGTATCTCGTCGCAGAAGCGGCAGGAGGACAGGCGGTGGGAGATGTATATCGCCGTGCGGTCGCCGGAGATCTGGTTGAATTTGGCGTAGATCTCCGCCTCGGCGATGGGGTCCAGGCTCGCCGTGGGCTCGTCCAGGATTATGAAGGGGGCGTCCTTGTAAAGGGCTCTCGCAATTGCGATCTTCTGCGCCTCGCCGCCGGAGATCTCCACGCCCTCATCGCCGTAATCCTTGTAAAGCTGGGTGTCCATGCCCTTCGGCAGTGTCTCCAGCCGGTCCCCGAAGCCCGCGTCCAGCAGGGCTTTTCGGACCTTTTCCCTGTCGTAGTCGGCGCGCCCCGCAACGTTTGCCCCCAAGGGCTGGGATATGAGCTTGAAATCCTGGAAAACAACGGAAAAAATGTCCATGTAGTCCCGGTAGTTGTACTTGCGGATGTCTATGCCGTTTAAGAGTATCTCGCCCTCCTGAGGGTCGTAGAGGCGGCAGAGGAGCTTTATGAAGGTGGTCTTTCCAGAGCCGTTTTCGCCCACCACCGCAAGGCGTGTGCCGACTTTAAATTTGACGCTCACGTGCCTCAGCGCCCAGGCGTCGGAGCCGGGGTACTTGAAGGACACGTCCCGAAATTCCACCTCGTACTGCCTGTCGGAGCGTTTTTCCGTGGTGAGACTGCCCTGATACATGGCGTTGGGGATGTCCAGGAATCGGAATGTGGTGTCCAGGTACGCGCTGTTGGTTTTCATGTCCCCCAAGAGGCTCACCAGAGCGTAAATGCTCCCCGCCATGGCCGTTGCCGCGCCCACGTACTGGGTGACGCTGCCCACGTCAAATGCTCCCGCCCACGCCTTGAGGCAGGTGAAAACATAGACGCAGCCGGTTATGACAACGGTTATGCCGGTTCCCAGCCCGCTGTATATGCCCAGGGGACCGCGCGCCAGCCTTGCGATGCAGCCGTGCCAGCCGAAGGCGGAGTTCTTCCCCCAGTAGGCGCTGACAAGCCTTTCCTGACCGTATATCCGCGTCTCCGCCGCCCGCTCCTTTTTGAGCCCGAAGAACCCGAAATAGCCGAAAAGCCTGTTTCCCAGGGTGGCGTCCTCGGAGCCGCTGCTCCAGTAGGAGACCGCCTTTGCCGAGCACAGCCCCGCCAGCAGGCTCACCAGCACCATCGCCGCGGCGAGGGCGAGGATAAAGAGGGGGCTGTTGAGCGCCGTGAGGCGTCCGGCGGAGGCGGGGACCGGCGAGGTGAAAAGGCTCGCCGTCAGCGCGGCGCCGCTCAGGATGCCGACGGCGCCTTTAAACAGCGCCTCGAACATTCCCGGCGTCTGCATAAGGCCCCAGTCGGACCAGTCCTCGTTTTGCTGTATCTGCGCCCGAAGGTCGTGGGTCTCCTGCTTGTCCATGTCGGCGTAGTCCAGGGCGAACATCTTCTGGGCGAAGAGTATCTCCTTCCTGCCGTAAAGGTCGTCCAAAAGCGTCTCCTTGCGCTGATATATAAGCGCCCTCAGAATGGCGAAGAGTCCGGTGCAGACTACGCCCGCTATGACCCAGCGCCAGAGTATATCCGGGCGGCGGCCAACGGCAAGCTCGCTGAGTATCCGGGCGGAGAAGAACACCGCCACATACGGCGTCAACGCGTCCACCGCCGAAAACGCCGTCAGCATGGGGAAAAATTTGCGGCTCACGCTGTGGAGGACCCTCGCCGCGCGCAGGCTCACCGAGACGGCGTGGGACAGCTTTATCTTACTCTTTTCCACGGTCAAAACTCCTTTCCCTCCTGATAGTACCGGCTCTGGACCTCAAAGAGATTGGCGTATTCGCCGCCCAGCGCCAGAAGGCTCTCGTGGGTCCCCTCCTCGGCGATTTTGCCGCCGGAGAGGAAGATTATCCTGTCGCAGAACCTGGTGGAGGCGAGCCGGTGGGAGATGAAGACGGAGGTCTTACCCGCCGTCATGTCGTTGTATTTCATGTAGATGTCGTTTTCCGCGATGGGGTCCAGGGCGGCGGTGGGCTCGTCCAGCAGCAGCACCGGCGCGTCCTTGTAAAGCGCCCTTGCCAGCATGAGCCTCTGGGTCTGCCCGCCGGAAAAGAGCACGCCGTCTAAATATACGTCCCTGCCCACGTGGGTGTCAAGCCCGTGGGGGAGGGCGTCCATCGCCTCGGTGAGTCCGGCCTTGTCAAGGCACTCCAGCACCCTTGCCCGGTCTATGTCCGTATTTGACTGCGCCACGTTCTCCGCCACGGTCACGTCCAGAACGGAAAACTCCTGAAAGACGGCGCTGAAAAGCGTGTAATAGTCCCGCCGGTCAAAGCATCGCACATCTTTGCCGTTTAAGAGCACCCGACCTTGCGTGGGGTCGAATAGCCCGCACAGGAGGCGCACAAGCGTGGTCTTGCCGGCGCCGTTGAGCCCCACCACCGCAAGCTTTTCGCCCGCCTTTACCGTGAGGTCCAGGTCGTGTATTGTGTCCTCCGCCGCGCCCGGATAGCGGAAGGAGACGTGCTCCAGGCGAAGCTCGTAGGTCTCCGCCCGTGGGACCTTCTCACCGTCGTCGAATTTGAAGGGCTCCGGGTAGTCCAGGAACTCCCGCAAACGGGATATGTCAATGCTCTGCTTGTGGAGCTTTACCGCCTGGTCAAGTATCCCCATGATCCACTGGGTGAAGGTGGTGACGGCGGTGAAGTAGAGGAGAAATTCCGAGACGCTCAGCCCATCCCTCAGCGCCATGCCGATGAGGTACACATAGGCTATGCCGTTGCGCGCCGCCGTCATCAGCACCTCCACAAGGTCCGCCAGAAGCCATACGCGCTCCACCTTCATTCGGAAGTCCAGGTAGGCGTCGTGGACGCTGTTCAAAAGGTCGTTGAGCCAGTTTTGAAGTCCGAATATCCGTATGTCCTTGGCAAGCTCCACCGACTCCGCCCTGCGTCTTATATACGTCTTTTTCGCGTAATATTTATCCTCCGCGTCCCGGTGGGCGAACGTCCAGTTGCTCTTGTACCCAGACGCCAGGAAGCTCACAAGGCAGGTGACGGCAACCACCGCGAGGAGAAGAGGGCTGAGGCGCGACAGTATGGTGAGATAGACTATGAGACCGCCAATATTTTGAAGGAGGAGCGTGAGTGTCTGCCAGATGAGCTCCGTCGCCTCCCTGTTGCCCTCACAGGCGGAATACGCCCTCTCCCGGAGCTTTGTGAAGTTTTCCTCTAAGGTGTTGGGGTAGGAGGTGGTGTTGCACTTGCGGCTGACCTTCTCAATCACCGCCGAGCGCACGTCCACCCGCGCGAACAGGGTGTTCTCCGACACATAGTCCTTCAAAACGAGTATGAGGAAGATGGCGGCGGTGAAAAAGGCTATCGTCCCTATGAGCGACCCCATGGGCGCGTGGCTCTCGACCCTTTTTAAAATCTCCGGCGCGATGTAGAGCTGCGCTAAGTTGTACAAAATCTCCAGCGCCGCCGTCGCCGCGCAGATGAGAAGGCAGACCCTTCTTGTGCTCCAGGCTATCCTCACCATCCACAGGACGTTTTGGGCGGCGTTGTATTTGGGCTTTTCCCGTTTTTTCATTTTGCTCACCTCACGGGACATACTAACACAAAAATCCGCCCCCGTGTCAAACGGGGGACGAATCGCTCTTTTTGGGTGACGAATTGACGGTGGGAAGGAGTATTTCGGTGGTGAAGGCGCCCTCCTCGCTGTTGCGGGAGAGGTATCCGCCCAGCCTTTCAACTATGGCGTCCACGCGCACAAGCCCCAGGCCGTGCTGGGAGCCCTTGGAGCTTTTGAACCTCGTCCCGCTTTTTTCCAGCTTCCCTCCGGCGGTGAGGTTGGTGAGGGAGATGTAGAGCTGCGAGCCCTTCATGTCCATATATACGCGTATGAGCCGGCGGTCCTGGGGGAGCTTTACGGAGGCCTCGATGGCGTTGTCCATGAGGTTGCCGATGATACAGCACAGGTCCAGCTCCGGTATGCCAAGACGCACGGGGATGTGGGCGTCGGCGCGGACCTCAATGCCGCGGGAGGCGGCGAGGCTTATTTTGCTGTTGAGAATGGCGTCGGTCATGGGGTTGCCCGTCTTTATCACCGTGTCAACGGTGGAAAGGTCCGTGTCAAGCTCGTTGAGGTAACGCTTTATCGCCTCCAAATCGCCGTTGGCGGCGTAGACCTTCATCGTCTGGATGTGGTTCCGGTAGTCGTGCCGCCAGCCGCGCATACGGCGGTACATGTTGTCCACCTCCTGAAAATGCGTCTCGATGAGCTCCCGCTGGTAGGAGGCGACCTTTTTGTCTATTCTCTTTGAAAAAAGTCCCATAATTTACCTCAAGCTGATTATCGCCCGGTTTATTCCCTCCCAGGCACCCCGGGGCAGGGGAATGACGGAGCCGTCGGTGAGTGTCACCTCGTTACGGCTGACGCGGCTTACGCGGGTGAGGTTCACCATTGCCCAGCGGCTCACCCGGTAAAATCTGTCGTCCAGCATATCCATGAGCTCCCCCAGGGTCATTTTCACCGTGATGTCGGAACGTGCGTGGAGGGTGACGTAGTTGCCGCGCACCTCGGCGCAGCGTATCTCGTATACGGGCACGCGGACGGTCTCGCCGCCGGAGTCCAGGGTCAAAGCTTTTTCGTTTTTCGCCAGCTTCCCCACAGCCCGCGTCAGCACGGAACGCAGTTTGGAGGGGTCCACGGGCTTTACCAGGTAGTGGAGCGCCTCCACCTCGTAGCCCTCCTCGATGTACTCGGAGTAACCGGTTATGAAGACTATCTGGAGCGTGGCGCTTTTTTCCCGCAGGCGCTTTGCCAGCTCCACACCGTCCATTCCGCCCATCTCGATGTCCAGAAGGAGTATGTCCCAGCCGCCGTCAAACTCGAAAAGGAAGCTCTCGGCGGAGGGAAATTCGGTTATCCGCGCGTCGCGCCCCGTATCCTTTGCCCAGGAGCGGGCGATTTCGGCTATAAAGCGGCGGTCCGCGGCGCTGTCGTCGCAGATGGCGATTTTCAGGTCCATTGTACGCCTTTCTCAGGGTGTCTCCCTGATGAGACCGGTGCGGTAGGCCCTGACAAGCTCCTTCAGATCCCCGATGAGCGCCCGCTGTTCGCGCCCCTCGTCGGTGTCGCCCACGGTGAGGCGGGTGGGGGAGGTGTAGATGTACTCGCCGGTGGAGGCGATGTCGCCGTCAGCCTCGATGGCCTTGGCGGCGCTCTCAAAGGGCTGGTGGGTGCGGAGGGTGAGGCCCCGGGAGTTGTAGACCAGGGTGTAGCCGGCTATGCCGGTCTTCTCGTGGTAGGCGCGGCAGAAGCCGCCGTCGATGACGATGAGCTTGCCGCCGCCCTTGACGGGGCTCTCGCCCTCCACCGCCCGCACGGGGACGTGGCCGTTTATTATGTGGCAGTCCGAGGGCTCCAGCCCGAACTCGGTGAGTATCCTGTCGGCGGTGTCGGGGTCGTTTATGAGGCGGTAATAGGGGTCCTTGACCTCCTTATGGGTCTCGGTGTCGGCGATGTAAAGGCGCTCGAAGGTGGTCATGGCGCTTCTGCCGTAAATGGGGCTGAGCCTGCCGCACCAGAGATACCAGAGGAAGTCCTGCCCGGCGACACGGGCGGGGGAGCCCTCGGGGGCGAAGTAGCCCCGGCGGGCGCGCTCGTCGCAGTAGTCAAAGAGGGCGCGACCGGAATAGCGCTTTCCCTCGAAGGTCTCCTCGGCAAAGCTCCCGTCGGCGTTCATGGGGACGGCGCCGTGGTAGAGGAGGTTGCCGTTGGTGACCTTGTACACGCCGCCGGCGGAGTAGAGGAAACGGACGTGCTTTTGAAGGAGCTTGCTGTGGCGGAAGCCGCGTATCAGGTCCCGAAGGACCTCGGATTCCCTGGCGGTGAAGCGGGAGGGGGCGTCGGGGTCAACGGTGGGGAAGTCGGTGTCAAGAAGGGGGTATTCCTTCCCGCCGCATATGACCGTGCCCTTTTCAAAGTCGATTTGGTTTATGTAGTCCCTGCCGCGCATTTGGAAATCCGGGTTGCGGGCTATCACCTGCGCCTCGGCCTTGAGCATCATCACCGTAACCGCCTTGTGCATTTGGGCAACGCGGTAGAGCTTTTCGGCGGTGGTGGGGCGGCGCTCGTCGGTTTTGGGCATCCAGCGCACCACGTCCGAGAGGCCGTAGACCTCCTGAGCCATGTGGTCAAGCTCCCGGAGGGATATGCCGTAGCCGTGCTCCACGGTGTCGGTGTTGTTGTAGGCGAGGGTGGTTTTCAGAACCGTAAGGACGCATATGGGACTGCCCGCCGCGGCGCCCATCCAGACAACGTCGTGGTTGCCCCACTGGATGTCCACGTCGTGGTGCTCGATAAGGCGCTCCAAAATGAGGTCGGGGCGGGGACCCCGGTCAAAGAGGTCGCCAACGATGTGGAGGCGGTCAACGGCGAGGCGCTTTATTACCTCGCAGAAGCGGATTATGTATGGGTCGGCGCGGCGGTAGGAGATTATGGAGTCGACGATGGTCTCGTAGTAGAGCTTTTTGTCGTGGTCCTCAAAGTGGGCGTGAAGGAGCTCGTCCAGCACGTAGGCGCAGCTCTCCGGCAGGCACTTGCGCACGTGGGCGCGGGTGTGCTTGGAGGAGACGAAGCGGCAGAGCCTTATGAGGCGCATGAGGGTGAGGCGGTACCAGCTCTCCAGATCGGGCTGCGCCGCCTTGAGGGAGGGGAGCTTCTTTTCCGGATAGTAGATGAGGGTGGCCAGGTCCGCGCGCTGAGACTCGTCCAGCTCGCCCTCAAAGACGGTGTCGATCTTCTCACGGATGTAGCCGGAGGCGTTGTTGAGAATGTGGATAAACGCCTCGTTTTCCCCGTGGAGGTCGGACATGAAGTGCTCCGTGCCCTTGGGAAGGCGCAGGACCGCCTCGATGCGTATTGCCTCGCTCGCCGCCGCCGCGATGGTGGGGTACTTTTTTGACAGGAGGGACAAGTACCTGAGATTTTGACCGTTGTCCGGCATTTCGCTCACTCCCCGAAATAATCTGGTTTTTAAACACATTATATATCACGGGGGAGATAAATTCAATTATTTCTGTTTTCAAATACGCGATACTGTGCTACAATATACGAAGCGTTCGAATATTGGGAGGGACAGAGAGATGGGTTTATTTCTGACGCTGGCGTTTTTGTTTTTCATCGGCTCGGTGTTCGGGTGGGTGCTGGAGCTGTTTTTCAGGCGGTTCTTTTCAAAGGCGAATCCTGAGAGGAAGTGGATAAATCCGGGCTTTTGCACGGGGCCGTATGTGCCGCTTTACGGCATGGGGCTGTGTCTGCTGTTCCTCATAGCGTCGCTGGAAAATACAACGTGGATCGAAAACCCGTTCTGGGAGAAGGCGGCGCTGTTCGCATTTATGGCGGTGTGCATGACCGCCATCGAGTACATAGCGGGGATCATGAGCATTAAGATCGCCAAGGTGAGGCTGTGGGACTACTCCAACCAGTGGGGGAACATTCAGGGCATCATCTGCCCGACGTTTTCACTGGCGTGGGCGGTGCTGGGGGCGGTTTACTACTTCCTCATACACCCCTACATACTGGACGCGCTGCGCTGGCTCTCCAACAACCTGGCGTTTTCCTTTGTGATAGGGATGTTTTACGGCGTTTTTATCATCGACCTTGCCCACTCCGTACAGCTGGTGGCGAGACTCAGGAAATTCGCGCAGGACAACGACGTTATCATCAGGTACGAGAACCTCAAGGCGCACATCCGCGCCTTCCAGGACAAAACAGCCCAGAAGCACCGCTTTTTCAGGCCCTTCTCCTCCTCCAAGGCCCTGTCCGACCACCTGAAGGAGCGCCTGACAAAGGCCCGCGACGACATAAAAGCCAACAAGGACGCGGTGTTCGCGGCGAATAAGAGGAAATAAGGAGAAAACGGAGAATCTCAAATCAAATATTTTTTACAAGGACATGTGCCTTGAAAAAATCCTTTTGTCGCGCAAGTGTGCCGCCTTATGGGGTCCCCACGCAATCATGATTGCGTGGGGAGAGGAGGAGCGAAGCCTGCGCCTGAGCCCTGCCGCTTGCGGCGGGGCGAGGTTAAGCGGCTTCCGCGACGACGAAGGCGCGCGCAGCGCGACAGCAGGAAAAAAGTCCTGAATTCCGCAGAATTCAGGACTTTTTCCCGCACGTTTCTCCGCAAAAAAGGGCGAAGCCCTTTTTTGCCTTACGCAGCGGGTGGGATTCGAACCCACGTGACGTTTCCGTCAAACTGATTTCGAGGGCAATGAAGCAAACGGAATATAGGAGCCTGTGAGGTTCTCACGACGCCTCTTGTTCCGGATTCCACGCGGATTTCTTCCAGTTCAAGAGGCGTAGAAAACGGCGTAAAAACCGTAGAAAGTACGAAGGACTATCCAGCGAAAAGTCAGAAATACCAATGGGTTTGAGGCTAAAATGGAAACTTAGGTTACCTGATTTTATGCCCGTAAGCTCATGGGGAATTTAGAGGTTTTCTGGAAATGCAAAAGCGAGAAATACCAACGGGTTTGACTGCCTCAATTATGGCGAAACGGACGGTGACGGGCATAAACTCAGAGGATGTGTTAGAAAAGCGTTAGAATTCGCCCCAAGATTGGGAAAACCTTATAAAAATAACTTAGGTTGCAATCCTGCCGTTGACGAATATAAAACGTATGGAGGCAACCATGACAACAGATTACTCAAATATACTCTCGGAGTATCCGGAGAAGATCTCAATAGAGCAGCTTTATCGGATATGCCATTTCAGCAAGCGAAAATGCAAATGGCTGCTTGAAAACGGCTATATCCCCTGTGAGGACAGAGGAACAAAAACCTGGAGGTTTGTGATTAAGACCGTGGATGTGGTGGAGTACCTGACCCTTCTGGAAACGGACGCAAGCAGAGTGCCGCCGACAGGAATATTCAGCAATGTTCCGGTGAGACAGCGAGCGACAGCACTGCTGGAAAGAGTAGCGGATGAAAAGATTCAGAGCTTTCTGTGTGAACGATGGAACGACCAACCTGACGCGCTTACCGTATGCGACGCATCCCAACTGACAGGGTACTCCATGGCAATCATACGCAGTTGGATCACTGAACAGCGGCTGAAATATGTCCTTGTTCTGAATGAAATCATAATACCGAAAGATTGGTTGATTGAATGCTATTCAAAAGTCATGAAAAAGTGCTACTCAGAGATGCCTAAAGAGCAAAGAGCGTTGGTACAGGAGCTGATGAAAAGAGAGAGAAGACGGGAAGTGTTCTTCCCCGCTCAACCTGACCACAACAACTAATGCCATAGAACATGAGCATTGACCGATTTGAAAAGGAGATAAGAGAAATACAGCGCCTCTGTCGTTCGTGGTTCGGAAATAAGACGGAGAAGTAATTCGAATAAGGTCCCGTCTTCGAGCTGATTGCTTGAAAACGGGGCCAGCCTATTTCAGGAACTGTCGCGAGAGTATGGGTGCATAAAAAATGGCTACACAGTGTGTAGCGATTTTCTGCCTTCCCTGATTCGGCACACAGCGTGTGCCATATACCAGGTTCAAGAATGAAAAGCGGCTTTTGTCAGTGGCTTGAGATCATTATTCCGAAAATTTGTTCCTCCCAATCCGCAGTTTGGCTATCTTCTTGACTTGACATTTTGCGATTTTGAGGTATAATCAGCATATAGAATTTGCGGGTATGCGGATTTAGTCGAAATTTAAAAATGCGGAAGGTGAAGCGCATGATCTTTCGGAGGAAAATATACGAAAAGCTCCTGGAATGGAAGCGGGAGTCGGACGGGCATTCCGCGCTTCTTATTGAAGGGGCTCGCCGGATCGGGAAATCCACGATCGTGGAGGAATTTGCGAAAAAGGAATATGAGAGCTACCTCCTCATAGATTTTGCCGCGGCGTCCCGGTCTGTGCGGGAGCTCTTTGAGGATGTCTCCGATTTGAACTACCTCTTTCTGCAGCTCCAGCTCCAATTCAAGGTCGATCTTATAGAGAGAAAGTCTCTCATCATCTTTGACGAGGTGCAGCTCTGTCCCTTGGCGCGTCAGGCTGTCAAGCAGCTTGTAAAGGATCGCCGTTACGATTACATCGAGACAGGTTCGCTCATCTCAATAAGAAGAAACGTGAAGGACATCCTGATCCCCAGTGAGGAGCGCAGGCTCAACATGTATCCCATGGATTTTGAGGAATTTCTTTGGGCGCTGGGGGACAAGGTCAGCTTTCCTCTGATACAGCAGTGCTTTGAGGCGGAGAGAGGCGTGGGTCAGCAGGTAAACCGAAAGCTGATGCGGGATTTCAGGCTCTATATGCTTGTGGGCGGTATGCCGCAGGCGGTCAGTGAATTCATCTCCGCGAATAATTTCCGCAAGGTCGATCTCATAAAGCGCGACATTCTCAGTCTCTATGAGGATGACTTCAAAAAGATCGACCCGACGGGCCGGGCCACGCTCCTCTTTGACGCGATCCCGGCCCAACTCAACAAGAACGCCTCAAGGTATCAGGTGTCAAGCGTTCTGGAAAATGCCCGCGCAGGGGATCTTCTGGAAATCATTGCGGAACTCGCCGACTCCCGGACAGTCCTGACGGCCTATCATGCCAACGACCCCAACGCCGGACTGTCCGCCAATAAGGATCTCACAAAATTCAAGCTGTACTTATGCGACACCGGACTTTTCACGACGCTCATGTTCAAGGACCGGGACTTTACGGAGAATGAGCTCTACGAAAAGCTGTTGAATGACAAGCTCTCCGCCAATCTCGGCTATCTCTACGAAAATGTTGTCGCTCAACAGCTTGCCGCCTGCGGGAATGAGCTTTTCTATTACACCTTTCCGACAGAGACGTCGAAGCACAATTATGAGATAGATTTTATTCTCACGAGGAAAAATAAGATTTGCCCCATCGAGGTAAAATCCTCCGGGTATAAAAGCCACGCGTCCCTGAATGCGTTCAGTGAAAAGTTTTCCAGCCGCATCCTGAAAAAATATATTGCTTACACGAAGGATTACGCAAAGGATCAGGATCATTTTTATATCCCGGTCTATATGACGCCGTTTCTGTGATTGTTGCATAAGCTACATTTAGATATGTTTCCCCGGTGAATGAAACTCCTTACTTTTGTGGCAAGCATGGTACTCAGAGATGCCTAAGGAGCAAAGAGCATTGGTACAGGAGCTGATGAAAAGAGAGAGAAGACGGGAAGTGTTCTTCCCATGCCCAACCTGACCACAAAACTAAAGCCATATCAACTGGGACACACTATATCTTGTAGTTGATTTTGACCTTGAATTGGCATATAATATTAAGACAAAAGTTTTTGCTTTGCCAAGGATAGTTTGTTTCTTTGCTTTTTTGAAGGAGTTGAATATGAAAGATTTGCGTTTGCTCGGAAGTACAATTCGCAAGTTCTCACAAGATAACCATATTCATATTGAGAATATCTTGAAGTGCTCTGCGGATGAAGCTGCTTCAATTCTGGACGGTAGGGTCTTTCCGGAATATTCATCTTTACTGCAACTTTCTGAAGCTTTTGGTATTGGTGTCAGTGAACTGTTGAACGGAGACGAGGAATATTATAACAATAACTTCGTTCACTGTATGGGAAACTTTGATGATTTGAATAACCGAGAGGAGATACTGGATATCATTGACGATTATCTTGTCCTCCTTGATGCGTCAAATGGCTAACAGGAATATGGGGCATAGGGTTTTCTATGCCCCTTTTTTTGAGGTGAAGTTTGAAACAGAGGAGTAGCGGATAGAGAAAAAACAAAAGGCATGGCAAATAAGCCTCCCAAAGGCGGCTTCAAAAAAGAATATAGACACGGCTTAATCAGGAAGTAACAGCGGAAACGTCATTTTTAATGACATATCCGCGGAGCTTCAGAAGATTAAGCGCCTGTGAAATGGTAAGTATTTTTTCCTTTTTCACAGGCCGAGAGGCCAGATAGCCATCTGGAGAGTATGGTTTTAGGTCTGAGAGTATGTGCCAGATAGCGGTCAGGAGCATACGGCAGACAGCGATGATGGCTTTCTTGTGGCCACGGTGGGATTTGAAGTTTGAAACAGAGGAGTAGCGGATAGAGAAAAAACAAAAGGCATGGCAAATAAGCCTCCCAAAGGCGGCTTCAA